>CAKOXV010000001.1 GCA_934130355.1 uncultured Clostridia bacterium
TCCCAGCGTTTATCATTTTCATTCCAACGTTTCTCGTTTTCTTCCCAACGCTTCTCATTTTGCTCCCAGCGTTTATCATTTTCATTCCAACGTTTCTCGTTTTCTTCCCAACGTTTCTCATTTTGTTCCCAACGTTTGTCATTTTCATTCCAACGCTTCTCGTTTTCTTCCCAACGCTTCTCATTTTGCTCCCAGCGTTTGTCATTTTCATTCCAACGCTTCTCGTTTTCTTCCCAACGTTTCTCATTCTGTTCCCAGCGTTTATCGTTTTCTTCCCAACGTTTCTCATTCTGTTCCCAACATTTATCATTTTGATCCCAACGCCTATTCATTTCATTTTTAAATTCTCGTAAATCATCTCTTACGTCATTAATTGCTCTTAGAATTTGTGAAAATTCCTCATTATTCATAACTATACCTCCTTCATGTTCGTGCTTATGGTTGTTTTAATTTGAGATTTTTGGGTTTTAAATTTTTTTGACTACCAAATTTAGAATTAAACTTTTATAATAAAAAATTTGAATAAATAATTAGAAATTAATTTCTGTTCACATTATACTATTGTCCAAAATACTTGTCAAGAAAAATCGTTTGACAAATTTCGACAATGATTAAACACAAAAAAACCGGATAAATTTCCGGTTTCTTAACTAAGCTCTTGGATGAGCCTTTTTATATACGTTTTTCAATGTTTCATCTTGAAATTGCATATAAATTTGTGTTGATAATATATCTGAATGTCCAAGCATTGTTTGAATTGACTTTAAATCTGCTCCATTTTGTAATAAATGTGTTGCAAAAGAATGTCTTAACACATGTGGTGTTATATCTTTTTCTATATGTGCTTGTTCTTTATAATATTTAATAATCTTCCAAAATCCCTGTCTTGTTAAACGTTGACCATTTACATTTACAAATAAAGCTTTTTCGTTTTCATCTTTTATCATTGTTGGTCTTGCATTTTTTATGTATTCCTTTAAAGCTTTTAATGACATGTTTCCAATAGGAATTGTTCTTTCTTTTTTATTATTTTTACATGTAACATATCCTGTTTCTAAATTTACATCTTCCAAGTTTAGTGAAATTATTTCTGTTACTCTCATTCCTGTGGCATAAGCAAACTCAAGCATTGCTTTGTCTCTTGTTCCTTTTAAGTCAACATTTTTAGGTTGTTCTAATAACAGTGCAACTTCATTTGAAGTTAATACACTTGGTACTCTTTTTTCAATTTTAGGTGATTGAATTCCTTCTGTCGGATCTTTCTCTACAGTTCTACTTTTTGCTTCATATTGATAAAATGATCTGATTGATGCTAATCCTCTTGATATTGTTGATGGTTTCTTTCCTATTTCTTGCATATAGCTTATGTATTTTTTTATTTCTTCTTCTGTGATTTTGCTATAATCTTCTCCGTTTTCTTGAATGTATCTTTCAAATTGTTTTAAATCTCTTTTATAAGATTGAAGTGTATTTGTTGATACCTTCTTTTCGTTCTCTAAAAATTCAAAAAATAAGTTTAATTGTTTTTCCATTTCTTCCCCCACCTATGTTTATTCATATTGTCTTGTAACAATTATTTACATAACTGATTACCTCTTTTGTTATATCAAATTTTGAGTAAAAAGTAAATAGCTTTTTACGTTTTTTTAAAAATATTTAATTAAATTTACGAGTATTCTATATGACACTTCAACTTTTAATATTGAAGCTAATATTAGTATAAATAAACTAATTAATGATATTATACTATGTTTCATTATTGAAACTTTTATGTTTTCTTTTCTTCTATCTTTTATAATTGATTTGTATAATTTTATACTACTTACACCAAGAATCATTAATACAGGTATAAATATTATGTTTTGTAAAAACATAGTTATAAAAATAAATATAATTGCTTTCACTCTTCCAAGTGTAACAACACATGAAGCTATAGTATATCCTAAACAAAAACCTCTAAATAAAATTATTCCTAGTGCAATTGGTATTCCTATAATTGTTGTTCCAGCAAACCATAAAATTAAAACCAAAATAATATTGTTTTTAACATCATATTGTAGCTCACTTAAAAAATTTGGAGTTTGAAGATTTTTGGTTTCATCAATATAAGTGTTAACATACTTTTCAATTTCTGTCTTGTCCTCTGTTTGATTTATAAACATTACTCCAAAAAATACTCCAACTGTAAAAATAATAGCAACAACAAAATAAGCTTTTGCATTATTTATAATGTCATCTTTAATAATTGAAAAAATTTCACTTTTTCTCTTTCGCATAGACATCTCCCTATTAAAAATCTATTTCTACATAATGTCTATGCAATAAAGAAAGTTTTAGAACTATGTTCCACTTACTTTGCCATAGTTTCCTCCACCACCGGCTTCAACTTTTATTTTACCATCTCTAGCATTTACTATATTTTTTGCAATTTTTTCTCCAACAACAGCTTCTATATCATTTTCTGATAACTTATGTAAAATATTCATTTCTGTTTCAAAAGTATTTAACAATTTTTCAATTGTTTTTCCTCCAACACCTGGTATAAATGTTAATGGAATTTGATAAATATATGGTGGCCTATTTGCTGGACTTTGTGTTGTTTCTTTATCTTTTATTAGCTCAATTCTATCAAAAACTCCAAATGTAACTTGGTCACTTCCACATTTAGGGCAAACTTTAACAGGTTCTCTTGTATCAATAGTACTATTACAATTGTCACAATAAGTTCTGTGATATTTTCCTAATTTAGGGTCTAGTCCATAATTTGCCAATACTTTTCTTCCATCTTCATTTTTTAATGCTTTTACTACTTCTTTGAAACTTATATCTTCAACTTGTAATTTATTATATTCTCTTGCAATTTTAGGTAATGAATGTGCATCAGAATTAGTAACAAATGTCTTATCTTCTAATTCTGAAATCATATCTGCAAGAAATGTATCAGAACTCAATCCTAATTCAATCGCAAAAATCTTATCATATTTTTCCTTGAAAACATCTTTTAATCTATCTGTACAATTTCCATAATAACTCTTAAATGGTGTAAATACATGTGCTGGTATTAATATTCCATTATATTTTTCTACTATATCTATCAATTCATATCCTGAAATATCAGACCTTTGAGTACTCAATGTTATATTTTTAATATGTGTACTCATTTCTTTTGAAAAACCTTTTATATCTTCTAAGTGCGGGAAAAAGCACACATTATGTGCACTTCCACACTTTCCATTTCTACCAACTTCAGAAGTTTCTACTTCACTTCCTAATAATATACAAACTTTATCTTTGTAAATTATTCCTCCATCTTCAAGTTGATACGCATCTCCTGTACGTAAAAAATTTTCTATGTCTTCTATGACATAAGGAGAAGCACAATCTATTATTCCTACTATATTTATTCCTTTTCTTTCTGCACATTCTTTTGCTATATTAGCAAAATTTAAACTTCTTGCTGCTGTTATTTTTATTGGTTTGCCTGATTCACTTCTACCTATATGAACATGCAAATCCGCAAAAACTTCGTACATTTTAGCCTCCTTTTACTATAAAATAAAGTTATTATTTTACACGTTTTAGTATTTTTTCTTCGCTTTCCGCAGTAAATAATGCTCTACCACTTTGATTTTTATTCTCTATTTTTATTCCTTCCAATTCTGCTATTTTCTTATCTACACTAGGAGAATAATCAGAAGCAAGCTTTTTAGCAAATTCAGTAACAGTTTTTGAATCTCTTATTAATTTTTGTAATCTAGCAAATACTGTTGTATTTACAATACCATGTATTTCAATTTTCTCCATTGCATTTACAAAATCTCTAAAAACTTCAACATATCTATTATATTCTTCTTTAAGATTTCTATATTCAATTAATACCATAGCTTCATCAGGATTTAATCCAACTCTCTCTGGTCTATCCATAAGCATACCGCCAAAGTTATCAATCAGCTCAAGTATATCACTTTCAGGCTCTCTCGTTTTTATTCCACTATATCTGTTTACACCTTCACAAATTTTGCAAAAGCGCTCATCAAATCCTAATTTTGATAAATATTCTGCTCCTTCTTTTGCATAAGTCTTTAATTTTCCAATCTTTTGAGCATCATCCACTTTTTTGCAGTTGCACAAAAGACAAGCAGTTAGAACTATATTACTATCTACATCTAATTTTGTATATTCCAAGAATATTCTTGCTATTTCTGTTTTAAATACAATTGATTTATCAAAGTTTATTCCTAATTTAGGTGATAAGAAATATATTATTTCAATTTTTGACATTAAATCATCTTCATTTAAAATATATTTAGCAAATTCTTCCATATTAAACCTCTTTCTATTTTTACTTTAGTTAAAAAATTTATTAAAATCTTCTCCACTGATTTTTTCTTTTCTCATTAGTTCTGTTGCGATTGCATGAAGTATTTCTACATTTTGTTTTAATATTTCTTGTGCATTTCTATAAGCTGTATCTATTAATTTTTTTACTTCTTTTCCTATTGCATCTTGTATGTCTTCTCCAAACATTTGGTACTCAACCTGGCCATCATCACCTTTTAAAGATATAGGTCCTATAATGTCACTCATTCCATATATTGTAACCATATCTCTTGCAATTTGTGTTGCAACTTCTATATCATTACTTGCTCCTGTTGAAATATCATTCAAAATTAATTTTTCTGCAGCTCTTCCACCTAATAAAGCAATAAGTTTTTCTTCCATTTCTGTTTTAGATATATAGTATTTATCTTCATTAGATTTATACATTGTATATCCTCCAGCCATTCCTCTTGGAATTATTGAAACTTCTTTTACAGCTGTTTGTGTTGGTAAGAACTGACTTACTATAGCATGTCCTGCTTCATGATATGCTGTTAATTTTTTATCTTTTTCTGAAATCTTTCTACTTGTTTTCTCTAGTCCTACAGTTACTTTTTTTACAGCTGCATCTAAATCATCATTTGTTATTGCTTCATGTTCTCTTTTTGTTGCAATAATAGCTGCTTCATTTAATATATTAGCAAGTTCTGCACCTGTAAATCCTGCTGTGTCTTCAGCAATATCATATAATGAAACTTCATCGGCTAATTTTTTATCCTTAGCATGAATTTTTAATATTGCTTCTCTTCCCGCTAAATCTGGTGCTGGAATTGTTATTTGTCTATCAAATCTACCTGGTCTCAAAAGTGCTTTGTCTAGCATTTCAGGCCTGTTTGTTGCCGCTAATACTATTATTGTCTCTTCTGTTGAAAACCCATCCATTTCGACTAATAATTGGTTTAATGTTTGATTGTTTTCAGTTTCTCCACCACTATTACTTGTTCTTCTTGAACCTATTGCATCTATTTCATCTATAAATACTATACAAGGAGATAATTTTCTCGCTTTATCAAATAATTTTCTAACTCTTGATGCTCCTAATCCTGCGAACATTTCTATAAATTCAGAACCACTCATTGAAATAAATGGTACATCCGCTTCTCCAGCTATTGCTTTTGCAATCAATGTTTTTCCTGTTCCCGGTTTTCCATACAAAAGAACACCTTTAGGTATCTTAGCCCCCATTTCTGCAAATCTTTTTGGATTTTTCAAAAATTCTACGATTTCTTTTAACTCTTCTTTTTCCTCATCTAGTCCTGCAATATCATCAAAAGTTACTTTAGTTTTTCTTTCTGTATCATCATATACTTCGCCTTTATCTCCAAGTCCTTGCATTTTAAATATCATAATAAATAGTGCAACCATAATAATTGTTGGCAATATTGACATTATATAAGATGGTATTTGTGATATTATACTTCTTTGTTTTTGCTCTAATTCTATTTGTTTCTCTTCCAATTTAGGTTGTATTGTTTCAATAAATACTTGTGTATTTGGAATAATTGCTGTTTTTTCTTTTTCAACATCTTTTAATTTTACTTTTAATGTTGTACTTCCTACAGTCATTTTAATTTTTTCAATTGTTCCATTATTAATTTCAGATAGCAATTCTGTATATGTTAATACATTTTCTTCTGAATTATTATCTTTTTGAGTTTTATATATAAAATATATTCCAACTGCTGCAATAACTACTATTAGTAATATTAAAATTATATTTATAAATAACTCTTTTTTATTTTTATTCTTGTTTTTATCATTATTTTTATCCTTGTCCATGTTCATACTCCTTCTTTTTCTTATTAAGCTTCTGACCCTTGTGTACCTTCACTTTTGTCATCATCTTTTTCTTCCTTATCTTCGCCCTCATTATCTTCTTTATCTTCTTTTTTCTCTTCTGCTTTAATTTCTTCTCTCACTTTTATTTGTTCTTGTTGTATTTTTTCAACTTCTTGCATTTTCTTAATTAAATCATCTTTTAAAATGAAAATTACTGCGGCTAGATATATATATGCGATTGCAATATATGCAACTTGGAAATATGTTATTGTAAAACTTGTAAAATAATTTATAATTATATATATAATGTTTAGAAATGTTGATAATGTTAATGAATATACTGCCATATTATATATAGCAACAAATTTAATTTTTAATCTTGCTATTGACATTGTCACCCATCCTAATATAGCTACTTCTAATGCATTTAACATCATTGAGAATATGTTGATTATTAACCATTGTGCAAATATTGCTATCCCATATCTAGCAAAAAACGAAGACATTTTTTGACCTGTTAGATATTGTACAAGCTCTGTTTTATCAAATTTTTGAATATTTTCTCCTGTGTAATTTGCTATAAAATCACTATAAGAAAATGTTTGTTTTAAAAGATTTTCACTTGCACCTTGACTATTTAATATTATTTGCTCATCAAAGAAATACACAGTTATTCCTTCTATTTCGTTTTCTTTTTGTACTTGTTCTTTTTCTTCTTCTGTTTTAGCTGATGGTGCTATAACAATTTTATCTATTGCAACATTTTCAACATTAGATATAATTATATTTTCTTCTGTATTCATAGATATTTTTCCTTCTTCATAAGAAAATTCCGGAATATTATCTTGTATATATTTAGCCAATTCATTTACTACTGTTTTTAATTGTAAAATTGAACCAATTGTTATAAATATAGTTACTATTGCTGTCAACATTACTAAGTAACCCATTGCTCTTTTAAATCCTTCTACAGCCATTGCTGGATATTGTTCAAATTTAGTTATTGAATACCAGATTTTCTTAAAAAAATTGATTTTTACTGTTTCTTCTTTTTTGCTCATTTTGATTTCCTTTTCTAAAAAATATTTAGGTTTTATGGTTAACCTATAAACCATTATTCATAAATTCTTTTTATTTCACTGTCAACAAGCATTGGGCTCACTTCAAATCTCGCTTCATCATTTATTTCAACATTTTTTTCTGTAATATCAACACTTGCATGAAACATTCCTAATCTTCCAAGTACTTTGCATTTTTCACCATTAATATTAACATATATTTGTTGCTTTTTGAAAGCATCTTTTATGTCTCTAACTATGTATCTTAATTTGTCTATTGGTCTAAACATATCTCTATCAACTTTTACATTAAATCCATCAGCATAACCTAATGGAATTATTGCTACTTTTGTTTCTTTTTTTGTTATATAAGAATTTGAATATCCTATATTATATTCTGCTGGAAGTGTCTTGATTTCTGCTACATTTTCTTTTAGATATCCTACTTTTTTAAATCCCCATTTATTTGGAATAGCAAGTCTTCCAAGTAGTGCTGAACCAACTCTTACTGCATTTAAATGCATTTCAGGAAAACGCAATGTTGCCGATGAATTACATATATGTAAAAGTTTTGGTTCTATACCATTTTCTTTGAATGCATCTACACACTTTAAAAATCTGTTATATTGCTCTCTTGTTTCTTTTCCATCACCATAAAATGCTATTGAAAAATGTGAAAACATACCTTCTACTTTTACATTTTTCAAGTTTTTAACTGCTTCAATCATTTCTTCTTTTTGATTATATATAAATCCATATCTTCCAAATCCAGTATCTATTTTTATATGTGCTCTTGCTTTCTTATTTTGTGATTGTGCCACTTCATCTACTATTTCTGCAGCACCTTTAGATCCTATTGTTAAGATGATATCATTTTGTATTAATTCTTCTATATCTTCCTTAATTTCTGTTGATGATAACATTAATATATCTTGTTTTATTCCGTTTTTTCTTAGTTTTACCGCTTCTTGTACAGTTGCCACAGCAAAAATTTCTATTCCATTATCTGCTAAAAATTGTGCATATTCTACTAATCCCAATCCATATCCATTTCCTTTAACAACTGCAATTAATGTAACTTTTTGTTCATCACTATTTATAATTTCTTTTACTATTTTTAAATTATCTTTTATTCTTTGAGTTTCTACAACTAAAGCTTTCATAATACTCCTTTATTTTTTGAATTTTGTTTTTAACCCTCTTATATTTCTAAATAATTTCTCTGAAAATTTATATAATGAATAAGTTAAAGGTTTAAATGGAATATAAACCTCACCAATAAATTCTGTAAATGTTGCACCAAATCCTTTTTTGAATCTATATAGTCCATATTGTGGATGACTTTCATCTACAACTCCTGAAACTCCTCTAAAGTCATATATGTCATCTTTTCTGGCAATTGCCATTTTTATCATTTCCCATTGTAGCAAATAATTTGGCATTAAATTTCTATGTTCATTACTGCTTGCCCCATATAAATACCAAGTTTTATTTCCATAAAAAATAGGTATTACTCCTGATATTGGCTTTCCATCATGATATGCCATTAATAATTTCATATGCTCTGGTGCCATTTCATCATACATTTTTTCAAAATATGATAATGGTCTTATTATAAATCCATCTCTAGCACCTGTTTCAACCATTATTTTGTGAAACTCTTTCAAATCTTCTCTTGTACCTTCTCTTACTTCTACTCCTTTTTTTATTGCTAAACGTACATTATATCTAGTTTTTGAATGAAATCCTGCAAATATTTCATCCTCAGTTTTATCTTTTATATCTAATCTAAAAACATATCTTGGTTGAATTTCTTCTCTAAAGTTTTTAGCATCATCTTTTATTTTGTATCCTAAATTTGTTACGATTTTTCTAAACTCTTCATCACTACTTTCAATATCAGGTTCTGCTTTATATACTATAGCATTATATTTTTTAGCTAATTCTTTAATCCCATCTGTTAATTGTTTCACAACTTGTATATCATGTATATCACAAGTTGGTCCTCTTGATGAATACATAATATTACCAAAAATAGGTATTTTTCTTATTAGCACACTTACTGCTCCTATAATTTTTCCGCTCTCATCTTCTGCTAATACTACTTCATTTTTCCAATTTGATTTTACTTTTGCCCATTCTGGTGATTGTTGAAAATTGCATCTAGTATGCTTTTCTAAAAATTCTTTATATTCTTTTTGAGTCTTTTCATCTGTTACAAATTTCATTTATTTTTACCCTCGTTTCTTAATCCTTATTATTATTTACTTTTTGCCTTAATTTTACACTAAATATATTATTTTTACAAGGCTTTTTGAAAAAATAGAAGTTGAAATTATTGTGAATTAATATTTAAAATATATAGCTTCGCACAATAGACTTGTCAACACCCGTAGGTTTTTGCACATATATATTAAAGACATTCCAAATTTTGGACAAGCTGAACTTTCGTATAAAATCTAAAAGTACAACCCGAGCCTCTCTCACTTAGTCCAAAAATGAATATGTTACTATGGAATAAGGCAAAGACCCCCGACGAAGACCCCAGCTATGTTTTTGCCATGGAATAGTAATATATTCATTTTTGATGTGAGCATTCCTCGTGTATGTACTTTAAGATTTTCTATACTCAAGTTTAGATGCACAAAATTTTCCATTATTTAATATATATGTGCAAAAACCTACGGGTGTTGACAGTCTATTGTGCGAAAATATATATTAACTTGTAAATTAGCAATTTAAAATCATTTTATTTGTATCTATTCATTTCCTCCACAATCTCCACAATATCATTAATGTATCTCCCAATTCCAGGCAAATTCAATTTCACAAGTCTTTGCAAAAAATACACTATTATAGCAGAAACAATTGTAACACCTATTCCTATGCCAACACCCCTAAAAATCCCAGCAATAAAATTTCTTTTTGCAATCTCCTTTTTATTTCCTAATACATACAACAATTCTTCCAAGTTTTTCTTTTCAATGCTTTCCAATATATTATCTTTTTTCATAAAACTCCTCTAACCTTCAAAAAAATAAACCACTCTAACTTTTATAATTAGGGTGGTCAATTTTTAACTATTTTATTACATTTTTGAAAATTGAATTTGTTTTATCACTTTCATACATTTTTTCTAATGTATCAATAAGCTCTTGAAGTTTCTTCAAATCTGTTCCCATCATCTCCCAATCATTTCTATCGTTTGATTCTGTCAGATTTTTATTTGCATTAATAATTGCCTCAATCATACCTTCTATGCTATCCGTGTTTGTTATATCTATATTTACAGCTGATTGTGATAATAAGTTATCAATAGCTTCGTGTAGTGTATCTCCAATAGCAACTTTTGTTCCTGAAGCTACAATTACTTTTTCAAGTGTAGTTGGTGCATTAGGTTCATTTGTCATTGTTTGATAAATTGTTTCAACATATAAAACTGTGCCATCAATAGGAATAATTTTCATTTGTTTAAAAATTTTACTTCCAGTAACATTTAATGTTGCAAGTTCTGCTGAAATTGTTTCATCTTTTTCTATTTGATTATCCAATTGACTTGGTCCTAAAATATTACTATCTGTTGGATATTTATATATTCTTAGTTCACATTTAGTTCCATCAACTGTTCCAACAAGATATGAAGTTATATTTGATTTTCCTTCTTGTGTATACATTTGAATTAATCCTAATTCATAATTTTCTCCATCTGAAGTTTTTATCATTGCACCATAAGGTTCTAATACTGCTTTTTTTGATTTTGATGTACTTGTCCCATAAGTAGCTAATGCCCATATATCATTATTTCTATATAATACATCTTCTTTAACATTATGATATACCATAAGCATTTGTGATTGTATCTTATATAGCATTTCAGGATATTTAAATTGTGATTTCATTTCTTCTGGAATTTCTTCTCCTGTATAATCTGAAAAAATCGTTGGATACAATTTTAAATATGACATTATTATAGGATCTGTTCTATCTGTTATATAAAACTTCATATCACCATCATAAGCATTTATTATTACTTTTACTGAATTTCTTATATAATTAATATTTTTTCTTTCTTGTTGATATTCTATTTTAGAATATGTTGAATATGGATATTGGTCTGATACTGTATATCCGTCTAACACCCAGTATATTTGACCATCACTAATAATAGTATAAGGATTTTCATCATATAATAAAGTTGGTAATACAGTTCTTGCTCTTTCAATTATATTTCTATTTGTCAAAATCTTGCTTTCACTTGAAACAGAACTTGACATAGCTAATTTAAAATCACTATTTCTAATTGCCAAAATTAGTCTATCTAGCCATCCTAGTTGTATACCAGATTTTCCGTTATAATTATATATATGTTCTATTCCTTTTTCATCAGTATAATCATATTCAATCTTGTTTTTAGTATTTGTTACTGCAGTACTATTTGTTTCTAATCCATAATATATTCTAGGTTCAGTTATTTTGTATATATCATCTTCTCCTGTAATGTCTTTCTTTAAGTATTTTACATTTCCATCCTCTGTAACTTGTGTTGCAGATGTAACAATTCGGCCAATTCCATGTGTATATTCATAAGTCTTATTGTTATAAGAAATCCCGAAATTTTGAATTTCTCTTGGAGAAACATATACTAACTGTTTATTACCATCAATCTCGCATTGTGTAAGTATAGCATCTTTATATGTATAATATCCTGATTCTGTTTGAGTATCATTTAAACTTTCAATAACCAAGTCTTTACTTACTAATGTAATATTATCTATAATATCTGTATTTTCTACAACTTCTTCTTGTTTTATTGTTCCTGTATAATCAATGTTGGTTTCATCTACTTTTATTCCATAAGCATTTTGGGTTGCTCTAATATTTTCAGCAATATATGTTTTCTCTTTATCGAATTCATTTGGTTTTATAAATATATAATCATATAATACTGTCACAACAAATAAAGCAACTAAATATGCTGGTATAGATATTAATGTATACATTACTTTCTTATTTTTTTCTTTTTTGAAATATCTAACAGACAAAATTACTGAAAACATTATTACTAGCGCAAATCCTATATATCCCCATAATTGTATTGTTGATTCTATTGTCCCAGCACCTGTTAATTCTGTTCCATTACTTAATGTTAAAAATTTACCTGTGACAATATTTTGAGTATTTAATATTGTTTTAATTCCAAATGCAACAGCTAGAATAATTACATTTCTAAACAACTTTTTAATTAATTTGCTTTCACGTAATAACTTTCTATCCACTGCTGAAAAATATAAATTAAATACAGCAATGTAGTATAATGTCATATATAGACTTATTCCTATTATAAAATTTATTAGATAATGAATTATCGTATCTAATAATGGTTTTATAAACATGTAATAAGATATATCTAAATTAAATATTATATCAGAATAATTAAATGAAGCATTGCTAACCAATAATAGCACTTTTTCTAACAAGGAATTTGATATTATAACACTTACAACTGCAGAAATCATAAGAGTTATTGATTTATTAGGTAATTTAGGCATCTCTCTTTTTTCTTGTTCGAAAAAAGGTTTTAATCCATTTTTTATACCAAGATTTGTAAAGTACAATGTTATGCTTAAAAACGCAAAAATGATTCCCATTATTGAATATTTATATTTTACATCTGTTACAAACTTTTCTACATATTGTTCTCCTAGTTCCAAATATTCTAGATACTGTCCTCTTAAAGATATATAAGTAATTAGTAAATATATTGCAATAAATGCAATAACAAGTATTGTTTTGGTTTTCTTATCAATTTTAATTTTTTCCATTTACTTCTCCTTTAAATTATTGCTTTTGCAAAATCTTTTGAATTAAAGACTTCCATATCATCAATTTGCTCTCCAACTCCTATGAATTTTACTGGAATCTTATTTTCTTCAACTATTCCTATAACAGCTCCACCTTTTGCAGTTCCATCTAATTTTGTTAATACAATCCCTGTAATATCTGCTTGTTCTTTAAATGCTTTTACTTGTGATATTGCATTTTGTCCAGTTCCTGCATCTATTACTAACAATACTTCTTTTGAAGAATCTGGCATTTCTTTATTTATTACTTTTTGGATTTTGTTAAGCTCGTCCATCAAGTACTTTTTATTATGCAATCTTCCGGCTGTATCACATATTAATACATCTGCATTTATTTCCCTTGTTTTTGCTATTGCGTCATATACAACAGATGCTGGATCTATTCCTTCTTCTCTTTTTACTATTTCTGCCCCAGCTCTTTTTGCCCATATTTCTAATTGTTCTACTGCAGCTGCTCTAAATGTATCAGCAGCTGCAACAACTACTTTTTTACCATCTCTTGATAATCTCGCAGCTATTTTTCCTATTGATGTAGTTTTTCCAACACCATTTACTCCAATTACTAATATCACTGATGGCTTTGTATCAAGTTTTAAAGAATTATCTGATATTTCTAAGATTTTTTCAATTTCTTCTCTTAAAGCTTCTTTTACTTGTTCTCCATCTTCTATCTTATCTTTTTTAATTTTTTCTCTCAAATTAGATATTATCTTTGTTGATGTTTCTATTCCTATATCTGACATTATCAAAGCTTCTTCCAATTCTTCTAAAAGTTCTTCATCAACTTTTCTAAAATTACTAAGAACATCATTAATTTTTTCATTTATTGATTCTTTAGTTTTTGTTAATCCTTGTTTCAATTTGTCGAAAAATCCCATTTCAATCCTTCTTTCTATTTGCAGTGTTTTTCTATTAAATCACATAATTTTCTAGCTTCTGTTTCAAGAACATTTTTATCTTGACCTTCTAACATTACTCTGACAACAGGTTCTGTTCCAGATGGTCTAATCAAAACTCTACCATTTCCAGAGAATTTTGCTTCTATTTTTTCAATAGCAGTTTTTATTTCTGCATTTTTTTCATAATCATATTTTTTGTCTTGAGCTACTTTAGCATTAATCAATACTTGTGGATATTTTTGCATCATATTGCTTAACTCTGAAGTCTTTTTACCACTTTCTAATATTATTTTTATTAACATTAATGATGTTAATATTCCATCTCCTGTTGGATTATAATCTAATAAAATTACATGTCCTGATTGTTCTCCACCAAGATTATAACCATTTTTAAGCATTTCCTCTAAAACATATCTATCTCCGACTTTTGTCTGAATTAGATGTAGATTATTTTCATCAACATATTTGTTAAGTCCTAAATTACTCATTACTGTTGCAACTATTGTATCTTTAGATAATTCTCCTTTTTCTTTTAAATAATTACCTATAATAGCTAAGATTTTATCTCCATCAATTTCTTCTCCATTTTCATCAATTGCAAGACATCTGTCCCCATCACCATCATAAGCAATTCCAAGGCTCATCTTATTTTTTATAACATATTCTTTTAGCATTTCCAAATGAGTTGAACCACAACCATCATTTATATTTACACCATTAGGATTATTATTTATTATTTCATGTTTAATTCCAAGTGTTGTAAATACTTGTTCAGCAACTTTATATGTTGCTCCATTTGCTGTATCAATTACAACTTTAAAGTCTGGTCTATTATACTTTTCAATACTATCATCAAAATTTTTTCTAAAGAAATAAACATATTCATCTAGTAATTCTGTTTTTATTTCAGATACTCCGATTTTATCTTTAACAGCTGATAATTCATCAAGTTTACCAGAATCCATTACTTCTTCGATTTCTTCTTCTAATTCATCAGAGATTTTCATTCCTTTATTACTAAAATATTTAATTCCATTAAATTCATAAGTATTGTGAGATGCTGATATAACAACACTTGCATCTGCTTGTAATTTTCTAGTCAAATATGCAACAGCAGGTGTTGGCATTACTTCTAGTAATTTTACATTTGCACCATAGCTTAAAAATCCTGCAACCATCGCACTTTCAATTAAAGTTCCTGAAAGACGTGTATCTCTTCCTATTAAGATTGTTGGGGCTTTATTTGTATGTTTTGACAAAACATATGCTCCTGCTTTTGCAACTTTATATACTAATTCTGGTGATAATTCAGTATTTGCAATTCTACGAATTCCATCAGTTCCAAAATATCTTCTCATATTTTTCTCCTTCTAGTCTATAATTGAATTCACTAAATTATAGTACTCTGTCATTTTATTTAAATTTGTAAATTGAATTTTGTCGTCTTTTATTGTCCAATAATTTTTGTTATTATTGAAAAATTCTTTAATCTTTTGAATTTTATTTAACTTATCTAATATTATTCCTTTTTCATCTTTTATTTTTTCTTCTAAGTGTTCATATTGACTTTTCATTCCATATTTTAGCATAATTTCATTATATAAGTTTGTATAATATTCCTTTCTTATTGATATATTTACACTATTAATATTTTCTTCAATTTTTTCTGTAGTTACTAATTTTTCATATTCTGTAACTAAAGTTTGACTTTTTTCTTTATATTCACTAATAATGTTATCTACATCTTCTAAATTAGTCTTCTTCATATTTTGAACCGAAAAAATTAGATTCGGATTTATTCCAGAAGATATCTCATTCATTTCTGTATATATATTTTTAAGACTTGATATATATTCTTTTATTGCTTTTTCAACTTTTGCATAATCTTTTTTGGTCCTTATTTTAAAATCAATATTATATTGTGTCAAATCTGCTTCCAATATTTTGTTAGCTTCACCTGATAATAATGTCAATTGTTCTGTATTAAATTTATTATAAAAATACAGCATTACTATTATACTAATTGCTAGTAATATAAATATTGTTATTACTATTGGATGTTTTTTATTTTCCATTTTATTTTTTCTTTTGTTCCTTTCCTAAAATTCAATTTTTTGATTTATCCAGTTTTCTAATTCATCTATTTTTACTCTTACTTGTTCCATTGAATCTCTATCTCTGATTGTTAGTGTGTTATCTTCTAATGTATCAAAATCAATAGTTACACAATATGGTGTTCCTATTTCGTCTTCTCTTCTATATCTTTTTCCTATTGAACCTGTTTCATCATATTCACACATAAATTTTTTTGATAATTGTTCATAAACTTCTTGTGCTTTATCTGATAATTTTTTTGATAATGGTAATACAGCTACTTTATATGGTGCTAATGCAGGATGTAAATGTAATACAATTCTTGTATCTCCTTCTGCAATCTCTTCTTCATCATAAGCATTGCATAAAAATGCAAGTGCAACTCTATCTGCTCCAAGTGATGGTTCAATACAATATGGAACATATCTTTCATTAGTTTCTGGGTCTAAATATGTAAAATCTTCATTTGATTGTTTAGCATGATTTGTTAAATCATAATCTGTTCTATCTGCAATTCCCCATAATTCTCCCCATCCAAATGGAAATGCATATTCTATATCTGTTGTTGCTTTACTATAAAATACTAATTCTTCTGGGCTATGGTCTCTTAAACGTATATTTTCTTCTTTCATTCCTAAAGATATTAACCAATTTTCACAGAATTTTTTCCAATATTCATGCCATTCTAAATCTGTTCCTGGCTTGCAGAAAAATTCAAGTTCCATTTGTTCAAATTCCCTTGTTCTAAATGTAAAATTTCCTGGTGTTATCTCATTTCTGAATGCTTTACCAATTTGTGCAATTCCCATTGGTAATTTTCTTCTTGTTGTTCTCATTACATTTTTAAAGTTTACAAATATTCCTTGTGCTGTTTCTGGTCTTAAATATATTTCTGCTTTTGCATCTTCTGTTACACCTTGAAATGTTTTAAACATCAGATTGAACTTACGAATTGATGTAAAATTATGTTTACCACAGTTTGGACAACAAATATTATTATCATCTAAGAATTTTATCATTTCTACATCTGTCATTCCATCTGCAATCATATCTTTTCCATGTTCATGTGCCCATTCTTCTATTAATTTATCTGCTCTATGTCTTGTTTTGCATTCTTTACAATCTATAAGTGGGTCTGAAAATCCTCCAACATGTCCTGATGCAACCCAAGTCTGTGGGTTCATTAATATTGCTGCATCTAATCCAACATTATATTTACTTTCTTGTATAAACTTTTTTCTCCATAATGCTTTTACATTATTTTTTAATTCAACTCCTAAAGGTCCATAATCCCATGTGTTTGATAGACCTCCATAAATTTCAGATCCTGGATAAATGTATCCTCTTGCTTTACACAAATTTACTATTGTGTCCATTGATTTTACCATTTTTGTTTCCTCCTATTTTCTTTTTCATTTAATTTTGAACAAAAAAACTTTCATTCCTAGCCAATAACAAGCTAGGGACGAAAGTTAATTTTCCGCGTTTCCACCCTAATTTTTAAAACATCTAATTTGTTTTAAACACCTTAATTTAGTATTGCTCCAAAGCTCCCCTTATGCTTCTTATACTAACTTTGCACCAACTGCTAGCTCTCTAAAAATAATTCACATAATTTTTCTTTTTCATCACAATTATTTGATTTTTATTATTATATTTCATTATAATTTAAATGTCAAGTATTTTACTAATTTTCCATGCACTGTTTTGGAAGTGAAATTATAGCCATTAATACCGAGTCATAATACTACACATTGGGGGCACATACATATATGTTAAATAATGGAAAATTTTGTGCATCTAAACTTGAGTATAGAAAATCTTAAAGTGCCAAAAGAGGAATGTTCACGTCAAAAATTAATATATTACTATTCCATGGCAAAAACATAGCTAGGGTCTTCGTCGGGGGTCTTTGCCTTATTCCATAGTAATATATTAATTTTTGGACTAAGTGAAAGAGGCGCTTTTGGCACTATTAGATTTTATACGAATGTTTAGCTTGTCCAAAATTTGGAATGTTTTCAACATATATTGTATGTGACCCCAAGGTGTGGGATTATGACTTAGTATTAATGAACATAAAAAAAACAGACCCCTATGTAAGGAGTCTGTTTCAGCTAAATATGTGAATTATTCGTACAGCTTAGGCAGTCCAACGATTTCTCTGGGATTATCCAGAGTATATAGAATTCTATTGCTCACACTCCCATTCATCCACACCGTTTTCAGTGCCCAGCTTGCGTCTTTAAGTTCTACTACCTTAATAGTAGAATCGACTTGAGGATTGTCATCATAACTGCTTCTTTCAGATACTAGATTGCACCTGCCATCAGTCTGAAGCTCCTCGAAAAAAAATGTTCTTTTTCCTTCCTTTTCTTTCTTCTGGCACAATTTGTAGAACCCATTTGATTCTTCAAATCTAACCGCTGTTATATCGTTTTCATCAAGAAAGCTCTGAAAATCTCCTGTTCTAAAGTAGCAGTTTCTTTCATAGATAACTCCACTGGAAAGTCCAATGATGCCGTCAACAGGCCATTGTTTGTAATAATACGATTTCAAGACAATTGGCTTTGATTCGCCAATTTTCAGGGTCTTTTTGAAGTAACCTCCACTGACCCTAAACTTCAGTTGGTACCTTTGGTTTTCATAATACTTGACGCACACAAAGGAAAAGTTTCCATCTTCGTCAACTCTTCCTTTCCACCCATTTCCTTCAAATTCGTTTTCCGTCATTTTCACGACGTTAACTCCATTGTTAGAAATGAACTTCTTGTCTTTGAACTCAATTTTCAGTGTTGCCATTTGTTGTTTCCTCCTTATTTGTTCTTTTGTTCATCAATACTATCAAAAAAGCAATTTGCTCTTTCAAAGTCTCCACCATATAGAGTTATTGTAGCCATTCCAGGCCAATCCTTGGTTCTAAAGCGTTTACTGTTTTCTCTAATTCCATACTTTAATCTAGATATTGTAACAATACCTTTTGTGTTTACCTTAAGACAAACCTCCTGATACCTCAAATCTTGATTTTCTGTGTATTTACAGATAACTACTCCGTCTGCCCGGATTCTGCAAGTCCACCCTTCGCCAAAAACATATTGAGCCCTAAAGAATTGGCTTCCTTCTGCGGAAACAAATTCTCCTTTTTTCGCATCCAAAACAATTCTAAGCATTTTTCTTTTTCAACCTTTCTTTCAAAAATTCACATATTAGGCAATTAAACATTGCCTTTTTTTCAAAGTGCTTACTTTATAATTATACCATTTTATGTTTATTTTGTCAATTTATGTACACCCGACACACAAAATAATATAACTCTAATCCTCTTGATTTTGTATTTAAGATTTTCCACTTTTTTTATAAAATCTATTGTCATTTTAAAAAACTTGTGTTAATATATTATAGTAATTTGATTTAGGGGTATAGTGTCAATGGTAGCACATCGGTCTCCAAAACCGCTTGTGTGGGTTCGAATCCTACTACCCCTGCCATAAGAAGTTTAGTTTTATACTAAACTTCTTTTTATATACTAGGAAAATCCTCTGGACTTCCTAATATATAAAAGCTACAATCGCTAGCCCTTTGAGATTTTCTCTTTATAGTCGAAAACAAAAATTGGCAAGAACAACTCACACTATACCCCTTGTTTCGGAGGTGGTTTTATTAATAAATTAATTTTAAAAATAATTATTTTTTCAATTGTAATCTCAGTTTTGTTTATTCCTACTTTATCATTTTCAGAGATTTCTTCTAGTATTAAAGAACCTTTAATTTTTTATGGCAATGAAAATTTTGCATGGCCAATTCCTGGCTATACGAGAATTTCATCAAATTTTGGAAAAAGAACAGCTCCAACTTCTGGCGCATCTACATATCACAAAGGAATAGATATTCCTGCACCTGAAGGAACTAATTTAATAGCAACAACTGATGGAAAAGTCACATTTGTTGGTTTTCTGGGTGGAGGTGGTTTTACTATAACAATTACAACTCCACAGAATTTAAAAATTTCATATTGCCATGTATCCCCTAATTATATTGTAAAAATAGGTGATGATATTTCTCAAGGTCAATTAATTGGAACAGTAGGTCCTAAATATGTTTATGGAGTTTCACGGTAATACTTATGCAGACTCTTTAGGCCGTCCAACAAATGGTGCCACAACAGGATGCCATTTACATATTGGTTTCAGGTTAAATGAGGAATATCTAAATCCCTTAGATTATTTACAATAATTCATTTTTGTGGTATTATATTAATATTTGAAGGAGTTGATTTTATGGCTTTTGATGGAATTGTAACAAAATCAGTTATAGATGAATTAACACCTCTTATAGGTGGAAAAATAGATAAAATACATGAACCAAACAAGGATACCCTTATTCTTGGAATATATTCTCAAGGTAAAAATTTCGCATTAAATATTTGCATATCTCCGCGCAATTATAGGATAAATTTATCAACACATTCACACGTAAATCCTCTTGTTGCTCCTAATTTCTGTATGCTTTTAAGAAAATATTTAATTGGTGCACGAATTTCTAGAATTTTTATGAATGGACTTGAAAGAATTGTAAATATAGAATTAGAAACAATAAATGAATTTAATGAAATAGAAGTCAAAACTTTAATTGTCGAATTAATGGGAAAACATAGTAATGTAATTCTAGTCGATAATAATAACAAAATAATAGCTCCAATGAAATATATTTCATCCGAAAATGCTGAACGAGAAATAATCCCATCTCGTTATTATTTATTGCCTAGCTCAAATAAATTCGACTTTACAGCAATAAAGAGCTTCGAAGAATTTTATGCAAAATTCACTAATATTAGCTTTGATGAGTTAGCAAAATCAATTGTTGACACATTCACTGGTTTTAGTTTATCATTTGTTCAAACTAGTATTAGCAAATGTAATATCAAAAATATTTCTAAAGAAGATTTAGAAAAACTTTATAATTATTTTTGTAAGATTTTGAAAAATCCTTCTGATTTGAGATTTGAAAAAATATATAAAAATTCACAAGTTTCTGATTATGTTTTAACATTAGATTCACCTACTTCAGAGCAGTTTAAACTAAATGATTTTATTGATGATTTTTATTTTGAAAGAGAAACTTTTGAAGAATTTACGACTCAAAAAAATAATGCATTAAAAAAAGTCTTAGACCTTTTAAAAAAATATAATGAACGTTTACTTAATATAAATACAAAATTAAAAGAATGTGAAGGAATGGATGAGTATAGAATATATGGAGAGCTTATAACTGCTAATTTATATCGTATTCCAAATACTCATTCTTCTAAGATTGAAATAGAAAATTATTATGATAATAATAAACTGATTTCTATTAGTGTAGACCCTAAATATTCCCCTAATGTTAATGCCAAGAGATTTTTTAAAAAATATTCAAAATTAAAAAATGCATCTATTATTGTAACAGAACAGAAAATCGAAACAGAAAAAGAGATTAACTATCTTGACAGTATTGTATATGAATTAGAAAATAGTTCAACTTTGAATAATGTTCAAGAAATTTTGGATGAAATTGATGAAAACTTATTTTTTAGAGTGAAATCAAAAGGAAAGAAAAATAAAAACATCAAAAAAATAAAACAACATTCTTTTTCTCCAATTGAATATACTATTGATGGATTTAAAATTTATGTTGGAAAAAACAATAAAGAAAATGATTGGCTTACATTTTCATTTGCCAACAAAAATGACATTTGGTTCCATACTAAAGATATTCAAGGAAGTCATGTTATTTTAAAATCTAATAAAAATATTAATGATGATATTTTAGTTAAATGTGCAGAAATTGCAGCAGAACATAGCAAAGCAAAATTTTCTTCAAATGTTCCTGTAGATTACTGCTTTGTTAAATTTGTAAAAAAACCTAATAACTCAAAACCTGGTATGGTCATTTTTACAAATAACAAAACTTTAAATGTACAACCAAAAAACGAGAAAAAATAATTTTTCTCGTTTTTTTCTTATATAGCTAATAGTTTTATTAATATTCCTAATACTGTTAATCCTGATAAAGCTGTATCCATAAAGCCTTCTGTTGATACGCCTTTTTCTTCTACTACAGAAATTTCATAACTTTTTACTTCTGAAATTTTAAAATATGTTTCAATTTCTTTAGTTTCATTTTCTTTTATTTTTCCAATTTCTAAATATTGTGTTCCAAGTTCCACTCCTGTTGAAGAATATAAAGTTATTTTTAAAAATTTGTCACTTAATTTTGAATCATTAATTTTTATTTTGGTTCTTCCATTTACTGCTGTTGATTGCATTTGTACAATTTCTATGCCTTCTGGAATTTCCCCTCTTTTTTCTATATTTTTATAAGTTGAATTAATCCCTAAATATATTAAAACATCTGATAATATCCAAAATAAAACTATCCATATTACATATTTTGCAAATGTTTTCATTCTACTCATAATTATTTTTTCCTTTCTTCGGCTTGATTTTTTGTTGCCGTTCTCAAAATTTCTATTATATTATACTATATTTTTCCTTTATTTGCAAGAGTTTACATATATTATACTTGATTTCTAAAATCACAAATTTATTTTCTTATAATATAATATTTTGAAAGGAGTTTTTATGGACTACGAATTAATGATGAACGGAAATGTAAAAATTGGTCAACATGCTCCTGACTTCAATGGTGAATCTACTTATGGCCCAGTTTGTCTTGATGATTATAAAGGAAAATGGTTAGTGTTTTTTTCACATCCTGGAGACTTCACCCCAGTATGTACAACTGAAATGATTGCATTTGCAAAAGCAAATCCTTATTTTGAAAAATTAAACACATGTCTATTAGGATTAAGCATTGATAGTAACGCATCACACCTTGCCTGGATGCATGATATCTATTGTATGACAGGAATAGTTTTACCTTTTCCAATAGTTGCTGATAGAAATGGCTCAATAGCAAGAAAATACGGCATGATTTCTAATGATATTAGTTCTACTGAAACTGTTAGAAATGTCTTTGTGATTGATGATAAAGGTATTGTAAGAACAATTCTAGTATATCCTTTAAATATAGGAAGATTTATACCAGAAATTTTAAGAATTGTTCAAGCTTTACAAATGGCAGATTGCTCTAATGGTTCTACGCCTGCAAACTGGATGCCAAATCAGCCTATAATTGTACCTTCTCCTAAAACATATCCACAATTGCAAGAAAGATTAAATTATATTGAACAAAATAATAATGGTATGAATTGGTATTTGAGTTTTAAAGAGCCAAGTCAGGAATGTTTGAAAGAAATTGAAAAGTAAAAAGTCTAACTATTTTTGTTAGACTTTTTAACTTTATTTTTAAATTTTATTTTGACTCTGTTGATGTTGTTGTTTCTGTTTCTGAATCATTTTTCTGTTCCTCTTTTGATTCAGTTGGAGTTGTTGGTTCTACTTTTGGTTCTTCCTTTGGCTCTGTTGGAGTTGTTGGTTCTTCTTTTGGTTCTTCCTTTGGCTCTGTTGGTGTTGTTGGTTCTACTTTTGGTTCCTCCTTCGGCTCTGTTGGTGTTGTTGGTTCTACTTTTGGTTCCTCCTTTGGCTCTGTTGGTGTTGTTGGCTCTTCTTTTGGTTCCTCCTTTGGCTCTGTTGGTGTTGTTGGTTCTACTTTTGGTTCCTCCTTTGGCTCTGTTGGAGTTGTTGGTTCTACTTTTGGTTCTTCTTTTGGCTCAGTTGGGGTTACTGGTTTTACATAGTTTTTCCAAGGATTTTCTGCATCAGGATCTGTTGGATCCCATCCTCTTACTTCTTCATCATCCGAAATTTTTTGAGCTGTTGGTTTTCCAAGTGGACCTGGGTTTGAATCTTCATAAAATTCAACTTTAGTTCCAGGCTTACAATTATCATATATCCATTTTGCATCTTGAACTGTTAGTCGTATACAACCTGCAGATGCTTTAGTTCCTAATTTATCATATTCCCAATATTCCAATGTTCCTTTAGCTTTGCTTGTGTATGGTACAGAATGGAATAAAATACTACCTTTAATTCTTGTATAATATTGAGCCCATACTCCACCTACCATTTGTCCCCATGTCCATCTATCCCATTTTCCATTAGGAATTGTATATACATTTCCCGCTGCTGGTGTTGCAGTTCCAATTGAGCATAACATTGCTTTATATGGAACTGTATAATCACCATTTTCATCTTTTGTATATATCGTTACTACATTTGCCTTGTTATTTACTTTTATATAATATTTGATATTATCTGAAGTTTGAGAAGATGCCTGATTTGAATCTGTTTTAGTATCTTCCTGTTTTGGTTGTTCTTCTGTTGTTTCTTCTACTTCAGGTTCTTTCTCTTCTTGCTCTTTTGGTTCTTCATTATCTTCTGTTTTCAATTCATCTGAAGCCGTAGGTATCGTTTCTCCATTATCTTGTATTGTTGATTTTTTTGATTTTACTAAACCTATAATTCCAATTACACTTAGTAATACTACTAGTAGTGCTATTACTATTAATATATACTTCTTATTTTTATTCATTTGCTAATTCTTCCTTTTATAGTAAAATTACTCATCTTTTACAGTATTTATTTTGAATAGTTTCATTAGTTCTACAATTATTATAGGAGATAAAACTAATATTATAACATATATAGTGTTACTCATTGGTAAAATAGGAATACTGAATGCATGTCTTAATGCAGGTATAATTAGTATTATTCCCATTAGTGCAGCTGACACTAGTACTGCATATATTAATATACTATTTCCTAATATTCCTGTTTTAAATATAGAGTTCTTATTATCTCTTATATTAAACACATGAACTAGCTCTGCTAATGCTAAAACTATAAATGCCATTGTTTGCCCTATTTCTACTTTGATTTCTTCTGCTGACAAATATCTTCCACCATCTACTAATATATCATTTATGTTTTCTATTTCTTCAGCTGGTATAACTTCACCATTATATTCTACCATTGTAGGAAGTTTTGATTCAGGAGTTGATAATCCGATAAGAAAAGCTAATAATGTTATAACTCCTATCATAATTCCTTGATATACAATTCTAAATGTTCTTCCTTTAGTAAAAATTCCTTCATCCTTTTTTATTGGTTTTCTATTCATTACATCTCTATTTGCTGGATCAAATGCTAATGCTAATGCTGGAAGCGAATCTGTTACAAGATTTATCCATAAAATATGTGTTGGTAATAATATTTGAAGTAGAGTAACATCTACTCCAAAACTTTTTGCAATAACTGGTGCAAATAATGTTGCTAGCAATAATACAACTACTTCACCAACATTACATGATATTAGAAATTGTATTACTTTTAAAATATTATCATATATACGTCTACCTTCTTCTACTGCTGATACTATTGTTGCAAAATTGTCATCTGTTAGAATAACATCTGCAGCTTCTTTAGCTACTTCTGTTCCTACTTTTCCCATTGCACATCCAATGTCTGCTATTTTTAGTGCTGGGCTATCATTTACTCCATCACCTGTCATTGCTACTATTTCGCCATTTGCTTGCCAAGCCTTTACTATACGCACTTTGTGCTCTGGTGACACTCTTGCATATACTGAATATTTTCTTACATTTTTTATTAAATCCTCATCAGATATTTTGTCTAACTCTATTCCTGTTAATGCTTCATCATCATTTTCTAATATTCCTAATTTTTTAGCAATTGCAACAGCTGTAACTTTATGGTCTCCTGTAATCATTACAGTTTTTATTCCAGCTTTTTTACATTTTTCAACTGCCTTTTTAGCTTCTTCTCTTGGTGGATCTATCATTCCAACTAATCCTATAAATGTTAAATCTTTTTCAATTGTTTTCATCTCTTCTTTTGATGGTTTATGATCAAGTTCTTTATATGCAAATGCTAAGACTCTTAAAGCATTTTTAGCCATATTTTCATTGTTTTCTCTTATCCATTTTGCATAATCATTTAGGTTAGTTCTAATTTCTCCTTTATATAAATAAGAATTACATATTTTTAATAATTCATCTACTCCACCTTTTGTATAAACTGTATATTTTCCATCTTTTTCGTTAACAGTTGTCATTAGTTTTCTTTCAGAATCAAATGGTACTTCTTGAACTCTTGGATTTTCTCTAATTATTGCTTCTGGATATTCTAGTTTAAATGCCATATCTATTAAAGCGGTTTCTGTTGGATCTCCTGCAATTTCATTGTTTTCTAGTATTCTTGAATCATTACATAACATGCAGTCATATACTAATTTTCGGAAATCCTCACTTGTTTCAACTCTTTCTATTTCTGTTGTTACATCATTGCAAAATACTTTTTCAACTGTCATTTTGTTTTGTGTTAGTGTTCCTGTCTTATCTGAACAAATTACTGTACTACTTCCTAGTGTTTCAACTGCAGGTAGTTTTTTTACAATAGCATTTTTCTTTACCATTTTTTGAACACCTATTGCTAATACTATTGTTGATACTGCTACTAATCCTTCAGGAATTACTGCAACAGCTAATGATACAGCTGTCATAAACATTTCTATTACACCTTTTCCTTGTAATAATCCAATTACAAATATTACTGCACATATTACTAGAGCTGCAATTCCTAATGTTTTTCCTAAACTATTTAATCTTGCTTGAAGTGGTGTTTCTTGTTTTTCTGTTTCATTTAGCATTCCAGCTATTTTTCCTACTTCTGTATTCATTCCTGTATCTACAACAATACCTTTTCCTCTACCATAAGTAATTAAACTTGATGAAAATAGCATGTTTTTTCTGTCTCCAATTGCAACTTCAACACCTTTAATTTCATCTGTTTCTTTTTCTACTGGTACAGATTCTCCTGTTAATGAACTTTCTTGTGATTTTAAATTTATAGCTTCTACTAATCTCAAATCTGCTGATACATAATCTCCTGTTTCAATTATAACTATGTCTCCTGGTACTAATTCTCGTGCAGGTATAACTTGTTCTTTTCCATCTCTTATTACTTTTGCAGCATGTTCACTTAATTTTTGCAAAGCTTCAAGTGATTTTTCTGCTTTGCTTTCTTGTGCAACTCCTATTACAGCATTTAATATTACGACTAACATAATTACTATTGTATCTGTGATTCCTTCTCCTTGTGTAATTCCAACTATCCCTGAGACAATCGCTGCAATAATTAACACTATAATTGAAAAATCTTTAAATTGTGCTATGAATTTTTTGTATAATGGTTCTTTCTTTTTTTCTTGTAATTCATTTAAACCATATTTGGTTTTATGTTCTTCTACTTTGCTACTGTTTAACCCTTTCTCAATATTGGTTTCTAATTCTTCTTCAACTTCACTTACATTTTTGTTAAACCACTTTTTTTCCATTTTCATCTTTCCTTTCATTTTGGCTAATTTAAAAATTTTTTTAACATTGACTTTAAGCTAATCTCTTTTTACGTTAATATTGTAACCATTTTACAAATTTTGTATTTTAAAAACGAGATTTTTAAAGAAAAATTTAGTCTTTTCTTTAAAAGTCTCGTTTACTTTTTATAAAGCTTGTTAACCAGATTTAATTTCTTTTCAAGGAAATTAAGAAATCGCGACTGTTGATTAACAATTTAAAACTACTCCCTTTCAAGGTTGCAATATTGGTGACCCGTACGAGAATCGAACTCATGATTCCACCTTGAGAGGGTGGCGTCTTAACCGCTTGACCAACGGGCCATTATTAAATTACTTTATTAATATACCATATTTAGTAAAGTTAGTCAATTGTTTTTAGATTTTTTTCAAAAAAGAACGCACATAAGTGCGTCCTTTTGTTTTATTCTTCTTTCTTTTTCTTAAAATTAACAACAATTGCATTTTCATTATCAAATTCAAAAGTAGCATCTGTTGTATCTGTTTGTATAGGATTTGCTTCATCATTTTCATCAGTAAAATTTACATGTTGATAATCAAATTTAGGTTTACCAACTTTTGTTTCATCCTCGCCAGTTACACCTGATGTAAATTTTGTAAAATTGTATTTTTTAACTGGTTGTTCTTCTTTATATTTAGAACCTATAAAGTTAAACACACCTTCACCAACTTCAAACTTTCCTGCTTCTGTTTTTAATTTAACAGCAGCATGTTTAAAATGTAATGATGCAAGTTTATTTGATGCAAAATAGTTTTCCCAGTCATATTTTACACCTCCATACTTAGAATCGTATTGTAATTTTTCCATATCCATACTGTTAGTATATTTCCATGTTCTTCTTTGTAAAAATTCTTTTTGCCACCATTCTAGTTCTTCAGGTACTCCATCACCCATAAAGATTTTGCTAGCACAGTTTGATAAAATAGTTTCTTTATATTTCATTCTTGCTGAATTTCCTTCTAATTGTGCTAAGTTTTGTGCTGTAATTGTTGTTGCAACTTTATATTTACGATACATTGTGAATATTGCTTCTGTATCTTTACAAATAAAGTCTGGGAATTCATCTATGTAGCAGAAATGTGGTACTCTAGTACTTTCATTTCCTGGTCTTCTCAATACTGCATTTTGCATTGATAAGATAAAGAATAATCCAAATGCTCTATGACTTGTTCTACCTAAATCTCCTCTACGTGTACATACTAATGTAATTTCTCCATTTCTTAGTGCATTATCAAAGTTTAAGTTGTCATGTCTATTACATAAAATTGTTTTAACACCTGGTAGTCTTAATAAATTGTCTAATTGTGCAGCTGCTAAGTAAATATATTTTTCTGTATCTGCTCTTCCTACACTGTCTTTGTAGAAATTCTTTTTGAAATATGCAAGTTGTATTGCATATTTATTAGCAAGTTCTTCGTTAGAATTCATTACTTCACACATTTTTTGAACTAAATCAAAATTTGTAAGCATTTTTAGCATATCTTCCAAGTTTGGTATATTTCCACCATTTAATCTTGGATACATTTCTTTTAATATTATTGTAATGTTTTCAATTGCTTGAATTATAAAGTCTTCTCTGTATGCTTCTTCAATTTCTGGATGTGTATTTACATACATTCCCTTTAAAACTGATGAAATTGTTATTGCAATTTTTGAAACATCATCATACACGAATGGGTTTAAACCAATTGAATTTGTGCTTGCTGGATCAATTAAATTATATTTAATATGATAATTTTTGCAAATATTTATTATTCTTGATGTTGTTTCAAAATCTGGTGATATTGATGTTATTCCTAAATCTCTATATGATATTTCATCACCTATTGTTCCTAATATCATTTTAGTCATATATGCTTTATAAACTGATTCTTTTCCAGATACAGGTTTAAGCATATTTAAATTAAAGTTTTCATTTAAATAATCATTGTCATAAGGTCTATTTAGTACAGCAATTCCTGTTTTTAGTGCTGTATATCCCATTTCTTTTGCATTTGCTATATAAAATGCTTTTTTCTCAATATCTTTTGCCATCATTGGTTCTAATATTAATGATGTTTTTCCTGTTCCAGAACCTCCAACAACTATTAAAGATTGATATCTACTTTTTTCTGTAAATGTCATTTTCTTGCCACTCTCAAAGTTACTGCATAATACCATATCACATGTAAATGGTCCATGTCCTGCTTTAGTGTCTGATAAGCTTATTCCTTTATAATCCCAAATTGATCTTGTTTGGTCTTTGCTATCCATAACACCTAAACGTATGAATTTTATTATTCCATAGAATGTTGTTAATGGTAAGAAAATTGCTATTGCAGTAAATGCTGGCCTTATTAGTTCAGAAAAATTTGATACTAATTCAGTATATCCTGGTAATGAAACTAGAAATATCCAGGCAGCCATATTTAACCATTGAGTAAACATTGATATCGCAACAATATATAATGTTACAATATATGTAAAGAATAATGTTACTTTCATATTTTTTGATGATGCAAACTCTGATGATGGTGAAAACAAATATGCAAATATTGGGCAAGCCATTGCTAATGTATATTGTATTGGTCCCCAATATGAAATTGATACTCCTGTGAATATCATAAATAACATTTCTACAATTCTATCTACTACAATGTAAACTGAAAGCATTGTTAATATGTAAGTTGCAAAAGTATTTCTACTTGCATTTAATTTTTTTAAAAATTTATCTATTATCTTCATATTCTCTCCCTTTCATTTTTTTGAAAGCCTTATGTATATATTATCCTACAAAATCGTTAAAATTACAAGTTTTTTCAACAAATTTTACAAGTTTTTATATAATCACTTGCAAAATTAAACCTGATAAAACACCAATTGTATATAATATACCTACAATTTTTAAATTTTCTTTTAAATTTTTATTTGTTTTAAACAATACTAATACTCCAACGCCCGCATTTACAGCAACTCCTGAAATCAATATAGGCATTGATATTACATTTTCTATAAATAATTCTGTTAATATTATTGATGATGCACAATTTGGAATTAAACCTATAATTCCAGCTATAATAGGACCTAATATTGAGTTTTGACTTACAATACTTGCTATCGTATCTTCTCCTATCATCGTGATCACGCCATTAAGTACTAAAGTTATTAAAAATATAAATATAACTATATTTAATGTATGTTTTATAGCTGAAGTTATAATTCCTTCTTCACAATGACAATGTTCTTCTTCACATATTTCTTCAATTTTTTGTTCATTTTTTTCTTTTCCAATAATTCTTGCTATAGCATCAATAGAAAATCCTGCAATTATACCTATCAGTAATTTTATTGCCAATATAGACAATATTGTAGTTGCAGGAACAGCTTCTGTTAACAAAATTGGTAACATCTCATCAGAAGTGGTTAAATAAACTGATATTAATGTTCCTAATGTTATTACTCTAGCAGCATATAAATTAGTTGCAGATACAGAAAATCCACATTGTGGAAAAATTCCAACAATGGCACCTAGTAGAGGTCCAAATTTTCCTGATTTTTGAATTGTATCTTTAACTTTTTCACTTGTTTTATGTTCTATATATTCCATTATTAAATATGTTATAAATAAAAATGGTAATAATTTTAATGTATCTAATGAAGTTTCTTTTAAAATATCCAATAATACTTGCATTATTTTTCCTTTCTAAACCTTTCCTTCTTTTATATCTTTAACAAATTTTTCTTTAATTTCATAAGGAAGTAATGTTATTTTCTCAACATCCTCTCTTTTCACTATTTCAGGAATATATTTTCCTCTATGTGCATATTTAGGATCACCTGAAAATTCTGGACCAGTTCCAGTCCCAAATTTTCCCCCAATATACCTACATAAAAAGAAATATTCCATTTTATTTTGTTCTCCATTCTCTAATGTATATAATAACTTTTCGACTTCTACATCTATTCCAAATTCCTCTTTTATTTCCCTTATAGCTCCTTCTTCAAATGTTTCTTCACCTTCACGTCCACCTCCAGGAAATGTATAGTATTCACCAATAGGATGGTTTTGCACTCCAATTCTATGCATAAATGCAAAACCATCTTGTAGTGGCACTATTCCAGCTAGACGAATTCTTATTTCTTTATTTTCCATATTTTCCTCCTATTTTTTTCTTTCGAATTATTCATACCATTCAAAAGTCCAATTAAGAACTTTAACCAAATCTCCTTCTTGTATTCCTTGTCTTTTTAATTCTTCCTCAATTCCGAGACTTTTTAAGTTTTTTTGGAAATAATACATTGACTCATTATCATCAATATTAATTCTTCCCATAAGTCTATTAATAGCTTTACCTTCTATAATAAATAAATCGTTTTCTTTTCTAACTGTAAATTCATCTTTATCATCTTCCAAAGTGTAAACTACTCTTTCTTCAGGTTCTACAATTTCTTCTTTTGGTAAAGTTTTTAAAACTTCAGATACTCTATTTAAAAGTTCTTCAATTCCTTCTCCTGTTGCTCCTGAAATTTTGAATAACTCTAATCCTTCTTTTTTTGCAAGTTTTTCTAATTCTTTCAAGTTTGTATCATCTTGCATTATATCAGTTTTATTGGCTACAATTATTTGCTTTCTTTCACTTAGTTTTTGGCTATATCCTTTTAATTCTTCATTAATAGTATAAAAATCTTGAACAGGATCTCTGCCTTCAATTCCTGATGCATCAATTATATGAAGTAACAAACGTGTTCTTTCTACATGACGTAAAAATTGAATTCCAAGTCCTACCCCTTCACTAGCTCCTTCTATTATTCCTGGAATATCTGCAATAACAAAACTATCTCCGTTTTTTGTTTTTACCACACCTAAATTGGGTTCAATTGTTGTAAAATGATAATTAGCAATCTTTGGCTTTGCATCTGTTACAACTGATAAAAATGTTGATTTTCCTACATTAGGGAACCCTAAAAGACCTACATCTGCTAATAATTTTAATTCTAGTATAATTTCTTTTTCTTCTCCATCTTCACCAGCTTGTGCAAATCTCGGAACTTGTCTTGTTGCTGTTGCAAAATGTGAGTTTCCTTTTCCTCCGCGTCCACCTTTTAAAACAAGTTCAACTTGTCCTTCATTTGACAAATCTGCAACCACTTTTCCTGTCTCAGCATCTTTTATTATTGTTCCAATTGGGACATCTATATATAAATCTTCGCCAGCTTTACCATATTTGTTTCCACCACTTCCATTTTCACCATTTGGTGCTTTGAATTTTTTAGTAAATCTAAAATCAATTAATGTATTTGCATTTGGGTCAACTCTGAAATAGATACTTCCACCTCTTCCGCCGTCTCCACCGTCTGGTCCACCAGCAGCAACATATTTTTCTCTTCTGAATGTTATTGCTCCGTCCCCACCATTTCCTGATTTTATTACTATTTTTGCATAATCTGTAAACATTTTTTCACTCCTTAATTATCATTTTTTTATTCAAAATAATTTAGCATCATTGCTTCTTTCACTTTTTTCATTGTTTCTTTTGCTGTTTTTCTTGCTCTTTCAGTTCCATCTATTAGAATTTGATTAACTAATTCTGGATGTTGTTCATAATATTTTCTTTTTTCTCTCATTGGTTCTAGAGTGTCGTTTATATTTTTAGCCAATTGTTTTTTACAAGCTACACAACCTCTTTTACCAGCTCTACATTCTTCACAAACTGTTTTACATTCTTCCTCTGTGCTAAATAATTTGTGATAATATGAAACCATACATACATCAGGATTTCCTAAATCATCTTTTTTTATTCTGTTAGGATCTGTTACAGCACTCATTACTTTTTTATTTACTTCTTCAACTGTATCTGATAAGTAAATTGCATTTCCTAATGATTTACCCATTTTTTCATTTCCATCTAATCCTTTAATTCTTTTTTCTTTAGATAGAACTGCTTCTGGTTCTGCTAATACATCTCCATATATACTATTAAACTTTCTTACAATTTCTCTACATTGTTCAATCAGTGGCAATTGGTCTTCTCCTACAGGCACAACTGTTCCATTCATTACTGTTATATCAGCTGCTTGATTTACCGGATAACCTAAAAATCCATAAGTTACACTTTCTCCAAACAAATCTCTTTTTTGTGCAATTTCTGTTTTTACAGTAGGATTTCTTTCTAATCTAGCCACTGTTACTAAATTTGAATAAAAAACTGTTAGTTCCGCTGTTTCTGGTATCATTGATTGTATATAAATTGTTGTTTTTTCTGGGTCAATTCCAACAGATAAGTAATCCATTACAACTTCTCTTACATTTTTTCTTACTTTTTCAGGATTGTTAAAATTATCTGTTAAAGCTTGGACATCTGCAACTAAAATATATGGTTCATATTCTCCACTTTCTTGTAATTTTACTCTATTTTTTAATGAACCAAAATAATGTCCTATATGTAATCTACCAGTTGGTCTATCTCCTGTTACTATTCTTTTTTTATCCATATTATTTATTCCTTTCTAATTCAAATTATAATTTCCCTATTTTAACATAATAATTATACTATATTTTTCCAAAAAAATAAAGCCTTTTTAATAAAAGACTGCATTTTTTGTTATTGATTAATACACTAAGCATATAACTGCTTGATTGCACAATTGCCATATATATATATTGAAAACATTCCAAATTTTGAACAAGCTAAACTTTCACATAAAATCTAATAGTGCAAAAAGAGCCTCTTTCACTTAGTCCAAAAATTAATATATTACTATGAAATAAAGCAAAGACCCCCGACGAAGACCCTAGCTATGTTTTTGCTATTGAATAGTAATATATTAATTTTTGACGTGAACATTCCTCTTTTTGCACTTAAGATTTTCTATGCTCAAATTTAGATGCGCAAAATTTTTCATTATTCAATATATATGATATGGCAATTGTGCTAAACTATACATTTAATTTTAAGCATATTATTTTATCCAAAAATCCCTTTTTTCTTAATTGGTGGTTGCTCATTCATAGTTATAGCCAATTTTTCCATTAGTTCTCTTTGTTCTTTATTAAGTCTTTTTGGAGTTTGAACTGTAACCACAAACACAAAATTTCCTCTTATAGAAGAATTTATAGATGTAAATCCTCTTTCTCTAATTGTAAACTTTGTGCCTGTTTGAGTTCCATCTGGAATTGTAAATTTTTCCACACTTCCATCAACCATTGGAATTTTTAATTCTGCTCCTAGTGTTGCTTGTGTTATAGTTATTGGTACTTCACAAAATACAGTTGTTCCTTGTCTTGTAAACACATTACTCTTACGGACTTTTACTGTTATGTATAAATCTCCTTTAGGTCCGCCTTTTTCACCAGGTTCTCCTTCTCCTCTTAATACTACAGTTTGACTATCATCTATTCCTGCTGGAATTTTTACTTTTAATCTAGCTTGTTTTCTTACTGTTCCTTTTCCTTTACAGTTTTCACAAGGCTCTTTTATAATTTCACCAGTTCCATGACATGCTGTACACGTTCTTGTTGTTTGCATTTGTCCAAGTATTGTGCTTTGAACTTGTTTTACTGTTCCTGTTCCATTACATGTAGGACATTTTGTCACTGATGTTCCTGGTCTTGCTCCAGATCCATGACATACTGAACAAGTATCAGGTCTTGTTATTGAAATTTCTTTTTCAACACCTAAAAAAGCTTCTTCAAAAGTAATCTCTAGGTTTAAATTTAAATCTGCACCTTTACGAGGTCCTCTTGCTTGTCTTGCTCCACTTGTTCTAGCTCCTCCACCAAAAAATGATGAAAATATATCTCCTAAATCTCCAAAATCTGAAAATCCGTCAAATCCTGATGAAGTATAAGAATAATATCCATTTCCAAAACCACCAGCATTTCCTCCGAAACCACCAAATCCTTGTGGATCTGTTGTTCCAAACTGATCATACATTTTTCTTTTTTGTGGATCTGATAATGCTTCATAAGCTTCATTTACTTCTTTAAATTTTTCTTCCGCTTCTGCTTTATTATCTGGGTTAGCATCTGGATGGTACTTTTTAGCAAGTCTTCTATATGCTTTTTTTAGTTCCTCATCTGTTGCTGTTTTAGAGACTCCTAATATTTCATAGTAATCTTTTTTTGCTGCCATCTTTTTTCACCTCTCTATTTCATAACATTAACGTACAGGCAGGTAATTTTCGCCTGCCTGCATTTTAGTTAATTATTTGTTATCATCTTCAACTTTGTAATCTGCATCATATACAGTTCCATCATTTCCGTTATTATCTGTTCCAGTTTCTCCATTGGCTTCTGTTGTTGCATTAGGATCTACTCCACCATTTGGATTTGCGTTTTTATATAGTTGTTCTGACATTTCATAAAATACTTTTGTAAGTTTTTCTGTTGCTTCTTTAATTGTATCTGTATTGTTTGTTTCAAGTGCTTTTCTTGTATTTTCAATTTCAGCTTCAACTTTAGCTTTTTCTTCTCCGCTTATTTTGTCTCCTAATTCTCCTAATGTTTTTTCACTATTATATACTAGGCTTTCTGCATTATTTTTAACTTCAATTTCTTCTTTCTTTTTCTTGTCTTCTTCAGCATGTGCTTCTGCATCTTTAACAGCTTTTTCAATATCATCTTCTGTTAAGTTTGTTGATGCTGTAATTGATACATTTTGTTCATTTCCTGTAGCCATATCTTTTGCAGATACATGTACTATACCATTTGCATCTATATCAAATGTTACTTCAATTTGAGGTACACCTCTTGGTGCTGCTGGAATTCCTGTTAATTGGAATCTTCCTAATGTTTTATTATATGCAGCCATTTCTCTTTCACCTTGTAATACGTGAACTTCAACTGATGTTTGACCATCTGCTGCCGTTGAGAATACTTGTGATTTCTTTGTTGGTATTGTTGTATTTCTTTCTATTAATTTTGTAAATACACCACCATAAGTTTCAATACCTAATGATAATGGTGTTACATCAAGTAATACTAAGTCTTTAACATCTCCTGACAATACACCACCTTGAATTGCTGCACCAATTGCAACACATTCATCTGGGTTTATTCCTTTGTCAGCATCTTTTCCAGTTATTCTTTTTACTGCTTCTTGAACAGCTGGAACTCTTGTAGAACCACCTACTAATAATACTTTATGAATATCATTTGGTGTTAATCCTGCATCTTTTAATGCTTGGTTAACTGGTCCTGCTGTAGCTTCAATTAAATCTCTAATTAATTCTTCAAATTTAGCTCTTGTTAATGTTACATCTAAGTGTTTTGGTCCTGTTGCATCAGCTGTAATAAATGGTAAGTTAATTTGTGTTTGTTGAACACCTGATAATTCAATTTTAGCTTTTTCAGCAGCTTCTTTTAATCTTTGCATTGCCATTTTGTCTGCTGATAAATCTATTCCATTATCTTTTTTGAATTCTGCTACTAAGTAATCTATTATTCTTTGATCGAAGTCATCTCCACCTAAATGTGTATTACCATTTGTTGCTAATACTTCAAATACACCATCACCAATGTCTAGTATTGAAACATCAAATGTTCCTCCACCTAAGTCATATATCATGATTTTTTGGTCTTGTTCTTTATCCATTCCATAAGCAAGTGCTGCTGCTGTTGGTTCATTTATAATTCTTAGTACTTCAAGTCCTGCTATTTTTCCTGCATCTTTTGTTGCTTGTCTTTGACTATCACTAAAGTATGCTGGTACTGTTATAACTGCTTGTGTTACTTTTTGTCCTAAATAATTTTCTGCATCTGTTTTTAATTTTTGTAATATCATTGCAGATATTTCTTGTGGAGAGAATTTGTCTCCTTCTATATTAACTTTTTCATTTGTTCCCATTTTTCTTTTTATTGAGATTACAGTATTTTCTGGATTTGTTACTGCTTGACGTTTTGCTATTTGTCCTACTAATCTTTCTCCATTTTTAGAGAATGCTACAACAGATGGAGTTGTTCTATTTCCTTCTGCATTTGGTATTACTACTGGTTCTCCTCCTTCCATTACTGCTACACATGAATTTGTTGTTCCTAAGTCAATTCCTATAATTTTTCCCATTTTAATTTACTTCCTTTCTTTTATTTGTCAGTATAAACTGACCTTATATATAATTTTAAAATTAATAACTATTTATTTAGTTGGCTACAACAACCATTGAATGTCTTATAACCTTATGTCCTATTTTGTAACCTTTTCTATATTCTTGTACAATTTCTTGAGTATTTTTCTCTGGATCTTGCACACTGCTCACAGCTTCGTGTAAAGCTGGATCAAAAGTTTCTCCTACTGCTGGAATTTCTTCAACTCCTTTTGATTTTAAAAGAGTTTGAATTTGTTTTAATACAAGTTCTATACCTTTTTTGTATTCTACATCTTGTGTATTTGCTTTTAATGCATTTTCTAAATTGTCTACAATTGGTAAAAATGATTCAACAACATCTGCTAATATTGAATTATATAATGTTTCTCTTTCTTTACCACTTCTTTTTTTGTAGTTTTCAAATTCTGCTAAAACTCTTTTATATCTATCATTTAATTCATCAAGTTCTTGTTGTTTCGGATCTATTATACAATCTTGTTTCTCTTCTTGCTTTTGTTCCTCTACTCTTTCTTCTTGTTCTTCAATTTTTCCATCATCTTTCATATTTGCTTTCCCTTCTTTCCTATTTATCTTCTTCATTGTTTCCATTTAATTTTTTGCTAATGTATTTCATAACAGAAATTACTTTTGCATAGTCCATTCTTTTAGGCCCTATTATTCCAATTGTTCCCATATCTTTATTTCCTATTCTATGTCTGAATGTTACTACGCTAAAATCTTTTAATTCTTCTTTTTCGTTTTCTTCTCCTATATATACATTTATGTCTTTTGCAAGTCCTGTATTAAGCATATCTGCCATTAAATCTTTTTCGTCTAATATGTTTACAAAGTTTTTAGCAACTTCCAAACTATTAAATTCAGGTAACTCAAATAATTGACCAGCGCCTTCTAGGTGTATGCTTTCTTCTTCAACTATCTTTTTCATCTGCTCAATAATTGGCTTGATTAATTTGACACTATAACTCATTTCTTCAACCAAGTATTTTTCCAAAGGTTTATCTATTTTGGTTACTGGCTCACCTTTTAATTTATTGTTAAACATATAGCTTAATGTTTGTACTTGATTTTCTGTAATGTCTTCATCAAACTTAATTATTGTTTCTTTTACTAATCCTGCATCTGTTAGCACTACAGCCATCATCATTCTAGAGCTTAATAATACAAATTTAATGTTTTCAATCTTTTGGACATTTGAATTTGGTCCTATTGAAACAGTTGTATAATGTGTAATTTCTGATATTGTACTTGAAGTGATTTTTGTTAAATCTTCTAATTCATTTACTTTAGTTTCAAGCTTATCGCTAATATATTTTATTTCTTCTAATGTTATTTTATCTTCTTGTAATAATTCATCAACATAATATCTATATCCTTTTGCTGATGGAACTCTTCCTGCTGATGTATGTGGTTTTTCTATATATCCCATCTTTTCAAGTTCTGCCATCTCATTTCTGATTGTTGCACTACTATATTCCAATCCTTCTAGATTCATAATAGCATTTGAACTTACTGGTTCTGCAGTTTGAATATATATTTCAACAATAGCTTGTAAAACTCTTTTTTTTCTTTCTTCTAGCAATTTCTCTCCTCCTTTTTATTATGTTTCGAAATTGCATTTTAGCACTCGTTTTATTTGTTTGCTAATTTCTTATATAATATACATTATTTTTTAGCACTTGTCAAGTCTTTTTGCTAATTTTTTTTATTTTATTTATTACAAATTAAAATATACCCTAATTCAAGTGGTACTCCAGGGGGTCGGGTCCATACATATATATTAAATAATGGAAAATTTTGTGCATCTAAACTTGAGTATAGAAAATCTTAAGTGCCAAAAGAGGAATGTTCACGTCAAAAATTAATATATTACTATTCCATGGCAAAAACATAGCTAGGGTCTTCGTCGGGGGTCTTTGCCTTATTCCATAGTAATATATTAATTTTTGGACTAAGTGAAAGAGGCGCTTTTGGCACTATTAGATTTTATACGAAAGTTTAGCTTGTCCAAAATTTGGAATGTTTTTAATATATATGTATGGACCCGACCCCCTGGAGTACCACTTGAATTAGGATAATTAAGGGAAAAAAAGAAAGAGATTTAAAACTAATCTCTTTCTTGTAAATTTAAGGACTGTCCCCAAATTTTCATTTTATAAATGCAATACTCTTGATTTTATTTCTTTTGTTTTTCCTACATTCCAGAAATTCTCTCCTAGATATCCACATGTACGACGAACAACATTCATTTTTGAATGATCTTTATTTCCACATTGTGGGCATTCCCATTCATTATGGTCATTAATTATCATTTCTCCATCATATCCGCAAACTTGGCAATAATCTGATTTTGTATTAAATTCAGCATATTGAATATTGTCATAAATAAACTTAACAACTTCTTCAAGTGCTTCTAAGTTATTTTTCATATTTGGAACTTCTACATAAGATATAGCTCCACCCTGAGATAATGCTTGGAATTCACTTTCAAATTTTAGTTTTGAGAATGCATCAATTTTTTCTCTAACATCAACATGATATGAATTTGTGTAATATCCTTTGTCTGTAATGTCTGGTATGCTTCCAAATTTTTCTTTGTCTATACGTGCAAATCTATAGCATAAAGATTCTGCTGGTGTACCATATAATGCAAATCCAATGTTTGTTTCTTTTTTCCATTTTTGTACTGCTTCATTTAAATGTTTCATAACTTTTATTGCAAAATCATGTCCTTCTTTTGTTGTATGTGAAACACCTTTCATTATTTTTGTAAGTTCATATATTCCTATATATCCTAAAGATATACTTGAATATCCACCATATAAGTATTTATCAATTTTTTCGCCTTTTTTCAAACGTGCTATTGCACCATTTTGCCAATGTACAGGAGATATATCTGATTTTGTTCCAAGTAATGCATAATGTCTACACATTATTGCCTCTTTGCATAATTCAAGTCTTTCGTCAAATAACTTCCAGAATTTTTCTTCATCTCCACCTGCTGTTAATCCTATTTGTGGTAAATTTATACTTACAACACCTTGGTTGAATCTTCCTTCAAATTTATAGTTTCCATTTTCATCTTTCCATGGTGCTAAGAAACTTCTACAACCCATTGGGCTAAATACATTTCCTTCATAGTTTTCTTTCATCTTCTTAGCTGATATGTAGTCTGGATACATTCTTTTTGCAGAACATTTTACAGCTAATTTTGTTAAATAATCATATTTTCCGCCTTTTAAACAATTGTGTTCATCTAAAACATATATTAATTTTGGAAATGCTGGTGTTACATATACTCCAACCTCATTTTTAATTCCTTGAATTCTTTGTTTCAAGATTTCCTCAATTATCATTGCATTTTCTTCAATATATTCATCATCTTCTTCTAGATGTAAGAATAATGTTACAAATGGTGATTGTCCATTAGTTGTCATTAATGTGTTTATTTGATATTGAATTGTTTGCACACCTGCTGAAAGCTCTTCTTTTACTCTATCTTTTACCATGTCTTCAATAACATTTTTAGGTAATTTTCCGCCATATTTTTCTGTTAATTTTTTCTTAAATTTATCATGGCTTCTTCTTAAATATTTTCCTAAATGTTTCATGTCAACTGATTGTCCACCATATTGATTACTTGCAACTGCAGCTATTATTTGTGTTGTAACTGTACATGCAACTTGGAAACTTTTTGGACTTTCTATCATTTTTCCATTCATTGCTGTTCCATTATCTAACATGTCTCCTATGTTTATTAAACAACAGTTAAATATTGGTTGAACAAAGTAATCCATATCATGAAAGTGTAGAATTCCTTCTTCATGTGCTTTTGATATTTTTTCAGGTAATAAAAGTCTTTTTGTTAAGTCTCTTGATACTTCACCAGCTATGTAATCTCTTTGAGTTGATGCTAATACTGTATTTTTATTTGAATTTTCTTCTGCAAGTTCTTTGTTTTCGTTTCTTATTAGTCCTAATATTGATTCATCTGTTGTATTTGATTTTCTAACTAGTGCTCTATTATATCTATATACTATATATTTTTTTGCTAATTCATATTTATCAAATTCCATTAATTTTTCTTCTATAACGTCTTGAATGTCTTCAACTAACATTCTCTTTTTTCCTAGGTCTTCAATATATAAAATTATTTCATTTATTTCTTCTTTTGTAGCTTTTTCTTTTCCTCTTACTTCTTTATTAGCTTTTTCAATTGCGATTTCAATCTTTTCTCTGTCAAAATCAATAATTCTTCCGTCTCTCTTAATTACCTTCATCTTACTACCCCTATCCTTTCTTCTGTACAAACAATTTTCTTTTGTTTGTATGACTAAATTATATAGTTAATTTTATAAAAAACTGTTGCAAAAGCAACAAAAATGAAATATAATTATTTTACTTTTTCATAATCTTTGGTCACGTAATTATGTCGAATTTTAAAACTTTTGAAAGAGTAGTTTTTGGAAAAATTGGAGGTATTTTTATGGATACTAATTTTGATAAAAAAATTTTTATAGAAAATTTTAAAAATATTTGCAAAAGAGCTCAGATAAAAAAATTCATTAAAGGTGAGTCTATTACAACATATATTGAAAAGCGTAATCAACTTTGTATAGTTATTTCTGGCGAAGTCGACTTGATTAGATATGATTTTAATGGTGATAAAACAATTATTGGACATTTTGTGGAAAATGATATATTTGGAGAAGTTTTTTATCCCGCAAATACTAATAATGAACTTTTTGTTGTTGCCCGAAAAAATTCTGAAATATTATTTTACAATTATGATTCTATATCTACTAAATGTAGGCGTAATTGTGAATTTCATAAAGAACTTACAGATAGTTTATCACAATTATTTTTAGACCAAATCATTTCACTTAATTTACGTATTGAACTTTTAACTAAGAAAAACACACGTGGTAAAATTCTTTCTTATTTTCAGATACTTTCAAAAAAATCTTTAAGAAGAACCTTTACTTTACCATATTCATATACTGACTTAGCAGATTTTCTTAGTGTTGATAGAAGTGCAATGATGAGAGAGTTAAAAGAACTAATTGATGGTGGTTTTATCAAGAAAAATGGAAATAAAATTACTTTATTATATTAAAAATATTTTTTAGAATTATATTTATATAATTGCATATAATTATAGCAAAATGTAAAATCGGAGGGCTTATGAAAAAACTTTTTATTTCAATTATATTAATATTAATTTTAGGTACATCAACATGTTATTCATTTTCAAATAATTACACTTGGTCTGTTATAGATAACTCTATTGAAACTTCAGCCGCTCTTACACAGTCTCAAGAAATTTTAGATAACAATTTTTTAAATTTAGATGCAGGTTCCGCAATTCTAATAGAACAAAATAGTGGTCAAATATTATATGGTTATAATATTCACGAAAAATTACATCCTGCAAGTGTAACAAAAATTATGAGTCTTCTATTAATTATGGAAGCTTTAGATAGTGGAAAGATAACATTAGAAACTCGAATACCTTGTAGTAGTAATGCAGCTAGTATGGGAGGTTCCCAAATTTGGTTAGATACAACTGAAACTCTAACTGTACATGAAATGTTAAAAGCTATTGCTGTTGTCTCTGCAAATGATTGTGTTGTAGCAATGGCTGAATATCTTGGTGGAACAGAAGATGGTTTTGTCCAAATGATGAATTCTAGAGCAAAAGAATTAGGTATGAATGACACAACATTTAAAAATTGTCATGGTCTTGATGAAGATAGCCATTTAACATCTAGCTATGATATTGCATTAATGTCTAGAGAACTATTAGTAAATCATCCTAAAATAACAGAATATTCAACTATTTGGATGGATACTTTAAGAGACGGGAAATCTGCCTTATCTAATACTAACAAATTAGTTAGAAATTATTCAGGTTGTACAGGACTAAAAACTGGTTCTACATCTCTTGCATTATTTAACTTGTCTGCATCTGCAACTCGTGATGGTTTATCTTTAATTGCTGTTGTCATGAAAGCTCCTACCTCTGCACTACGTTTTAGTAATGCAACTAGCCTTTTAGATTATGGTTTTAATAATTATTCTTATAAAACCTTTGGAAAACAAGGTGAAGTTATAAAATCTGTTAATGTTTCAAAAGGTATTTCTGAAAAAGTTAATGCAATTTATGAAACTTCTCCTTCTTTTCTTATAAAAAAAGGCGAAGAATCTTCAATTACTTATGAAATAAGTTTAAATGACAACATCCAAGCTCCTGTCACTGAAGGGCAACTTCTTGGAACCATAAAATATTCTTTAAATGGTTCTGAACTTGGAACAGTCAATTTAGTTGCTGAAACTTCTGTTGCAAAAATAGGTTTACTAACTATGGTTAAAAATATTTTTAGCAATTGGTTTAATTTATTAAGATAATATTATGAAAAGCCACCAATGAGAATACTCAATGGTGGCTTTAGAAATTGACATTTGTAATAAGTAGTTTGTTAAAGAGTTTTATTCTAAGCAATCATATTAATACATTTTTACTCAGTTTCATCCTTTTTTCCAAGATTACTCAATCCTGCTCCAATAGCCTTAGACATATCTGCAACATCTTCAGTAAGATTACGTCCATTAAGTGCTTGGTTTTCAGCATTGAGAATCTTCAGAAGTCCCGGGAGCTGAGAAAGTGTATCTATTAGGACATTACCTGTCCCTCCTGCACTGCCAAGCCCTTGAACACTTCCTCCACCAATATTGATGAATTCAGCATTCTGACCAATATTGGCCATAACTTCGGCTTGTGCTGTTGCAATTTTAATTTGTGCCTCTGTCTGAATTTTAAGCTTCTCAATTTCAAAGTTAACCTTATCATTAGAAGCTCTTGCGTCAGCAAGGGCTTTTTCACCTTCTGCTTGTGCTATCATTGCAGCTTTAATGCCTTCTGCTTCGGCAAGCTTTTTGGCTTTTATGCCTTCAGCCTCTGCTTCTGCTTTTGCCTTTGTCACATCAGCTTCTGCTTGGCCTTCTATCCGAATCTTTTCGGCTCCTGCTTCTGCCGACTTTTTCATTGCTTCGGCATCACTCTCTGCAACTTTAACACGAGTTTGAGCTTGAATATTTTCTACATTTGCTGTTGACTCAGCATCGATACGCTTTGTCTCTTTTTCTGTTTCTGCCCTTGTAATTGCAACTTCTCGCTCTTTTTGAGCAGCCAAATTTGCTTGTTCCTGTTTGACAATCTCAACAGCACCTTTGCGTTCCTCAACTTCTTTCTGCCTAATTGTTGTCTGAAGTTCTTTTGCAACTTCAGCATTAGCCTTGGCAGTATCAGTTTCAACTTGGTTCTGTGCTATTCTAAGATCAGTTTCTTTCCTCTTATCGTTTTGGACCTGTTCAGCATCCATTTGAGCAATACTAGATTCTTGTTTAGCTTTTGCTTCAGCAATTTCAGCCTCCTTCATTGCTTCAGCTTGCTTTTGACGAGTAGCTCTATCAACCTCAGCCTTCTTGATATCTGCTGCTTGCTGCTTGTCTGCAGAGTCAAGAGCAGCGATATTCTCAAAGTATTTCTTACTATCAGTTACATCCTGAATATTAAGAGATACAAGCTCAAGACCCATATTAGCCATCTCGTCTGCAACACTCTCTTGTACTGCTACTTTGAATGTTTCCTTGTCTTTAAGGATTTGCTCAGGTGTCATAGATGCAACCACATCACGAACTGCACCCATTAAGGTAAGTTTGACATCTTGTTTAATGCCATCATTACCTCTTTCCTTAAAGGAAATAATTGCTATCTTGAGCTTCTCAGGGTCTTTTACATCAGGCCGGATTTGAGCAGTCCAGTCAGCAATGATAGGAACAGCTGTGCTTGTCATGATCTCATCCTTATCTGCCGAAACAGTAAGCATACAAAGATCAAATGTGCTTGCTTTTCTGATAATAGGGATTACAAATGCACCACCAGAAACAATAATTTTGGGTTTCTTACCACCTGTGATGATAAGAGCTTTGTCAATATCTGCAACCTTGTACATTGATTTCGCAATGATAACCAAGACTGCAAGAACAGCAATAACTCCACCAATAGGAATCAAAACAGAAAAAATGTCATTCATAAGCTTCTCCTTCATGATTGTACTTTTCCAACTACTTACCATAAACAAACTACTTATTACTAACTTGCCATTTTCACCTCCAAACATAATTATATGATTGAAGTTAGTAATAAAACTCTGAGTACTATAATATCATAATTTACATAAAACGTCAATATTTCTGCTCTATTATTAATCATATGACAAAAATAAAAACAGTTTTTTGTCATTATTTATTATTATTTTTTTGAAAAAATACTTGTAATTTTCCAAAAACTATGGTAAACTAGTTAATAGTCATGTTTATTAATTATTTTAGGAGGTGCATTTAATCATGGCAAAATGTGAAATTTGTGAAAAAACAGCTACTCATGGAAATAAATTAAGCATAACTCGTTCTCATATAAGTAAAAGAGCTCCAAGAACTTGGAAACCAAATTTAAGAACAGTTAAAGCTGATGTTGATGGAGAAATAAAAAGAATCCATGTTTGTGCTAAATGTTTAAAAAATGGAAAAATAAAAAGAGCATAAAAAAACGCTTCATTAAAGAGCGTTTTTTTATTTTCTTAATTTTTTGTACTTAATTCAATTATTAAATCCATATTATCATCCTCTGCCATTTTATTTTTTCTAATCGCACCACATTTTTTACATTTAAATACAATAACATAGCCTTTTTTAGAATTTGTTTCTAATCCTATAGGTTCTAATATTCCGTGACAATTTTCGGCTCTATCACCTGGATTTATATCTAAATGCTTTGAGTGTAAACAATATGGACAATGATTTCTACAAGTATAACCTAATTTCGGAACTTTCTTGCCACAATTTTCGCATATAAATTCTTCATCTATTTTTGTAAATTTACTATTCTCTAACATTTTCTTACCTCTTTAAAATTATCCTTTAAAATCTCCTCCTCCTAAAAATTCTTTCAATAATGAATGTGATGGCACAATATCTTTAGAAATTGGTTCAAAAGAATCTAAAATCTCTAATAATCTTTGTGCTTCTGCATATTGTGGTTGTTCATTAGTTATAGCTTTTAGTAATGGTTCAGCTTCTGTTTTTAACACTCCTAATTCATATATTAGTGAAGTATTAAATATGCTATCAGCTTCTTCTTGGAATGGGAAGATATTTTTTACTTCGCCTGCATTTACATTCTTCCAACTTGAAATTGTTTGTGCTGCACTATATCCTCTAAATTGATTATCTCTAACTATTCTTCTTATCAGTCTTGTATCTGTTGTAGAAATTCTATTGAAACGATCCATATTAAGAACTGTTAATGCACTTATATAAATCTTGTATTTTTGTTCTTGAGGGATTCTTGAAGTTAATTGATCATTTAAACAGTGAATTCCCTCTATTACTAATATTTCATCATCATGTAATCTTAATTTATTTCCATTATATCTCTTAGTTCCTTCATGAAAATCAAATTCTGGCATTTCAACTTCTTCACCATTTAATAAAGCTATTAAATGACTATTGAATAACTCTGTATCAATAGCTTCTATGCACTCAAAATCAGGTTCACCTTTTGCATTTAATGGTGTGTCTTTTCTTTCTACAAAATAATTGTCAACAGAAATTGTAACAGGTTTTAATCCATTAATTCTTAATTGAATTCCTAATCTTTGAGCAAAAGTTGTTTTTCCTGATGAAGATGGTCCTGCAATTAAAATCATTTTAACACCTTTTCTTGCTGCAATTTTATCTGCTATTTGTGATATTTTTTTCTCATGCAAAGCTTCTGATAATAATATTAAATCTTTGATTTTATTTTCTCTTACTATTTTATTTAATCTATATACAGTGCCAACATCTAATACCTTATAAATTGTTTCATATTCTTGTAAAGCCCAAAGCAATTTTTTAGTTTCTTTAAATTGAGGCAAAACATTTACATTATTACTACTTGGATATCTTAATAAAAATCCATAACTATATTTTTGTAACTCAAAAATTTTAGTTGCTCCTGTATGTGTTGCTATTGTTCCATATAAATAATTAAAATAATCTTCGCAAAAGCACATATTAATTTCTTGCTTTTCTTCTGATTCAAGTTGTAAACGTCCTTTTGTACTATCCTTTTCATTGAAAAATTCTTCTGCTTCTTTTCTTGTCATAGTTCTTTTTTCTATTTTTAAATCTTTTTCAATTATTTCTGCCATTTTAATTTTTACATTTTCAAGCATTTCTGTTGTTACTTCCATATTTTCTATAGTACAATACATTGAATTTGATAATTGATAATCTACCATTACATCTACTTTTGGATATAGTTTCCAAAATGCCATACCCATTATATAAGTTAAAGTTCTTCTATATATTTTCATTCCTTCTTTTGAATTTATATTAATTAATTCAATTTTTCCATCTGGTTCAACTACATCATCTAAGTTTTTATATTCATTGTTATATTTAGCCCCTACTACTGGGTATTCACTTTTTTCTATTTCTTCTTTTCGTATTTCTGATATTTTTTGTTTCATCTTATCTACTCCTTCTATAATTTACTTAGGTTTTCATCCCTATTTTACTATATCTATTTTTTAAAAGCAAGTAATATTACTATGTGGTACAAAAAATAGTTAATATTTTAATATATTGCTTACCACAAATACCTTGCACGCACCCTTGGACCTGTACATATATATTAAATAATGGAAAATTTTGTGCATCTAAACTTGAGTATAGAAAATCTTAAAGTACATACACGAGGAATGCTCACATCAAAAATGAATATATTACTATTCCATGGCAAAAACATAGCTGGGGTCTTCGTCGGGGGTCTTTGCCTTATTCCATAGTAACATATTCATTTTTGGACTAAGTGAGAGAGGCTCGGGTTGTACTTTTAGATTTTATACGAAAGTTCAGCTTGTCCAAAATTTGGAATGTCTTTAATATATATGTACAGGTCCAAGGGTGCGTGCAAGGTATTTGTGGTAAGTAATATGTTAAAGTATTAATTAGTAGTAAAAAATATGAATATTTATATTATATATGTATATAATTATTTTAGAGGTGGTATAAATGAATTTTAATAGAGTACAAGAAGTCTTAAATAATAAAGAAAAAGTTGATATTTATTATGATGAAAGACCAGTATGGATTCAGAGTACTAATAATCACGTTGCAAAAATTGGATTTATAGATAATTTTGAAGAGCGTGATGTTTTTATAGAAGATTTATATGAATAAAAGAAAAGAGGGTTCCTAAATTGGAATCCTCTTTATAAGTAAATACTAGTCTTTTGTTGCATATGGTAATATTGCAATATGTCTAGCTCTTTTAACAGCAAGTGTTATATCTCTTTGATGTTTAGCACAAGCACCTGTTGTTCTTCTTGGTAATATTTTTCCTTTATCATTGATGAATTTTTTTAATTGATCAGCATTTTTGTAATCTAATTCAAAGTTTTTGTCATTGCATAATGCACAAACTTTTTTTCTTTGTTTTCTGAATTTTGGGTTAAAATCATCATCATAATTATTATTGTTTCTATTATTTCTTTTTTTGTTTTTATCTGCCATTTTTATTCCCCTCCTTGTTCTTAAAATGGTAAATCGTCACTTGAAGATACTTCAAAATCTCCTCCTGCTATTCCACCTGGCATAGAATTACCAAATGTATTTTCAAATGAAGAACTTGCTCCGTCTCCATCTCTTCTGCTATCTGCGAAATATGCTTCTTCAGCAACAACTTCTGTAACATAGTGTTTTTGACCTTGGTCATCATCCCATGTTCTTGTTTGAATTCTTCCTATAATTCCAACTTGTTGACCTTTCTTAAAGTATTTACTGCAAAATTCTCCTAATTTGCTCCAAGCAACTATGTTTATAAAGTCTGCTTGTCTTTCTTCTCCTTGTCTTACAAATCTTCTATTTACTGCTAATGAGAATGATGCTACAACTGTATTATTTGTTTGTGTATATCTTACTTCTGGATCTCTTGTTAATCTACCCATTAAAATTACTTTGTTCATATCTTATCACTTTACCTTTCTACTTTATTTAAGGTCCCTCTGTATCCTATTTATTTTTTTATTGTGATGAATTTTAAAATTTCATCTGTTATTCTGTAGATTCTTTCTAATTCTGCTATAAATTCTGGTTTTGCTTCAAAATTGAATTGAATATAATAAGCTTCTTTGTTTTTGTCAATTTCATAAGCTAATTTTCTTTTTCCCATTTCTACAACTTCTTCTACTTTTCCATTTTCATTGATTAATCCTGTAAATTTTTCTTCTAAAGCTTTTAAACCAGCTTCATCAACATTTGGATTAATAATGATAACACTTTCGTATTTGTTCATTATCTTTCACCTCCTCTTGGATATATAACTCATGTTTTCACATGAGTAAGGCTCTGAGTTTTACTTTTATTTGTAAAACTTTTGAGAAAAATAAAAACAAACGCTTTCCCGTTTGTTTTATCTGGAGCAGGTAGTGGGAATCGAACCCACGTCATCAGCTTGGAAGGCTGAGGTTCTACCATTGAACTACACCTGCATGTACAATGCAAGGAAATTAAAAAGTTAATTTGGAGCAGGTAGTGGGAATCGAACCCACGTCATCAGCTTGGAAGGCTGAGGTTCTACCATTGAACTACACCTGCATTTCCCTGACATTTATAAATTATAAAGTATTATTCTTATTTTGTCAAGCAATTTAGTAAAATTTTTCAAAAAAATTTTATGCTATTCTCTTCCTATTTTCTACATTTTATGATAAAATGCAAGCAAATAAGTTCAGGAAGGATTGTGATTTTTTTATGGAATTAAATAGATGTACTCGTTGTGGTGCTTTTCATGTTAATGGCGGAGATGTTTGCCCTAAATGTGCTGAAAAAGACAGCCTAGAATTATCTACATTTAATACTTACATAGAAGAAAATGGATTTTCTTCTGTTGATACAATAGCAACTCAAACAGGAATTGCACAAAAAAATGTTAATCGTTTTATTAATGGACAAGGAATTGAAATTCCTGAAAGCCAAGATGAAAATCTAACTAACTCAGGAGTTGTTTTTAACTAATACAAAATTACAAAATGAACTGGTGAGTAAACCAGTTCATTTTTGCTATTCTTGAAGCATTCTATCTGCAAAGACACCATATCCTGCAGTTGGCTCATTTACAAATACATGTGTAACTGCTCCACAAAACTTTCCATTTTGAATAATTGGAGAACCACTCATTCCCTGAATAATTCCTCCTGTCTTTTCTATTAAGTCTTTGTCAGTAACTTTAATTAACATGCTTTTATTATCATAATTATTATTATAATATATCTTTTGTATTTCTATTTTATATTCTTTTACTTTACCATCTATATCTGACAAAATGCTTGCTTCTCCTAATGAAATTTCCTGCCTTGTTGCTACATGCATTTTTTTAGAATAATCAATTTTTAAATTATCAATTTTTTTTATTACCCCATATATTCCATATTGAGTATTTTTATATACATTTCCTATCAAGCTTCCACTTTTAATTGATCCTTGTATTTTTCCTGGTTCAGTACTAACACCTTTTACAATTGATACAATACTTACATCATCAATTTCTCCATAGGCTGTCTGTATTATATTTCCTGTATCTATATCTGTTATTCCATGTCCTAATGCTGCAAAACTCTTTGTTGAATCATTATAAAATGTAACTGTTCCAACTCCAGCAGCACTATCTCTTACCCATAATCCAATCTTGTAATTTCCTTGTTTTGTCATTATTGGCTTTATTTTACAACTTTTTTCTTTTTCTCCACTTTTATATATTATTTCTATTTCATTTCCATTATTATTGTTTATAAAATCTATTAATTCATTTGTTGTGTTTATTTTATTGTTATTAATTGATATTATAGAATCTCCTTCCTGAATTTCTGTATTTTCAAAAGGTTTATACATTATACCATCTTTTCCTTCAATAGCAGTTGTTCCAACAACTAATATTCCAGATGTGTATAATTTTATTCCAACAACTTCTCCAATTGGTATAACTTGTATATCTGAAATTTTTATTTCTTCGCCCTTAACAGCTATTGTTTCTGGTATAGAATTTCTTGACAATATGAATGAATATAAAAAAAATAAAACAAATAATAAAGCTATTTTTCTGAGTGTTTTCATTTTTTTCACTCCTTCAAATTTTATTATCTGTATTAATAATATTTTTATTCAATTTATATTTTGAAATTTTTTCAAAAAAAATAAAAAAATGATTACTTCTAATATAACCATTTTTCTAAATTTCTGATGTTTTTCCGTTTATTGCTATTGTGCCTGTTGCTGTTGCAGCTATTATGTGAATATCTCCTTGTGTTGCATTATAATAAAATTTCTTTAATGATTGTGCTAAAGTTTTGTTGTTATTTTTAACTGTTACTAATATTTCATCACCTTGTTTTAAAACCAATCTTCCATAACCACTTTCATCACTTGTACTTCTAATTTTTTCTTCGATTTGTGTAGTAAAAATAGAATAATATGTATTATTTCCTACTTGACCTTGTGAACCATATTCATCAACTACTTTTTTAGCACTGTTTTGGTCTAAAATTTTTACTTCAATATCAATGTCATAAGTATTTCCTGAAGAACCTAATGCTGATACCAATTGTTGATATCTTTTTGATGTTATTTGTCCTGTTTTAATAACTTCATCAACAAATTCTGCTGTAGCAGTTTGAACTAATAATTGTGATATATCATCAGCTCTTTCTGATACTAATAGTAATGGCACCACTAACATTATAATTATAGCTGTAATTATTCCTATAATATCTATTAAGGTTTCATCCATGTTGTTTTGTTTCTCCTTTCTATTGTTGTAAAATATATGTTATAACTCTTTTAGTTATTTTTGTTGCTCCTGTTCCTTGGTCATATTCTCCTAATTTTTCTTCAAATTTTGAATTTTTAAATTTTTGATATATTCCTTCATTATAAACTATTCTATTTCTATATTTATCTTTTATTTCATCACTTTTAGTATTTAGAGTTTCTGTTCCGCCAAGTATTATATCTAGATGTTCTCTAACTGCTGCTTGGCTTGCAAATCTCTCATTTTCAAGGTCTATACAAGAAATTTCATTATTGTCTTCATCTCTGTATAATGTAAGTTTTTTACCAGTACTATCAAAAAAGTAAATTTCTATATTTTCTTGATATGCTCTATACATTGTTGAAACCACTGTTTCTATTCCTACAGTTCTTGAAAGATTCTCAGATGGCTCTACATACATATATTGTGTTTCTCTATCTCTTAATTCTATTATTGCTTTTACAGATCTTGTTGCTTGAGAAAAAGAAGATATACTTAATGTTAATGCCATTCCAAACAACAATATTGCAAATGCAAATTTTAGTGCTCCTGCTGCATTTTCCATAAATATATCTCCTTTCTACAATTATTCTTCTGTTATTGTGATTGTATCAACAAATCCTGTTGTAGCATTCATTGAAACTTGTACTGTATATAATTTAGAAGTATTTGCCATAGAAGTTGGTGCTAATGTTGTTGCATTTTTGGCTAATATTACAGTTTCACCTTTTTTTACATCAATAAATTTAGGACTTGGTTTACTACTATCTGTTGAAATTGTTAAACCTTCTGAACTGCTTTTCATGTTACTTGCTAATACTGTATTTAACATTGCATTAACTTCACTACCTCTACGGTGTTGACCTTGGTATTGTGTGAATTGATCATTAAATGCTGTTATTTCTTGTCCAGAAAAGTTTACTGAATCTATTGTTTCAGATGCCATTCTATAAACTACTATTCCTAAAGATATAATTAATACTGCTATTAATACTGCTGCTGCAATTAATAATGCTTTTGTTGCGTTCTCCATATATAATTCCCTCCTTTTTTTCATTTATTTATATGTAACTTTCGACATATTTGCCGAACTTTAATAACGATTTTATACTTGTTCAAATAAAATATAACTAATTTTTCCTGTTGATTTATGATATTCTATTTTTGAACATTTAAATTTTTCTTTTCCATAATATTGTGCAAATTTTTCTGTTCCTCCATTATAAAATGTTTCCATTTTATAACTTGTTTCATTGTCTTTTATATATATTTCTATTTCGATTGAATTTTGTGTATTTTGTATAAATTCTTTTTTATCATCTTGCTTTATTTCATTTTTAGTATTTTTATCAACTGCTTTATTAATTAATGTAGCAACTTCTAGACCATAAACTTCTTTATCTTTATATTTTTCAAATTCTTCATTTTCCTGAGCAATTACGCTCTTTTCTGCTCTATAAGAAAGATATCTTGTCATAAATGTTACTACAACAATTATTATAGCAATTCCAATAAATGTAAATACTTTTTTCATCCTTTTTCCTCATTATAACATCTAATTTTTTATTTTGCAACATAATTTTTTAGTTATTTTGAAAGCTTATTTTATATACTCTTGCTGTTGTGTCACTAATATCTACAGTGTTACAAGTATATGTTTTTTCTAGATTATTATTTAGCAAATTGGAAATATAATAACTTGAATTCATATTTTGGATTTCGCTTTCTATTTGTGCACCATTTAGGTATACTTCAACATAAAAAGAGCTATTATTATTGTTTTCAAATGCCATATTTGCTACAGTAACTACATCTTGAATTGTTAAATTTGATTTTCCTAAATATTTTGTATACTGTGTATTAAATGTATTTATTTCATTGTTCATTATTCTTTCATTTGAACTTGCTACATAATTTGCTAATTCATTATATAATGCTAATCCTAAAGACATTATCATTACTCCTATTAGCAATCCTGCAGCTATTAACATAGCTTTAGTTGCGTTTTCCATTAAAGCTTTCCTTTCTTTTAATCGAACTTTATATGTTTATTTCCACTATAATCTTCTTCTAATATAACTTCAAATACTAATTTGTTAACTCTTACATTTGTTTCATCATAACCAACTTGCTTACATTTAAACATTGCTCTTTTAAATTGTGTAAATTGGTAATATTTGAAAGTAGCAGTTTTTATTTCAGACATTTTAGAATTATTAACGTCATAACCTAATATTCTTTTTAATAAACTTGTCCTATATTTTATGTATTCATCTTTTGCCCTACTGTCAACAATATCATCATCTACAATATTGGAAATTTCTGCAGACATTCTTTGAAGTTTTGTATCAGTTAATCCTTCTATTCCAGCAGAATTCACTAAAGTAGCTGATAGATTTGAAATTGTTTTCAAACTATCATCACTACTTTTAGTATTTTTAATTTTTGAATCCGTAATCGAAAATATTGAGTTTGCTCCTCTTTCATTACTATACTTTAATTCATTTATGTATTGACTGTTTATAAAATCAATCTCAAGCATTATTTTTTCAAAGCCTTCTAATTCTGCTTGCAAGTCATTATAATCTATTACTTTATTCATAATTGAAATAAGTTCATTTCCTCTTATTGTTTTACCATTATAGCTTTCAAATTTTCTATTAAATTCGGCCATTTGTTGTGTCATAGTAGTTTCGTGTCTTGCAGAAAAATATGAGCCAATGTCATCTTTAAATACAAATAATAATGCTAACAACATAACTGCTAAAAACAATCCTGCTGCAATTAATAATGCTTTTGTTGAATTCTCCATTTATACCTCCATATTGCGTTTTATGCTCCTAATTCAGAGAAAGTAGTCATCATACTTGTTAAACCAATTACTACTAATGGTATTATTAAATATCCAACGAATAAACAAATCATTGGAGCAAAACCAACTGCTTTTCCTATTAATCCTTTTCTAGATACTAATATGTCATTTGCATCTTTTCTTTTTTCTTGGTGATAATCTCTATCTGCATCTAATTCATCAAATGCTTCTCTAATTGGAATTTTTTCAATTGCTGCTTGCAAACTTTCAACAATTCTTATCATATCTTCATTTGTTACTGAGTTTTTTAATTCCTCTAAAGCTTCCCAAGCACCAGCCTCATAGTTATTTACACATCTTGCTATTGGTTCTTTGAAAATATTAGAATAACGTTCTAGCCATTCCAAAATCATTTCAACATTTACTCTTTCAATCTTCATCAACATAAGTATAATTGTTTGAAATTGCATTACTTCATTTTCCATTTCCATCTGTCTCATTTTCTTTTGAAAAATCATTAGCCATACTGGTGTCATATATGCTACTATTGCAAATGCTATAGATAATAAAATTTCAAACCATTGCATTTGTTCTGAATTTACAATTTTTAATTTTTTCAAAATTCTTTCAGCATCATCTTTTAAATATTCATCATCTTCAGTATAATATTTAGACTTAAGCATTGCATCTTCTATTTCACTTTGTTGTATTTTTAAATTTCCTTTTAGTTTGTCCAAAAAGTAATTATCTTGTAATGTTAATTCTTCAGCTTTTTTCTGATTTTTTTCTGACAAACTTCCTAATACTTCTTGTCTAGTTGTAGGTTCTGTATATACATAATTTATTGCTAATTTGTGAGAAAATGCAAAAAATATAATTGAAATTATTAATGTAACAATTGCTAAGCATATTCTATTTACATAAACCCACTCCATTTTTAACTTTGAAGCAGAATCTTTCATGAGCTTTTGCATTTTTCTATAATCTTTTGTTCCTGGCTTTGGAACAAAAGCATTTACAACTTGTTTTACAACTGGTTTTTCATATAATTTTTCTTGCCATGGGTGATCAGTTTTGGTTACTTCCACTTGAACACCACCATTGTCTTTTAATTTTCTTGTCATTATATATGAAACAACTGTTAATATAACTATTAATATTTGTACTATCATTCCAACTTTTCCATTATAAAAACTATTTGTAAATGTAAAGTTGTTTACAGCCCAATTTTTTAGTGGTTCTAATAATAGTACTGGTGCTATTGAAATAATTGCTAAACTTTGAAACACATAATTTAGTTTGTCTCTTTTCAATATTTCTATTTGCATTTCTTGTGTAATATTATTAATGTTTTTTAAATATAGAGATGAACCATCATCTTCTCTATCTCCAAATTCCTGTGTCAAATATGATATACCTGCAAACTCTTTTAAATAGCTGTTTGGAGCTATATCATAATACTTTTCTAGTTCTGTTTCAGGGTCATCTGAACTTAATATTTCATAAATTTTCTCCCCCTGTTTTGAAACACTTTTTTCATCATCAAGTGATACTTGATATATTGCTTCTTCTACCATGTTATATTCATGATATGCATGTCTAATTTCAGCAAAGAAATCTATTTGTTCTTTTAACAAATTATTGTCGAGTTTATCAACCATTGCATCAACCATTGTGTCTACAATAAACAGTTCAAAGATTAATAATATTGACATTAATAAAATATTGCTTTTAGTAATCAAAATTGTTATTAATCCAACTATTAAAAATATGATTACTGCTCTTAATATTATTTTTGCTGAATCTCTTCTTGTTGCATATTCATCATCTATATTGATAATTTCAAGTCTTCTTCTTACTTTGTATAAATACCTTTTTATAAAAGGTGTCTTTATAAATCTTATGTAGACTTTTTGGTATAATATCTCTGTTGAAAAACTATTGGCTTTAGTTCCTTGTTGCAACTTTTTTATTTTTGCATATTCGCTTTTTCCCATTTTCTTTTTAAGTACAAAATATGCTACAATAACTGCTCCAAATAGTACAACAGTACCTATCATTATATATTTTAGCATGTCTATGCTCATGTTATAAAAACACCTCCGTCAATCTTTAGTTATTCTTCGCTTTTAACTTTCATTGCTTTTTTGGCTTGGTTTCCCCAATGTTTTCTGACAAATTCATCAAATTCGCCAACATCTGATTCATCCATATTATCTCTCATATCTTGTAAATTTTTATCAGATATCTTATTTGTAATTACATATTTGCCATCAACATATTCTAATATATTTCTATACTCATATAGTTTTTGCTCTGTAACTTTTGAAAAATATGTTGTTGCATTTTCAAAGAATTTTTCTATTTTTCCATTCATTGTTTTTTCAGCTTTATAGTCACGATCATAAGTAGAATCATCTATAATTGGTATACATTCTGTAACTCTTTGGATATATCTTTTTCCTCTAAAGTCTTTTGATAAGTGAATATCAAAGTTTAGTACTTGAACTACTTGTTCTTCTGCTATTTTCTCGTTTTTAAATACACCTGCTCTAAGCATTGAGTTACGTAATGCTGTTACTAAGTCTGGAAATGTCTTAGCATGGTGAGTAAATAATGTGAATTTTGATGCAACCTGTGCTGATTGAATCATCCAAGATGCTACGGGGTCTGTTGCAACCTCACCAATTATATTTACTGAACCGTCAGTTTTCTTTTGAACGTCCAAACATTCCTGACCAGCTATTGTATCAGTTTCACGCATTGATAAAATATTTCTTGTTGGATAAACTTTTCTTAAGTGTAACTCAAATGCAGTTTCTGTGATACGTAAGTTCATTGTTTCATATATATTTTCTATCATACCCATCAATAATGTTGTTTTACCACAACCTTGCTCACCTGTTATTGATGTTATTCTTGCACCTTTTACTAAATATTTTAGTAAATCAATTGCTTCTTCTTTTCCTGGTGTATCACCTGTCCATTGTTCTACTGTTGCTCTTTTTACGTCAAATTTTCTTACGAAAAATGCCCATGTTTCAGACATACTTGGTCTTACTACAACAACACGTGATCCATCTTTCATTTCATTTATCTTATAACCATTTGTGTCTGATAATTGTCCTGGATTATTATATTTGTAAATGTTTTGACATACTCTTTTTAATTCACTTTCAGTTCCGAAAGATAAAAATGCTAAACGTATTGATTTACCTTGGAAAAATATCCATATACTATCACAAGCACGTGGAATTTTGTGTTCAGTTATTTGTGCTAAATAGTCTCCATCTGTTTGAGCAACTTGTCCTAAGAAACTTTCTGGTAATCCAGATACTCCTCCTGATACACCATCTATGTTCATATCTCTAATTTCATCAATAGCACTATATCCTTTATAGTGTTGATATATTCTTTGCACAACAACTTCTAGCTTGTCTTGGAATGATAAAACAATATTTTCTTTTTCAAAAATTTCACTTATTTCATCTTCTGTTATCACATAACAAGGTTTTGTTTCTCCTAATATGTATTTTAAACTTGCTAAATCATATCTTTTTATTAATTGTGTTAATGCTTCATAGCCAAATTCTTTTTTATACACATATAATAATATATCAAATTTGTCTTGTGGTGTAAGTAATGATGGCATATCAAATGGTATTGCTAAAGATATATTTGTTTCATTTACTCCATATTCTTTTGACAATAGATCTGCTATAAGTTCTTTTACATATCTTTTGTCATTAACATCTCCATAAGTACAGCCTTTCAAAGCTTTCTTTAGTGCATATTTTTTGTTTTTTCTACGTTTTAACTCTTCTTCTGATAATCCTATATCATATAAATTTACTTTTGTTATTTCATCTAATCTCTTTTTTACATAGTTTTTCATTGTTTCAAGAGTATAACTTTTCTCATCTTTTTCTATTTCTTGTTCAACTTCTGCATTTTTATTTTTTTTCAAAAAATATGCTAATCCAACACCAGCAGATGCTATAACAATAATTATTAATAATATATTAATTAGTGACATTTTTTCACCTCATTCTCATTTGCATACTTTGCAATTTTTTAAAAATATTACTTGTTAAATCTTGTGAGCTTTGCATAAAAATGTAATTCTCATCATTTTTGTCTTTGACACTTCTCAACTTTAAGAATAAATCTGCGACTTCTCCTTCTTCAGATGCCTGCATATATAATAAATTAAGTGGTAATGTATCTATTGGTTTCTTCTCTTGTAAATATCTTGAAATGTTTTTAACATTATATTTGTATTTGCTCATATATTTTCCGATTACTGGTACACATTTGATTCCTAAAAGTTCTTTATTATTTTTTTTCAATTCACTGTATCTGTTTATACTTTCAACTTTTTGAGAAAGTACAAATACATTTACATCTGAAAATTTCAAAATATTTTCTTTTGTTTCACTTGATAACATTTTATCTAAATCTACTACAACAATATCATAATATTGATTTGCCAAATTAATTAATTCCATATAACCATTTTCAAGTTTCTTTAGTTCTTCTATATTTTTTATTGTTTCCGCATCTTTATAGCCCGAAGGTCCTAACACTATTTCTAATCTATCTTTAAAGACAACTCTAGTATAATCTGTAATTGTAGAAGGAGTTAATTTGTTGCTTGATACTAATTTCATTAAGCCTTCAACACCGTTTTCTACAACAATATTATCATCTTTACCATTATTAAATAAATTAAAATTCCTAGTTGCTTCTTTCATAAAGAAACAATTCTGCATGGTATTATCTGCAATACTTGTTGAAACTAATAAAACTTTACTATTATGTTTTATAGCTGTTTGAGTTGCAAAAGCAACTGCTGTTAATGTTTTTCCCGATTGTTCTCTGCAATCATTCCAAAAAGTTATTATTGCCATATTCTAACTCCTTTTAAAGTGCTTTTATTATGTTTCTGATATTTTTTTCTCCTATTTCTGGGTCTATTTCATTTACCATAAACTTTATATTGTTTATATATTCATTACTTAAGTTACTGAATTTAATTTTAGAGAATCTCTGATTTTCCATTATTGCAGGGAAGTCTCCATTTTCTAGTGGAAAATATAGTGTTTCATCATTCCATATAGCTTTCATTCCTAAAGATAAATAGTTAAAATATTCTTCCTCGTCTTCTGACATATCTTTTGAAAAAAACACTCTTGTAGCATGTATTGTAACTCCCAGTTGACTTAGTATTTCAATTCCTTTTTTCAAAGAATATGAATCAAAAGATGTTACAAAATATAGTTTATAAGCTGCTTGTAGTCTGAAAGAAGCAAGACCTTTAAATGAATCTGTATCTACTATAAAAAAGTCATAATCTAAATTTTCATTTTCTTCTAATCCCAAATATTGTTTTAATTGTTCTGTATCTTCAAACCCAACAGCCACATCTATATTTTCATAACTTGTTACATAAGATCTTGTTGGACTTATAACAGGTACTACATATTTACATTTTTGAGTTATTGTTCTATCCAGAACTAGAACTTTTCTGCCTGCCATTGCTAACACTTTGGCCACACTCAATATAATGTCTGTTTTGTCATAAGCGCCTATAAATCCAATTTCTTTCATTAGACTACTTTCCTTTCTTCTGTATTATTGATAATGATATTACAGTAAGGGCATATATATGCCCTTATTTTAATATCCTAAAGATTCCAAATATTGTTTTCTCTTGTTAATTGAATTACCCACATTTGTATCTACGTCACCTTTAATATTTGATTGATATTCTTCAGATGCCATATTATTTATTATTTGTTGTAAATAATCATTTCTTGCTTTTTTAGCTGCATTTGAATATCTTGACGCTAATTCTTCTCTTGCTACTTCTACAATATTTGGATCAGATTGAATTTGTAACGTTACAGCTGTGTTTGGTGTATATGTTGGTAAAGCTGCTTCTTGCATTGCTGGGTCAACATATTTTGTAACATATAATTCTGAACCTTTTATTCCATAAGCTTCAACCATTGCACTTGACATTGCTAATATTTCATCTTCTCTTAGATTAACTCTTATTGTATCTGATACATAAGTACCATCTGCATTCATAGGTACATCAACTTGAGCTTTTGATATTACAATAAAGTTTTGTCCATCTGGTGTTCTAAATCTTATATCTACATAATCATTTGTCATTAAATCCACAGGTAATGTTATCATATTATATTCTTCTTGTCTTGTATCGTCTGTTACAATTTCGCTTGATTGAACAACAAGTTTTGATGTTATTACTGTATTTATATTCATATCAACTCTAGCAAGTATTGGAACATTTTTTATGTCTAAATATTCTTTTACTCTTGTTTTTGTTTCATTACTATTCATAGTTTGTGTATCTACTTTATATGTATAGAATTCACCTGTAATAGCTTCTTGGTATACTCTTGTTGTTTTATCGTTTCCTTGTGTATCAATAAAATACATTCCTTGGTCATCTCTTTTTATGCTATTAAGTGATGTTACTTTTTCTATAACACCATTTGCTTCAACATAATATTCCCCATTTGCTATTTTATTACCTTTTGAGTCTTCAATTACAGTACTTCCTGTATTTTGTCTTACTTCCATTATTGTATCTGCTGCTTTATCTCCATTTGATCTGTCTAAATACAAACCATATTGATCTGTATAAACTTTTTCTCCCTCTTTTGTTTGTAAAAACCATGAGTCTATAACTTGTGCTACAGCAGTTGCATTACTTGGTATTGCATCAACACTTATGTTTTTTAATGAAAACATATTTGAAGTTAATATTTGGCCTGCTTTCACATTTTGATTTAGAGTATATACCATAACTTTTGATTCTTGGATACTCTTTAACTGTTCATTTTTTTGTTTTAAAGCTAGTAATAGACATCCTATTATTGCTCCTGTAATTAATAATGTTATTACCATTCCTAATAGAAATGAATTTCTTGATTTTTTTTGCATTGGATTTGCTGACATCATTTGTTCCTCCTTATTTTTTTGCATTTTATGCTATCTTTATTAATTTTACCTCTTTTTTGTTCTAAAATCAACAAAGTTTTCCTTTGTAATATAAACTTAATATTCTTGTAATATTTTTGTAATATTTTGCATTTATTTCTTTTCTACTATAGAAATCAATGCTTTTGCCACACCGTCTTCAAGATTTGAAGTTGTTGTCATATTAGAAACTTCTTTTACTGCTGGATGGCTCTGTCCCATTGCAACACCTAATCCCGCATTTTCTATCATTTTTTTATCATTTATATTATCACCTATTGCTATTATATCTTTTACTTCTATATTCATTTTATCTTTCAAATATTCAATCGCATTCCATTTGTCTACATCTTTTGCTGAAATCTCCGTATAAAAATATTCTATAGGAATTTCTTCTGTTCCTTGTTTTATTACTTTTCTGGAAATATGTGATACATCTAGTACTTCAATTTCACCAATTGCTTTTAATTTTCTCATTATTGATTTAAATATTGTTTGGTTACTATCACAAACCGTTATTTTTAAAATTTTTTCATCTCTTTGCGCAATATAATCATATATATTTTCTATAATATTTATATGTGTTTTATCTTCTTCTGTTTTATTAACATTTTCTTTATAATAATACAAAACATTACATTGTAAACTTTTGGCAAGAATTTCCTTTTCTGTATAAATATTGTAATATATGCTATTTTCTTCGCAAATTTTAATTATTTCTAAAGCTTTTTGTTTTTTTAATGTATTTTCGTATATTATTTTGTCATTTGCAATATCATATATTATGGCTCCATTGCCAGATATAAAATATTTTTCACTATTTATTTCTTTAGCAATTGTTTTTATAGAATCAATTGGTCTTCCAGATGCTATCATAATTTCTATTCCCGCTTCTTGAGCCTTTTTTATTGCTTCTTTTGTGTTTTGATTTACAACGCCATATTGATTTAGCATAGTTCCATCTAAATCGATTGCAGCTAATTTGTACATATTTTTCCCTCCGCTAATTTGGGGACGGTCCTTTTTTTCGCGAATTTGGGGACGGTCCTTTTTTTACAATTTGTTTCAAAAAAACTAAAAATTTCCTGTTTATTTTCTCACAAATTGTACATCATAAAGTTAGAAAAAGCAATAGTTTTTTCTTTAAAATGTTATATATAGCAGGGGGTGAAGAAACATGGCAAACACAAACAGTAACAAAAAATTAGTTCCAGAAGCTATGAGTGCTTTAGATAAATTCAAATATGAAGTTGCTTCAGAAGTTGGTGTAACTTTAAAAGATGGATATAATGGTGATATATCAGCTAAAGATGCTGGTAAAATCGGTGGAAATATGGTTAGAAAAATGATACAACAAGTTGAAAACAATATGGCTAATAAGTAGTTTTTACTATAACTAGTTTCTAATAATATCTAGTTTGTGCTTTTTCGGCACAGTTTGGCAGAAGTATTTTTCTTGGTTTTATATATGTTTTTTTGTTTAAGCATACATAAAGGCAGGAGATGTGCTCCTGCCTTTTATTTATTTATCATATCCTGTATTTTTTATTATTTGTTGACTTATACTTTTTATTGTATCATTTACTACATAATCTTTTTGTTCAAATACTTCTTGATGCAATTTTAAAACATTACTTTCTAGTGTTACAGGAACACCATACCATCTATCAATTGTTTTTCCTCTTGTTTCATAAGGCCATCCCATACTTTCTGTTATATTGAATGATGCTACACTTGGTATTAATGCCAATATTTCTGTTCCACTAATATTTGTACTAACTCTTGGAAGTATTACATCTACTAATTTGTTTAATTGTCCAACACTTAATGTTTTTACTTTTGATAACATTGCTTCTATAACTGTTCTCATTCTTTCTGTTCTTTTATAATCTCCACCTGATGTATATCTTATTCTTGAATATGCTACTGCTTGTACACCATCTAATGTTTGTTTTCCTGTTTTTGTAATATGACTTGATTTTACTCCTGAACTTTGTGATGTTGCATCTATATAAGTATTTATATATGATAGTTCAGAACTATCTATGTCTATAGTTACTCCATTTATTGCATCTACTGCTGCTATAACTGCATCAAAATTTACTGTAACATATTCTGTTATATTCATATCTAGATTTGTATTTAATGCTTTTAATGCATTTTGAGCTCCACCAAAAGAATATGCATGTGTTACTTTATCTAGTTTTTCTTTTCCTTTTTCCTCAATTTGCATATATGTGTCTCTATAAACAGAAATCAATTTAATATCTTTTGTTTTTTGATTTAAACTTGCAATTATTATACAGTCACTCCTATTTCCTAGTCCATAATCATCTGCTCTGCTATCTATTCCTAATAATGCAATGTTTCTGTACTCAGCTAACCTTTCTTCTGTTTCTTTGGTTATTCCTATTGCAGTTTCATCAATTTTTTCTACAGTCATTTTTCCTAATTTAGAGTATACAAATCCTAGTGCTATACCAGCTAATATTACTAGTATTACTAATATTGTTAGAAAAGTTATTCCTATTATTTTTAAGGCTTTTCCTTTTTTCTTTTCTTTATTTTCACTATGTTTTCCCATGGCTTTACCCTCTTTTCTATTGTTTTAGTTTAATTCTTTTTCAGCTAATTTTAAAGCTTCTAGTATAACTTTATCCATATCGAAATATTTATATTGTCCTAATCTTCCGCCAAATATAACTTCATCGTCCTTATCTGCTACTTCTTTATATTTAGCATATAACATTGTATTTTTTTCATCATTCATTGTGTAATATGGTTCTTTACCTTGTATCCATTTATCTGGATATTCTCTTGTTATTATTGTTTTTTCTGCTGCTTGTCCTTCTGCTATTTTTCCAAGGCTTGGTCCATACTCAAAATGTTTGTGCTCAATTATTCTTGTATATGGTACTTCATATTCTGTATAATTTACTACTGCATTTCCTTGGTAATTCGCTTCTTCAATTTCTTCTGTTTCAAATCTTAAACTTCTATATTCAAGTTCTCCAAATTGATAATTATAATACTTATCTATTGGACCTGTAAATATTATTTTTTCTGCTATATTCTCTAATTCTTCTCTATCATCAAAGAAATCACAATTTAGTCTTACTTCTATTCCGTCTAACATTTTTTCTATTATTTGTGTATATCCACCAATTGGAATCCCTTGATATATATCATTAAAATAATTGTTATCATATATAAATCTTACTGGTAGTCTTTTTATTATGAAACTTGGTAATTCTGTTGCTCTTTTTCCCCATTGTTTTTCTGTATATCCTTTTACTAATTTTTCGTATATTGTTTTTCCTACTAAACTTATTGCTTGTTCTTCTAAGTTATGAGGATATTTTATTCCAGCTTCTTTTCTCTCTTCTTCTATTTTTGCTTTTGCCTGTTCTGGTGTTAATACTCCCCAAAGTTTATTAAATGTATTCATATTAAACGGCATATTATATAATTCGTCTTTATATCTTGCTACTGGTGAGTTTGTATATCTATTAAATTCTGCAAATTGTTTTATATATTGCCATACTTCTTTATTACTTGTATGAAATATGTGTGCGCCATATTTGTGTACATTTATTCCATCTATATTTTCTGTATAGATATTTCCCCCTACATTCGGTCTTTTTTCTATTACTAGGCATTTCTTTTTTTTCTTTTGGGCTTCATTCGCAAATACTGCTCCAAATAATCCAGCGCCAACTATTAAATAATCATATTTCATAACCTTCCTCCAATTTTTTTCTTTATCTCGCCTAGCAATAAAATGAATAGTTCATTAAACATAAAATTATAAATTATTGCCAAACATATATTTAATATTAATGCCACATTTCCTCCTATATAATAGTTGAAAATCGTAACTATTAAAAATATACAGCCATACAACACATTCGACTTTTTGTATTCTATATTAATATATTTTTTCATTTCAATAATTCTATACATTAAAATTACTATGAAAGAAACCACTGTTGAAATAGATGCTGCATATAATCCTATTTTTCTTATAAATATTATATTAATTAAAGCGTTTAAAATAGCTCCAACAATAGATGATATTCCTACTTGCTTTGTCTTTTTTAATGCTACATATAGTCCACCATAAAATGATACCAAGCAGCTTGACACTACTCCCAAAAATAATATAGGCATTTGCAAACGTCCACTATCAAATTTATTATCAATTAAAAGATCAAACAACACTGGTGAAATCGCTATAAGCGCTATTAATGCTCCGAAGCAAAATGTACATAAAGTGTTAATTAATTTACTATAATATTTACAGCTGTCATTTTCCTCTATACTCCTTGCTGCTAACTCAGTCCAAGCCAAATTAAATGCATTATAAAAAGTTACTAATAAATTAGGTATTTTAGAAGCTGCTGCATAAATTCCATTATATGAAGCCCCCATAAAATATGTTATTATTAACCTATCTGATAAGCTCACTATCCATAATGCAATTGAACTTGGAATAATAGGAATAGAATATTTTAGCATTTCCTTTAACACATTTATAGAAAACTCTTTTAATTTAAACATTTTATGCAGTTTCAATCTAAATGTCAGAAAAATTGCCGCACTAAAATATGATATTGACAATATTAACAAAACTGACTTTATATTAACACTTTTGATAAACACTGCCACTAATAATAATATCATATTAAATACTGAATATAGTATAACAGCTATTGAGTATATTAAATTTTTACCATACCCTCTTGCTATTTGTCCCATTAAGTCATAAAGTGATTCACAAAAATATAAAATCATAGCTAAAATTAATAATTCTAAATTTTTCTGTGATATACTTCCACCAACAATCACTATTCCAAAAATAATTAATGAAAACATAAACACAAATAATACTGATGTCGTTATATATTTTATATGTTTTTCTTCCTTTTCATTAATCAGAAATCGAAAAACAGCTTGTTGAACTAAAAGTGTCATTAATGGTAACATTAAACTAGCAAATGAAATTATTAAGTCATATATTCCATATTCTTCAGTTGAAAAAGCTTTAGTTATTATTGGTAGTGTAACCATTGCTATTAATTTAGGGATAAATTGTCCTATTGTTAATATAATTGTATTTTGTGCTAACACTTTATTTTTTGTCATTTTCCAATTATTCTCCCCTCAATAGTTCTTTTTGTGCTAATGTTTGTTTTGACAATTCTGCACATCTACTTTTTATTTTAGTTCTTAGCTCTTCTCCCATCTCAATTTTTTCTCTTGCTAATTTTATAATCTTTTTTCTTTCTTCCTCATTTGGTAAAACATTAAACTCTTGAATTTCATCATATTCTAGGAGTTCCTGAACACTTTTGGTTTTATGTGAATTTGAAGACATAAATATACATGGTGTTCCTCCTAATGAAGACAATATAGCTGGATGATATCTTCCTGATATAAATACTTTTGCATTTGCTAATATTTTAGCTGCTGCCAAAATTGGAGTATCTATTGAAATTATAGGAGTTTTTGTATTTTTAGAAACCTCATTCAAGAAAGCGTCTCCTTCGCACACATCTACTAAAAATACATTATCTTCTTTAAACTCACTTTTTACTTCTTGTACTAATTTTGTATATATATCAACTGCTTCACTCTTATTTTTAGATGCATTTCCCACTGCTGATGAACCAGATATACATATATATGGTTTAGTAAAATCGAAATTATAAAATGACTCATCTGTTGCTCCTTGTACACCCATAACATATTTTCCATTAGTAACTTTAAAATCATCATTCACAATGTCATACCAAGAAAACAACGCATCTGGATAATGTTTTAAATTTATATTTTTGAAATTTTCTTCTGCATATTTGTATGAATATTTCTCTCTAACAGAAACTACTTCTGCTTTACTAAATATTGGATTTACTAAATCTATTGTCTTTTGATTCTTATTTGAATATGGATCATTTGATAACATACCATTTAAAAAATATACTTTTTTTCCTAGTTTTTCAGCCCAATACATTAGCATTGCCTCTATCATGCATTCTCTCCATGGTGGAGTAGCAAAAATAAATGAACCTTCACCATTTACAACCAATGCATCAAAATCATATTGTCTTAAATCAAAATCCTTTAAATGTGGGTTTGCAGGAATACATTTTATTAAGTTATTAATTGATTTATCAAAATCATAACTTATAAAATCTGCACTACTGAAATAGTAATGCCCTCTTCTTAACAATCTATTAAACATGTATAATGCTTTTTTTAAATAATCCCAATATTTAAATTTAGCAACTTTTTTATATACCCAACTTGGAATCCAGTTTAAGAAAAACAATTCTCCGGTATCAACATTAGTGTAATCACCATAAATTCTTCCCACTATCTCATTTTCTTCTGAAATAATTTGTGATAAAGCTGTACTTGTTGCTCTACATCCAAAATTTCCTCTATGTCTATTATCTCCTACATAAACTATTTTCATTATTTTGCATTCCTTTCTTTATTTATTTTTTACTTTTTTTAAATTCTACTCCTGGTACATATTTATTATTTTTTCCTAAATTATTTTTTATTCCATCATTCAACGCATCTTTATACATTTTAGATATTTTGTTATAATATTCGTCATTTTTTAGAATAGCCATAATCCTTCCTAAAATTATCATTTTTCTTATTTCTATTAAATACTTAAAAAGAGTCCATTTTGAAAAATATTTCTTTATTATTATAATTTGATTTCTCAATCCATAGTAAGACTTCCAAGAAAAACCTGAAGAATTTGCTATCTTAGTTTTATGATTTAAAGATGCATTATTAATATTTCTTATTTTACTGTATTTTAAAATCCTCAAAGAATATTCTGTATCATCAAACCAAATAAAAAATTCTTTTTCTGGTAACCCTATTTCTCTTATTACTTGCATAGATACATACAAGCCACAAAACGTCGATAGTTCATAATCAAAGTACTCTTTTTGGTATTCCTCATCTTTGCTTTCCACACATTTAAAAGATGGTTTTAAGTGTTTTCTATGCTCTTTTTGAATTTTTCCATCAGTTTTTACACTGCCAGAATATGCTTTAATTTTTCCATCATCTTCTTGAATATGTTTTACAATTTCTTTATTATAATTTGATTCTAATATAGCATCATCATCAATTAACAATAAATAATCTAAATCATACTCTCTAGCTTGCTGTATTCCTTTATAAAATCCTCCTGCTCCACCTAAATTTTCTGTTGAATTTATAACTATAATATTTTCATATTTTAATTTTTTCAAATATTCTGTTGTTCCATCTGTACTAGCATTGTTTATTATCAATATTTTATCGAATTTTTCTTCTTGATTTATACATGCTTCAACACATTCTTGTAATAATGCTAATCTATTATAAGTTACAATTACTACTCCTAATTTCATATTTTTTTACCCCTTTTAATCTTTAAATTTAGATTTTCGTATTTGTTTAAAAAATATAATACATGTTAACCAAAATACTGGAAATATATAATAATAATCAAATACTGGTGACATTTCAATAGTTAAAAACATCGCTGTACAGATAAGCGTTTGGATGAGTATCTGAAGTATCCCTTTTACATTTTTACCATAAGAATTTATAATTTCTATAAAAATTCCACTTATAAATGCCATAATTAAAGTTCCTATTCTTCCAAAATCATAAATAGAATATCCTATTGCTGTTTCCCAAAATACCTTAAGTCCTGGAACTCCCTCATTTGCAGTTAGTTTTTGAAGCTCATTTGACACAATCGAAAAATTCATATTCCAAGATTTAGGTAAAAGTCTAGAAACATAATGCAATTGATATAGTCCAAACATATATGGTCCATCATATTTTTCAAATATAAGAGCAAATTTACTCAATTGAGAAGAATAATAAAATACAACATTTAATATAAGTTTTCCTAACCCTCCACAATTATAATAAATCCATTCAAGGTATGGTGGAAATTGACACTTTGAACTCCATCTGAACATATTTATTACAGCACTTTTATCTGTTCCATATCTATTATTTGATAAGAATATTAAATATATCATTATTGCAGCAAATGCAGCTGCTGAGTATTTTAAGATTTTTTTATATGTTCTACATTCTTTTTTCAAAACTTTTCTAGCATAATTTCCACAATACACAAATATAATAACTGTTGATATCAAAAATATCATTAATGCATCCCTTCCAGATATGATTACACCCGGTATATTATATATTACAGCTGATAAAATACCATATACCGTTATCTTTTTTTCATTTGTTATTGCATAAGCTAATTCGTATAGCCAAATAACTAGAGATGAATTTGAAAAGATTAAAAGCAATGTTGCGAATCCATTCGTTTTTATATCTCTCGTTGTTCCTATATTTATATTATTAATAGAAATTATATAAATTGCATATATTATTACACATATTAAAGAAACTATAAATAATGGAAAAAGATTTATTTTTTCAGATAAATCAATTTCATTATCTTCTTTATTTACTTTCTTATTTTGAGAATATTTTTTAAAGGTATATTGTCCCCCTATAAATATAAACCAATATAAAATAATATATCCAAAACTAAATATATTCAATTTTTGGGTGTACTCTATTCCTAAGAAAAAATATAATATAAACGCAAATCCCCAAGAAATAAATACCCAAAATTTATTATCTAAGATTAATTTATATTTATCTTTTTGAGTGTATATTAAATAACCACCAACACCTATTATTATAATTAAGACTATCCTCATTATTATATCTTGCATTGTTTTTTATCTTTCCTTCTAATTTTTTTATAAAATTTTATATACTTATATAAAGCCTTTGCTCTGTTTTTACTTCTAAATTTAACAATTTTATATTCATTTTTACTAACTTTTTTTGTGCTTTGACCTTCTAAATGTTTAACTTTTAATTCTTCGTCAAATAGCATATTGTATTCCTTTTCTTTTATATATACATTTAGCATATCTTCTTCCATATACATAAATGTGTCACTTACAAATGCTACATTTTCATTTTTTAGCCAATTGTTCATATATATTATAAATGCTCCAAATGGTACAAATGTTTTTGAATCAACTTTTTTACTTTCTGTATAATATTTTTCAAACCATGCATTCTCTCTTTTAGTTCTCTTTTGAAAAACAACTTTCCTTATTCCAGGTATATTCATAGAAATTGTAAATATTGTTTCATATATCATGTTTTTTAAAGCTTTTTTTAACGTCATTTCATTTGTTCTTAAAGGATTTTGATGTTCTCCTTTTAAATTAATTATGTCTGGACATATTATGTCATAACCTTGTGTTTCTTTTAGTGTTTTATCTAATTTTAATATAAAGTTTTCGTCTTCAAATAATATGTCATTATTTAATACTAAAATAGACTCGGGGTTATATTCTTGAGCTTTTTTAAAAGCTATATTATTGGCCTTTGAAAAGCCATAATTTTTATCTAATAATATTACATCAATTTGTTCTTCATTACAAAACTTATTCTGCAATTCTATTCCAGTATTATTAGGTGACTTATTATCAACTAATACTATTTTATAATTCTCATTATTTAATCCACTTAATCTTTTTATACTATCTATGCAATTTATTGTGTCATCTATATTTTGATAATGTAAAATTACAAATACAAATCTTATCATTCTTATCTCCCGATTTATTCTATTATTTTTCCGTATGTTTCTATAAGTTCATTTGCATACTTTTCTGTTCCAAAAGTAAATTCATTGTTTTTTAGAACTTTTACTTTTTCATTTTCTATCTTTATTATCTTCTCTTTTAAATTATCTATATCTCCAAACAAAAAACCATTAACGCCTTCTTGTATAAATTCACTTGCAGCACAACTTTTATTAACTACACATGGTATTCCTAATGTTTGTGCCTCTAGTACTGTTAAACCTGCTGTTTCATACCATTTGCTTGGAAAAATTAGAGCTCTCGCACCTTTCATATATTTTTCAACCTCATCCTTGTTTTTCCAGCCTGTAAATTCTATGTCAGGATATTCTTTTTCTAACTTTTCCCTTTCTGTTCCATCACCTACTATGATTCCCTTGTATTTTAAGTCTGTAATAGCTTTACAAAATAAATCTACTCCTTTTTCTTTTGCTATTCTTCCAACATATAAATAATACTTATTTAAAGTTGGATCTATTTTTTCAATATTTTTATTTATATCTATTGGATTGTAAATTCTTATAATCTTTGTATTTTTTCCCAATGTACTTTTTAATATTTTCTCACTAAATTCTGAAATAGAGATTGCATATTCCAATTTATCATTTAGTTTAACTATTTTGTTTTGAACAAATTGTCTAATTATTCTGTATATTTTAAAAGCATAATTTCTCGAATCACAGTTACATTTTATACATTTCCAAGAAAGAGGTTTTAAATGGCATATTTCATTTTCTTTATAATTAAAATATCCCCCATTAGGGCATGCAGTAAAATAATCGTGCAATGTTAATACTACTTTAAATTTCATTTTAAAAGCAATATCGAATACACTACTTGATAAAGCTTTTGTCCATCCATGTACATGAATTATAGTTTCTTCTCTATCAAGTGTTTTTAATAATTTTTTTAGTTCTTTTTTCGCTTTGAAATTATAAATCCCATTTATAATTCCTTTTAGTTTGTTTTTTTCTTTTAATGCTTCACATTGATTAGTTGAAATATATGTAACACCATTTATATTGGCATCTTTCTTGTTTTCTGCAGAAAAAAATATTACATTCATCCCTTCGGTTTTTAAAGCTTTTGCTGTATCTATAGCAATCTTACTTGCTCCGCCTTGTACATAGTTAAAATCATTAATAATTATAACATTTTTTATTTTTCTATTCTCCATTAAGTTTCCCCATCTTCATTCCAACAAATCTAGCAGTCATATTAGGTATGAAATTAACAAGAACTGAAAAATTTTTTTCTTGTATAGCCCTTTTTAAAATATAAAGAGCCATTCCTCCGCCTGCTTGATTTACTTTATATTCATTAAGATATCCATTATGTCTGAAAAACACACCTGTGTCATAATACCTTTTATATAATTGTTTTAATTTAAATCTATGAGAATGTTCAACTACTGAATCTGCGCAATATTTAATTTTATATCCATTAGTAATTAATTTAAATGCAATATACATATCCTCATTAGTAGGTAGTTTTTTTCCATCATAGCAATTTAAATCCATAAAAACGTCTCTTTTTATCGCAGATGATGCATCTGAGAAAAAGAAAGTTTGCAATCCTTTTTCTTTTATATCTTCTTTTGAAACAATAAAAGATTTCTCAGGATAGTTCCTTTCTCTCGTATATTTTTCTATTGTGTTATTTGAACATGTTTGTCTACTATATGAAGCAGCACATTCACCATTTTCTATACATTTGGTTAAATTAGCTAACCAATCTTGCCTTTCAATAATTATATCTTGTGTGATAAAAGCTAAAATGTCCGCATTGCATTTTCGTGCCATATTTTCTCTTGCTGTACTATGTGAAAATTCATTTTTTTCTATTAGCTCATAATTGCAGTCTAGATTCTTCAACATTTGCTCTGTATTATCAGTACTTTTTGTTAATACATAATTTATTGAATTTATTTCTACATCTTTTTGCTTCTTTAAATTTTCATGTAACTTATTTACATATTTTTCGGCATTATATAATGGACAAATTATATCTATTGTCATTTACATTGCTCCCTCTCTTTTTATAACCGCTCCAAACGTTTTAAAAAATATCTGCATATCTAACTTGAATGACATGTTATCTACATAATAAAGTTCCATTTTCATTCTTTCTTCATAGCTTGTACAACTTCTTCCATTTGCTGCCCAATATCCTGTAAGTCCTGGAGTAACACTTAAAAATTTTGCTTTATCTTCGCCATATTTTTCAAGTTCTTCTTGTATTACTGGTCTTGGTCCAATTAAAGTTAATTCTCCTTTTAGAATATTTAAAAGCTGTGGCAATTCATCTAGACTTGTTTTTCTCAAAATTTTTCCTACTTTTGTTATTCTTGGATCATTTGTTAATTTATAATTGTTTTTATATTCTTCCATTTGCTCAGGTGTGAATTTTTTTATTAACTCTTCTGCATTTTCAACCATTGTTCTAAATTTATAAATTTTAATAATTTTTCCATTTTTACCAACGCGAGTATGTTTAAAAAATACACTTCCTCTTGATTCTAATTTTATTGCAATAGCAATAATTAGAAACACTGGTGATAAAAGAATTAATGCAACTAGAGATCCCACTACATCTATAGCTCTTTTTACTATTTTATAAATTTTATTTTTTATTAAAGTGTCTTTATATATTTGAGCTGATAAATTTGAAACATTTTCAGCAATATTTTTATCTGCAACATTAGTAGCCACTTTTGTTTCCCCCTAAAATTATTTTTGCTTTCTTTTGTTAACAATAATCTTTATAATCTTTTTTAACGCAAGATATATAAAAATTCCTGTAATCACTCCGGCAGTATCAATTCCAACATCTAAAATTTTTGCACTTCTTCCAGGTACAAAAAATTGATGAATCTCATCTGTGACAGCATAACTCGCTCCAAAAATTATACTATAAAATATCTTCTTTTTTATATTATTTCCTTTAGTCGTATAAGTATAATTCATTATTAAAAATCCACCAATAGAATATACTGTAAAATGTGCCATTTTTCTAATTACAAATTGGATTTTTTCTACAAATGGATCATCTATTTTCAAATTAATTCCAGATATACTTTTTATAAGTTTTACTGTAAAAATTCTGCTTGTATTGCCTGATTCTGTGCCTTGTTGACTAGAAAATATAAATATTATTGTCATCCATATTATAATAAATATTATTTTAATTATTTTTATTTGATTTTTTTTGTCGAAATTTCTCATACAATTTTACTATATCATTTAGAGAAAAAAATATCAACCCTTTTAATAAAAAAAATCCCGACTTATGTCGGGAAATTGTTTCCATTTCAAAAAATACTCCTTGATGATTTCAAGGAGTATTTTTGCTTATGCTTCGGGCTCAATTAATCCATAATTTTTGCCATCTTTAAGTTTATGTATAACATTAACCTTTTTTGTGTCTGCATTAACAAATGTTAGGAACATTTGAGTAGGTCTTTCTTGCAATTTTAATTTTGCATCTTCTGGAGTTAATGGTTTAATTTCATAATATTCTGTTTTTAGAATCTCATCTGTTACTTCATGAACAGGAGGTTCAACCTCTAAAACTTTTAATGTTGAGTCTTTTAACATTCTTTCTTTTTTGGTTTTAAATTTTCTGATTTGTCCTTCTAATATATCTATATCTTTATCTATAGATGCATATAAGTCTTTATCCTCTGTTACTGCTCTGAAAACTTCGCCATTTGCTGATACTTTCATTTCTGCTATTTGCACGTTTTTTTCAACTCTTATTACTACATCTGCTTCTGCATCTTCAAAGTATTTTGCAACCCTTTCCATTTTTCTTTCTACATAATCGTTTATTGCCTCTGTTACCTTTAGTTCCTTTCCTGTTATTTTTATTTGCATAAAAATCTCTCCTCTCTTTTTCGTTTATATTACACAGGGCGACTTAGTCGCTTTGTTCTGTAGATATATCTATATTATAACTTTTATTTCTTTTTTTGGCAAGTATTTGTGAAAAACTTTTGTTTATTGATTTTGCATGTATTTATCTATTTTTTTCTGTTCTTTATAATACAAAATACAATAATCAATATAATAATCAAAATCGCAAGTACTATTTTTATGTAATTGTAGTTTAGTGTTGAGCCTAAAGGTGGAATAATATAAACAGCTGATTTTAATTTTTGTAATTCTTGACCTGGTGTTTCGGTTGAATATTTTAAATTTTCTCCTTCATAAAGAGAAAAATCTATATGATTTTCAAATATATTATCTTCTTCATCACTATATACTATTAATTTTGTTAGAACAATTTTTAGTTTTAAGTTACCATATTTGTCAATTACATTATTTTTTGTTTTTTGATAATATACATTATGACTATCATCGTCACTATATAACCACCCTTGATCTGCATTTGTGACATTTTCTGTTAACAGTTTAGAGTTTGGATTATAGCAAAAGTTGTCCCCTATATAGTCTACAATATTTATTTGTGTGCAATTAAAATTTGGTTTTATATCAAAAACATATTCTATTGTTAGCAAAGCTGATTGTGATATTTCTTTATCTAATATGAAATAAGTATTGTTGTTCAAGCAAATTGCATTTTTGCATTCAAATATAAAACTTGTATCTATAGATGTTTGTGAAACCTCTTTATATATATCCCTGTAAATACTATTATATATAGAATCCAAATTTTCTTCATTAACATCTCCATAATACTCCCCTATATATCCTAAATCGTCTTTAAATGCTCCATCATAGTTTCCACCTAACGAAATATTATGAACAAAATATCCTTTATTACAATATTCTCTATATTTTTTCTGACATTCTTTAAGACGTTCATTTATTAGTAAATTTAGTATATTCACGTATTCTTCAATATCAGCTCCAGGTTCAGGGGGGGTAATATTATAAGACGCTCCAGGTTTAAGGGTTACCATTCCATCAGTCAATGTAATAATAGCTTTCTTAGCTTCAGTTCTAAAAATTATTTTGTCCTTCTCTTGTTCAGGATTATCAATAAATTCTAATGCTTCCGGAAGACATGTCATTCCACCTGCTACTAATGAATCAATTGCATTTTTAACTTCTTTTTTTTCTTTTGTAAATCCTCCGTTTTGAGAATTTGTTCGAAGAATTGCATCTGATGCAAAGGAAATTACAGCAATTCTCGAATTCACAAATGTTTCCGAAAATTTTTCTGATATTTTTTTTGAGGCAGATTTAGCTTTTTCAATACGATTATAATCATTCATCGAGTCAGAAGTATCTATTATTAAAACAATATCAACATCGTCTTCTATTTGTGGTACTTCATTTAAACTACTTTCGCCTATAACACTTGCATTAGAAACAATTTGACCATTCGCTAATGTTATTGTTGCAGCATTTATAGCAGTATATGCTATGAAATCTTTATTTTCTATATAATTAGGTGTAAAAATTGAACCTGATGCATATGAAGTAATTGGTATTGCAAAAACTACAATTAATAATATTATAAAAATTGCAAATTTTTTTCTCATTGGCACCACCTCCAAGTCTTCTTATTTATATTAATTATACTATAATCTTCCATAATAGTCAAATTTTTCAATTTTTATTTCAAAACTATTGCTAAAAGCTTGTGATTTAGCGGAAGCCTCCGGCCGCCTCCGCCTCCACCGAAGGAACCTCCTCCTCCGCCACCTGAAGAAAATCCTCCTCCTCCAGATGAATAGCTCTCAGCTCTTGATCTTGCTGTTTGTGCTGCATGCATTCCTCTATGAGAACTCATATTTACAAACATAATGTAATCATAAGATGTAAAGTTTGATTCTTGAATAATTTCTGGATATATATCTTTAAATTCTTTAGCTACTTTTTGTGCTATTCCCATAATTTGTGCAAAAATCAAATATTCTTCAAATAAATGAACTTCAACCGCTTCTCTATCTTTGATAAGAGTATATTCATTCAAATATCTTTTTAAACCTGCAAGTTCTAATGCTTCTTGTTTCAACTCACGTGTTGCTATATATTTTTTACTCTTAAAGAATTTCATTTTAACTTCTTCTTTTTCTTCAATTAAGCCCTCTTTCACAAGTTTAGTTTTTTCATCATCTATTATCTTGTCAAACCAAGAAAGAATTTTTGAATAACTATGTTCACACCATTTTTCGAATTCTTTACTTTCTAAATATCCATCTCTGCTTGCTTGATATAGCATATTAAATAATTCTTTTTCTTTTGGCTCTTTAAACAGTTCAGTATTAGTTTCTGTTAAAACAATAACTGTATTTTCTTTTTTAAATATTTTTCCCGTTTCTTTTTCTTCTATTCTAATCATTCCATCTTTAAGCCATTTTAATATTATTGCCCCTAATATGTCTGTTTTATTTTTTATTATATTATATTGATATCCTATGTAATATGCTCTATATATGTCTTTTTTGCATGGTATATCTCTAAAATATGGTACATCTTTAGGAATTTTTCTGCCTTCTGTTCCATAGTCTAATCCTTTCGCAGAAGTTGCTGAAGCTATTATTGAAAATATTATTACAGCCCAAAATACAAATTGAAATAATGAGACAATAACTCCAATAAATATTCCAAATAGACCTGAAGATGAATCTGAATCTGTATATTTAGTTGTTCCATTTTCTGCCATATTGTAATAATAATTAAAATCATCTTCGATTATGTTTACTGTGTTAAATGTACCTAATGGAAATTTAACTAAAATTGTCATATATTCATCAGTTGATAATCTTCCATCTGACTGCATTTCAATATATCCATCATAAACATAAGCTGTTCCTCCATAATTTCCATATCCCCAAACATCAATTGTATCTTTAATATCAAAATCAGTATGAATTTTGATATATACATTTCCTATCGAAGTTGAAAATTCATAAGGTATTAAAGTCCAATATATTATTTGTGCATCTGTTGCTTCTGATACAAAACTTGTAATTGTGTATTTTGCAGTATATGTATGTGATCCATATTTACTTATTCCCCAGCAAAGCTCAATTCCATTAGAAATTTTATGTATTCCACATTTATTTGCTTTACTTTGTAAAGTTCCAGATGTATTCCAATATGATAATTGTTCATATTGTGTATCTCCATCCATTACTGTTAAATCTTTTATTACAGAGTTTCCTAAATTGTAATATGGATGATATACTTCTGTTCCTTGTGTTACATTACATTTCCAAGTTTCTGTAACATATGCATCTCCATTGTTATCCACATAGATATCCATTGATATACTTTGTATTGAATTTGCTTCTACTTTATTCAATATTGAAAATAAAGCAAATGCAAACAAGAAAATAAATAATATTTTAATTGTCTTTTTCATTGACATCCCCCTTTTTCATTTTCATTATCTCATACCACCTAAAATTTATCAACACAATTTCTTTATTTGTTGAATTTTATTTGATTTTGTGCGATAATATAAGCATTCGGAGGTTTAAAATGAATAGCAATTTAAAAAAATTAGAATTTGACAAGATTTTAGAAAATATATCAAATTATTGTAAAACATATATAGGGAAAAATTATGTAGCAGATTTACGACCATCACATGACAAAGAAGAAGTGCAAAAATGGCTAGATGAAACATCACAAGGAGTTATATTAATTCAAAGAAATAGCACTCCTCCACTTGGCGAAATTGCTGATATAACAGTTTATTTAAAAGCTTTAGAGAGTTATGGTACTCTTAGCATAAAAGCTTTATTAGAAATTCAAAACATTTTGCGAATGTCTATGAATTTAAAAAATTATTTTGAAAAAGATTTTCTTGAAACATCAGATTTTTCTGCAATTGAACAATATTTTCTTGATTTATATTCAAATCCAAGTATTGTATCCACTTTTGCAAAATCAATTGTTGATGAAGATACTATTGCAGATACAGCTTCTTCAAAGTTACAAGATATTCGTAGAAGAGAACGTAAAATTGAACAAGATATCCGTTCAAAACTAAATACTATTCTACATTCATCAACATATTCAAAATATATGAGAGAAAATATTGTAACAATACGTAATGGACGTTTTGTAGTTCCTGTTAAAGAAGAATATCGTAGCTCAGTTAAAGGGTTTGTACATGACATGTCAAGTAGTGGTTCAACTGTATTTATAGAACCTATTTCAGTTTTTGATTTAAATAATGAATTATCAAATCTACATATTGAAGAAAGTCTTGAAATAGAAAGAATTTTGCAAAATTTAAGTGCTTCTCTATATCCTTACACAAAAGAACTTGAAAATAATGTTCAAATAATAGGAAAACTTGATTTTATATTTGCAAAAGCACATTATTCTTTAGACTTACATTGTTCTGAGCCTGAAATCAATTGTTCTAAAATAATAAGACTTAAAAATGCACGTCATCCTTTAATAGATCCTGAAAAAGTAGTTCCATCTTCTTTAGAATTAGGAAATGATTTTTCAACTTTAATAATTACAGGTCCAAACACAGGTGGAAAAACTGTAACTCTAAAAACAATTGGTTTATTAACAGCAATGGCCTGTAGTGGATTAAATATCCCTGCTGACCAACATTCAAGCATATATGTATTTGACCACATTTTTGCGGATATTGGAGATGAACAAAGTATTAGTGAATCTTTAAGTACTTTTTCATCACATATTAGTAATATTGTAAATATTACTAATAATGCTACAAAAGACAGTTTAATTCTTGTAGATGAACTTGGCTCTGGAACAGACCCTCTTGAAGGTGCACATCTTGCAATAAGTATTTTACAATATTTTACTGAACTTGGTGCAATTACTGTTGCAACTTCACATTATCAAGAATTAAAACAATATGCATTAATAACTCCTCGTTTTAAAAATGCTAGTGTTGAGTTTTCTTTAGAAAGTTTAAAGCCAACTTACAGATTATTGATTGGAATCCCTGGAAAAAGTAATGCTTTTGAAATAAGTAAAAAATTGGGGCTTTCTCCTCAGATTATAGAACGTGCTTTATCTATGATTGACAAAGAAACTATTCATCTAGAAGATTTACTAAAAACTATTTATGATGATAAAGCTAAAATTGAGGATGAAAAAATTCGTACAGCTAAAGCTTTAGCAGAAGCTGAAGAATTGAAAAAAAGTTTAAAACATCAAAATTCAGATGTTATAAATAAAGAAAAAGAATTAATTGCTAATGCTAAACAAGAAGCTAAACAAATTTTGCTTGATGCAAAAGAAACTGCAAATTCTATAATAAAAGATATAAACAATTCTACTTCAGCTTCTAGCGCTAATAAACTTAGAAACAAACTAAACGAACAAATATCATCTATAAAGACTGATGTTAAAGATATTTCAATTTCTGAACCAATTAAGCCTGAAGATATAAAATTAGGTGAAACTGTTTTTGTTTCTAATTTAAATGCACAAGGTACTATAATTTCTAATATTTCTAAAGATAATACTGTCCAAGTTCAGGTTGGTTCAATGAAAATGAAAGTTGATTTAAAGTATTTGCAAAAAGTTTCTGGTCCTGATTCTACCAATAAATCTAAGGCTCAAACTCATTATGAACATTCTTCATTTAAATCTCAACATGTGAGTCCAGAGATAAATGTAATTGGTTTAACTGTAGATCAAGCAATTCCTATTATTGATAAATATTTGGATGATTGCTATATTGCAAAACTTTCTCCTGTTCGTATTGTCCATGGTAAAGGCACTGGTGCTTTGCGTAATGGTATTCACTCTTACCTAAAAAGAAATAAATATGTTGATAGTTTTAGACTTGGCTCTTTTAGTGAAGGTGAAATGGGCGTTACTGTTGTTAGTTTGGCAATTTGACAAAATAGGGACGGTCCTTTTCTTCGCAAATTTGGGGACAGACCTTTGTTAAAAAAAGGACCGTCCCCATTTTGTCACCTTGCCATTTATTCTTATATTTCCATTTGACTTCCTAGAAATGTTGCTGCTGATTGAGCTACTTTTTTCTCTACTTCATTCATTTTTGTATTAGATTCTTTAGATAATAAAATTACTGTTCCTATTGTATCTCCATTTGAAATTATAGGATATACAACTTGTGCATTATATTTTCTTTGACTATTATCATTTTTTGTTATAGGAACTGAAACATCACTATTGTCTTTGCTTGTATAGACTTCTTTTTCTTCCATTAATTGTTCTAATTCATCACTTACATTTTGCTCCAAAAATTCTTTTTTTGCTCCTCCTGAAACTGCTATTACTGTATCTTTATCTGTAATACATGCTATATGTCCTGTTGTTTTTGATAATGTTTCTGCATATCCTGTTGCAAATTCTGATAATTCTCCTATTGGAGAATATTTTTTTAAAATTACTTGTCCTTCTCTATCTGTAAATATCTCTAAAGGTTCCCCTTCTTTTATTCTTAAAGTTTTTCTTATTTCTTTTGGTATAACAACTCTTCCTAAATCATCTATTCTTCTTACAACTCCTGTTGCTTTCATAATTTTCCTCCTTTTTGTTTTTCTAAGTATATTCTTATTATGACAAAAAAGGAAAAAAATATACACGAATTTTAGAAAACTCATTTTGAATTTTTATTGAAAATTTTTAAAAAATATATTATAATAGTTTTGTTATGGGGATGTAATGGTTTCGACATTACATTTGAAGCATGAATAGCGAGTAGTGGATTCTCGTTTGCCACTATAAAAACGGGAAATTTAAATATAAACGCTGATAATAGAGAATTAGCATTTGCTGCTTAGTTGCAGTAACGCCTGTTAAAATATCCCCACATATTTTAATTTGGTGTCATTTAGTGGGAAACAAAACTGTTTTTTCTACGAAAACAGTGGGTATTTAGTAGATATGTTTGATAATTGTTTGTTTATTAATGATTATTAAATGAATTTTAATAATAAACTGCACTCGGAGAAATTTGTGTGAATTGTGTTATGGACAGGGGTTCGACTCCCCTCATCTCCACCAATAAGGAATCTATTTGAACTAATTGTATGTAATTAATTGTAAAAACTCACACCTATTAATTATTAATTTCAAAAGGCCACGCGCATTTGCACGTGACCTTTTTAGGTTATTGAGCGAGAGTATATAATCTTCCATCCAGCTCAAAAAGCTTTGGATACGTTTCTTGTAACTCTTCCAATGTAGAGATTTCTGTATAGAGATCCAAGTTGGAAAAAATCCATAAATCTCCCTCAATATTTAAGGAGATTCCAAGTGCAAAACTCTTGTCAGTAAACATCATAACGAAAGTTTTCTCATCAGTAGCATTCTCTGGAAGCTTGTTGACATCAAGATAAATGCCAGAGACTTCCCACACCCGAATGCCGTTTTCAAATGGTACAGTCATTGCTTCCCGTAATTTGATGTGTTCTTGATTGTAACTAAGCATAAGCACAGTCTCCTTTTCAAAATTTTTACATTACTATAATAGCACGAATTACCCCAAAAGTCAATTAAACACTATTTCAATTAGTATACATCACAATTAATGCTCTCACATATTTTCATCTTTTAACATATAATATTACAGTTTTATATGGCATTATTTTATGCCAGATTGGAGTTTTAATGGAAGATTTTATTTTTAGTTCAAATGTAGTATATGAAAATTTAAACACATTAAAAAACACATATCCTTTTTTACAAATTGAATCTGCAGGAAAAAGTATATTAGGTAAAAATATTCCTTGTGTTCGTGTTGGTCGTGGACAGAAGGAAGTTTTTTATTCTGCTGGATTTCATGCAAATGAATGGATCACTTCTATTTTACTTTTAGAATTTTTATATGAATATTGTGCTGCAATTCAAAACAACTTAACTATATGGAATTTTTCTGCTAGACGTTTATTTGATTCTGTTTCTATTTATATTATGCCTTTAGTTAATCCAGATGGAGTCGATTTAGTCACAGGCGCTATTCCTCCTTCTTCTAGTAGTTATCAACAAGCTAAACAAATTGCTCAAAACTTTCCTGATATTCCTTTTGTTAACGGTTGGAAAGCTAATATTAGAGGTGTAGATTTAAACTTACAATTTCCGGCAGGATGGAAAAATGCTCGTGAAATAAAATATTCTCAAGGATTCAATAAACCTGCACCACGTGATTTTGTTGGATATGGTCCTCTAACAGAGCCCGAGGCATTAGCTGTTTACAATTTTACTTTGAAACATAATTTTAGATTAACACTTGCTTATCATTCTCAGGGTGAGGTTATTTATTGGCAATTTCAAAATTATAATCCACCTGATGCCTTCGAAATAGGAACTCAGTTTGCCAATGTTAGTGGATATTTACTTGAACCAACTCCTTATGATTCAAGTTTTGCAGGTTATAAGGATTGGTTTATTCAAAATTACAATAGACCTGGTTACACAATTGAAGTAGGATTAGGAACAAACCCTCTTCCACTTACTCAATTTAGAGAAATCTATAAAGACAATTTAGGTATATTGATACTAGGAGCAATTTTGTAAAATACAAATTTTGACCTTTTTTGCAATATTTTGACACGCTATATGATTTGTGTTATAATATTTATATCTGTAAAGATACAACAATTTTTGAAATGGAGGAATACCACAGTGGAAAAATCTTGCGTAGCAAACTTTTGTATTCAACTATCGGAGAATGCAAGCAAAATTCCATTACCCAAAAGCAAATTAATTGCATTTATCCGTACTTTCAGAGACTTCTCTCGGAAGAGAGCTGTAGAAACTTTGTTTCGTCTTAAGTATGGAACAAATGAAAGCAAAAAAGAAGCACTTGAGTGGTTCGAGTGCAAGCAACACAATTCTTTTGGAGAAGTTACTGAAAGCCAGTTTATCCAGATTTTGAACTTTTCTGAAGAGGAAATTTCATTATTACTGAATGAATTGTTCATTCAGTATGAAGCTAAAGACCCTGACTTTTTGAGCGTTAGCTCTATCAAAGGGCTTCCCTTCACTTCTTGCCAAGAAGAACTGAATGCTCTTCAAAGTAAGATGTCAGATTCTCCTTTGCTATTTTTCTTAGTTGCTAAGAAATGTGTTAAGGAGAGAAAAAATCCCTATGCCCCAAAGATTATTGTTCAGCTGTTATCAAACGATACAACTGCTAATATCCTTGGACTAGAAAGCTTGGGGTTTGGTTTCAACTACAGAATTCTGTTAAAAGATTTCTCAAATGAAATTGGAACCCTGTTGCTGGTAATGTACCAGCAATATAGCAAAAATGTCAAGCTATTATCAAGAAAAGATGACTTTACATTGCCTCTTGTTACACTTCTAAATGAAATGCAAGAATCTGGTGATGACAGTACTACTACTGCAGTGAATGAAATTGAGTTCTTTAAAAAAGAGCTACTCAAGTTCGTTAACATCACTACAGACTTTACCACAAGAAGTCCTAGCTTTTCTTTTTGTTCTGAATATCAAAGCAAGTTAGAGCAACTCGGAAAAAAGACTATTTCTTTGCTCAATGCAAGAAATAATTACAAGAATGTCTTTGCGGAAGAAAAAGATGACGGCCTTCTTTGGAGGCTCGTCACAAGTGATGCTTCACTCGGTAAAAAAATCTGCACTCTTGAACAAGAGTGCAACAATGCTCGTGCTGAATATGCACAAGCACTGCATGAATATCAAGACTTCATTGAGAAGCATGATATTCGCTAACCTCTAAAAAGACACTGGACAACTGTCCAGTGCCTTTTATAATTGACATAATTTGTAATTTATGTTATAATTATCATACATTATATTTTATAGGAGGGTCTAATTATGACAACTTCAATCAATGCAAACAACACTTCAACCTCTAGCATCCAATTTCGGAGCAAGTTCAAAAACTTAGTGACTGATGAAAATCGTCAGATCATCACTTCTGTTTTTGAAGATTTCTGTCAGCTTGATCCAACAACAGATGAAGCTCGTGACATTTTGTGGGGATTAACATATAGTTATTCCTCAAGTTGTGCCATATTGAAACGATTTGGCTTAGACTGCAAAGAATGTAATGAATTTCTTGATGCAGAAAATATCTTGAAATTGAGAGATGAATTACGACACCAGTATGAGAAAATTAATAATGGTTATCTACTATCTGATGTTCCTCAGGAATGTCTTTCAGAATTCAATGAATTTGCGAAAAAAGCAGACACCATTACAGCCTCTGTAGTGTATGAACACTGCCTATATCATCTTTCACTAGATGATGTTGTACGTACTCTATTCCTTTTGAAGAGCGATATGGAAAATTATTACTTCGGAGGAATTAGAAATTTGGGATTTACTATCCAGGAAGCAGAATATCTAAAGTGTTTCAGTATTCTTATTTATAATCTCCTAAAAGTCATGTCTGATTATATGGAAAATAATAAGAATACCAAATGTGCACCAGAGCTCCCATTTACGTTTGAAATTCCAGCAACAGAAACAGTTCAGCCCGAACAACCTTCTGACGTCAAACTCGGATTCAAGGCTCTTAATTCTGAATCCATTTTGGAACAAAAAGAACTGTTCAATACTTTCATTCAAAGTAAAGACATGAACATTTTGCTTAAAATCGGCAGTCTTGACTTTGATCTGAACAAGGTTCTTGCCAAAATAGATGCAATAAGCAAAGTCCTTTGTGCTGATGGAAAACGCGAAAGTGCAAATAAGCTTCTAAAAGAAGCTGAAGAACTTCAGGAAGCTTCTCGAATTGCTATGGCTGAAGCAGAAAAAGATCTAAGTACTTAAATGAGACCCAAAAAAAGTCGGTGGATTAATTCCACCGACTTTCTTCTTTTTTAATCAATTGCTTTTGTTTCAATTTTTTCTTTAATTTTACTTATAAAATCGTCAACTGTCATTTGTCCAATATCTCCCGCTTTTCTTGAACGAATTGCAACTAGATTTTCTTCTACTTCTTTTGCTCCTACAACTAACATATATGGTACTTTTTCAAGTTGTGCTTTTCTAATTTTATATCCAATTTTTTCACTAGAGTCATCTATTTGAGCTCTTATGCCTTTTTCTTTTAATTTAGCTTCAAGATTTTTTGCATATTCATTTTGAGCATCTGTTATAGGCAAAATTTTTGCTTGAACTGGTGATAACCAAATTGGGAATGCACCTTTTGTTTCTTCTATTAGGAATGAAATAAATCTATCAAATGTTCCAAGAATTGCTCTATGAATTACTACTGGTGTATGTTCTTTATTGTCTTCACCAATATAAGATAATTCAAATCTACGTGGTAATAAGAAGTCTAATTGACATGTTGAAATTGTTACATCATGTCCTAATGCAGTTTTTATTTGAACATCTAATTTAGGTCCATAGAATGCTGCTTCTCCTTCTGCTTCATAGAAATTCAAATTCAATTCTTTTAAGATTTCTCTTAATTGTCCTTCTGCGCTTTCCCACATTTCATCATCATCAAAGTATTTTTTCTTATCTTGTGGATCTCTTAAAGATAATCTAAATGTATAATCTTTAAATCCAAAATCTTTATATACTGATAATATTAATTCAACTACTTTTCCTACTTCATCTTTTATTTGATCTGGACGTACAAAAAGGTGGGCATCATTTTGGCACATTTCTCTTACTCTTTCAAGTCCACATACATTTCCACTTGCTTCATATCTGAAATCATGTGCAAGTTCTCCTATACGAATTGGCAAATCTCTATATGAACGTGTTTTGTTTTTATATATTAACATGTGATGTGGACAGTTCATTGGTCTTAAAACAATTTCTTCATTATCTAACTTCATAGGTGGGAACATGTCATCTTTGTAATGATCCCAGTGTCCACTTGTCTTATATAATTCAACATTTGCAAGTGATGGTGTATATACATGATTATATCCTAGTGCAATTTCTTTGTCTGCTATATATCTCTCAAGTTGCATTCTAATTTTTGCACCATTTGGTAGATACATTGGTAGCCCTGAACCAACTAACTCATGTGTCATAAATAATTCAAGTTCTTTTCCTATTTTTCTATGATCTCTTTGTTTAGCTTCTTCTAATAATCTTAAATGTTCTTCTAATTGGCTAGCTTTTAGGAATGAAACTCCATAAATTCTTTGCATTGAATCATTTTCTTGGTTTCCTTTCCAGTATGCAGCTGATGTTGACAATAATTTAATTGCTTTAACTTTTCCTGTTCTGTTTATATGAGGTCCTGCACATAAATCAATAAATTCTCCTTGTTTAAAGAATGAAATTTCTTCTCCTTCTGGCAATTCTTCTATTAGTTGAACTTTGTATGGTTCATTTCTTTCTTTCATTAATTTTATTGCTTCTTCTCTTGATAAAGTGCTTCTTTCTAATACCAAATCTTCTTTAACTATTTTTTTCATTTCTTCTTCAATTTTGCTTATGTCTTCTTCTGTCAATGGTTTTTCTACTTTAAAATCATAGTAAAAGCCATTTTCAATTGCTGGTCCTATTCCCAATTGAGTATTTGGAAATAATCTTTTTACAGCTTGTGCTAATATGTGTGAAGTTGTATGCCATAATACTTTGTTTAATTCTTCATTACTTTCTTCTAAATCTAAAATACTTCCATCTTTTTGAATTGTTCTAATCATAATTATCTTCCCCCATTTTATTACTATAAATTATATATTAAGTTGAAACGCAAAAAACTCCTATAGACCCAAAGTCTATAGGAGTGCCTTTTTCTTGCACGGTTCCATCCTAATTTTTTCTTAATTTGATTTAACGCATCTTATACGTCTAGCTTTTTCACTAGAAACTTAAAGAGTTAGTTTTCAAATATGTTTTCTAAAATTAGCTCTCAACCCATGACTAATTTTCTCTGTTAGAAACCTCTATTCTACTTTTCTCTTATATGTTTTTATATTCATTTACTTTTTTAAATGTATATGCTGCTGTTATTACTAATGCTGCAACAACTACACCTGTCATTGTATTTTCAGCAAGTCCTGCTTTTGGAATATTTGTACTGTCTGATTTTGTAGATTTATTAGTATTTGTATTAGTATTAGTGTTGGTATTTGTGTTAGTATTAGTATTAGTGTCTGTATTGGTATTTGTGTTTGTATTAGTGTTGGTATTTGAAGAAAGATTACTTTTATCTCCTTGGTCTTCAAATTTTTCCATAAAATCTTTTATGTCAGTGTCATCTGTAGCCGCAAGTAATTTCAATGGCATTACTAATAGCATTACTCCTATTATCAATGATATTACAATTTTTAAACTTCTTTCTTTATTCATTTTTATACCTCTTTCTTTTTTATCTATAGTATTAATCTCTCATATATATTTATACAACATTTTTTTTGTAATTGCAAGTTTTTTTTGTATATTTTTTAATTTTTTTGTTTTTTGATCTTATATCCTAAACATTAAACTTAAATAAAACTATGTCTCCATCCTGCATTATGTAGTCTTTTCCTTCTTGTCTTACTAATCCTTTCTCTTTAGCAACTACCATTGAACCACAATTTACCAAATCATTAAATGATACTACTTCAGCTTTTATAAATCCTCTTTCAATATCTGAATGAATTTTTCCAGCTGCCTTTGGTGCTTTTGTTCCTTTTTTTATTGTCCAAGCTCTTACTTCAGGTTCTCCTGCTGTTAAAAATGACATTAACCCTAATAAGTCGTAGCTTTTCTTAATTAATTTATCTAGTCCAGATTCTTCTAATCCCAAAGCTTCTAACATTTCTTTTTTGTCTTGTTCTTCTAGACCTGATAATTCTTCTTCAATTTTCACACATAATGGAATCACTTCTGCATTTTCTTTTTGGGCATATTCTTTTACTTCTTTTACCATTGCTTCATTTTCAGCATTTGCTATCTGTTTTTCTGAAATATTTGCAATGTAAATTATTGGCTTTGCTGTTAATAAATACATATCTTTTACTAATTCTTGCTCGTCTTCATTATATTCTAATGCTCTTGCTGGTATTCCTTTTTCCAAATTTGTTTTTATTTTTTCTATTAAATCTATTTCTAATTGATATTTTTTATCTGCTTTTAAATTCTTTTTAGCTTTATCTAATCTTTTTTCTAATGTCTCCAAATCTGCAAAAATTAATTCTAAATTAATTGTTTCTATGTCTCTTAGAGGATTAACACTTCCATCTACATGTATTACATTTGGATCTTCAAAACATCTTACTACTTGACATATAGCGTCTACTTCACGTATATGTGATAAGAATTTGTTTCCAAGTCCTTCTCCTTTGCTTGCTCCTTTTACTAATCCTGCAATATCTACAAACTCCACAACTGCTTTTGTTACTTTTTGTGGTTTGTACATTTCTGCTAATTTGTCTATTCTTTCATCTGGAACTGCTACTACACCTACATTTGGCTCTATTGTACAAAATGGATAATTTGCACATTCTGCTCCTGCTTTTGTTATACTATTAAACATTGTACTTTTTCCTACGTTTGGTAATCCCACTATTCCTATTTTCATTTTGCTTTCCTTTCTATATACATTTTTATTAGTCTATCATTTTTATGCTTTCTATTATTGGTTGATTTTCTTTTAATATTGTTCCATTATTATCTGTTGGTTGTGCTTTTGAGCAAATTTGGTCTACAATTTCTATTCCACTTGTAACTCTTCCAAATGCAGCATATAATCCATCTAATCCTTCGTTATCTTCATGCATTATGAAAAATTGTGATCTAGCACTATTATATGAACTTGATCTTGCCATTGAAATTGTTCCTCTTGTATGTGATATTGTGTTTTCAACACCATTTGCCAAAAATTCACCTTTTATATAGTCTTTGCTTCCTCCTGTTCCATTTCCATTTGGATCTCCACCTTGTATCATAAATCCTGATATTATCCTGTGAAATGTTAATCCATCATAAAATCCTTCTTCTGCTAATTTTGCAAAATTAGCTACTGTTATTGGTGCTATATCAGCATATAATTCTAATTGCATTGTTCCATAATCTTTTATTACTATTTCTGCATGATGTGTTCCTTTACTATATTTATTGTCTTCATTATTTGTGTCGTTTGTTTTTTGATTTGATTTTGACCAAAACATTACTATTCCTCCTATTACAATTATTAAAATTATTATTCCTATTATAACATACTCTTTTTTCATTTTTTCTTCTCCTTATTTAAAATTCTTAGAACATTTATTTTTTACAGTAAATGTCCTAAGATTTTACTTAATAAAAACGTCATTTTTCTCTTTATTACTGCTAGAGATTTAATTTTTGGCTGGGGCACTGTGATTCGAACACAGGAATGTCGGAGTCAGAGTCCGATGCCTTACCGCTTGGCGATGCCCCAATATTTACCTTTTCAATATTACCATAATTATAAAAAATTTGCAACATAACAGTTGCAAATTTTTAAAATTCAAAGTTTTTTATTTCATTATCATATTTTTTATAATCAGGCACATTTTTTTCAATTATTTCAAAGAACTTTTTGCAATGAGTTTTATATTTTAAATGGCAAAATTCATGTATAAATACATATTCTATTATTTCTTTTTTAAATTGCATTAATTGTGGATTTATAGTTATTTTTCCATCTATGCATGTTGCTAATGTATTTGACATTTGTTTAATTTCATATTCATCTGGAGCTATTTTTAACATTTTTCTTGTTTTTTCCATTATATTTTCAATCTCATTAGTAGCTATTTGTTCATACATTTTTTCTATTGAAATTTTTAAAATTTGCTCATTTCCTACTTTTTTATATTTATTTGGTAATATTATTTCTATTTTGTAATTTTCTTGTAGGCTTAATTCTGGTGCTTTTATATTTTGATATTTTACTTGAATATCATAATACTTTCCAAAAATCTTTACAGATTGCATATTTGGAAAATTTTCTTCATATTCTTGCATTTTGCTTAATATCCAATTTTTCTTTTCTTGAACAATTTGTTGAATTTTATTTGATGTAAAGTACCAAGGTGCATTTACTACTACTTCTCCATTTTGCACACTTATGTACATTTCTGTATTTACTGCTTTATTAACTGTGTATGTTATTACATTATCTTTTCTTCCAAATATACTCATCTTATTTTCCTCCTTAAGTTTACGAATTATTGTTCGCTTTTGTTGTTCTTATTTTATATCCTATTTTTCATTTTGTCAATACTTTTTGCTAAAATTTTCGAACATTTTTTTGTAATATTATTTTTTGTTGATTTTACTAGCTTTTGCCGTAAAATTAAAAATATAATAATTTAAAATATGTAGCATATATATTACAGAGGTACATCTATGAACAAATTATATTTTTTAATTTTAAAAATAAAACAAGTTATATTATATGCAATTTTAATAGCCTTTACTTGTTCTCTTATTATATTTTCTAAAAATAATTTATCAGCTGCAAAAAACGGACTGGTTTTATGGGCAAATTCAGTTGTACCATCATTATTTCCTTTTTTTATTGCTACAGAACTACTTTCATACACAAATTTTGCTTATATACTTGGAAAATTTTTAAATAAAATAATGAAACCAATTTTTAATGTCAGTGGAGAAGGCAGTTTTGCGCTTATAATGGGAATTATAAGTGGATACCCTATAGGAGCGAAAATTGCTGTCAATTTTCGAAATAATAAAATTTGCTCAAAAGAAGAATGTGAACGTCTTTTAAGTTTCACTAACAATTCTGGTCCTCTATTTATTGTAGGCACAGTTGGAATTAGTATGTTTGGAAATTCAACAATAGGTTTACTACTATTAGTTACTCATATACTTGCTTCAATTACAGTTGGTTTTATTTTTAGATTTTGGAAATATAATCATAACTCTACCTCAGAGAATTCAATTTCATATAAAGAATCAAAATCAAACATATCTCTATCTAATTTAGGAGAAATTATAGGTAATAGTATTTCAAGTTCTATTAATACAATTTTATTAATTGGTGGTTTTATAGTATTATTTTCAGTACTTATATCCATTTTACAAGCAAGTTCTATGTTAAATGTAATTTCAAATTCTATAACACCTATTCTTGATTTACTACATATTCCTCAAGAATTCAGTACTGGAATAATCTCCGGAGTTTTAGAATTGACAAATGGTTTAAGTCTTATTACAAATATACACGAAAAAAAAATATCTTTAAACATTATTTTAGCTTCATTTCTTTTGGGCTTTGGTGGAATTTCTATTTTACTTCAAGTTTGGAGTATTGTTGCCAAAAGTGATTTGTCAATAAAACCTTATATATTAGGGAAAATGTTGCATGCATGTTTTTCTGCTTTCTATACTTTTATATTTTTAAATAATTTTGTGTTTTTTAATTTTGATTTATAAAAAGGTCCTATACAGGACCCTTATTTGTTTTCGATTTTAATCAATTTAGCTGTTATACTGTCTTCATCATTTTCCATCATAATTTTAATTGTATTTTCTGTATTATTTTTAAATTTCAAATCATAAGCACCATAGGAAACTGCTGCATCTTTACCTTTTCCAATATAAGGTACATGTCCACTATGTTGATGTCTTTCTGTAACTTCTAATTCTGGTATTTGTAAAACCGCATTATATAAAGTTGTACTTACTTGACAATTACCTCCTCCTAGTCCTTGTTCCTTTTTTCCATTAACAAATATATCTGCTTTTTGATATCCTTTTTCTGTTGTAGCTTTTCCAACAGTGTCACAAAATGAAAACGTTTCTCCTGCTTTTATTTCTTTTGAAGACAACGCTTTACATGTTATTCCTATGTTATTTTGTCTTTCAGATGCTTTATTATGAATTTTTGTTGAAAATTGTGCAATTTCTGTTTCTTTTTTAACTATGTTTGTTTGGTTAGTATTTGTTGTTGTATTTGTGTTAGTTCTTTCTGTTTTATAATTTGATGTATTTGTGTTTATCTTGCTACTATCTTCATTTTTTTTCACAAGATTCCATCCTAAAATTCCGTCCAATTGCCATTACAATTATTATACCAAAAAATATCATTGCCTTTTTCATTTTTATCTTCTCCCTTCTGTTTTATTACAAATTAATAATTTGAAAATATAGTACAGTGCAAGAGGCATAGTAGATGGAATAAGGCAAAGATCCACTATGTGGATGACCCCAGCTATGTTTTTGCCATTGAATAGTAATATATTATTTTTTTAACTGAGTGAGAGAGGCTCGGGTTGTACTACTCTATACTTTCAAACCATTAGCTTGTAACATTATTTTACCCAAAATGATAAATATTATTGACAAATTCGGTATAAATATAGTATAATAATTCTGTATAATTTTTAAGGAGGATTATTTATGTTAGCTAAGTATTGGAAAAAAATTGGATTATTCATTTTAATAGTTGCTTGTGTATTTAACATTATGAATAAATTTGTAAATAAATTATCTTTAAAAGATGAACTAGAAGCTTCAGCAACATATATTAATCAAGAAAATCAGGAAGAAGATAAAAATTCAGACAAACAACTTGAAAAAAAATAACAAATATGTTAATATAATATTTGGTAAAATTACTGTTTTTAGAAAGAGGTGAATCGCAGATGAAAGAAGGAATACATCCTACATATAACCAAACAACTATTACATGTGCATGTGGTAATGTTTTAGAAGTTGGTTCAACAAAAAAAGATTTAAAAGTAGATGTTTGCTCAAAATGTCATCCATACTGGACAGGTAACTTAAGACTTGACACTAAAGGTGGTAGAGCAGATAGATTTAAAAAGAAATATGGTATTCAATAAAAAAATGGCTTTCAATAGAAGCCACTTTTTTTTTACATTTCTCCATCCGCTTCAGCAAAGGTATCTTCTTCGTTGTTTACAGCTTGTTTTTCATTTTCTAATACTTTTTGTTCTTGTTGTTTAACTTCTTCACTCTTTTCCTTACATCTTTTTTTCATCTCATTTATAATTTTAGTTGTTCTTTCTTCTTTTTGTTGAAGTGTTTTATTAAACATGTCATTTATTTTCTGCATTAGATCTGGAACATAATCAAGTAATTTATCAATACAAGATTCATGATCTACAGAAATCAATTTTACATTATCATTTTGTACAACAAGAAAAGCAACTGGATGAATTGAAACTCCTGCTCCTGCTCCTCCTCCAAATGGTAATTTATATTCTATTTCTTCATCTTTATCTTTTTTGTTGTATTCCTTTAATGTTTCTCCACTAAATTCACTTCCACCTGCTGCAAATCCAAAAGATACTTTAGATATTGGAATTATTGTAATTCCATTTTGACTCTGTATTGGCTCTCCTATTATTGTATTGACATCTACCATATTTTCTATACTTGTCATTGTTGTAAGCATTAAATTTTCTATTGGGTGTTCACTCATTTTATACCTCCACTTTCTTATTTAAGTTTTTGCTACTTAAATCTTTTACTTTACTATAAATTAATTTATATATATATTGCATCAAATATATTGAAATTATACAATCTAGTCTAATTTTAACAAAATTTTTGTTAGAATAAATTGGTATAACTTGGTACTTAGGCTTTTTTAAGATTATTCCTAGAATTGCTGATACAATACCTGTTAATATTGCTGTTAATACTGCATCTTGAGTTCCTAGTTGAATATTTAAATCTATTTGTTTAAAATCTATTTTTATATTTTCAAAAATATCCTTATAATTACTTTTTAAATCTTTGTTTTTTAAAACTTTACTCTGTTTTTTATCTATTTTCTTTACATCTTTTTTGAATAGTTTGAACTTTTGGAATATTAATAAATATACAATTATTTTACTGTCTTTATTGATTTTCTCACCTTTGGGTCGCTCTGTATCAATTTTCAAATTTTCAATTTCAATTCCTATTCTACTAGTATGTATTGCTAAACCTAATATAAGTAAAATTATCAAAATAAAAAGAAAAAACAATATTATCGCCCTCTTTGCTTTAATATTATTTTTTCCTTTTTTTATTTTTTTAAACTTTTTTCTACTTCTATATTTCCAAACAGCTCATTTTGCTCTGTTACAACTTTACTTCTTCTTGACATTTCTAGTAATCCCGAAAATGCTGTTACAACTTCTGTTTTATTGTGTTTTTTTATTGAAAACAATTTATTGAAAGTAAATTTTTTAAATCTTATTAATGCTCTATACATTTCTTTTACAGTATCTCCAACTGAATATGTTTCAGTTATCGCTATTTTTTCTATGTTTGATGCATTTTCATTTATTTTATCTGCATTTCTTTGTAGTAAATCTTTATATATATTTGGTATTATTTCACTATTATATTCTGTATTAATTTTTTGTTTAGGCAAATCAATTTTTTCTTGTGCTTTATAAAATCTTTTAGAATACATTAGAAAATTTTCTTTTAAATTTTTAGTTATTTCTTTATATTTTTTATATTCAATAATTCTGCGTATAAGCTCTTCTTCAGTAATTTCTTCTTCATTTTCTTCATTTTGGGGTAATAAATTTTTGGATTTTAAGTATAATAAAGTTGAAGACATTACTAAGAATTCGCTCGTTACATCTAGATTCATTTTCTCCATTTGATCTATAAATTCTATATATTGTGTTGTTATTTCACTCAAATTTATGTCATATATATCCATTTTATTTTTATCAATTAAATGGCATAATAAATCTAGTGGTCCTTCAAAATTTTCTAGTTTAATTGAATATTTTTTTGTTTCAAGTGTTAGTACATTTTGCATATTATTCTCCGATTGTTTTGTATCCCTTTCTATATAAATATTGTTGTAGTTCCTGTTCTTCCATTGTTCCTGCTTTTTTACTTTTTATTTTTTCAATACATTTTCGCTCATATTCTTGTAATTCATCATAATTTTGTTCAATGTATTTTTCTATTAGTTTTCTATCTATTCCTTTTGTTGCTAATTTGTATTTTATTTCTGTTATTGACATCGTTTTCAAATTCATATATTCTCTAACTTGTCTTTCAATAAAGTCATAGTCATCTAAATATTTAGCTTCTTTTAGATAATCTATTATTTCATCTAGCATTTTTTCTTCTATTTGAGCTCTGAATTTATTTCTAACCTCTTGCTCAGTTCTTTTCTTATATGTTATATATTTAAATACTCTTGTTTTTTCTTCATCAAATTTTTTAAATTTTTCTAAATCTATTTTGTTACTATTTTCTAAATTTTCAATAATTTTCATTTTAATCTCATTTCTTTCCAAATGTATAAATTTAATTTATTTTTCAACTTTTTTCTCTTTCTTTGTACATTTTATATCATTTTACAATAATTTTCAAGTATATTTTGTTTTAAATAAATAATACTATAATTGAAGTTTTATTTGGTTAAAACTTTATTCTTTAAGGAGGTTTTATTATGAGTAAAAAATTGATTTTTACAATTGGTTTATTAATCATTAGTGTATTTACATTAGCTACTACTTTTGCTTTTGCAACAGATGATGGAAAAGGTGCCGTTAATGGTGCTGTTAACAATGTTGTAAATGATGCTCGTAATGTTGTAGGTGGTGCTGAAAATGCTATTGAAGGTGCTGTTAATGATGTCGGAAATACTATGATGAATAATGACAATGGAAATAATAACATTAACAATAACAATACAAATACTGCTAATAATATGAATAACTCAAATTATACAGCTAACAGAACTGCTACAACTGGGAATGCAGGAACAAATACTGGTACATTTTTAGGTATGAATTCTACAACCTGGACTTGGGTTGTTTTAGCTATTGCTGCTGTTGTTATAGTTGCTTTACTTTGGTATTATTCAAATAGAACAACTAATAACAGAAGATATGATGATGGTGAATAATTATTAAATTATTCTTGTTTTAGCCTCTTCTCTATGTTATAATATTTCATAGAAAAGAGGTTTTTTATGATTACAAAATTAATTGCCAAAAATCCAGTTGCATATCATAATTATAATATTGAAGATACTTTTGAATGTGGTATTGTATTAGCTGGTACTGAAATAAAATCAATTAGAGCTGGCAAAGTTAATTTAAAAGATAGTTATGCTGGTTTTAAAAATGGAGAATGCTATGCTTACTCTATACATATTAGTCCTTATGAACACGGAAATATTTTTAATAAAGATCCTTTACGTGATAGAAAATTACTTTTAAATAAAAGAGAACTTAACAAACTTTTTGGAAAGGTTAAACAAGATGGTTATAGTTTAGTACCTATAAGTTTATATTTTAAAGGTAGTCTTGTTAAACTTGAACTTGGACTTGGTAAAGGTAAAAAATTATATGATAAACGTGAAGATATTGCAAAAAAAGACGCTGAACGTAGAATGCAAAAAGCTATTAGAGCTAAAGAAAAAGATATATAACTATTGTGATAGTTATATATCTTTTAAATTTATACTTTGTTTGCAGAACCAAATACGTCTCTCATTTTATGGGATACAGTTTCTTTAACTAGTTCTCTAGCTGGTGTTAAATATTTTCTTGGATCAAATGCACTTGGATCTTCTGTAAATACTTTTCTAATTCCTGCTGTCATTGCAAGTCTTAAGTCTGTATCAACATTTATTTTTGAAACTCCTGATATACTTGCTTCATGTAATATCTCATCTGGAACACCTTTTGCTCCTGGGATATTTCCTCCATATTGATTACACATATTTACTAATTCTGGTATTACTGTTGATGCACCATGTAATACAATTGGTGTATTTGGAATTCTTTCTTTGATTTCTTTTAAGATATCAAATCTTAATTTTGCTTCACCTTTAAATTTGTAAGCTCCATGGCTTGTTCCTATTGCAATTGCTAAAGAATCTACTCCTGTTCTTCTAACAAATTCTTCTGCTTGTGCTGGGTCTGTATATCTAGCTTCATCTGTTGCTACATTAACATCATCTTCAATTCCAGCTAATTTTCCTAATTCTGCTTCAACTACAACTCCATGTGCATGAGCATAATCTACAACTTCTTTTGTTAGTCTAATATTTTCTTCAAAGTCATATTTTGAGCCATCAAACATTACAGATGTAAATCCTGCATCTACACATTTTTTACATGTTTCAAAATCTGGTCCATGATCTAAGTGTATTGCTATTGGAATATTTGGATGCTCTTCTACAGCTGCTTCTACCATTTTCATTAAATAATTTATTCTAGCATATTTTATTGCACTTGATGATGCTTGTAATATTACTGGTGAATTATTTTCTGCTGCTGCATCTACTATTCCTTGAATTATTTCCATATTGTTTACATTAAATGCTCCTATTGCAAATCCCTCTTTCATTGCTTTTTCAAACATTTCTTTTGTCGTTACTAATGACATATTAAATCACTCCTTTTTCTGCACCCATTTTATTTCTTATTAGCTTTTTTGTCAATATATTTTTTTTAATTATTCTATTTAAGCATTTGTTTCATAACTTCCACACATTGATTCATCTGTTTTTCCGCTTTCACAATCATCTACTGGAACAACATTTATTGCTTGTAATGTGCATCTTTTTGTTTGTGCATCTTGATATGCACAACTTTCTACTGTACAATTTATTTTTTGTTGTTTGTCCATAATATTCATATCCTCCTTTTTAGAATAAATTTATTCTTTTGGACAGAATGTCCTTTATTATTCTTGCCCTTATTTTGCTTTTTATTCTAAAGTATATTTTTAAAGTTTTTCCACATAATATGTTTATACTTTATAATATAAATGGAGGTTATTTTGAAAGCAAAGCTTATCTTATTTAGTAAGTCAGATAATGAAATTAACGATTTTTTAAACAAATTTTACTCTCGCACTACTTCTGATTATACTACTGTTTGGAAAAAAGAATTTACAAATCCAGTCGAAATATCTGAATTTATCGCAGCTTATGTTGATAATAATTCTTTATTCAATTTCGAAATGTGGCTTTCATTAGACAAAGATGTTTTTATAAAAATTTCTCATTCAAATTCAAATATCATTATTAAATACCTTTTTGAAAGATATCCTTATTAAGCAATATTTTTTCTTAATTCATTTGCATATTGTAATGTTACTTCATTTATTTCTCCTGATGAAATACGTGCAATTTCATGCAAAACTTCTTGCTCATCTAAGATTTTTACACTTGTGTATGTTCTTTCATTTTCTACTTTTTTACTTATATAATAATTGCTATCTGCTGATGCTGCAATTGCTGCTAAATGTGATATACATAGTACTTGATGTTCTTTTGAAATGCTTTTTAATTTTTCTGCCACAGCTTTTGCTGCTTTTCCACTGATTCCTGTATCTATCTCATCAAATATTAATGTTGGCATTTTATCAACTTCTGCTAGAACTTTTTTTATTGCTAACATTACTCTTGACATTTCTCCACCTGAAGCTATTTTGGTTAATTCGTTTTCACTTTCTCCTATATTGGTTTTTATAAAGAATTCTACTTGGTCTTTTCCATCTTCAAAAAATTCATTAACCTTATAATCTACTCTTACATTTATTTTTGCATTTTTCATTTCTAAACTTATTAATTCTTTTTCTATTTTTTCATTTAAAGTTTGTGCATAATTTTTTCTTAATTCGTTTATTTTTTGAGCATCTTCCGTCATTTGTTTTTCTAGTTCTATTTGTTCTTTTCTTAATTTATTATTATATTCATCTACATTTTCAATTTTCTTTATTTCATTTTCTACTTCTTCTGCATATTCTAATATTTCTTCTATATTGTTTCCATATTTTCTTTTTAAATTATAAATTGTATCTAATCTTTTTTCTATTTCTTCTCTTTCATTTTCATCAAAATCAATATCTTCCAAATAACTACTTATATCTCTTGATATTTCTTGTATTGCATAGTAATTGTCTTTTAAGCTTGATGCAGTTTCTTGATATTTAGAATCTATACTTTCTAACTTTTCTAATGCTCTTATTGCAACTCCTATTGCATCTATTGTGCTTTCTCCAATTGCCATGTCTGCTTCTGATAAGTTTTTAGAGATTTTTTCTGAATTCATGAAAATATTTCTTTTTTCATTTAATTTTTCTTCTTCTCCTGTTTTTAATTTTGCTTCTTTTATTTCATTTAGTTGATATTTTAATAAGTCTAATTTTCTTTGTTTTTCTTTTTCGTCTCCATAGTTTTCGCGTAATTTTCTTTTGTTTTCGTTATATTTTACATACTTTTCTCTATATTCTAGTTTTAGTTCAAAAATTTCTTTTCCTATAAAACTATCCAAATATTTTATATGTGTTCTATTATCTAATAATTGCTGATTATCATTTTGTCCATGTATTTCTATATAATTACTCATAAAGTTTTTTAATTCTGTAACTGTTACTAGTCTTCCATTAATTTTGCATAAATTTCTACCATTTGAATAGATTTCTCTTGTGACTATTATATTTCCATCTATTGAATTAATATCTTCTGGTTCATACATATTTATTTCTACATAAGAGTGATTTTCTCCTTTTCTAATCATTTCTTTTGAAAATCTTCCTCCACATATTATTCCTAATGAATCTATTATTAAAGTTTTTCCAGCACCTGTTTCTCCTGTTAATACATTCATCCCTTGATTTAAGTTAATTTCTAAATCATCTATTATTCCTATGTTTTTTATATGTAAATTTGTTATCATAATAGTCCTCCTTGGTTACTAAAAAAATGTTCGCTTTTATTATATTGACTTTTTTATTTTTTGTCAATAGTTTTGCGAACATTTTTTCTTTTTATATTGTGTCGTCGTTTTCTATCCAGTCTTTAACTTCTTCTATTCTGTAGTGCTCTTTGTCATCTCTCATTACAACTCTCTCTATTCCAGCATTTATTATCATTCTTTTGCAAAGTGTGCATGGTTCATTGTCTGATATATATTCTCCATTTCTTTGGTTTATTCCAACTAAATATAATGTTGACCCTAACATATCTTTTCTATTCGAACTTATTATTGCATTTTGTTCACTATGTACAGATCTGCATAATTCATAACCAGCTCCACTAGGAGTATTATTCATCTTTCTTCTGCAATATCCTAAATCCATACAATTTTTTCTTCCTCTTGGTGCTCCTGTATAACCTGTAGAAATAATTTCATCATTTTTTACAATTACACTTCCATAATTGTTTCTTAAACATGTTCCTCTTTGTAAAACAGCTTCAGCAATGTCTAAATAGTAATTGATCTTATCAACTCTTTCCATATTACCTCCTATTTATTCTAAATATTTTTTTAAAAACTTTCCTGTATAGCTTCTCTCATTTTTACAAATTTGTTCAGGTGTTCCTACTGCAATAACTTCTCCTCCATTTTCTCCACCTTCTGGTCCCAAATCTATAATATAATCTGCTGTTTTTATCAAATCTAAATTGTGTTCTATTACAATTATAGTATTTCCTGTGTCTACAAGTCTTTGCAATATATCTACTAATTTATGAACATCAGCTATATGAAGACCTGTTGTTGGTTCATCTAATATATATAACGTTTTTCCTGTTGGTCTTTTAGATAATTCTGTTGCTAATTTTACACGTTGTGCTTCTCCTCCTGATAATGTTGTTGAAGGTTGTCCTAATTTTATATATTCTAAACCTACATCATATAATGTTTGTATTTTTTGCTTTATTTTTGGAATATTCTCGAAGAATTCTAGTGCTTCTTCAACTGTCATGTCTAATACATCTGAAATATTCTTTCCTTTATATTTAACTTCAAGTGTTTCTCTATTATATCTTTTACCTTTACAAACTTCACATGGTACATATACATCTGGTAAGAAGTGCATTTCTATTCTATGAACACCATCACCTGAACAACTTTCACATCTTCCCCCTGGTACATTAAAACTAAATCTTCCTTTTTCATATCCACGCATTTTAGCTTCATTTGTTTCAGCAAATATATCTCTTATTAAATCAAATGCTCCTGTATATGTTGCTGGGTTAGAACGTGGTGTTCTTCCTATTGGTGATTGGTCTATGTTGATTATTTTGTCTATATTTTCTAGTCCTTTTATCTGCTTACATTTTCCTGGTTTTTCTGTTGCTCCATTTAATTGTTGTGCAATATTTTTATACAATACTTCATTTATTAATGTACTTTTTCCTGAACCAGATACACCTGTAACAGCTGTAAATACTCCAAGTGGAAATTTTACACTTATATTTTTCAAGTTGTTTTCAGTTGCATTAATGACTTCTATACTTTTTTTATTACCTTTTCTTCTTGTTTTTGGAACATATATTTTCTTTCTTCCACTTAAGTAATCACCTGTTATTGATCCTTCTATATTTTTTATTTCTTCTGCTGTTCCTTGTGCCATGACTCTTCCTCCATGTATACCTGCTCCTGGTCCAATATCTATTATTTGGTCAGCAGCATACATTGTGTCTTCATCATGTTCTACAACTAATAAAGTATTTCCTAAATCTCTTAATTTTTTTAATGTTGTTATTAATTTATCATTATCTCTTTGATGTAATCCTATGCTAGGTTCATCTAGAATATATAAAACCCCTGTTAAGCCAGATCCTATTTGTGTTGCTAAACGTATACGTTGTGCTTCTCCTCCTGATAATGTTCCTGCACTTCTTGAAAGTGTTAAATATTCAAGTCCAACATCTATTAAAAATTGTAGTCTTGCATTTATTTCTTTTAAAAGTAAATCTGCTATTATTTTTTGTGATTGCGTCAATTCTAGTTTTCTTAGAAAATCTTGCAATTGTCTTATTGACATTTCTGTAATTTCATTAATATTTTTATCTCCAATTTTTATACTTAAAATTTCTTTTTTTAGTCTAGCGCCATTACATTCATCACATGGAAGTTCACTCATATACAATTCATAAAATTCTCTCATTCCTTGTGATTTTGTTTCATTATGACGTCTTTCTAGTGTTGGTATAACTCCTTCAAATGGGGTTTTAAATTTTCTTACTCCATATATTGATGAAAATTCAAAATCTATTTCTTCAGTGCCTGTTCCATATAATATTTTTTCAAGAAAATCTCTTGGCAAATCTTTGATTTTTTTGTTCTTAATGTCTACACCATAATGTCTTCCAATACTTTCAAAATACATTTTTGCCATTGTGTCTCCCTTTTTCATTGTACTTGAACCAAAAGCTTTTACTCCATCATATAATGTTTTTGTTTTATCTGGAATTATTAAATCCTCATCCATTTTCATTAAATATCCTATTCCTGAACATTTTGGACATGCACCATAAGGATTATTAAATGAAAACATTCTTGGGGATAATTCTGGAAAACTAAATCCACAATCTGGACATGCATAATTACAACTATATAATGTTGGCTTTTCACCAACCACATCTATTAATACCATATTTTCTGCATGTTTTAATGATACTTCTATTGATTCTGTAAGTCTTCCAACTATCTCTTCTTTAATTACTAATCTATCTACAATTATTTCTATTTCATGTTTTTTGTTTTTGTCTAATTTTATTTCATCTGATTCAGATAAATCATAAATTTCACCATCTACTCTTACTCTTGCAAAACCTTCTTTTTGTAAGTCTTCAAACAGTTTTGTATATTCTCCTTTTCTGCTTCTTACTACTGGTGCTAATACTTGTATTCTTGTTCCTTCAGGAAGTTTCATTACATTGTCTACTATTTGGTCTATTGATTGTTTTTCTATTTTTTTACCACAGTGTGGACAATATGGTTGTCCTACTCTTGCATATAACAAACGTATATAATCATATATTTCTGTTACTGTTCCAACTGTTGAACGTGGATTTTTTGATGTTGTTTTTTGATCTATTGATATTGCAGGTGATAAGCCTTCTATTAATTCTACGTCAGGTTTTTCCATTAATCCTAAAAATTGACGTGCATAAGATGATAGGCTTTCTACATATCTTCTTTGTCCTTCTGCATATAATGTGTCAAATGCTAATGAAGATTTACCTGATCCTGATAGTCCTGTTATTACTACAAGTTTGTCTCTTGGTATTTCTAAATTTATATTTTTTAAGTTGTGTTCTTTTGCCCCTTTTATAATTATTTTGTCATTCATTTTTTATTCCTCCCTATTGGCATATATATTATACTATCATTTTTAAAAATAAACAATAGTTTGTTTAAAATATTTCTCACTTAATACCAAATTAAAATTGTATTCCTCGTTTTGTACTTTAAGATTTTTTACGAGAGTTTAGCTTGTCTATAGTTTGGAATGTTTTTAATATATACATATTAAAACGACTGAGGGATTTAGTTGGAATTTTTTGAAAAGTATTTACATAAGCTACGTTTTGTGATATAATAATAATTGCATTTTTTGCAATAAGAACTATGAAAGGAGACTCCTCAATATGAGAGAGCATGAAACTCGGAAAGAACGTCACGACCGCAAAATTTTTCTTTTTTTAGCAGGTGACACTCAAGAATTGCGTCTCCGGCTGTATGGCCATGAGATCAACGGGATATCTAGACGGTATCCTCAGCTTGATGTCAAGTCTCAAACCCAGTATCAGAACACAAAATTGTTCGACTGCGTTTTGATTAAGTCGGATCAGAAGCAAGAAGTATAAGAGCATAGTTCCTAAGGAGCAGCTATTAATTAGCTGCTCCTTTTCTTTTTATATACTAGGAAAGTCCTCTGGACTTCCTAGTATATAAAAGCTACAATCGCTAGCCCTTTGAGATTTTCTCCTTATAGTCGAAAACTCAAATCGGGCAACAAAAAAAGGAATGAGCAAAGTTTTCCTCATTGGACAGACTCTCCCATTCCTCATTTGACACAAATATTTCCTTTTCTAACAAATTTTTTTTATGTCGCAAATAATTAATTTTTCTGTTTAATAATGCTTTTTTCATATAGTTGATAAATCTAGCAAACACAATATCATTATTAAACTCATTTTGTGGATATGTTCCTTTTGATACACCAGCAAAAAAATAACTTTTACTTTCCATCTTTTCATTTCTCCAATTCTTTCAAATTGGACAAAAATCCGAAAATCAAAGAAAGTAATTTACAATTAAATTATTTTCTCAAAAATATATAATTATGAATAACCCATATATAAATCCTCCTATTCAACCAGAGTCTATAAAATTAAGTCAATATATTTTCACACTTTTTCTATCTTTTGAATCCTACTTATTTTTCGTGTGTTGTCATACTTTCTCTAACCTTACAGACTCTTGTCCTAGCCAAAATCATATAATGATTTTGGCGTTTTGTCTTAAAATAAGAAAAAATCGGACAAAATCAGCAAAAATACGCTTATTATGTCGAAAAGTATTTATTTTGATATTGTAATTACTTGTTCTTAATTACATTTTATGGTAAAATAAAGTCGAATACATTATAGGAGGGAATTATTATGAACATCAAAGTAATAATTGCCAACAATAATGATATTCTATTTAACAGCTTATCTAATATCGCATTGCAAAACGAATCAAAAATCGAAATAATAAATGTACAAGTTGATAAGGTAAACTCTTTACTTTATCAAATAAAATCAAAAGAAAATTTAATAGTATTGGACTCAATTACTTCAGTTACCTTTTGTACTAATATGCTGAAGAACGCAATAACTCGTGTAGATAAAAAGAATGTCATTATTTTGGTAATTGACTCTAAACACATAACCAATATTATAAATCGTGAAAAAAAGCATTGGGGTTTTAGAAAGAAACAAAACGATTTTTCTTTTTTTGATGTTTTTAATCTAGTTGCAGATACATTAAAAGATACCTTAAAAATTGAAAAAAGTATTGATGATATTTTTTGGAAAATTGGATTAACCCATCATTTTTATGTTAGATAATACAGATAACCAAATTATTTATGAGATTTTTGAAGATGATTATGATGGAAGAAAAATTAGTTTAAAATATTTCATTGATTTATGTATTCGTTTTTTGGAAAAACAAAGATATTGCTGTTTAGAAAGTTAAAAAGGAACTACCCTCCTACAAGTAGCTCCATATAAATCATTATTAACTTAAATGCTAGTTGTTTAAATGCAATTAGCATATTTTTTATTTTTCTTTGTCAGCTAGTTCAAATACAGCTTTTGTGTATTTTAATAATTCCTTTTTGTTTTCAAATCCACAAGTTTTCGCAAAATAATCTGCATATATTGTGTCCTCTTTTACTACTCCTGTTTGTATTGCTTTATTTATATTATAACTCTCTTTTGATGATATATCTCTTAGTTTTAAGTATTCTGCTACTGTTAGATTATAAATATTATCATTATTTTTTAATTTTTCATAGATCTCAGTTGTTATTATTCCATTATCTATTAGTTCATAATCATTTTTAAACTCTACAATTTTTTTGTCTGGATATTTTGTTACATTTGCAACTCGTTCTATATATTCTGCTTTACCTTCTTTGTTTAT
>CAKOXV010000002.1 GCA_934130355.1 uncultured Clostridia bacterium
TATATATCTTATATTATCAATAATTGGATGTTTTATAGGTAATAAAATAAAAAATAGTTAGTCAAATTACAATTAATGGAGGAGATTAATTATGGGATTATTTAATAAATTTATAAAAAAAGAAAAAGATGATTGGAAAAGTGCTTATATGGGGAATCCAAATTTTTATAAAGGTAAAGATGGTAAGCCATTTGGTGCATTTGCACTAACAGAAAATACCTTAACTTCACTTCCAAAGAATCCCAAAGCCTTATATAAAATTGATAATACAGAAGTTGATGAATGGAAATTAATGCTTGTAAGTACAACTAATAATGGAGTTTTAGGAGATATAGATTATTATAAGGCAATAAATAAACTAATGAAGTTTGTTATTGATGAAAAGGATAATAATATTTTAATTAGAGGACTATCATTAAAAGAATTAAATGAAGTATTGAAATAATTACAAATTACAATTTGTTGAAGGTAGCAGTTATCTATAGAATGAACTTATTGCTTTTTCTGGATTAGATGAGCAAGATATAAAAAATTATTTCTTAGTAGCACAATATATAAAATGTAAAGAGAAATTTAAGAAAGACAGTTGAATAAACTGTCTTTAATAACTTTCTATATATAAAGCTTTTGCAATATATGGTGTTACTTCTTTAAATTTATACCAACCAGAACTTTTGCTATCATTTTCTCCTCCATTAGGATTTGATATATATACCATATCATTATCATCAGAAGCAAGCAAAACCATATAATGAGAAGCAGTAGTCCAACGATTATTATGAGGTTGATTCCATACACAAATTAAAATAGGTCTATTAGTTTTTAAATGCTCTTGTAATTTTTCTTTAGATAAATGCACACTATCATAATAAAAATCAGTATTTTTAATATTAAAAGTATTAGATAATTCTTTTGAAAGTGAATCATAATCCAAGACAGGAAAATATTTTTGTCTAAGATCTTCAGGTGTATAATTTTTATCATAACCACTTAATATAGTTGCAACTGCAGTAATACCACAACCATTTTCTTCCATAGTTCCATTCCAATATTGTTTATTACTCCAAGATGAATTACCATTTTGCTTATATTCTATGTATGTTTTTTGATGATTTTCAATCGTTGTAAATGTCGTAAAATAGCCATCTTTATTCTTGACTTTTTTCTGACCAATTCCAGAGTAATTGTCATTTGTATCTTGTTTAATAGTTTTATATTCTGAATTATCAGTAATTTCTGAAATAGCTTTATTCAAATCATAAGAAATATTACTAAATATGCTATTTTTTATACATAAGTATATTGCAAAAATTATAATTAATAATATTAAAATTCTTTTTTTATTTAATTTCTTTCTTTTTTTCTTCATTTGAAATCCCTCCAGTAACTTGTCTATATTATACAAATAAAGAAAATAATAAGTTTTAAGAAATTATTAAATAAATCTTAACATTTTCTTACAATTTGTCGAATCGGTGGAATTTATTGGCTTATTGTGATAGAATACCAATTGATAGAAAAGAGGAAAATATGAATATTTTAGTATTAGATGATGAAAAAGAAATTGCAGATTTAGTAGAAGTTTATTTGAAAAATGAAAATTATAATGTTTATAAATTTTATGATTCTAATAAAGCAATAGACTGTATTAATAATCAAAAATTAGATTTTGCAATTTTAGATGTAATGATTAAAGATGTTGATGGATTTAAGATATGTAAAATGATAAGAGATAAAGGTTTTAATTTTCCTATAATAATGCTAACAGCTAAAATTGAAGACAAGGATAAAATACAGGGATTAACGATTCGGAGCAGATGACTATATAACCAAGCCTTTCAATCCATTAGAACTTATTGCAAGAGTAAAATCTGCATATAGAAGATACACAAAATATAATGAAAAAGTTGAAGAAAATATCATATATATAGATGGGTTAGAAATAGATCAGGATAAACACATCTGCAAGTTATATGATAATATAATTGAATTAACACCAATGGAATTTGATATATTATTGTATTTAGCACAAAAAAGAGGGAATGTAGTTAGTTCGGAAGAATTATTTAAAAAAGTTTGGAAAGAAAAATATTTGGAGAACAATAATACTGTAATGGTACATATTAGGAGAATAAGAGAAAAATTAAAGGAAGATAGCAAGAAGCCTAAATTTATAAAAACAGTATGGGGAGTTGGATATAAAATTGAAAAATAAGGGATTATTTAAAGAAAAAATGAAATTAGTAGGTCAAGTAATACTAAGAATAATAATTTATTATATTATTTCAATATTATTCTATATTGTAGTTTTAGATGGAGTTTTAGGAAATTTTTTAGGAAATAGCTTGTATAGAATAAATTATGATTTATATTATTGGTGTGTAACCAGTAAAGAAACAATTTTTTTAGTTTATTTAATAACAGTTTTTATATTTGCTCTATATAGATTTTTTTCTTTAAAAGTTGAAAATAGAGAAAAATTATATAGTTCATTAGATAATATTTTAGATGAAAGTAGTCAAAATGTAGAATTACCTGATGAAATGATTAAGTTTTCTGAAAAATTGAATAAAATTAAGTATGAATATGCTCTAAGCAAGAAAATGGCAAAAGAAGCAGAACAGAAGAAAAATGATTTAATAATGTATATGGCTCACGATTTAAAAACTCCTCTTACATCTGTAATTGGTTATTTGACATTGCTTAATGAAGAAAAGAGAATATCAAAAGATTTACAAGAAAAATATATGAAAATAGCACTTGATAAGTCAATAAGATTAGAAGAACTAACCAATCAATTCTTTGAAATTACTAGATATAATTTGAATGATATGCCAATAAATAAAATACAACTTAATTTATCAATATTATTTGATCAGTTAATAGAAGAATTTTATCCAATGTTAGAAGACAGGAAATTAGAATTAAAAGTGAACAAACCTAATACTTTAATATATAATGCAGATGGAGATAAAATGGCTAGAGCATTTGGAAATTTATTAAAAAATGCTATTAGTTATAGTTATGAAAATACTGTTATTGAGATAGAAATGATTGATAATGAAGAGAATATTGAAGTAACTTTTAGAAATAAAGGTGCTACTATTCCAGAATATAAATTAGAAAAAATTTTTGATAAATTTTATAGAGCTGATGAATCAAGAGGGACAAATAGTGGTGGAGCAGGATTAGGTCTTGCAATCACAAAAGAGATAATTGAATTACATAACGGAACAATTTCTGCAAATAGTGAAAACGAAACTATTGAATTTGTTATTAATCTAAGAAAATAAAAATATTGTTTATCGTAAACATAAAATTTTGCAAAAACATTGCAAAATCCTGCAGTATACATTCATTTTTTTAGGTGCTAAAATATTAATATCAAAAATTATATGTGAATGAGAGAGCTAATTAGAGAAAATCTAGTTAGCTTTCTTTTTTGCTATCTAAGGAGGAGTTTATGAATAAAAGTATTAAAGGTAGTCTTGTTACTGGACTATTAGTAATGTGTTTAATGTCGAATGTATATGCGACAGATAGTAACAAAATAATAAATAAATCAGTTTTAGGATCGGAGGAAAGTACATTTGTATCTTCAATCCAAAAAGAAGTTGAAGAGAATAATGTAAAATATAAACTTTCAGATTATTCAAAGCAAGATGATGAACAAAATTCAAAAATAAGAATAAACAAGACTATTTGAAAAAATTGTATGGAAGAAAATATATTTATTATAATCTTGAAGAAGTTGAAAATAAATATGGAAAAATAGTTGAACATAGAATAGTTAGAGAAGAAATAAGTAATAAAGATAGCAAAAGATATAATTTGGTTTTTACAAAAGAAAATGGAGCATATATAGGAACTGACATAACAAGGTATCCATATAAAATAATCCATAATGAGTTAGGAATAAAAAAATGTAGATTCTATGATTTAAGAGGAAGTTATGCAACTAAAATATTAAACAATGGTATAGAGATAAGAGATGTTGCTGATTTATTAGGTCATAAGAATATAGAAACAACAGAAAACTTTTATATTTCTAGCACAGAAAGTTCCAGAAAATATGCAACAGAATTATTTGATAATATATCAAAATCTGAAACAATAAATAAGATTATAGAATATAAAATTGAATCTCAGTAGTTTGACTAATCTTAATATATAGTATATAATTATGAACAGAAAAAACACAAATGTATGATTTTCCAATTCGTACAATTTATTGAACTTTGAAATATGGTATAATGATGGCAGTGAACGGATGTGGACGGTGTCCACAATTTGTCCACAGTAGAGAAATATTTATAATATAAATAGTACGGATAATACAAATAATATAGATGTTACCTAGTCTGGAAAAGCCTGAAATACAGGTAATATTATAAATACAAATAATACAGATAATATGGGAGTACAAAGTTTTTGCCGGAAGCGGGAAAAAGTACAAGAATTGTTGTGGAAAAAACTTGTAAAACAAATGAAAAAGATTGTAAATAGAAGGGAGAAATAAAAAATGAAAAAAATTGAAAACATAATATGGGGAGTAGTTTTAATAATTGTAGGATTAATAATAGGAGGAAATGCATTAGGAATTACTAATATAGACATATTTTTTGATGGTTGGTGGACAGTATTTATTATAATACCATGTTTAATAGGATTATTTAAAGATACTGAAAAAACAGGAAGTTTAATAGGTTTAATAATAGGTATAGTATTACTTTTAGGATGTCAAGATATTTTGAATTTTGACTTGATATGGAAATTAGCATTCCCTACAATCTTAGTAATACTTGGTTTATCAATTATTTTTAAAGATACACTTGGTGGAAAAGTGGGAGATGAAATAAAAAAACTAAATGCAAAGAGAAATGGAGAAAATTCATATTGTGCAACATTTGCAGGACAAAATGCAAAATTTGATGGCGAAGAATTTACAGGAGCAGATTTAACTGCTGTATTTGGTGGAGTTAAATGTGATTTAAGAAATGCAATTATAAATTCAGATGTAGTAATAAATGCAAACAGTACATTTGGAGGAATAGAAATATATGTTCCATCAAATGTGAAAATAAAAATTAAATCAATGCCTATATTTGGAGGAGTCGATAATAAGGCAAATACGAAAACAGATGAAAACAGCCACACGATCTATATAAACAGCACAACAATATTTGGAGGTGTTGAAATAAAATGACAACAGCACAAAAAGTAATAAAATATATGGCTACTGCTTTTGCAATATTTCTAGTTATTACAATAGTTTTAACAATTCTGGGTGGTGTATATTCATTATTAACTGCACTAAAACTAATTAACAAAAAGAATAATGATGATGTAGTATTAGAAGATGTTAAAGTTATATCAAGTGATGTAAAAGAAGTATCAACATTAAAGATAGATTTGTCATGTACAAACTTGAATATCAAAGTAGGAGAAGACTTTAAAGTAGAAACTAATAATTCAAAAATAACTTTTGAAGAAAATGATGGAAGTGTAAAAATAAAAGAAGAAAATCGAAAGTGGCTAAATAGCAAAAATGTTACTAGTAATTTAATAATTTATATTCCAGAAAATATGGCACAAATTGATGAAATCAAAATATCAACAGGTGCTGGAAAAATTAATATAGAAAAATTGAATGTACAAAGTTTATATCTTGAATTAGGTGCGGGAGATGTACACATAGAAAATGCTATAGTAACTAAAGAAGCTAAAATTGATGGCGGAGTTGGAAAAAATGAATTTAAATCTTCTGAGATTAACAATTTAAAAGCAAATTTGGGAGTTGGAGGATTCAGTTTTGAAGGCAAATTGACAGGAAAAAATAAAATAGATTCAGGTGTTGGAGCAATTGATATAAGTTTAAACGGCAAAAAAGAAAACTATACTGTTGATGTAGATAAAGGAATAGGTAATATTACAATTGATGGACAAAAAGTTGAAAAAGAAGGAACTTATGGAAATGGTGAAAACTACATTGAGATTGATGGCGGAATAGGAGAAATAAAATTAAATTACAATGAAGTTATATAAAAGTAAAAGAGCTATTAAATAGCTCTTTTATTTATTCGTTGTCTTGTTTTTCCTCTTCTTCTTTTTCTTTTTCTTTTTCCTTCTTTTCACCAGGGATTATAATGTTTTTTGGATTTTGATCTTTTGTTTTTGGTTTTGCAGCATTAATATGCTCATAAACAGGAGATATCTCTAGATTAGAACCATCTCCACTAATTACTTCAATTTCTTTTTTATTTTCATCATTATCAGCCATAATAGACACTCCTTATTCACTTTTTTTCATCTTATCACAAAAATAAATAAAAGTAAACAAGAATTCATAAAAAATCTTACTAGAGTTAATAGTTTAATTATATAACTTAGCTCAAGAGGCTTTATGATACCATTGCAACCATACATATATATTAAATAAGGGAAAATTTTGTGCATCTAAACTTGAGTATAGAAAATCTTAAAGTACATACCCGAGGAATGCTCACGTCAAAAATGAATATATTACTATTCCATGGCAAAAACATAGCTGGGGTCTTCGTCGGGGGTCTTTGCCTTATTACATAGTAACATATTCATTTTTGGACTAAGTGAGAGAGGCTCGGGTTGTACTTTTAGATTTTCTATACTCAAGTTTAGCTTGTCCAAAATTTGGAATGACTTTAATATATATGTATGGTTGCAATGGTATCATAAAGCCCCTTGAGCTAAGTTGTATGATTAGACCACTAACTAGTAACAAAAAAACTTAATATTATCAAGTAAATCTTGACATAAAGTGGAAAACGTGAGAAAATATAAAAAGCAAAAAATCAAGAGAAGTAGGGATATAAATGGAAAAGCAAAAAATAAAAGCCATAATTGAAGCAATACTTTTTTCAGCAGGAAGAATTGTAACACAAGAAGAATTAATACTAGCTTTGGAAATTGAACAAAATGAGATTGAAAAAATAATCAAAGAGATGCAACAAGAATTTGAAGCAAGAGGAATTGAAATAATCAAAGTAGAAAATGGGTATCAATTATGTACCAAAAAAGAATATTATGAATATGTATATCCAATTATAGATAAAAGGGCAAAACCTAATTTGTCAACAGCAGCACTAGAAACACTTGCAATAATTGCATATAATCAAAGAACAACAAAAGCAGAAATAGAAGCAATTAGAGGTGTAAGTAGTGATGGAACAATTTATAAACTTTTAGATTATGGGTTAATAGAAGATGCAGGAAAAGCTGATTTGCCAGGAAGACCGATTACATATAAAACAACAGCCGAATTTTTAAAAATGTTCGGATATGAAACATTAGCAAATTTACCAGAACTACCGAAATACAAGCTAGATGCTAATAGACAAATTGTTATAGATGAGTTAATTGAAAATGAAGGCTTAATGCCTAATGAAGAAGATGAAAATAAGGAAGAATTAATAAAAGGAGAAGAGTAAGAAATGGAAGATAGCAAAAATTTTGTAAAAGAAATAACAAACATAGATGAAAATTTTGCACAATGGTATACAGATATAGTTCTAAAAGCAGAACTTGCAGATTATACAGATACTAAAGGATGTATAGCAATAAGACCATATGGATATGCAATTTGGGAAAATATACAAAATTATACAGATAAAAAATTTAAAGAAACAGGAGTAAAAAACACATATTTTCCAGTATTAATACCAGAAAGCTTATTACAAAAAGAAAAAGATCATGTTGAAGGATTTGCACCAGAAGTTGCTTGGGTAACAGAAGCAGGTGGAGAAAAATTAGATGAAAGATTATGTGTAAGACCAACATCAGAGACAATAATAACAACAATGTACTCAAAATGGCTAAAATCATGGAGAGATTTACCATTTGTATATAATCAATGGTGTAGTGTATTGAGATGGGAAAAGGAGACAAGACCATTTTTACGTTCAAGAGAATTCTTATGGCAAGAAGGACATACAATACATGAAACAGCTAAAGAAGCACAAGAAAGAACATTACAAATGTTAGATATATATGCAGATGTTGCTGAAAACCTTTTGGCTATACCAGTAATAAAAGGAATAAAAACAGAATCTGAAAAATTTGCTGGTGCTGATGAGACATATACAATTGAAGCAATGACTTATGATGGAAAAGCATTACAATCAGGAACATCACATTATTTTGGACAAAACTTTACAAAACCATTCAATGTATCTTTCCAAAATAGAGATGGAAAGCAAGAACATGCATATCAAACATCATGGGGAATGTCAACAAGACTAATAGGAGCATTAATAATGGCACATGGTGATAATAGGGGATTAAAATTACCACCAAGAGTAGCTCCAATACAAGTAGCGTTAGTACCAGTTGCAATGCATAAAGAAGGTGTAAAAGAAAAAGCACAAGAAATATATAATGAGTTAAAAAATAAATATAGAATAGAATTAGATGACAGAGAAAAAGTATCACCAGGATATAAATTTAATGACTGGGAAATGAGAGGTGTTCCATTAAGAATAGAAATGGGACCAAGAGATATCGAAAACGGAGTTTGTGTTCTAGTTAGAAGAGACACAAATGAAAAAATTGAAGCAAAATTAACAGAATTGGACTCAAAGGTAGGAGAGATTTTGGAATTAATACAACAAAATATGTATGATGTTTGTAAAAAAAGAATGGAAGAAAAAACTACAATAGCGCATAATTTGGAAGAATTCCAAGAAAATATAAACAAAGAACAAGGATTTATAAAAGCAATGTGGTGTGGTTCTGCAGAATGTGAAACTAAAATAAAAGAATTAACAGCAGCAAAATCAAGATGTATGCCATTTGAACAAGAACATATTGATGATGTATGTGTATGTTGTGGAAAGCCAGCTGATAAGATGGTTATTTGGGGCAGACAATATTAATGCTAATTATGAATATTTTGTGAAAACAGTTGTAAAAAAAACAAAAAATTGATATACTTAAACTGATTAAATTTTGTTGAAAGGAAAGTGATTTTAATGGAAGAAAATCAAGAAGAAAAAAAAGACAAAATAATAGAAATTGAAGAAAATACAGATGGAGCAAACGAAGGAATTAAAATTTCAAATGATGTTGTTGCTGTAATAGCTGGTGTTGCTGTATCAGAAGTACCAGGTGTAGCAGATATGTCAGGAGGATTTGCTGGAGGAATTTCAGAAGTATTAAGTGGGAAAAAGAACTTGTCAAAAGGAATCAAAGTAGATGCAAATGAAAAAGAAGTGAAAATAGATGTAAACATTATTGTAGAATATGGTTCAAGAATCCCAGATGTTGCTTATGAAATTCAAAACAGAGTAAAAAAATCAGTTGAAAGCATGACAGGATTAAAAGTATCAGAAGTAAATGTTCATGTTCAAGGAGTAAGAACAGAAAAAGACAATGATGAAGAAATACTAGAGGAGAACGAAAAAGAAGATAAAGAATAAGAAATGGAGAAACAAAGATGAAATTTTTAGAAAGATTTACATTAGTTATATATTCACTAATAATATTAATATTATCAGTAATAACATGTTTATTAATTTTTAATTGGATTAGTTTTGGAACTATAACAGAAATGGTTTATGCACTACTAACAGGAGTTATATCATCAAAAATAGCATTAGGAGTATGTGTAGTATTTATACTTTTATCAATTAAATGTATGTTTTTTGATGAGGGAAGCAAAGAAGATTTAAAAAATTCACAAGGAATATTTTTAAAAAATGAAAATGGACAATTAATGATTTCAAAAGAAACTATTGAAAATGTAGTAAAAAATACAGTTACAGGATTCGAAAATGTAAAACAATGTAACACTAAAATTGATGTAAATGAAGAAAATCAATTAAAAGTAACATTATTCTTAACAGTAAATGGAAACGTTGTAATAAAAGAACTTGCAAGCAACTTACAATCAAAAATTAAAACTCAGATCAAACAAATAGTAGACTTAGATGTTAATGAAGTAAATGTTAAAATTATGGAACTTCAGGAAAACAAGAAAACAGAAAAATAATTGCCAACAGGCAAGAATAGGATGATAGAATATGGAAGATATTAAAAATTTTGTAACAAAACATATAGGAGCAATCATTGGACTAATAGTTGCTATACTAATATTATGCACAAAGTTATATGACTTAATATTAGGAATAGTTGTACTATTACTAGGCGCAATTGTGGGAAATTATGTTCAACAAAACAAAGATGAAGTAAAAGAAAAATTAAAAAATTTTATTGATAGACTATAAAAGAATGGAGTAGAAAAATGAAAAGGTCAGCAATTAGAGAATTAACATTTAGACTAATATATAGTTTAGAAATTCAAAAAACAGAGGATTTAGAAGAACAGATAGAGCTATATTTAGAATGTAATGAAGTAGAAGATGAAGAAGCAAAAGAATATATAAGAAATGCAATATTTGGAATAAAAGAAAATAATGAAGATATACAAGGTTTAATAGAAAAGAATCTAAAAGCTGATTGGAAAATAGATAGGATATCAAAAATAGACTTAAGCCTATTAAAACTTGCAATATATGAAATAAAATACAAAAAAATTCCATATAAAGTTGCTATTAATGAATGCTTGGAATTGTCAAAAAAATATGGAGAGGAAAGTTCTAAAAATTTCGTAAATGGAATATTAGCAAGTGTTGTAAAAGAAGAAATAGGAGATTAACAAATGAAATATAATGCAGTAACAGTAACACAATTAAATAAATACATAAAAGATAGATTTGAAGAAGACGAAAACTTAAATGCAATATTAGTAAAAGGAGAAATTTCCAATTTTAAAAACCATTACACAGGACATCTATATTTTACATTAAAAGACGAAAATTCGTTAATAAAATGTATAATGTTTAAAAGCTATGCTGAAAGGCTAGCTTTTAAACCAAAAGATGGAATGAAAGTAATGGTTTTTGGCGCTGTATCAGTTTTCGAAAGAGATGGAGTATATCAGATATATGCTAAATCTATGCTAGAAGATGGAATGGGAGATTTGCATGAACAATTTGAACAATTAAAAGCAAAACTAGAAAAAGAGGGGCTTTTTGCGCAAGAACATAAAAAAGCAATTCCATTATATCCTAAAGTAGTTGGTGTATTAACATCACAAACAGGAGCAGTAATAAGAGATATAATAAATGTATCAACAAGAAGAAATCCAAATGTTAATATTAGATTACTTCCGGTACCAGTTCAAGGACCTGGTGCGGCAGAACAAATTGCAGAAAAAATAAAAATAATGAATAAACTGAAATTAGCAGATGTAATAATTATTGGACGTGGAGGTGGTTCACTTGAAGACTTGTGGCCATTTAATGAAGAGATTGTTGCAAGAGCAATATATGAATCAGAACTTCCGATAATTTCTGCTGTAGGACATGAAACAGATTTTACGATTGCAGATTTTGTTGCGGATTTAAGAGCACCAACGCCTTCTGCAGCAGCAGAACTAGCAGTGCCAGATGTTTATGAATTAAAACAAAAAATTAGAAATGAACAAAATAAATGTAGGATTCTTCTAAAAAAACAAATAGAAATTATGAAATTAAGATATGAAAAATGCATGAAATCACGAGCATTTACAGATCCAATGAGAAGAATAAGAGAAAATGCAGTTATTTTAGATACTAATATTCAAAAATTAGAAAATAAAATCAAAAACATAGAAAAAGATAATAAAACAAAATATGTAAAATTAGTAGCAAAATTAGATACATTAAGCCCTTTAAAGACTTTGACAAGAGGGTATACACTAACAGAAAAAGATAATAAAATAGTAAAAAGTGCAAAAGAATTAAAACAAGGTGATGAAATTAAAATTAGATTTTTTGATGGCGAAAGACCAGCAAAATGCATGTAAATGGAGGAATTAATATGGAAGAACAAAAGAAACAAAATTTATTAACATTAGTTATTATAGTTTTATCAATAGTAATATTATCACTATCATTATATACAACAATTATTTTGTTTGTATATGAAGGTGAAAGAAAAATTAACAACAATAAACAACCACAAGATAATTTAGAGACACCAATTCAAAAAGAAAATCAAATAGAAAACGAACCAAAAGATGATACACCAGAAGAACCAAAAAATGAAGAACAAAAACCAGAAGAAACAAAACCAGAAAATCCTGAAAAAGATTATATTGGAGAAGAGGAAAACACATCAAAAGATAATCAAACACAATCAAAAGATGAAAAAGCAATAGAACTTGTAAAAGAAAAGTATGGAAATGATGATTCTGTAACATTTAGCATAGAACAAATAAATGGAACTAAATATTATGTAGCAGTAAAGAGTGAGGAAACAGAAACAGTATGGTATGAAGTAGATACAGAAACATGGGAAGTCAGTGAATACTAGAAAATGGAGGAAACAAAATGAATAATGATAATTTTGAAGAAGCAATGAAGAATTTAGAAAACATAGTAAATGAATTAGAAAATGGAAATTTAAATCTTGATGAAGCAGTAAAAAAATTTGAAGAAGGAATGAATATTGCCAAAAAATGCAATACAATTTTAGAAAATGCAGAGAAAAAAATTACTATTCTTCTAGAAAAAGATGGAGAATTAAAAGAAGAAAATTTTGATGCAGAATAATATAAGAAAGGTAAATTTAAATGAATAATTTTCAAAAAATAATAACTAACAAATATTTATATGTACCATTAGTTGTATGGTTCTGCATACAATCATTTAAAGTGATATATGAATTATTTAAAACAAAGAAATTCAATTTTAAAAGAATAATAGGTGCAGGAGGTATGCCAAGCTCACATACAGCAGTAGTAACAACTTTATCTGCAATGCTTGGAAAAAGCCAAGGATTTGATACTCCGATATTTGCAATGTCAGTAATATTTGCATTAGTAGTAATGTATGATGCTGCTGGAGTTAGAAGAGCAGCTGGAAAGCAAGCACATCTATTAAATAAAATAATAGAAACACCAGGACTTTCAAATGTAGAAGTTCAAGAAAAATTGGTAGAAGTTTTGGGACATACACCTTTACAAGTTATAGTTGGTGCAATTATAGGAATAACAGTAGGATTATTAGTATAATATAAAGCAATAGGAGGGTAAAATGACAGACATTGAAATAGCTAAAAATACAGAACTAAAGAAAATAACAGAGATTGCAAAAAATCTTGGAATAGATGAAGATGAATTAGAACTATATGGAAAATATAAAGCTAAAATTTCAAATTCTATAAATAATAGAATTAAAAACAATAAAGATGGAAAATTAATTTTAGTAACAGCAATGAGTCCAACACCTTTAGGAGAAGGAAAAACTACAATATCAATATCAATTGCTGATGGATTAAGAAAAATAGGTAAAAAGTCAATATTAGCATTAAGAGAGCCATCATTAGGACCTGTATTTGGAATAAAAGGTGGAGCAACAGGAGGAGGACATGCACAAGTAGCTCCAATGGAAGAAATTAATTTGCATTTTACAGGTGATATCCATGCAATAACCTCTGCAAATAACTTGTTATCAGCAATGATAGATAATCATATATATCATGGCAATACACTAGAAATAGAAAAGGTGGTATGGAAAAGATGTGTAGATTTAAATGATAGACAATTAAGGTGTGTAGAAACAGGACTATCAGGAGAAAGCAAAATTGTTCCTAGAAAAGATTCTTTTGATATTACTGTTGCATCAGAAGTAATGGCAATTTTATGTTTGGCAACAGATATAGAAGATTTAAAAAGCAAACTTGGAAATATTATTATAGGATATAATAAAAATGGAAAACCTGTATATGCAAAAGATTTGAATGCACAAGGAGCAATGACAGTTTTATTAAAAGATGCAATAAAACCAAATTTAGTACAAACTTTAGAACATACACCTGCAATAATACATGGTGGGCCATTTGCTAATATTGCACATGGTTGTAATAGTGTAATTGCTACTAAAATGGCAATGAAATTAGCAGATTATTGTATTACAGAAGCTGGATTTGGCGCAGATTTAGGCGCTGAAAAGTTTTTAGATATAAAATGTAGAAAAGCCGATTTAAAACCAGATGCTGTTGTATGTGTAGCAACAATAAAAGCACTTAAATACAATGGTGGAGTTGCTAAAGAAGATGTCCAAAAAGAAAATATGACGGCTTTAAAAGATGGAATGAATAATTTATATAAACATATAGAAAACATTCATAAAAAATTCGGATTAAATATTATAATTGCATTAAATAAATATAATACAGATACAGAACAAGAAATTGAATTTGTTATAAACGATTTAAAAAATAATGGAATTCAAGCAAGTGTAGTAGAAAGTTGGGCAAAAGGTGGAGATGGTGCGATTGATATTGCGACAAAATTAGTAGACCTTGTTGAACAGAAAGAAAACTTTAATTTTATTTATAATTTAAATGAAACAATTGAAGAAAAAATCAATAAAATAGTTACACAAATTTATGGAGGAAACAAAGTAAATTATACAGAAATTGCTCGTGAAAAAATCAAAAAAATTGAAGAACTAGGGTTTGGAAATTTGCCAATATGTATAGCTAAAACACAGTATTCTTTTTCTGATGATGCAAAAAAAATAAATTTTACACAATCGTTTGAATTTAATGTCAGAGATGTAGAAATAAAATCTGGTGCAGGATTTATTGTAGTATTAGCTGGAAATATAATGACTATGCCAGGTTTACCTAAAACACCATCAGCAGAGAACATTGATATTGATGCAAATGGTGAAATTACAGGAATTTTTTAAAAACAAAATAAATCTGTTTTAAAATTGTATAATAAAAAACAACTTAGAAATAATAATAAAAAAGCTTTTAAGCTTTTAAAGGAGGCGATTTTATGTACAATTTTAGAACAGATTTAGCTCTTGAGAGAAGAGATATATATCAAAAAATAAATAAGTTAACGGAAATTGATGGAATAGAAGGAACTGAAGAACAAGTAAATGATAATATAAAAGTTTCAAGAGTAAAAGTAACAAATAAAAATGGAGAAGAAGCTATAGGAAAACCTATAGGAAATTATACTACAATCGATGTAAAAAATTTAAAACTTGCAACAGATGACGACATACAAAAAACAGCAGAAACATTAACAAATGAATTAAAATCACTTATAGATATGCATATTGACAAACAAGGAGAAGTATTAGTTGTAGGATTAGGAAATATATATGTAACTCCAGATAGTCTAGGGCCTAAAGTTACTAATGAGATAGATGTAACAAGACATATTAAAAAATATTTACCACAATATTTAGATGAAGGAACAAGAGTAGTAAGTGCAATTTCACCAGGAGTTCTTGGAACAACAGGGATTGAGACAGTTGAAATCTTAAAAGGTATTGTAGAAAATACAAAACCTCAATTATTAATAGTAATAGATGCACTAGCATCAAGAAGTATAGAGAGAATAAGTAGTACAATACAAATCTCAGATACAGGAATAGTTCCAGGAGCTGGTGTTGGAAATACTAGACAAGAAATTAGTCAAAACTCATTAGGAATTCCTGTTGTAGCAATAGGAATCCCAACAGTTGTAGAATTAGCAACTCTTGTGTCAGATGGAATCAATTTGTTTATAAATAGATTACAAGAAAAGGCAGAATCTAATGAATATTTAAATCAATTACAAAAAGATGATAAATATGAAGAAGTAAAAGAAGCTTTGAATGTCGGAGAATATAATATGATAGTAACACCTAAAGAAATTGATGATTTAATTGAAAACATGAAAGACATAGTTGCAAGAGGTATAAATTTTGCAGTATAGTATAGTAAAATAAAAATCGTTATGATATAATAAGACCATATTTTAATATGGTCTATTTTATATACTAGGAAAGTCCTCTGGACTTCCTAGTATATAAAAGCTATAATTGCTAGCCCTTTGAGATTTTCTCCTTATAGTCGAAAACTCAAATCGGGCAAGAACAAAGGGCGACTACGTCGCTTTGTTCTTTGAAAAAGAACAGCGAAATAAGGAGGAAAAAATGCCAGAAAGAGTTGAAATAACTAGAATGAAACAAAACTCAACAAATAGAGAATATGTGCTAGAAAATGTAAGAAAAGAAGGAGCGCTTGTAGAATTTGCAAGTGAAGAACTAAGAGATGACAAAGAAGTTTTGTTAGAAGCAATACATAATAACCCAGAAGCATTAGAGTTTGCAAGTGATAGGCTAAAAAGTGACAGAGAAGTAGTATACGAATCTGTTAGCAAAGTTGGGTGGACATATTGTTATGCAAAAGAAAATTTACTAGAAGACAAAGAATTACTAATGGCAGGATTAAAACTTTCAGGGCAAATATTATATTTTGCTTCACCAGAAATGAGAGATGACAAAGAAGTAGTTATGATAGCTGTGACCAATAAACCAATAATAATAAAATACGCAAGTAACAGACTTAGAGAAGATAAAGAAATTGGACTTGCAGCAATGAAGGCAAGCAAAAAATGTTATGAGTTTTTAGGACCAAATTTAAAAAAAGATGAAGAAATCTTGAATTTGAGAGATAATTCTTAAGATTTCTATAAAATGAAAGGGGAGAAAAAATGAAAATATTAAGAAAAATCAACAAAGGTTTAATTTTAACAATTATAGTATTACTAGCATTAACTGTTTATTTAGTAAAGCAAGAAAAACAAAGAAATGAAGACAAACCAGATATTCAAAGAGCATGTGAGGAATTTATTAATTTTATAGACAAATATTCAGTATTGCCAGAAAATTTACAAAAGCTTACAGAGAAAATTGATGAAGCAAAAGTAGAAGAATACAAAAAAGAAATGAAAACAGAATTAGCTAAATTAATGGTTGAAAATGAAGATGTAGTTAATTTGCAATATCAAAATTTAGAAACAGCATTAGATGAAAGTTATAATGTTCCAAGAAATATCACAACTAAAATTGAAAGAAAAATCATAAAAGTAACAAAATATGAATTTGAAGGAGAACAAGTTACTGTAACATTTAAATCTAACACAAAAACAATTTCTCGATATTTAAATGAACAAAATAAAGTTCAAGAGAATCAAATTTCAACTGAAGCTGATAGTGATGAAATTTGTTTACAAAAAGTAAATGGAAAATGGAAAATAATATATTCAAATTTAAAAAACAATAATTATAACGAAAAAGAGGTGATATAAAAGTGGCTAATACTGTATTAGAATTGAAAAATGTAAGCAAAACATTTGGAAGAAGAAAAGTAATAGATGACATATCTCTTGAAGTAAAAGAAGGGGAAATCTATGGATTCCTAGGTCCAAATGGTTCTGGAAAGACAACAACCATAAAAATGATATTAAGTCTTATAAGCCTAGACAGTGGAACAATAACTGTAAATGGGTTTGATACCAAAAAACAATTTGAAAAAGCAATGGAATGTATAGGAGCTATTGTTGAAAACCCAGATATGTATAAATATATGTCTGGAATTGATAACTTAAAGCTACATGCAAGAATAAGAAATGTGGATAAAAAGAGAATTGACGAAGTTTTAGAACTAGTAGAACTAAAAGATAGAGCAAAAGAAAAAGTTGGAAAATATTCTTTGGGTATGAAACAAAGGTTAGGATTAGCATTAACTTTATTACATAAGCCAAAAGTTTTAATATTAGATGAACCTACAAATGGATTAGATCCAGCAGGAATAAAGAAATTAAGAGATATTTTAAAACAAATATCACATCAAGAAGGAGTTGCTGTTTTTGTATCATCACATATATTATCTGAAATGCAATTAATGTGTGATAAAGTTGCAGTTCTTAATGATGGCAAGATTGTCAAAATTGAAAATATAGTAAATGCGCAAGAGGAAAAAATTGAACAATTAGAAATAAGAGTAAAAGACACTGAAAAAGCTATACAAATCTTAAATGAAAAATTTGAAATTGAAGGAAAAGTAGAAAAAGAAAATATTGAAATAACAATTTTGTCAGAAAAAGTGCCTTCAGTTGTAAAAGAATTAGCTATTTCTGATGTGGAAATAAAAGCGGTTATACCAAAAGAACACACATTAGAAGAGATATTCTTTGATGCAACAAAAGGAGGTAAAAATGAGTAAGATATTTAAATTATTTATTGATGAAAATATAAAAACATGGAAAAAGTTTTCAACTAAATTAGCATTAGTTATTATAATTTTATCTTTAGTTGGTGTATTAGCTCTAGTAAAAATAATAGAGAAATTAGATGAGAGTTATAGTGGTGGTGTAAACTATTATGAATATGATTTTAAAGAGGATTTACAATCTCAAATAGACCTTTATAAAAATATGTTAAATGAAGAGGGATTAACACAAAGTGAGAAGAAAGATATACAAATACAGATAGAAAGATGCGAGATGTTTATTAAATATGATATTAATCAATATTATGATTATTGGAAAAGAGATTTAGTATATGAAATTACAGAATTAAAGTCACAAGACAACAATGAAAAAGAAATTGCAAAATTAATTGATATATTAGATAAAGATGACTTTAAACAATATATTGAATTGGAAAAAGAGAGTGCAAAAAAAGATTTAGATGATAAAAGAATTTCTCAAAAAGAATATGATGACAAAATATTAATTTTAGATTTGCAAGTAAAAAATGAAATTGGGAAAACACTAGAAAGTCCATATTGGAAAAAATTAGTATTATCAAAAATTCAACTTTTTCAACAAAGTCTAAGAACAGGAATTGATTATAGCACAGGTAAAATATTAACTGTAGAAAAAAAGCAAGAATATGAAGATAAAATCAAGTTATATGTGTATAGAATTGAAAATGATGCTTGCCCAATAGAATATGTAGAAAATGTGAATAGAGAAATGTTTGAAGTAATGGCTTCGATGTTTGTAACCTCAGTAATAGCAATATTTGCAATGATTATAGCAGGAGGTGCAATTTCGAGTGAAAAATCAACTGGAACAATTAAGTTCTGGGCATTAACTCCAAATAAGAGATGGAAAATACTAACTGCTAAAATCTTATCATTAATGTTTTACATAATTTTAATAACATTGTTAATGGCAATACTAACATCTGTAGTTTCAAATCTCTTCTTCGAAACAGATGGAATCAATTATTTGTATATAAAGGATGGAAATGTTGAAAAAATAGAAAATACAGCATTTATTATTCAATATTATTTTGCAAAAATTATACCTGTTGTAATATTTGCTATATTTGCATTAATGCTTTCAGTTGTTACTCAAAATACAGCTGTTGCAGTAAGTTTAAGTGTTGCAACATATATGGGAAATAGTATTGCAATGGCTATAATTAATACATTTGTAAAAAAGGATTGGGTTAAATTTATACCATTTAATAATTTGAATATTGCTAACAAAATTTTCCCATATTTTGAAAATCCAATTCAAATATTTAGCACAGGAAGTTCTAATACAACTTCATTACAATTTTCAGTAATTGTTTTAGCAGCATGTGCAGGTTTAATGTTTGTTACAGCTTATGATAGTTTTAATAATAGAGATATAATATAAACTAATTTAATATATTACTTTCAATAGCCAAAACATATTTTGGGTCTTCGTCGGGGGTCTTGGCTTTATTTCATAGTAATATATTAAATTGCTTATAAAAAGAGACTCATTTGAGTAAAATGGAAACTTTAGAAAAAATTACCATAAATACTTGATTTTTACACAAAATTATAGTACAATAATTATGTAAAAAATGTTCCTTTAACTTAGCACAATAAAAAATACACCTATTATTGTAGCTCGGTCTAAGGAGAAAAAGAAATAGGAGGTGTTAATTATGACAACAGAAAGAAAACAAGAAATCATTAATCAATATAGAAGAGATGAAAAAGACACAGGTTCATCTGAAGTTCAAATCGCTCTTTTAACAGAAAGAATTAATGAATTAACAGAGCATTTAAAAGTTCATAAAAAAGATAACCATTCAAGAAGAGGACTTCTAAAAATGGTAGGAAAAAGAAGAAATTTATTAAACTACTTAGCTAAAAAAGACGAAAATGCATATAGAGAATTAGTTGAAAAATTAGGACTAAGAAAATAGTTGATAAGTTGTAAGGAGACGTTTGCAACAAAGCTAACGTCTCTTTTTTAAGTAAACTGGAATTAGAAAAGTAGCTTGTATAATACGCTATAAAGCTATAGGGCATTATAGAGGTTACAATCTAATATAGTTTGCTTAAAATATAGGTGTATATTATAAAATAAAAAGGAGAAATGAATATATATGTTTAAAAGTTATGAAACAGAATTAGCAGGAAGAAAATTAGTAATAGAAACAGGCAAACTTTGTGGACTATCAAATGGAAGTGTTGTAGTAAAATATGGTGATACAGTTGTAATGGTAAATGTAACTGCATCAAAAGAACCAAAAGAAGGAATAGACTTTTTCCCATTATCAGTAGATTATGAAGAAAAATTATATTCAGTAGGAAAAATTCCAGGCTCATATATAAAAAGAGAAGGAAAGCCAAGTGATAAAGCAATATTAGTATCAAGAGCAATTGATAGACCTTTAAGACCACTATTTCCAAAAGATTTTAGAAATGACGTAGTAGTTGTTGCAACAGTATTATGTGTTGAACAAGATAATTCACCAGAAGTAGCAGCAATGATAGGTGCATCAGCAGCATTATCAATATCAGATATTCCATTTGGAGGACCAACAGCAGCAGTAAATGTTGGATTAGTAAATGGAGAAATTGTTATAAATCCAACAGAAGAACAAAGAAAAGTTAGTGATTTAAACTTAACTGTAGCAGGAACTGCAGAAAAAGTTGCAATGATTGAAGCTGGTGCAAATGAAGTACCAGATGACGTAATGCTAGAAGCAATCAAAAAAGGTCATGAAGAAATCAAAAAATTATGTGAATTTATTTCAAAAATGAAAGAAGAAATAGGAAAACCAAAATTTGAATATAAATCATTTGCAGTAGAACATGATTTATATGAATTTTTGGAACAAAACTTTACAGAAAAAATGAAAATTGCTGTACAAGAAGTTGACAAAGAAACAAGAGACAATAATGTAGCAGAATTATCAGAAGAAATTACAGCAGCTGTAGCAGAAAAATTAGGAGAAGAAGTAGCAACAGAAAGAGCACAAGAAATAGGAGAAGCAATTTACAAATTAGAAAAGAAATGTGTAAGAGACATGATTTTCTATGAACATAAAAGAGTTGATGGTAGAGCAATTGATGAAATAAGACCATTATCATGTGAAGTAGGATTATTACCTCGTACACATGGAAGTGCATTATTTACAAGAGGACAAACACAAGTAATGTCAATTGTAACTCTTGGAATGATTAGTGAAGAACAAGAATTGGATGGAATTGATACAGAAACGACAAAAAGATATATGCATCAATATAATTTCCCTGCATACAGTGTTGGAGAAGCAAGAGCTTCAAGAGGACCTGGAAGAAGAGAAATAGGACATGGTGCTTTAGCAGAAAAAGCATTAGTACCAGTGCTTCCATCAAAAGAAGAATTTCCTTATGCAATAAGAGTTGTATCAGAAGTATTATCTTCAAATGGTTCAACATCACAAGCAAGTATTTGTGGAAGTACATTATCATTAATGGATGCTGGTGTTCCAATTAAGAGACCAGTAGCTGGAATCTCAACAGGTTTAGTAACAAATCCAGAAAATCCAGATGATTATGTAATGCTAACAGATATCCAAGGATTAGAAGATTTCTTTGGAGATATGGACTTTAAAGTTGGTGGAACAGAAAAAGGAATTACAGCAATTCAAGTAGATATTAAAGTTGATGGATTATCTTATAAAATAATTGAAGAAGCATTTGCTAGAACAAGAAAAGCAAGACAATATATTTTAGATGAAATTATGAAACCAGTTATTTCTGCTCCAAGAGAAGAACTTTCACCTTATGCACCACAAATTGTTACAACACAAATCAAAGTTGAAAAAATTAAAGATGTAATTGGTAAAGGTGGAGAAACAATTAACAAAATAATTGATGCAACAGGTGTTAAAATTGACATTGAAGATGATGGACAAGTTATGATTTATTCAGCAGATCAAGAAAAAGCTTACCAAGCATTAGATATGATTGAAGATATTGTAAGAGAATTTGAAGTTGGACAAATATATTATGGAACAGTTACAAGAATTACTACATTTGGTGCATTTGTAGACATTGGTGGAGGAAAAGAAGGACTTGTTCATATTTCTAAGATTTCAAAGGAAAGAGTTAAAAACGTTTCAGACTATCTAAAAGAAGGAGACAAAGTTCCTGTTAAAGTTATAGAAATTGACCCACAAGGAAGAATTAATTTAACAATGAAAGATTTAGTTGAACATAAAGCAGAAGAAAATGCTGAAGAAAAAACAGTTGACGAAAGTTCAACAGAAACTTCTTCTGAAGAAGTAAGTGAATAAGATATTTGGAGAATACGAAAGTATTCTCCTTTTCTTGTAAAAAAGGCAGAAATATGATATAACATGTAAAAAAAGGACTGTCCCCAAATTCGCGAAAAAAAGGACCGTCCCCAAATTAGCAGGAGGCAAACATGGCAAATGAAGTGAAATGGACAGATGAACAAAAGCAAGCTATATATGAAAAAGGAAGCAATATACTAGTAGCTGCTGCAGCAGGAAGTGGGAAAACAGCGGTATTAGTTGAAAGAATAATAAATAAAATAGTTAATGAAAATGTTGATATAGATAAGTTGTTAGTAGTGACTTTTACAAATGCAGCAGCATCTGAAATGAGAGAAAGAGTATTAAATGCAATATATAAAAAGATTGATGAAAATCCTGAAGATGAAAGGCTACAAAGACAAGTAACTTTATTAAATAAATCAAATATATGTACAATAGATTCATTTTGTTTGGATGTTGTAAGAAATAATTTTTTTGAAATGGATATTTCTCAAAATTTTAGAATAGGTGATACAACAGAAATAGAAATTTTGAAACAAGATGTAATAGAAGATTTATTTGAAGATAAATATGAAACAGAAGACAAAGATTTTGAAAAATTGGTAAATACATATACCAGCTATAAAGATGACACACCTTTGAAAGAGCTAATTTTAAAAATATATACATATATTCAGAGTGAACCATTTCCAGAAAAGTGGTTAAATGAAAAAATAGAAATGTTCAATTTAGCAGATAATTTAGAACAAGATTTTTCACAGACAATATGGGGAAAACAACTATTAAAACAAGTTGAAGAGATTTTAGAAGATGGAATTATTAAATTAGAAACAGAAAAGAAGAATTTATCAAAATATGATGAATTGTCAAAATATTATCTAATTATAAATGATGATATTGAACAATTAGAAATGTTAAAAGCAAATTTAGATTCATGGAACAAAGCTTATAATATAGCATTAAACATTAAATTTAAAACATGGGCAACTGATAGAAAAATAACACTTGAAGCAAAAGATACAGCAAAAATAGCAAGAGATGAAGTAAAAAAATCATTAGAAAAAGTTTTAAATAAAATATTGATATTTGATTCAAAAGAAGCAAATGAAGATATAAATGATATGTATGAAATTTTAACAAAATTAGAAAAAATAATTTTAGAGTTTGGAGAAAAATTTTCAAAACGAAAAAAAGAAAAAAATATAGTAGATTTCAGTGATGTGGAGCATTTTGCACTAAAAATATTATTAGACGAAAATGCGCAACCTACAGAGATTGCAAAAAAATATCAGGAAAAATTTGAAGAAATAGCAATAGATGAATATCAAGACAGCAATTTGGTTCAAGAATATATATTAACCTCGATTTCAAGAGAAAACAATATTTTTATGGTAGGAGATGTTAAACAAAGCATTTATAAATTTAGACAAGCAAGGCCAGATTTATTTTTAAACAAATATAAAAATTACAAAACAAAAGAAAATAAAAAAGAGTCAGATGATTTAAAAATTCAATTATTTAAAAACTTTAGAAGCAGAAGCGAAGTATTAGATTTTTCAAATTTTGTTTTTTCAAACATAATGACAGAAAAATTAGGAGAATTAAATTACACAACAGAAGAATATTTAAATATAGGAGCAAATTATGAAGATACAAATCAAGATTTAAGAACAGAAATAGATATTATAGATGTTGAAGAGCCAGAAGAACAAGAAAGTTATAATAATGATGACATAGATGAATCTGATGAAGAAGAACAAGAGAAAGTTGAGAATATTGAATTAGAAGCAAAATTTGTAGCAAATAGAATTAAACAATTAATAGACAGCAAATTCCAGATATATGATGCCAAAAAACAAGAAAAAAGAGATATAAAATACAAAGATATAGTAATTTTATTAAGGTCAACAAAAGAACCTGCACCAATATTTGAAAAAGAAATCTTAAATTTAGGAATGCCAGTATTTAGTGATACATCTTCAGAATATTTAGAGAGTATAGAAATTCAAACAATAATGAGCCTATTAAGAATTATAGATAATCCTTTACAAGAAATACCTCTTATAGCCACAATGAGATCAATAATAGGAGGATTTACAGATAATGAATTAGTACAAATTCGTTTGAGTGATAAATATGACAATTTTTACAATACAATGTTAAAAGCAAAAAAAGATGTAGACAACAAGCTTCGTGGAAAAATAGATAAATTTTTAGATAACCTAGAAATGTGGAGAAAAGAGCAAGAATATCTAAGTTTAGATGAATTGATTTGGAAAATCTATAATGACACAGGATATTATAATTATGTAGGATTAATGACAAATGGAGAATTAAGGCAAGCAAATTTAAAAATGTTATTTGAAATAGCAAAACAATGTGAAAGCATTAGTTTTAAAGGATTATTCAATTTTATTAATTACATGGAAAAAATCAAAACAAGTAGTAAAGATATGGACTCAGCAAAAATAATAGGTGAAAATGACAATGTAATTAGAATAATGAGTATTCACAAAAGTAAAGGACTTGAATTTCCAATTGTATTTTTATCAGGAGTCGGAAAGCAATTTAATATGCAAGATTTAAATAACAAAATATTGTTACATCCAGACATGGGAATAGGTGTAAAATACATAGATTATGATAAACAAATAGAATATGACACACTTTCTAAACAAGCTATGAGAAATCAAATAATGATTGAAACACTATCAGAAGAGATGAGAGTATTATATGTTGCTTTGACTAGAGCAAAAGAAAAACTAATTATAACAGGATATAGTACAGCAGATAAGCAAAACAAGCTAGAAGATTTAAAAGATAAATACAATGAATTAAATTCTATAATCTTAAAAAAATGTAAAACCTATTTAGACTGGTTTAAATTAATAGATGTATATGAACACGAAAACTTCCAAAAAATTGCTATATTTAATGTCTATAATAAAAATGAAGTTTTGAAAATGTGTAATACGAAACAGGAAAAAGAAGAAAATGGGACTGAACAAATTTTAAAAAAATTAGAAAATGTAGAGTTATGTTCTGAAAAACAAGAAAGAATAAAGAAAATGCTAGAATATGAATATGAAAAACAAGTTTCAACACAGTTAAAAACAAAAATGTCAGTAACAGAAATAAAGGAACTTTCAAAACCTCAAGAAGAAAGGCAAGAAAACAACAAAGTAGAGCAAATGCCTAAATTCCTTCAAACTGATAAAGAAACTAAAATAACAAATGCACAAAAAGGAACTTTAACACATTTATGTATGCAAAAATTAGATATAAACAAAAAAGTATATAGTTATGATGATGTAAAACAATTAATAAATGAATTAGAGATGAAAAAAATCATTAGCTCTAAAGAAGCAGAAGCTATTAATATTAATAATATAGTTCAATTTACAAAATCAAAATTGTGGGAAGAAATGACACATGCCCATGTTGTTCAGAGAGAGAAACCATTTTACATTAATATACCTGCAAAAGAATTGTATCAAGAAGATGTTGATGAAGATATTTTAGTACAAGGAATTATAGATTTATATTATATAACAGAAAAAGATGAATTAGTTTTAGTGGATTTTAAAACAGATTATGTGGAAAATAGAAATGAACAGATATTAATTGATAAATATAATACTCAGCTTGATTTGTATAAAAGAGCTTTAGAGAGTGCAACAGGAAAAAAGGTATATAGAATTTATATTTATTCAACATATTTGAACAAAGAAATACAATACTAGTAACATATAGTTGAGCAAAAAGGCTTGAATAGCATACTTGGATTCATACATATATATTAAAAGCATTCCAAATTTTGGACAAGCTAAACATTCGTACAAAATCTAATAGTGCCAAAAGCGCCTCTTTCACTTAGTCCAAAAATTAATATATTACTATGGAATAAGGCAAAGACCCACTATGGGGATGACCCTAGCTATGTTTTTGCCGTGAAATAGTAATATATTAATTTTTGACGTGAACATCCCTCTTTTGGCACTTAAGATTTTCTATACTCAAGTTTAGATGCACAAAATTTTCCATTATTTAATATATATGTATAAGTCCAATCATGCTATCCGAGCCTTTTGTACTTAACTATATATTAATTTATTAACTAAAAATTCCTGAAAAAGCAAAAACAACTTGATTAAAATAGAAAAATGGTATAAAATGTTGTTGAGTTAGCAACGAACATAGGGATAGTATATTAGAATAGAGTACTTCTAAAAAAATTGTGGTATACTTGGGCTATGATAGATTGAAGGGATTTAGTAAAATGGAAGATAAATATAATATGACAAAAGATCAAAACATATTTTTCGCCAAAAGGTGTATAGTTGATAGTATTTGGAAAAGTTCACATATTGAAGGAATTGATGTCACATATCCAGAAACTCAAAAAATTTATGATGGAGGAAATGTTGCACGTTTAAGAATTGATGAGATTCAAACAATTAATAATTTAAAACATGCATGGTTATTTGTGTTAAACTCTATTGATGTAGAAAACAATCTTAATTTATTAAAATCTATTAATAGTTTAATTGGAAGCAATTTAGTAGATAAAGCTGGAAATATGAGAACTTATGAAGTGAGTATTGGTGGAACAACTTGGAAACCAGAAATTCCTGATGAAAATGAGGTTTCTGCTCAATTACAAAAATTATCAGAAATTGAATGTGTAACAGATAGGGCAATTAGTATAATGTGTTATTTAATGAGAACTCAATTTTTTTCAGATGGAAACAAGAGAACTGCAATGCTATTTGCAAATAAAATAATGATTGAGAATGGAAAAGGCATTATAAATATTCCCATAGATGAAGACATAAATTTTGGTGAACAATTAATAAAATATTATGAGACAGATAATATGGAAGAGTTAAAAAAATTTATATATGATAAATGTATTGATGGGATAGTATAAGGTACCAGTATATATTCAAAAATCTGATTATACTTAAATATAGAATAAAATGTTAAATAAATAGGCATTACCAAAGAATAGGTAATGTTTATTTTTTGTAAAAGTAAAAACACTAAATAAAAAAAGTCTTAAAAACATAAAAAACAAATATTACAAAAATATTACAAGAAAGTCGTAAATATTACATTTGTGTTTTGTTTTTATGATTTGATTGCCTTTAATGGTAAAAAGTGTTATTCTTAATATAAGAAAAGATAAAGGAGAGGGTTTAAATGAAAAAGTTTAGACTAACAAGAAAGGTACAAGTAATTTTAGCAATTATTCTGGCGATAGTTGCAGGAGTAATAATAGTTGGAATTTTCTCAAATAATAAAGCTATGGCGATAACTTCCTGCCCTAATTGTGGTGGTACACGTACATTTAGATACCAATCTTCAGGAAATGGTTCAACTCATATACGAACGGTAGTATGTAATTCTTGTGGAAGTTCTACTGAAGCTGAAACATTATTATGTACAGGAGGAAGCTGGACACAAAGCGCTAATGAAAGTAATGGACACGCAAGATATTGTGTTTATTGTGGATATGCTACAGCAGCAGGAACATGCTATGATGATAATAATGATGGAAAATGTGATGCTTGTGGTCGTTCTGGAATGCATACACACTCATACTCATCTACATCATATAGCCAAAACAGCAATAGCATACATAATATAATAAAAAGCTGCTCTTGTGGGGCTACTCAAAATGCAGGAACAGAAGAACATAGTTTCGAATCATATTCAAATAATGGAAATGGACAACATAGTAGAACATGTTCAAAATGTGGATATACACAAACAGAATCTCACACAGAAGTAATAGATGAGGCAAAAGAAGCAACATGTACAGAAGCAGGAAAGACAGAAGGAAAACATTGCTCAGTATGTAATACAGTAACAGTAGCACAACAAGAAATACCAGCAAAAGGACATACAGAAGTAATAGATAAGGCAAAAGAAGTAACATGTACAGAAGCAGGAAAGACAGAAGGAAAACATTGCTCAGTATGTAATACAGTAATAGTAGCACAACAAGAAATACCAGCAAAAGGACATACAGAAGTAATAGATGAGGCAAAAGAAGCAACATGTACAGAAACAGGAGAGACAGAAGGAAAACATTGCTCAGTATGTAATACAGTAACAGTAGCACAACAAGAAATACCAGCAAAAGGACATAATTATGTGGACGGAGAATGTACAGAATGTGGAAAACAACAATATGACGACATAGAAATAGAATCAGAAAAATATGAAATAGATGATATTTATATATCAAAAATACAACCAAAAACAACAGTAAAAGACGTAAAAGATGGAATACAAACAAATGCAACAGAAATAAAAATATACGATACAGAAGACAACCTTTTAAAAGATACAGATATAGTAGGAACAAAAGCAAAAATAGAATTAAAAATAGGAAACAAAACCAAAATATATAAAGCAATAGTAATAGGTGACGTAGATGGAGATGGAATGGCGGGAATATTAGATATTATAAGTATCAATAAATATAGATTAAATAAAAAGACATTAGAAGAAATATACTTAAAAGCAGCAGATGTAACAGAAGATAACAAAATAAATCTTATCGATATAATCAAAGTAAACAAATATAGATTGAATAAAATAACAAAGTTGTAAAAAAGTATGTGGTAAAATGAAAATATTTAAAAGACAATATTATATGATATAAATAAGTGAGGTACCAGTTGGTACCTCACTTATTTTCATGCGAAACAGATTGCGATAAGAATAAAAACTACTATCATTCCGATAGAGGATATGAATTCCGGCCGGATGCTTCCACGTACAATGAGATCCATGTCTTCGTCGTACGTGTGATTAAACAGCGCCTCCTCCCAAAATCCTAATTTTTCATTTCTTTCCCAGTACCGCTGTTCCATAATAAATAACCTCCTTAAGAATGAGCTTTGCCTACAGGCGTTGCTAAAATATAAAATTTACTATACTATAATTATAACATCATTGTGATTTTTTGTCAAAATTTTAGAATTATAGTTTTTATGGAAACTCATTTATGGTAAACTAATATGATAATTTGCTTAATTATTAGTACAGTTATTTTTTTTCATCATATCCATACAGGTTCCATCATTCATATAGAATTTCTTTTCTGCAAGTTTATCTTGAACACCTCTTAATGCTTCTCCAAATCTTTGGAAGTGAGCAACTTCTCTTTCACGTAAAAAGCGAAGAGGATCAATAACATCTGGATTATCTCGACATAAATCTATTAATTTTTCATAAGTAGCACGTGCTTTTTGCTCCGCAGCTAAATCTTCTTGTAAATTAGCTATTGCATCACCTTTACATGCTATATATGATGCAGTAAATGGAACGCCAGCAGCAGATTGTGGGTATACATCTACACCATGGTCTGTATAGTAAGGACCAAGTCCAGCAACTTCTATTTCTTCAATAGAAGCATTTTTAGTTAATTGATAAACAATAGAACCAACCATTTCAAGATGGGCTAATTCTTCTGTACCTATATCATTAAGTATAGCTTTTGCGTTTTGGTCAGGCATAGCAAATCTTTGAGACAAATATCTTAAAGAAGCGGCTAATTCGCCATCAGGACCTCCATATTGGCTGATAATTACTTTTGCAAGACGAGGGTCTGTGCATTTAATGTTAACAGGGTATTGTAGTATTTTATTATAAGTCCACATCTAAAACATTCCTCCTTCCCAAGGCCACCCTTAGTTTAAAAGAGAATAAAAAAAGCCAGTTTTATGAAGTGAACTTTTTGTGGTTCACCTCATTAGACTTGCTTTTGAATTGAATTGATTAGATTTAGACAAATTATAAAGAATTATATAATTTGTTTAAAACGGTGCATATTACTAATTTTGGTCCTGGTCTAGTAGAAGTATTAAAATATTTTTGAAGTTTATTTTCACTACATTCATAAAACATAGAGTTTGTTGCAGACATAATATTACATTTAATATTATTAATGGTTTTATTGTGCCTTCGTGCAACAACAGGATAAATATTTTTATTCAAATTTTCATTCATTTTATAGTTTCCATACATTAAAGCAATACATTCTGATAAATATTTGGTTCCTATATAAGACAAATTATAACCAATATGTTCTAATTCTCTATTTATTGTGTTTGTTAATAATAGATTATTAAAATAAATGTGAATTCCTTTGTTTTTTGCTATTATATCTATCTTGAAAAATAACAAATCTAAATCTGTTGAGGGAGAGACGTATTCACATACATAAAAGTCTGAATCAATAGAATTAGTGTTTTTTTCAGATATTACAATAACAGATTTTTTACACTTTTCAGAATATATACTAGAAATAGTATGTAAGCTAGAAATGATAGAATCAATACTATCATCTACATTTATTAATGTAATGTCAATTAAACCAGTATTCAATAACTTAATTCCTTCATTTAGAGTTTTCGTAATAGAATGAACTCTAATTTGATAACCATTTCCGGAAATATAATTAAGTAAATATATTGAATGATTAATGTCTTTATCTATAATGAGTAGGTTTAACATTTCAATGCCTCCGTTTTAATCATCTATATATTAGACGGATAAGAGGGCATCAGAAGGTGCGTTTTTTGAAAAAAAGTTGAAAAAAGTTGAAAAAAATAATTTTTTTTACCTTTTTTTACCTTTTTGTCACTTTTTGCAATGAGCGTGCTATAATATTAATACTAATAAGCATTAATAAGTCAATAAGTTTTGTGTTTGATAAATTCAAACCTAAACTTTATTGATAAAATGGAAAAATGATTTGCTGCGACTAACAATTTAAGGAGGACAACTATGAAAAAAATCAATTTGCGTTTTGCTTCGATGGCACTTGCTATCATGATGCTGGTACTCAGCATTCCGACTTTTGCCTTTGCAGCAGAAGAAAACACAGCTCAGCAACTGCATGAGAACGTTGTTTCTGTTGAAGAACTGGACAACGGCAAGGTTCGGACAACTTATGAGTTCGAAGTAACTCCTGAGAGTGTGGATGACAATGGTATTGCTACTTATGCAATCGATTCGTCTTTCACCATGACCGGTACCTACTATCGTGGCGCTGACAGAACGTATGATGGTGATTATCTGGACTATACTATGATTGTTACTTCCGCCGATACCAGTGAAACTAGAAAAGTTTCTATTGAGTTGTGGGATTACAATCATAGTAGAGCTTTGCAAACTGATATCGTAACTGTAAATGGAGAAAATATTTCCACGTACGATGTTCCTATTGTTGCCAATAGAACATACTTCTTTAAATATTATTTGGTTGGAGGTTCTACTACAAGTATCAGAATCAGAATGATTATTGATAGTTGGAGTTAACAAGAATTAAGCAAATCATTTTTCTATAAAAACGAAAGGCATCCTGAATAAGGATGTCTTTTGTTTTTATTTAGATAACTCTAAATCTATTTCTTTAGATGAGTCTAAGTTAATATGTAAATATAATTTATTAATATTATCATAAGTAGAAATAGGATATGTCAATGTTATTGTACTAGAATAAGGTTCTGTGTTGTTAATGTTTTGAGAGCGCGTTTTTGTTGGTCTATATTTATTGCCATTTTCATCTTTTAAAATAATTGAATTTCTTCTATAAAGTGTTGCTTCATCAAATAATGTGTTTAATTTTAGCTCAATTGAAAGAGATGTATTAGTAAGAGAAGTTGTAATATTATCAACATAAGGACTTTCTGTAGAAGAATATTCATATGAATCTCTTGTAACGAATTTATCATCCATGCGTATTGAAAAGTTCCAATTACCATCAATATACTCAATATTATCATTTTTCATTAATTCTATATCTACAATTTCAATGTGTAACACTTGAGATGCAGGAAATTGGTTAGAAAAACTTAATACTGATTCTCTAATAGTAGTATTATCTAAAAATTCGATTTTATTGCTTGATTTTACAGTAGTACCTAAAGCATTAAAAATATTTGCATCAGAATGATTTTTGGAAACCGCACATAATACATTATCTTCTTCATCCTTAATTGTCAAATTACCAAATGTCATACTATCAAAAGCAACATCATCTCCATAATACTTATAAACAAATGAAATATCTAAATTCTTATCATCCATAAGTAAATAATCAACTTTAACGCCAATATCGCCACATTTTATAAAATCCATATCCACATTTTGTACATATCCATTGTCAACAGCTTTATCAATACCAGAATTACTATTTGTAAAAATCTTAGATATAAAATTAACTATATCTTTAGCATAAACAGTTGTTGCAGTAATAACACCAAGAGAAACTACGAAAACAGCAACTCTTTTTAGTAGAATAGCATTATTAGTAGTATTTTCTTCTTTAGATTTAGTTGAATTTAGGGCATTTTCAATAGTACTTTGAGTAGAAAGAGGAAGCTGTGTAGCTTTATTTTTATAATAATCAAATAGCATTTTATCAAAAGCATCTGGTTGATTAAACATTTCGAATTTATCTTTTTCTTCCATTTTTTAGCCCTCCTTCATTATAAATTTCTTGCAATTTCTGTTTTGCTCTTAAAATCCTACTCTTTACAGTATTAACACTAATATTCAAAATCCTTGAAATCTCTGTTGGTGTATAATTGTTTTTATAATAAAGAGTAAGAATAAGTCTTTCATCATAATTCAAGCGATTTATTAACAAATCGAAATCAATCTCATTTTCTTTAGTCTGAATCTCTCTTTCTGCGTAAGAAACTACATCTATTGAAGTTGATAATGCACTAAAAAGACCTAATTCTTGTTTCTTTTTACGGTGAATGTTATTACATTCATTTATTAAGATTTTCATAATCCAAGTTTTAAAATAACTAGGAGTTTTTAATGTAGGCAATTTTGCATAAGAAATCATAATCGTTTCTTGCAAAGCATCATTAACATCATCAATATCATGTAACTGAGAGACAGCTATTTTATACATATCAGCTTGGATGCTTTTAACTAATTTTATATAAGCATCTTGTTCGCCTTTCAAAGAACGTTCTATTAATTCTTCCAAATTAAATCTCCTTTCATTAAAATAATAATGAATTTATACAATCTATCCTATAGAGTATAAATTTTTTTGTATAAGTATACAAGCCGCAAAAAGCGATATTAAATCTTCATATAATACATCACCACCCAAAAATCGACACAGAAAATGTCATAATTTGTAATATATTGGTATTATAATTGAAAAAATATTAAAACGTGGAGTACATTTTGACATCTTTTTCCATATACTTAATAAAATTTACAGAGGTGATTATGGCTTGAAGAAGGTAGAAGAAAATTACACAAAAAATGGAAAAGATTTATCTGAATTAATACAAGAGTGGTTTAATGAAAATAGAGAACAATTATATAAATTGTTAGAGGATAAATAATATGATTAAAATTAAAAGTAATTCAAAAGAAAAAATATGGAAAGTTGGGATATATGCAAGAATTTCGAGAGAAGACGAGAAAAGTGAAAAATATAAAGAGCAATCAGAAAGTATAGAAAATCAAATTAATTTTTTAGTTCCTATAATAGAAAAAAATGGTTGGGAGCTCGTAGAAATTTATAAAGATGATGGATATACAGGAACAAATTTTGAAAGACCAGATTTTTTAAGAATGTTAAGAGACATTGAACTTGAAAAAATAAATTTAGTAATAACCAAAGATTTATCAAGGCTTGGAAGAGATTATATAGAAGTGGGAAAATTTATAGAAAGATATTTTCCTGTTAAAAATGTTAGATATATTGCTGTGAATGATAATGTCGATACTTATGATATAAATAATATTAATAATGATATAACACCATTTAAAGCAGTATTTAATGATATGTATTCAAAAGATATTTCAAAAAAAGTACGAACATCAATAATAACAAAAGCCAAAAGAGGAGAATGTATAAAAGCTTTTTTGCCTTATGGTTATAAAAAATCAATAAATGATAAAAATGTTATATTAGTAGATGAAGAGGTAGCTGATAATATAAAATTAATATTTGATTTATATAAAAATGGAAAAAGTAAAAAAGAAATTGCCACAATATTAAATGAAAAAAATATAATAACACCATTAAAATATAAAGAAAAAACAACTAATTATTATAATCCTAATTCAAAACACACATATAGGTGGAATACAACATCTATAAATAAAATTTTGAGAGATAGAACTTATATAGGAGATTTGGTTCAGTTAAAATATAATAAAGTAAACTACAAAATCAAAAAAGTTGAGAAAAAGACACCTGATGAATATGTAATAATAAAAAATAATCATGTTCCAATAATAGATAATCAAACTTTCAATTTGGTACAAGATATGTTAAACAAGCAAACTAATGAATGGAATTATGGAAATGTTACTAAACATTTATTATCAGGTTTGGCTTTTTGCAAATGCGGAGGAAGAATAACTTATATTAAAAATAGTAAACAAAAATTTAGATGTATGTGTTCAAATTATAAAAAATATGGCAAAAGTTTTTGCACAAATGTACATATTAATGAGGATGAGTTGATAGAAGAAGTAATAAATTCATTAAAAGAGAATATTAAGCAGAATTTCAATATTAAAAATCTAAAGATAGTGTGGAAAAAAGATGAAACAGATTTTTTGAAAAATATACAAAAATTAAATAAAATGAAAGAAGAAACTAATAGGATAATTGGCAACTTATATGAGGCTCAAAATAGTGGTCAAATTTCACAAGATACGTTTTTTATGCTAGTTCAAAAATATGAGGAACAAAGAAATTGCTATGAGAGAAAAATACAAAATATTAAACAATATGAACTAAAAAATGAGAAAATTCAAAATATGAGCCAAATGAAAATCATACGAAAGGTAAATGAAGTTTTAGAGTTTAAAGAGATAAATCAAGAAACTAAAAATTTGATTTTTAAATTAATTGATAAAATTATAATTGATGATAAAAACATAGAAATAAAATATAAATTCAAGTGACCCAAAATGAACGAAGGCCATGGTTCTTCAAGCCATCTCCATTTGTTACATGGAAATTGAATTGTCAAAGGTCCATAAACTTTTTGATATTTATCTGTTAATTCTCTATATTCTTTGGCATATTTTCTGTGTAAACAAAGTGCTTTTTCATCATCAACGTGAGTATCTAAATATAATCCTAATTCAGTCATAGCAAAATTCAAACACTTAATTCTTTCTAACATATCTTCTCTACAATTTTCGTTATCTAGCATTTGTTACACCCCTTTCCAATTGTATTTGTGGCTTCTAAGAATTCATTTGTCCTCATTGATTGGCAAGGCATATAAGGGCTAACTAATTCAGGAAATAAAGTTCCCATTTTTAAGCCAACACAAGGTTTAAAAGTTTGGTCCATAAATTGCCATGGAACATAACTTTGACCTAACATTGGATTCTCTGGAAATACACTTACTTCGTATTCTTCATCAAATCCACATTCACACATATCTTTTTCATAATCTTCACAATTGCATGAACACATATTATTACATTGATCTTCTATTATAGTATTATCAGTAGTGTTAGAAACACTATTATTCATACAACAGCATTTTTTGAAATTTCTAGTAAACATATAGTCCTCCTTTTTAATAAATATACTACATAATATGACAAAAAAATAATTATGTGAAAATTTTCAGATTTTCACATAAAATTCATAATTATATAGTAAAATACATAAGATTAAAATCGGAAAGAAAGGAATGTTCAAATGTTACAATTAAAAGATATAACAAAAACTTATTTATCAGGAGATAATGAAGTAAAAGCACTAAAAGGAATTAGCCTTGAATTTAGAGAAAGCGAGTTTGTATCTATATTAGGTCAGAGTGGATGTGGAAAAACCACTTTGCTAAATATTATAGGTGGACTAGATAGATATACAACAGGAGATTTAATAATAAATGATAAAACAACTAAAGAATTTAAAGATAAAGATTGGGATACATATAGAAACCACTCTATAGGCTTTATATTTCAGAGCTATAATTTAATACCACATCAAACAGTTTTGGCAAATGTTGAATTAGCATTAACAATATCAGGAGTAAATAAAACAGAGAGAAGAAAAAGAGCAATTGAAGCATTAGAAAAAGTTGGGCTTGGAGATCAATTAAATAAAAAACCTAATCAAATGTCAGGTGGACAAATGCAAAGAGTTGCAATTGCAAGAGCATTAGTAAACGACCCAGATATATTATTAGCAGATGAACCAACAGGAGCTCTTGATTCACAAACAAGTGTGCAAGTAATGGAAATATTGAAAGAAATTTCAAAAGATAGATTAATTATAATGGTAACACATAATCCAGAATTAGCTGAAAAATATTCAACAAGAATAATTAAGTTATTAGATGGAAAAGTAACAGATGATTCAAATCCTTATGTCGCAAGTAAAAAAGATTTAGACAAGGCTCGTACTAAAAAAGAAAAAACAGGAAAAGCTTCAATGAAATTTACAACTGCAGTACGTTTAAGTATGAATAATTTAATGACTAAAAAAGGTAGAACTTTTTTAACATCATTTGCAGGTAGTATAGGAATAATAGGAATTGCACTCATTTTATCACTTTCAAATGGAATGCAATCATATATAAATAGAGTTGAAGAAGATACATTGTCATCATATCCAATTACAATACAAGAAGCAACAATTGATATGTCAAGTATGCTTGAATCAATGATGGGAGATGGAGATAAAACAGAACATGAGGATGGAAAAATTTATTCTCGTGCAATAGTAAATGACATATTAGAAACAATATCAACAAAAATTCAGACAAATAATTTAGAAGAATTTAAAAAGTTTATAGAAAGTGATGAAACAAATATAAAAGATTATATAAATGCGGTTCAATATAGTTATAATCTTAATTTAAATATATATAAAAATGATGAAGAAAAAATTCAACAAGTAAATCCAAGCATAGTATTCGAAAAACTTGGGTTTGAAAATATGACTCAAACTAATTCTCAATCAGAAATGTTTTCAAGTGGAATGTTTATGACACAAACTGATGTATGGACAGAAATGCTTGATAACAAAGAACTATTAAAATCACAATATGATGTAGTTGCAGGAAAATGGCCAGAAAAATATAATGAAGTAGTATTAATTGTAGATAAAAATAATGAAATAAGTGATTATACACTATATTCATTAGGAATAAAAGATATTAAAGAATTAGAAGAATCAATGAAAAAAATAAAAAATGGTGAAGAAGTTAAATCATCAGCAGAAAATGAAAGCTATTCATATCAAGATATTTTGAATTATAAATTTAAAGTTGTATTAAATACAGATTATTATAAAAAAGTAGGAAATGTATGGCAAGACATGTCAGAAAATGACGAATATATGAAAGAACTTATAAAAAATGCTGAAGAGATTTCTGTAGTAGGAATTATTAGACCAAATGAAGAAACTGTTGCAACTTCAGGCTCAGGATTAATCGGATATAATAAAGAACTTAAAGAATATGTAATAAATAAAATTAATGAAGCTGAAATAGTAAAAGAACAAAAAAATGATCCTAAAATAAATGTATTTACAGGAATAGAATTTCCAGAAAATTCAGATGCTTCATTTGATTTCTCACAATTATCAGATGAACAAAAAATGCTTATGGCATCTCTTTCTCAAGAAGAATTAGCTGAATTGATGAAAACATATTCAGAAAATGCAAAAGCTAATTATGAAGATAATCTAACGAAACTAGGAGTAGTTGAATTAAGTAATCCGAGTGCAATAAATATTTATGCAAAAGATTTTGACTCAAAGGAAATGATTTCAAATATTATAACGGATTACAATAACAAGCAAACAGAAAACGGAAAAGAAGAAAATGTTATAAATTATACAGATATTGTTGGAATTATGATGAATTCAGTATCTACAATTATAAATGTAATTAGTTATGCATTAATTGCATTCGTAGGAATCTCATTAGTGGTTTCTTCAATTATGATTGGAATTATAACTTATATTTCAGTTCTAGAAAGAACAAAAGAAATAGGAATTCTTCGTAGTATAGGAGCATCAAAAAAAGATGTATCAAGAGTGTTTAATGCAGAAACTTTAATTATAGGTTTAGTGGCAGGATTGATTGGTATAGGTGTAACATTATTGTTAAATATTCCTATAAACATGGTAATAAAATCAATAACTGGAATTTCTCAAATATCAAAATTACCTGTTATTGGAGGCACAATTTTAGTTGCTATTAGTGTTGGATTAACTATGTTTGCTGGCTTAATTCCAGCAAGATTTGCAGCAAAGCGTGACCCAGTTGAGGCTTTAAGAAGTGAATAATGTAAAAAAATGGGGACGGTTCTTTTCTTTTCAAATTAGGAATTGTCCTCTTTTTACAGCTTTATCAAAATTGACAAAAGAAAACAAAATATGATATATTTATATAGAATTGAATTGATTTTAAAATGTAGGAGAAGAAAATGAAAAAAGTAGTACATATAGGAATGGATGTTGGCTCAACAACTGTAAAAATTGCAGTTATGAATGAAAATCTAGAAATAATAGAAACATCTTATGAAAGACATTATTCAGACACGAAGAACACAGTATGTAAAGTACTTGAAAAAATAGTAGAGAATTATAAAGATTATGAATTTACAATAGCATTAACAGGTTCAGGAGCAATGAGTACAGCTAAGTTTTTAGATGTACCATTTATTCAAGAAGTTGTTGCATGTAAAAGAGCTGTAGAAAGATATATTCCACAAACAGATGTAGTAATAGAATTAGGTGGAGAAGATGCAAAAATTATTTATTTCGGAAGAGCTATAGAACAACGTATGAATGGAACATGTGCAGGTGGAACAGGTGCATTTCTTGATCAAATGGCATCATTATTAAACACAGATACTGCAGGATTAAATGAACTAGCTAAAAATTATCATACAATATATCCAATAGCTTCACGTTGTGGAGTATTTGCTAAAACTGATGTGCAACCATTATTAAATGAAGGTGCTGCAAAAGAGGATATTGCAGTATCTATTTTGCAAGCTGTTGTGAATCAAACAATATCAGGATTAGCTTGTGGTAGACCGATTAGAGGAAATGTTGCATTTCTAGGAGGACCATTAACTTATGTACCAGAACTAAGAACACGTTTTATAGAAACTTTAAATTTAAGTTTAGAACAAGCAATTGTACCAGAAGAACCACATTTATTAGTTGCAAAAGGGGCTTGTTTAGAAGCTAAAGATGAAACACCAATAAGTGTGGAAAAATTAAAAAGCAAAATAGAAGTTTTGAAACATTCTTATGATACAACAACACAACCATTAAAACCACTATTTTCAACAAATGTAGAATATGATGAATTTAAAACAAGACATGATAAAGATAAAGTAGCTAAAAAACCATTATCAGAGCATAAAGGAGATTGTTTTATTGGGATAGATGCAGGTTCAACAACATCAAAATTAGTTGTTACAGATAGAGATGGAACATTGCTATATTCAGCATATCAAGGAAACGGTGGAAAACCACTTGATAGTATTATAGAAATGTTAAAAAAATTGTATTCTGTTATGCCTAAAGAAGCGGTAATTCGTTATAGTGGTGTTACAGGTTATGGAGAAAAATTAATACAAACAGCGCTAAATGTAGATTTAAATGAAATTGAAACAATAGCACATTACACAGCAGCTAAAAAGTTTGAACCAAAAGTAACAAGTATTGTTGATATTGGTGGACAAGACATGAAATACATCAAGTTAAAAAACAATACAATTGATAATATAATGCTAAATGAAGCTTGTTCATCAGGGTGTGGTTCATTTATAGAAACTTATGCTAAAAGCTTAAACTTAAGCATTGAAGAATTCGTAAAAGAAGCATTAGAAGCAAAAAATCCAGTAGATTTAGGTTCTAGATGTACAGTATTTATGAATTCAAAAATAAAACAAGCGCAAAAAGAAGGATATACTGTTGGAGATATATCAGCAGGTTTATCATATTCTGTAATAAAAAATGCAATTCAAAAAGTAATGAAAATTAGAGATGTAAAAAAATTAGGAAGCTATATTGTTGTGCAAGGTGGAACTTTTTACAATGAAGCAGTATTAAGAACATTTGAACTAATTGTTGGAAGACATGTAATAAGACCAGATATAGCTGGACTTATGGGAGCTTATGGAATGGCATTACTTGCTTGTGAACAATATGAAGCAAATATGGATATGGAGTATCATTCAACAATTGCAACAGCAGAAGAAATGGACAAATTAGATATACAAGTAACACACACAAGATGTAATGGATGTGAAAATCATTGTCAATTAACAATAAATAGATTTAGCAATGGAAAAAGACACATATCAGGAAATAGATGTGAAAAAGGAGAAGGTATAGTAAATTCACACAAAGATTTACCTAATCTTGTAAAATACAAATATGACAGAATTTTTGGATATACACCATTAGAAGAAAAAGATGCTCCTAGAGGAACAATAGGAATTCCAAGAGTTTTAAATATGTATGAAGATTATCCATTTTGGTTTACATTATTTACAAACTTAGGATTTAGGGTAATAATCTCAGAAAAAAGCACGAGAAAAATATATGAAAAAGGCATTGAATCAATGCCATCTGAATCTGTATGTTATCCTGCAAAATTATCACATGGACATGTTATAAGTTTAATTCAAAAAGGAATAAAAACAATATTTTATCCATGTATACCATATTCACGAAAAGAATATGATGATGCAAATAACAGATATAATTGCCCAATAGTAATTTCTTATGCTGAAGTAATAAAAAATAATATTGAAGAATTAAAAAATAATGACATAAAATTTATGAATCCATTTTTACCATTTGAATCAAAAGCATTATTAAAAAGAATGATGGAGTTACCAGAATTTAAAGAATATAATTTTAACAAAAAAGAATTAAAAAATGCTATTGAAAAAGCACAAGAAGAATATCAAAAATGCAGACAAGACATACACAACAAGGGAAAAGAAACATTAGAATACATAGAAAAAAACAACTTGAAAGGAATTGTATTAGCAGGAAGACCATATCATGTTGACCCAGAAATAAACCATGGAATTGATACATTAATAACAAGCTTAGGAATGTGTGTATTAACAGAAGATAGTATAGCAGATAAAACATTACCAGAAAGACCACTTCGTGTTGTTGACCAATGGATGTTCCATTCAAGATTATATGCAGCAGCAGATTTTGTAGGTAGACATGACAACTTGGAACTTGTTCAAATAAATTCATTTGGATGTGGAGTAGATGCTGTTACAACAGATGAAGTTGAAGAAATCCTAACAAGTTTTGGAAAAATGTATACATTAATAAAAATTGATGAAGTAAATAATCTAGGTGCTGTAAGAATTCGTTTACGTTCATTACTTGCAAGTATAAATAAAAGACTAAATAATAAAAAAGAAGAAAAAGAAACAGGAGAATATTTCTTAAAGAAAAATCCATTTACAGAGGAAATGAAAAAAGAATATGTGATTTTAATTCCACAAATGGCACCAATTCATTTCGATTTTATAGAACCTGTTTTACAAAGTGAAGGATATAAAGCAAAACTTTTAAGGGAATGTACACAACACACAATAGAAACAGGATTAAAATATGTAAATAATGATGCATGTTATCCATCAATTATTACAACAGGACAAATGGTAGAAGCATTAGAGTCTGGAGAATATGATGTAAATAAAACAGCATTAATAATGTCACAAACAGGTGGCGGATGTAGAGCAACAAATTATATTGGATTTATTCGTAAAGCTTTAAAAGATGCGGGATTTGGCCAAGTTCCAGTAATATCATTTAATGTTGTTGGAATGGAAAAAAATCCAGGATTTAAGCTAACATTACCATTACTTGAAAAACTATTAAAATCAATGGTTTATGCAGATTTATTGCAAAAAATGTTATACAAAAATAGAGCTTATGAAAAAAATAAGGGTGAAACAGACCAATTATTTGCAGAATGGATGGAAAAAGCAAAAAAACTTGCAATAAACAGCAGTTCAAAAGAATTTTCAAATGGAATATATGAAATGGTAGAAGATTTTGAAAAAATTGAGTGGAAACAAGTCAAAGAAAAGCCAAAAGTAGGAATTGTTGGAGAGATTTTAATTAAGTATCATCCATTTGGAAACAATTATGTAGCAAATCTATTAGAAAAAGAAGGCGCAGAAGTTGTTTTACCAGACTTTATGGGATTTGTTAAATATGTTGCAGCAAATGGAGTAATTTCACATCAATTATTAAAAAATAATGGCTTGAAATCAATATTATTTGATGTTGCTATAAAACTTATAAATTCATTCGAAAAAGATGCAAAAAAAGCACTAGAAAAATCTAAAAAAGGCTATTTACCAACTTGTGATATTTGGCATTTGGCTGATAATGTAAAATCAGTTTTATCAACTGGAAATCAAACAGGTGAAGGATGGTTCTTAACTGCAGAAATGCTTGAATACATGGAAAATGGTATTCAAAATATAGTATGTGTTCAACCATTTGCATGTTTACCAAATCATGTTGTTGGAAAAGGTGTAATAAAAACTATTAGAGATATGTTTCCTTATGCAAATATTGTTCCTGTTGATTATGACCCAGGAGCAAGTGAAACAAATCAAGCTAATAGAATAAAACTTCTTATGACAGTTGCTAAGGATAATTTAAAAATGAAACAAAAAGAAAAGAAAATAGCAGAAAATGAAAACATAAATGAAGAAAATATTAAAATAAAGGGGTTAAAAAATTAATGTTACCAATAGAAAATTATATAGCATTATTTTATATATATTCAATTGCTGGTTGGATAATGGAATCAGTAAATATATCTATAAGAAATAAAAAATTTACCAATAGAGGATTTTTAATAGGACCATATTGCCCAATATATGGTTGGGGAGTTGTTTTAATAACAATATTATTGCAAAAATATCATGATGATATATTTGCAACATTTTCTCTATCAATTTTAATATGTGGAACTTTGGAATATGCAACAAGTTTTATAATGGAGAAAATTTTTAAAGCAAGATGGTGGGATTATAGTAAAAGAAAATTTAATATAAATGGACGTATTTGTCTTGAAACATTAATTCCTTTTGGAATTGCGGGAACAACTATTACAATGTTTATAAATCCATTTTTATTAAAATATATAAATATGGTTCCTAGAGTTGCTATGTATGTGATTTTAGGAATAATAAGTGTATTTTTTACTATAGATAGTATAATTTCATTTAAAATAATATTGAACTTAAAGGAAATGTCTAAAGAATTTAAAGATAACACAGATGAAATTTCAGAAAAAGTTAAAAAGATTGTTAGAAAGAAAATGGTACTATATAAAAGACTTGTTGGTGCATTCCCTAAAATTAAAGAAAATGTACTATATGAAAAATGGGGAGACATAAAGAAAAAAATCGAAGAGTCAAGAGAGGAAATTCGTACTAAAATAGATAATTCAAGAGAAAATTTTGAAAAAATGTATAAGAAGAAAAATTAATGATGAAGCCGTATTTATGTAAAAATAGATACGGCTTTATTAATTATGATTCATACAAGTATTTTTGAATTTTTTCTTTTAATTCAGAAGTACATTCAACTAAAGGCAATCTAGGAGTTCCAAAATTAAATCCTAACATATTAAGTGCAGCTTTGACTGGGATAGGATTTGTTTCTGCAAATAAGCAATTAATTAAAGGTAAAGCTTGTAATTGATAGTAACAAGAATCATCAATGTGATTCTCAAAAAAATAGTCTGTAATTTTACGAGCAAGTATTGGTTTAATATTAGAAAGAACAGAAATTACACCTTTTCCGCCTAAAGCTAATATAGGAACAATTTGATCATCATTTCCAGAATAAACAGGGAGCTCTTCACCACAAAGTTGAGAGATTTTTGCAATTTGCGAAATATTGCCACTAGCCTCTTTAATTCCAACTATATTACTGATTTTAGAAAGTTTAAAACAAGTTTCAGGTTCTATATTAATACCAGTTCTACTTGGAACATTATATAAAATAATAGGAATTGAAACAGATGATGAGATAGATTTAAAATGTTCATATAATCCTAATTGAGTTGTTTTATTGTAATAAGGAGTAACAACTAAAAGCCCATCAGCTCCTAATTTTTCTGCCATAATAGAATTTTCGATAGCTATATTTGTATTATTAGAGCCAGTACCAACAATTATTGGAACTTTTTTATTTGATGTTTCAATAGCACATTTAATTAGTAATTCTTTTTCTTTTGGAGTCATAGTAGTAGCTTCTCCAGAAGTACCACATACCACAAGTGCGTCAATTCCAGAATCTATTTGAAAATCAATAAATTTTCTGAACTCTTCCAAATTTATTCCATCAGAAGTAAAAGGGGTAGCAAGAGCTGTTGCAACACCAGTAAATAGAGTCTTTTTCATTTAATTTTCCTCCATTTCAATTAATTTTTCCATAATTTGAATTGCATTTGTCGCAGCACCTTTTCTAAGGTTATCTGCTACAACCCATAAATTTAGTCCATTTTTAACACTAAAATCTTTTCGTATTCGACCTACAAAAACTTCATCATGACCTGTTGAATTTGAAGCTAAAGGATATGTTAAAGATTCTGGTTCATCCTGAACAATTATTCCTTGCGATTTTTGCAAAATTTCTATTGCATTTTCAACAGAACAAGATTTTTCAAATTCTACATTAATACTTTCACTATGACAATTACTTACAGGAACACGCACAGCAGTTGCAGTAATAGGCAAATATGGATGCTCCAAAATTTTTCTGGTTTCATTTATCATTTTCATTTCTTCTTTTGTGTACCTATTAATTAAAAATGTGTCTATTTGTGGCAAACAATTATCATAAATAGGATGAGAAAACTTTAAAAGTGGTTTTCCAAGAGTCGAATTTGCTAAATCCTGTAGTCCTAAATTTCCTGCACCAGAAACAGCTTGATATGTAGAATATACAATTCTTTTAATTTTAAAGTAATCATCTAAAGGTTTTAAAGCAACAACAGCTTGAATTGTAGAACAATTAGGATTTGCAATGATGTTGTGATGTTGCAATAGAGTATGAGAATTGACTTCTGGAACAACTAAAGGGACATTATCATCCATTCTAAAAGCACTACTATTATCAATAACGATACATCCTTTTTCTGCTGCTATAGGTGCAAATTTTTTCGAAACTTCAGCACCTGCTGAAAATATCGCAAAGTCAAAGTTTTCATCAAATGAGTTTTGAGTTAATTCTCTTACAACATATTCATTGTTTAAAAAGTTTAGTTTTGTACCTGCTGATTTTGCTGAACTAAATAAATAATAATCAAAATTAGGTAAATTCTTTTCTTCTAAAACTTTGAGAGCTGTTCTTCCAACAAGTCCAGTAGCTCCTACTATTGCTAATTTATATTTTTTCATATTTTTCCTCCTTAAATATATATATGCACAATTAAAGCTCCTAATTAATAATTTATCCATATAGCTTGACACAATGAACTTCCTGGTATGCTTGGGTTCCATACATATATATTAAATAATGAAAAATTTTGTGCATCTAAACTTGAGTATAGAAAATCTTAAAGTGCCAAAAGAGGAATGTTCACGTCAAAAATTAATATATTACTATTCCATGGCAAAAACATAGCTGGGGTCTTCGTCGGGGGTCTTTGCCTTATTCCATAGTAATATATTAATTTTTGGACTAAGTGAAAGAGGCGCTTTTGGCACTATTAGATTTTATACGAATGTTTAGCTTGTCCAAAATTTGAAATGTTTTTAATATATATGTGTGGAACCCAAGCATACCAGGAAGTTCATTGTGCTAAGTTATATGTTAAAGCATATTTTAATGGTGTAAAACTTGACTAACTAAGAGCAAAATGTTAAAATATAGTGCAGAAACAATAAAGAAAGAAGGAAAAAGATGAAAATATTAGCAGTTGGGGATGTTGTTGGAGAATCAGGTGTTAGAAGATTAAAGGAATTATTACCTAAAATAAAAAAAGATGAAAATATAGATTTTGTTATTACAAATGGAGAAAATTCAGCAGGTGGAATGGGAATTACAGAAAAGAATTTTAATGATATATTAGAAGCTGGAACAGATGTAGTAACAATGGGAAATCATACTTGGGGAAAAAAAGACATATTTAGATTTATAGACCATGAAAAATTACTTAGACCAGCTAATTATCCAAAGGGGGTACCTGGAAAAGGACTAGGAATTTATGGATGTAATGGTAAAAAAATTGCAGTAATGAATTTTATTGGAAGAGTAGATATAAATATACTTTCAGAAAATCCATTTATAATAGCTAAAGAAATGGTCGAAGAGGTAAAAGACAAAGTTGATATAATAATGATAGACTTTCATGCTGAAGCTACTGCTGAAAAAATAGCTGTAGCAAGATATTTAGACGGAAAAGTTACAGCGTTATTTGGAACACATACACATGTCCAAACAGCAGATGAGCAAATTTTACCACAAGGAACAGGATATATTACAGATATAGGAATGACAGGACCTAAAAATTCTGTAATAGGAATGGATGTTAATGCATCAATAAAAAGATTTGAAACTACTTTACCAGAAAAATACAAATTAGCAGAAGGCGACTGCATGTTAAATGGAGTTATATTTGATATTGATGATGAAACTAATAAGGTAATTGATATAAAAAGAATAAACTGTCGAAAGATGCGATGAAAAAATAGAAAAAATTTCCAAAATGTACTAGACAAAGATTTCCAAAAGTTGTAAAATACAAAATGTAAAAGTTGCAACAAATAAATTATAGGAGGCTAAAGAGAAATGGAAATTTTGAAAATCTCATCAAAATCTAATCCAAATTCAGTAGCAGGAGCTATAGCTGGATTAGTAAAAGAATCACAAAAAGCAGAAATGCAAGCAATTGGAGCAGGTGCTCTAAATCAAGCAGTAAAGGCAGTAGCAATAGCAAGAGGATTTGTAGCACCAGCAGGAGTAGACTTAGTATGTATACCAGCCTTTGCAGAAGTTGAAGTAGAGGGAGAAGACAGAACAGGAATTAAGTTGATTGTAGAATCAAGAAAATAGATTACAGTTAATTGAATACGTTAAATGGGGGCATTTTTTTAGATGCCCTTTTCTGTGTTCAAAAGGCCCAAAAATAAATATATAAAAATACTTGAAAAAAAAGCAACAATAATATATTATAACTAAGAAGTAAGAGTTTGAGGATGGAGGGCTAAAAATGAAAAGCAGTATTACAAAATATATATTTATAGTATTTGTAATTGCAATAATAATAGCTGTAATATATAAAGTGAATGATGACAAAAAAAATCAGAATGTAGAAGAAGAGCCAAAAACAACAACCAAAGAAGAAATTGTCAAAGATATTACTTTAGGTGTGGCAGAATTTGATACAATAAACCCAATATTAAGTAAAAACAAACACATTCAAGAAATATCAAAAATAATTTACGAACCATTGCTAGAGTTAGATGAAGAATACAAATTACAAAATTGTTTAGCGAAAGATTGGGCAAAAACAAGTGCTACTACATATTTAATAAAAATCAGAGATGATATAAAATGGTCTGATGGAATACAATTTCTTGCAGAAGATGTTATATTTACAATTGAAACATTAAAAAATGTAGACTCTATATATTCACAAAATGTACAATATATAACTGATGTACAAAAAATAGATGAAGACACTATACAAATTACAATAGACCATGAAATTCCATTTTTTGAATACAATTTGATTTTTCCAATAATGAGTAGAACATACTATGAAGGGGAAGATTTTGTAAATACAGAGAAAAACTTTAAACCTGTGGGAACTGGAAAATACAAAGTATTACATAATATTAATACAGCAGTAATTTTAAGTAAAAATGAATATTATACAAGACAAGAATTGACACCTGAAGAAATAACAATATCAAAATATGCAAGTTTAGGAGAATTATATAATGCCTTTAAACTGGGAAAATTAGATGCTATGACTACAACAAATATTGATATTGAAAATTATATAGGAACAATAGGATATAATAATCAAGAAAATCAAGGAAGAGAATTTGATTTTTTAGCATTTAATACTCAAAATTCTGTATTATCAGCACCAGAAGTAAGAAAAGCAATTTCGTATGCAATAAACAAGGAAAATATTGTTAAATCATTATTTAATAATAAATATAAAGTAACAGATTATCCATTAGATTATGGAAGTTGGCTAAAGGGAAACTCGGCAGGAATTTCTTATAATCCAGATTTGGCAACTCAAACTTTAGAAGAAAATGGATGGATATTAAAAAATAATAGATGGCAAAAAACAGAAAATTATTATACTAGAACAATCAACTTCAGAATTGTAGTACAAGCTTCAAATCAAGCTAGAGTTTCTGTTGCAGAAATGATAAAAGCAGATCTTGAAGCAATTGGAATAAATGTTACAATTGCAAAAGCAAGTGATAATCAATATCAATATTATTTACAAAATAAAAATTATGATTGTATTATAATGGGAATAACAAGTTCTCTAAGTCCAAATCTTGAAACATATTTTGGGGCTGACAATTATGCTAGATTTTATAATGAAGAACTAAATACACTGATTGATGATGTGAAAAATATTTCTAAAGATAATTTGCTTCAGGAAAAGTATACTAGAATTCGTGAAATATATAATGAACAAACTCCTTATATAGGGCTATATAGTAGTTATTATTCTGTTGTTAGTAGTTGGTCATTAAGGGGGAAAATAACACCAAATTGGTATAATATTTTTATGGATATTAACAATTGGTATAAAAATTAAATAATTTTAAAAATTACTTGACAAATGAAAAAAAGTGGTATATATTGTAGATACCGAACAAGAGTTCTTATAAAATTAGGAGGAAATAACATGGAAGAAAATTTAGAAAAAAGAAAAGCACTAGAAGTGGCAATGAGCCAAATAGAAAAACAATTTGGAAAAGGATCTGTAATGAAATTAGGAGAATTTAAAGCAATGGAGGTTGAAGCAATACCTACAGGAGCATTAAGCTTAGATATAGCATTAGGAATAGGTGGAGTACCTAGAGGAAGAATTATTGAAGTATTTGGACCAGAATCTTCAGGAAAAACAACATTAGCGCTACATGTAATAGCAGAAGCACAAAAACAAGGAGGAGAAGCAGCATTTATAGATGCAGAACATGCATTAGACCCTGTATATGCTAAAAAATTAGGTGTAGATATAGATAATTTAATAGTATCACAACCAGATACTGGTGAACAAGCATTAGAAATAACAGAATCACTAGTTAGAAGTGGTGCATTAGATGTTATTGTTGTAGACTCTGTTGCAGCATTAGTACCAAAAGCTGAAATAGATGGAGATATGGGAGATTCTCATATGGGACTTCAAGCAAGATTAATGTCACAAGCATTAAGAAAACTTGCAGGAGCAATTAATAAATCAAAAACAGTATTAATATTTATAAACCAATTAAGAGAAAAAATTGGAGTAATGTTTGGAAATCCTGAAACAACAACAGGTGGTAGAGCATTAAAATTCTATGCATCTGTAAGAATGGATATAAGAAAAGTAGAAAACATTAAACAAGATGGTGTAGTAACAGGAAACAGAGTAAGAGTAAAGGTAATAAAAAATAAAGTTGCGCCACCATTCAGAGAGGCAGAATTTGATATATTATATGGACATGGAATATCTAAAGAAGGAAATATATTCGATATGGCTGTAAACTTAGATATTGTTGAAAAGAGTGGTTCATGGTTTAGCTATAATGGAGAAAGAATAGGACAAGGAAGAGAAAATGCTAAGAGATATTTAGTTGAACGCCCAGAATTACTTCAAGAAGTAGAGAAAAAAGTTAGAGATAATTTTGCTAAAGCTTTTGAACAAAGTCTAGGAGAAGAACTTCCAGAAGAAGATGATGAAGATATAGATGAATAAATATTTTAAAAAGTGGTTCACTTCAAATGTGACCACTTTTTTTATAATATTAAATAACTCATCTCAAATGGCTTGATATCACACCCTGGACTCATACATATATATTAAAAACATTTCAAATTTTGAACAAGCTAAACTTTCGTATAAAATCTAATAGTGCCAAAAGCGCCTCTTTCACTTAGTCCAAAAATTAATATATTACTATGGAATAAGGCAAAGACCCCCGACGAAGACCCCAGCTATGTTTTTGCCATGGAATAGTAATATATTAATTTTTGACGTGAACATTCCTCTTTTGGCACTTTAAGATTTTCTATACTCAAGTTTAGATGCACAAAATTTTCCGTTATTTAATATATATGTATGAGTCTAGGGTGTGCTGTCAGGCCATTTGAGTTAAACTATTTTTACTAAAAAACTTGCTATTTTACATATATAATAGTAAAATAAATGCAAGAATTAATATTAAAAAGGGGAGATTATGTAGTGACTAAAAAATGGCAAATATATCAAGTAGACACCGAGAAAATAGAAGAAATACACAAAAAATACAATATTAATAAATTATTGGCAACAATTTTAGTAAATAGAGGAATAATAGAAGAAAAGCAAATAGAAAAATTTCTTAAACCCAAAAGAAGTGATTTTTACGAACCATATAAAATGCCAGACATGAATATTGCAGTAGATAGAATAATAAAAGCAATAGAAAACAAAGAAAAGACGATAATATATGGAGATTATGATGTTGATGGAATAACAAGTGTAACGGTTTTAAAAAGCTTCTTAGAAGAAAGAGGATTAGTAGTAGCAGAATATATTCCAAATAGATTACAAGAAGGATATGGATTAAATAAAGCTGCTGTGGAAGAAATTGCAAAACAAGGTTATACATTAATGATAACAGTTGATTGTGGAATATCAGCAATAGAAGAAGTAAAATATGCAAATGAATTAGGGCTTGAAACAATAATAACAGATCATCATGAACCAGGTGCTGAATTACCTAAGGCACTTGCAGTTGTTGATACAAAAAGAAAAGATAATGAATATCCATTTAGAAATTTAGCAGGTGTTGGAGTAGTCTTTAAATTAATTCAAGCAATTGGAATGAAATTAGGGCTAGATGAAAAAGAATATTTAAAATATTTAGATATTGTATGTATAGGAACAATTTCAGACATAGTACCATTAGTAGATGAAAATAGAGTAATAGTAAAACTAGGATTAAAATTAGTAGAGCAAACAAGAAATTTGGGGCTAAAATCAATTTTACAAGCATCAGGATATAATAAGATTAACTCAAGTACAATATCTTTTGGAGTGGCACCTCGAATAAATGCTTCAGGAAGAATGGGACACCAAGAAGATGCATTACAATTATTTTTATCAAAAGAAAAAGATGAAGTTGATGAACTTACTCAAAAGTTGGAACAATATAATAAACTAAGACAAGAGACAGAAAAAAATATATATGCAGATGCAATAATGCAAATTGAAAGAGATGGTTTAACAAATAATAGTACAATAGTCGTAAAAGGAAAGAATTGGCATCATGGAGTAATAGGAATAGTGTCATCAAAAATCACAGAAATGTATTTTAAACCAAGCATATTATTATGCGAAGAAGATGGCTATGGCAAAGGTTCAGGAAGAAGTATACCTGGATTTGATTTATATGAGGCTTTGACAGAATGTAATGATTGTATAGACAAATTTGGTGGACATTCAATGGCTGTAGGAATAAATGTTAAAAGTGATAAATTTGAGGAGTTTAAGCAAAAGCTAGAGCAAGTTGCAAAAGACAAGCATATAGAAGAAATAGTACCAATATTAAAAATAGATGCACAAATAAGTTTAGATGAAATAAACAAAGAGATGGTTGATAGTTTAAATGAACTAGAACCTTATGGAGAAGAAAATAAAACTCCATTATTTGCATTTAAAAACTTAAGAATAGATTCTATTAGAGCACTTTCAGAAGGAAAACATCTTAAATTAACACTGAAAGATAGTAAAAATATTGTAAATGCAATAGGTTTTAATTTAGGCGAGCTTTCAAACGAATATAGAATTGGTGATAAAGTAGATGTTGTAGGTAATTTAGAAATCAATACATTTAATGGTGTTGATAATGTTCAAATAAATATCAAAGACATAATGAAATCACTATAAGGGGGAATGAGTATGGCTAAAAATTATACAATAAAAGAAATAATAGACAGAGTTAAAAAAAATAAAAGATGGCCAGATATAAAATTAATACAAAAGGCTTATAATTATGCATTATTAAAACATGGAGATCAAAAAAGAAAATCAGGAGAACCATATATAATCCATCCTACAAATGTTGCTTACACAATAGCAGAACTTGGATTGGATGAGCAAACTATAAGTGCAGCACTATTGCATGATGTAGTTGAAGATACTGATGCAACTTATGAGGATATAGAAAAGGAATTTGGCTTAGAAATTGCAGAAATGGTTGATGGGGTTACTAAATTAAAACAAATTCAACATGCAACAATAGAAGAGAATCAAGTGGAAAATTACAGAAAAATGTTTTTAGCAATGGGAAAAGACATAAGAGTAATAATTATAAAATTAGCGGATAGATTACACAATATGAGAACATTAGAATTTCTAAGAAGAGAAAGACAAATAGCGATTGCACAAGAAACTATGCAATTATATGCGCCACTTGCTAATCGACTTGGATTATATGCAATGAAATGGGAACTAGAAGACTTAAGTTTTCAATATTTATATCCAGAAGAATATACAGAATTAGTAAAAGGTATAGAGCAAAAAAGAGAAGAAAGATTAAAATTCATTGAAAAAATAATGAATGACATAAGAGTTCAATTGAAAAAGCAACACATAGAGGCAGAAGTAACAGGAAGAGCAAAGCATTTATATAGTATATATAGAAAAATGCAAAGAGATAATAAAACATTAGACCAAATATATGATTTATTTGCTTTAAGAATAATTGTAAACTCTGTAAAAGACTGTTATGCAGCATTAGGTGTAGTACATGAGATGTATAGTCCAATGCCAGGAAGATTTAAAGATTATATAGCTGTTCCTAAAACAAACATGTATCAATCAATACACACAACATTACTTGGAGAGAAAGGTACGCCATTTGAAGTCCAAATACGTACGTGGGATATGCATAGAATTGCAGAATACGGAATTGCTGCACACTGGGCATATAAAGAAGCTAATTATGGAAGTAAAAAAGGACAAAAAGTAGTAGAAGTGCAAGAAGATAAACTTGCATGGCTAAGAGAAACATTAGAGTGGCAACAAGAAATGCAAGATCCTCAACAATTTTTGGAAACTTTAAAAACAGAGTTGTTTGAAGACGAAGTATATGTATTTACACCAAAAGGAGCTATAAAAGTTTTACCAAGAGGTGCAACACCAATAGATTTTGCATATAGTATTCATGCTGAAATTGGAAATAGAATGGTGGGAGCTAAAATTAACAGTAAAATGGTTCCAATAATAACACCAATAAAAAATGGAGACATTATAGAAATAATAACATCAGATAATTCAAAAGGCCCAAGCATGGATTGGTTAAAGTTTGTAAAGAGTTCACAAGCAAAGAACAGAATTCAACAATGGTTTAAAAAAGAAAAGAAAGCAGAAAATATTGAAAAGGGAAAAGGAGCAATTGAAAAAGAGCTAAAAAGAATAGGAATTCCTTATGTAGAACTATTTAAAACAGAATATATTAATCCAATGTTAGAAAGATATAAATATAAAAATCTAGAAGAAATGTATGCGGCAGTCGGATTTGGAGCTATTACAGCAACAAAGATTATTGCAAGGATGCTCATAGAATACAGAAAAGAACATAAAGAAGAAATAACTGAAGAAAAGCTAGAAGAATTATCTGAACAAAAAAGAGATAGAATTAAGCCATCAAATTCAGGAATTATTGTAAAAGGAATAGATAATTGTTTGGTAAAATTATCAAAATGTTGTAATCCACTTCCAGGTGATGAAATTATAGGATATATAACTAAAGGAAGAGGAGTTTCAGTACACAGAAAAGATTGTATAAATATAAATGAATTATTAAAAGAAGAAAATCGAATAATTGAAGTTGAATGGTATAACCAAGAAAAAGTAACATATACAGTAGATATAGAAGTATATGCTAATGATAGAAATGGTTTACTAGCAGATATTATTCAAAAAATAAATGATTCAAGAGCAAAACTTTTGGGTATTAATGCAAGAGCAACAAAAGAAAGAATTGCAATAACAGATATTACTCTTGAAGTTGACAGTTTAGAGGGATTAAACAAAATCATAAGAGAACTTCGTAAAGTTGACAGTGTATATGAAGTTAATAGAAAGAAATAGCTAATTTAGGTACGTACCCAAATTAGCGAGAGGGAAAGAGAGGAAAAATTAAAAATGATTTTAAAAGAACTAAAGATTAAAACATGGATTGGAGATGCCACAAATTGCTATATTGTTCAAGACGAAAAAACAAAAGAAACAATGGTAATTGACCCTGCTGGAGAAGTGGACAAAATAGTTGAATTACTAGACATACTTCAAGCAAATCTTAAATATATATATTTAACACATTGCCATGGAGACCACATTGGAGGAGTAAAAGAATTAAAACAAAGATATGGTGGAAAAATTATAATAGAAAGAAAAGATGCTGAAAACTTATTAGATGTTAATACAAATCTTTCATATTATATAAATTCACAAGAAACAGTAATTGAAGCAGATGCAAGAGTAGATGATAATGATTTATTACATTTAGGAGAGTTGGAATTTAAAGTATTACATACACCAGGACATACATCAGGAAGTTCTTGTTTATATTGTGAGCAGGAAAAGTTATTATTTTCGGGAGATACACTATTTAGAGGAACATGGGGAAGAACTGATGTACCAACAGGTGACTTCAGTGATGTAATTAATTCTATAACTCAAAAACTTATGACTTTACCAGAAGAAACAATTGTGTATACAGGACACGGAAAAAGCACTATGATAAAAGAAGAAAAGCCAATTTATTTGGAATTAAAACCACGTTTATTATAATATTTTTAGTTCTAAACAAGTTTGATTAAACATATAATAATTATAGGAACATTAGGACAAGGAGAAATGTATGTTTAATGTTACAGTAATAAACGTAAAAAAATCTTTGACTCGAATACTAATACTTATAATTACAATAATAACTGTAGTTGGAATGACAAAATTGATTGCAAAATTAAAAACAAATGAGATTTTACAAATTAATATATCGGAACAACTTATAAAATGCTTAAACAGTGAGATACCTGCAATGGAATCTACATATTATCAAGCAAATAATACAATAATAGAAGATGGAGAAGAAGAAAAAGAAACATTTGTGGGAAAAATACTAAAAATAGAATTGTCACAACTACAGGAAAAGAAACAATATGAAATTAGTAAAACCCCAGAAGAGGTGCCTAATACAGATGAAAAAGAAGAACCAAAGCCTGATACTTCATCAACAGAAGTTTCAACAAATGCTCAAACTGAAATAGTAACTCAACAGCCAATAACTGAAAGTTATAACATAGATATTGGTGGAGTAAAAATAAAAAATGAAACATCTTATGAAATAAATGAATCTATATTAGAAAATTCTGTAAATATAAATAAAGAAAATGTTTTGATTTTTCACACACATACTTGTGAAAGTTATACTCCAACAGAACAATATCAATATGAACAAACAGGAAATTTTAGAACTACAGATTTGAATTATTCGGTTTCAAGAGTAGGAGATGAGCTTACTGACTATTTGAATAAATATGGATTTAATGTAATACATGATAAAACATATCACGATTATCCTGCATATTCTGGCTCATATAATAGGTCAAAAACAACTGTTGAAAATATCTTAAAAAGCAATAATAGTGACATAATAATAGATTTACATAGAGATGCAATAGGAAGCAAAAGCAATTATGATCCAAGTGTAAAAATAGGAGATGATGTGGCTGCTCAGCTTATGTTTGTTATGGGAACAAATGGAGGTGGGCTATATCATCCTAATTGGCAGTCAAATTTAAGTTTTGCAATAGAAGTTCAAAAAAAGGCAAATGAATTATACCCAGGATTATTTAAGCCAATTATTGTTAGAAATTCAAGATATAATCAGCATCTTGGAAGTGCTGCATGTATTATTGAAGTTGGAGCTACTGGAAATACACTTGAACAGTGCTTAACTAGTATGAAATATTTAGCTAAAGTTCTAGATGAGTTTAAAAAATAGAAGCCAGTCCAAATTATTTTTGAACTGGCTTACAAAAATATGCACATTCGGAATTGGTGCATAAATTAGAATTAGAAATAATATTGTAAGAGCACTTTCCATCAATTTGATAAATACAATTTAAAGTACAATTGATATTTGTCAATGATATCACCTCTTACTAGAATAGTATTGTCAAAATCACAGTAAATATACAGAAAAATAAGATATATAACTAGTTATATATCTTATTTTTTATATACATTGGGCAAGAACAAATGGTGACTACGTCACTTTGTTCTTGCTCTATAATATTTGCAATAATCTTTAACAGTGCAGTTGGCACAACGAGGTTTTCGTGAATCACAAGTTTTTCGACCATGCCAAACGAAAAGATGATTAATATCTTTTAAATATTCTTTAGAAAATATTTTTAATAAATCTTGCTCAATTTTTTCAGGGTCTGAGTTGTTAGAAAAACCAATTCTATTTGAGACTCTTTTTGCATGAGTATCAACTGCAATACCATTTGCAATTCCGAAAGCTTCAAGCAAAATGACATTTGCACTTTTACGTCCAACTCCAGCTAAAGATAAAAGTTCATCCATTGTTTTGGGAACTTGTCCATTAAATTTTTCTAAAATTTGTTTTGCACATAATTTTATATTTTTTGCTTTATTTTTATAAAATCCACAAGGATGGATAATTTGTTCTAATTCGTTTAAATCAATGTCTACAAAATCTTGAATAGTCTTGCATCTTTCAAACAAAAATGGAGTTGTTTTATTTACACGCTCATCTGTACATTGAGCAGAAAGCATTACAGCAACTACCAATTGAAATGGTGTTCCAAAATCTAAGCTACAAGTTGCATCAGGATATGTATTTTTTAAAATTTGTACAAAGTTTTTAACATCAGTTTTTTTCAATTTTATCTCCATTTAAAAGCAAATCCATTATCTGAGGATAAATGTTATTTGCATTGTTTTTCCAATTATCAGAAATTTGTTTAGCTCTTTCTCTTGAACCGGCAAAAGTAGAAACTTCAAAAATTGTTTCATTTTTTTCTACTATTTTACATTTCACAGTATAATTTTTTTCATCTTTTGGGACGTATTCAGTGATTATAGAAGACTCTTCTGCAATATTAGAAAGTTCTTCTTTAAAAACATTATCTGCTTTTAATTTTAAAATACCTGGTAAAAGTGATTTTGTAAGAGTTAATGCATTCTGACCATCAGAAGTAATTTTTATAATTGTATCTTCATCATTTGTAAAGGAACCAACGAAATTAGATTCTATCAAATCTGTTAATAATTCTTGAAAATAAAAGTAATTTATATTATTAGCAGATGAAATAATTTTGTACAAGTTGTCACTTTTTATGCCATTTGGTAATTTATTTAATAAGTATAATATTAATACTTTGTTTTCTGCCAAATCTTTTTTCATAGTGCGCCTCCTTTTTCAAATTTCTGTAAAAATTATAACATGAAAAAAGCCATAAGTAAATATTTTGTGTTAAAAAAGTTGCAAACTTGCAACTTTAAACTTAAAAAGAGTAGTAAATAATAAAATTTAAATTTACATTGTTCGAAAAAAATATTTATGATATACTAAGAAAAATATTACAAAATAAAAATAGGAGATAAAATACAATGGAAAACGAAAGAAATAATAAAGGAAAAAATTATGCTGTTGCAGATATACATGGAATGTATGGAAGTTATGATGAAATTATGAGAAAATTAAGCCCAAGAGATCACTTATATATTATTGGTGATGTTATTGACAGAGGACAATACGGAATTAGAATTTTGCAAGACATAATGAGAAGACAAGCAGACCCACAAAACAATCCTGATATTACTTTTTTTGTTGGAAATCACGAGATTCAATTTTTAAATTCAGTAGTATTAATGTTAAACAATAAAATAAAAGGAAGTAGCTTGGAAAATCTTAGTATTCTTAGAAAACTAGAAAGAAGTAGGAAAACAAAAGAAAGACTTGGAGAAAAAGTTGATGATGAGTTATTGGAAAGCATTCAAAAATATAGCGAATTGTGTGAAGAGGCTGGGATAACTGGACAAATAAAAGACTATTTGGAAACGTGGTTATATTTAAACCATGGAGAAAAGACAATGCAAGATTTTTTAAAATTGACTAATGAACAAAAAAGAGATATTTATAATTTTTTAGTTAATTCATATGTTATGATGCCTCAAGAAATTAATGGAAAAGACTATTTATTTGTACATTCGGTGCCATCAAGAAATATAGATGTAATAAGAAAAATGAAAGAAGAAAGAAAAGGTTATAAGCTTTATGAGGTTAAACCAGAAGAATATTGTTTTGTATTACAAGCTAGAGATGAGAGAACAAGTTTGAAAAATGAAACAGAAGCGATAGAAGCATATAAGCAGTGTAAAAGGCAAGGTTTTACAACAATATGTGGACATACATATAATGAAAATGGAAAAATTGTAAGAAATGAAGACAGAGGATATATAAGAATTGACGCTGGATGTGGACAAAATATTAAACTAGTACTTTACTGTATTGATGATGATAGAGAAGAATACTTTGAGCCTAGAGAAGATATTGGATTTGGAGTAGGGTTTAATAACAGTGATAGTGATGAGGCAAGATAATATTAATAAAAATTAGTGATATCGTGCCAAAAAAACTCGAAAAAACATATATTATAGTAGCCTGAAAAAAGAGGTGATATAATATGCAAAAAATAAAAAGAGGAGATTGCGTAACTAGAAAAAGTTATGGAAATGATGTAATATTTTCTATTAAAAGAATAATAAAATTATCTAACAAAAAGGAAATAGCAATACTAAAAGGAATCTATATAAGAATTGAAGCAGATGCACCAATAGAAGATTTACAAATAGTAAATAAGCAAGAACAGGAAAAATATGAAAAAGAGCTTGAAGAAAGAATAATAAATAGAAGCCAAAGAGAAAAAACAAAAAAAGAAAGCAGAAGAAAAGAAGTTGTATGTACAGGACGTATTTTACATCTTGATGGTGATAAAAAATATAGTGAAAAATCAGTAAATTATTATAGAAAAATGGGGTTAAATGCAACTGTTAAGAATATACCAGAAAACAAACAACCTAAAGTAGTTTATAAATTGTTACAAATATATCAACCAGATATACTTATAATAACACGGACATGATCGGCATGTTAAAAAACGGTGCAAGATATAATGATATTTTAAATTACAGAAACTCAAGACATTTTATTCAAACTGTAAAAGAAGCAAGAAAATATGATGAATTACACAATAAAAATTTAGTAATATTTGCGGGAGCATGCCAAAGTTATTTTGAAGCATTAATGGACGCAGGTGCGAATTTTGCTTCATCACCATCCAGAATTTTAATTGACTTTTTAGACCCTTTGATTGTAGCTAAAAATGTAGCTATAACAGATAAAAACAAGTATATAACTATAGATGATTTTGTGAATGAATTGAGAGATGGAAAAAAAGGAATTAATGGCATAGGAGCAAGAGGAAAAAGAAATGTAATATTTTTGTAACATAAATGTAATATAAATGTAACGAAACAAAGATGAAACCGTCAACCCATTGAAAATAGTGAAATACAAGAAAACGACAAAAAAACAGTTGCTTTGACAAAATCACTTATAAATGATATAGTAAAATCATCTTAAGCAAAGTAGGTGATTTAATGATTTGTAGAAATGACATCTCAAACTTAAAAACGGATATTAATGACAAAATCGGACAAAAGATAATTGTTAAAGGTTCATTAGGAAGAAGCAAAGAATTTGCAAAAGAAGGTACAATAGAAAAAGCATACTCAAATTTATTTGTAGTAAAATATGAAGATAATGACCGTACAGCGTCATACACATACACTGATTTACTTACAAGAACAGTAGAAGTAGATGTATTTAATGGTGAAGAATATAGTCCACTATTACCACCACTAATAGTAGAAAGTAAAAGGAAAAGAGTAAAAGAGCAACTTGTATAAGTTGTTCTTTTTTAGTATCATTTTGAGATTTTTACAAAAAACAATTGAAAATTATATAAAATATAGTATAATATGTGAGAAAAGGGAGGGATAACAATAGATAGGATAGAATTAGCCATAAATGTAATTAATTTAAAAATAGCCAATGAGGTAAAACATAATAAAGAAAAATCATATACAGATTTTAAAGAAAAAATTACAAAACTTCAAGAAGAAAGAGATCAAATATATAAAGACAATGAAGAAGTAATAAATAAAGTATTAACAGAATATTTAAATGAGGTAAAGGAGTAAAAATGAAAGAGGCAAACAAATATGACTTAACAGAAGAAGAATTTTTTAGATGTTTAAAATTAGCAGAAATGCAGATATTTATGAGAAGCAAGGAAAATGAAAATCCACAATCTGTTTTTATTGTTTCACAAGCTGGTGGAGGAAAAACAGGATTAAGAAAATTTGTAGAAGGACAGAAGGAAGAAATATTTATAGAAATAAATCCTGATGAAGTTGCTGTATACCATAAATATTATGATGAGATTCTTAGAGAATTTCCAGGAGAGTCACATGCATTGTTGCAGAGATTTGTACAACCTGCATTAGACAATTATTTAAGACAAAGGGCTGTACAGTTAAAAAATAATTTAATACAAGAAGGAACCTTTGGAAGTACAGAAGGATATTTAGAAATATTAGAATATCAAAAAGAACATGGATATGATATAGAAATAGATATATTAGCAGTTGATAGATTCGAAAGTTTGCTATCTTCATATGAAAGAGAACAATATTTTATTGAAGCAGGTTTACCACCAAGAGGAGTAGTACCTGAATATCATGATAGAGCATATTACAATTTACTAAAAACAGTAGAAGAAGTTGAAAAAAGAGGATTATATAACAGGATAAATGTATTTAAAAGAGGAAGTGTTGAGCTACAACCAGAGTTAGTACATACTTCAGGAGATGGAAGATATCCAAGTGCTGCAGAATGTATAAGAGAAGCAAGAGCAAGTGATAGAAAAAATATATTGAGAAATCAAGCAAATTACAGAGCAAGGATACAAGCATTAAGAGATAGGATAAAAACTCAAGTGCAAATTGGTAAATTAGACAGATTAGAAAAAGAATTTAATCTATGTTTAGAGCAAGAAAATCAATTACAACAAGATTAATTGAAAGGAGAAAATATGATAGACTTACATATTCATACAAATTATTCGGATGGAGCAGATAGTATTACAGAGGTATTACAAAAAGCTGAAAAACTAGGATTGACATATATTTCAATTACAGACCATGATAATTGTAAGGTGTATAAAGAACTTGAAAATATGGACATAAAAAAATACTATACAGGTACAATTATACCGGGAATTGAAATAAAATGTAGTTATAAAAAAAGATTAATAGAAATATTAGGATATAAAATTGATACTAATAAATTACAAGATTGGGCAGACGAGTATTATAAAGATAAAACTAAGTCAAAATTACAACAAAAGTATTTTAATATACTAGTTGAAAAATGTGAAGAAATGGGACTTAAAATAAGTGAAGAAGCCAAAAATAATTTTAATCCAGAAAAAGAGTGGGCAAGTCTACATATATATAAAGAACTTGTAAATCATGAGGAAAATAAAAAAATATTACCAGAAGGGGTATTAGATACATTTGATAATTTCTCTAAAAAATATTGTGGAGATGTTAATAGTAAATTATACATAGATAAAACTGCAGATTATATATCATTAGAAGATGCAATTGAAGTAGTAAAAAAATGTAATGGGTTAGTATTTTTACCACATTTATTTATATACAAATGGGCAGAAGATAAAGAAAAGTTTATAGATGAAATTTTAGAAAATTATTCAATTGATGGAATAGAATGTATGCATAGTGAGTTCAATGATGAACAAATTCAATATCTACTTAAATTAACAAAAGAGAGAAATTATTTTAGAAGTGGAGGAAGCGATTATCACGGTGTTAATAAAGTAGGCATAGAATTAGGATGCGGAAAAGGAAATTTGCAAATTCCAGAAGAGTTTGTAGAAGAATGGAAGTAGAAATAGTAATAAAAAGGTGGTGTTAATATGACAATAAAAGAAATACTATCAAGAGGGATGGTAATTTTAAAAGGAAATAATATAGATAGTCCTAAATTAAAAGCAAGATTATTACTACAATATATATTAAAAAAGCCAAGACAGTATTTAATAGTATATGATAATAAAGAAGTTGAAAAAAGGCAACAATGGGAGTATTTCGTTAATATTGACAAATTAACCAAAGGAGTTCCATTACAACATATAACACATCATCAAGAATTTATGAAAATGGACTTTTATGTTGATGAAAATGTATTAATACCACGACCTGATACTGAAATATTAGTTGAAGAAGCTATAAAAATAGCCCGAAAAATGAATAAGCCTAAAATATTGGATTTGTGCACAGGAAGCGGAGCTATTGCAATAGCTATAGCTAAAAATGTGTCAGAAGCTGAAGTCTACGGAGTAGATATTAGTGCTAAGGCATTAGAAGTGGCAAAGAGAAATTCTAAAGAATTAGATGCGAAAGTTAAATTTATAAAAAGTAATTTGTTTGAAGAAGTTCAAAAAAAGAAATTTGATATAATAGTTTCAAATCCACCTTATATAAAGAAAAATGATTTGAAATGTCTTAGCCCAGAAGTTAAAAATGAACCTGAATTGGCACTAGATGGCGGAATTGACGGACTTGATTTTTATAGAAAAATTACTTCAAAGGCAATAGAGTACCTTAAATTTGGTAGTTATTTGTGCTTTGAAATCGGTTTTGATCAAAAAGATGAGGTTGTGGATATTATTAATTCCCAAGAGCATTATACTAATACATATTTTAAGAAGGATTTGGGTGGTAATGATAGAGTAGTTGTGACTCAAGTTAATTAAAGTATGTTTAAATGTATAACTATTTCATAGAGAGGAGAGGTATGTATGTCGTTTTCTGCTGATTTGAAGGAAGAGTTGAGCAAAACTGAGAGTCTTGCAAATAAAGAAGCTGTTAAGTATGAATTGCTGGGATATTTAATAAGTAGCAATATTTCAGAAGAAAAGAACAAAATTAAATTTAGTACAGAGAATGAATATAACATAAATAGATTTTCAAGATTGTTAAATAATATGGAAATACATAATTATGATATAACACTACAAGGAAAGCTTTTTGTGATAACTGTAAGCAAAGAAAAAATAAATAATATAGAATATGTTGATAATTTGAACACAGAACAGATTAAATGGCTAATTAGAGGGATATATTTAGGAGCAGGTTCAATAAATAATCCTGAAAAGAAATACCATTTGGAAATAGGGCTTAAAGAGAAAAAGAGCGCAGAAAATATTGTTGAATATCTAAAAATGTTCTCAATAAAAAGCAATATAATTGAAAAAAATGAACAATATGTTGTATATCTAAAAGATAGTGAAGAGATTTCAAAATTTTTAGCTTTGCTAGGGGCAAATAAGTCAGTTCTTAGATTTGAAGAAATAAGAGTTCAAAGAGAGATGAATAACAAGATAAATAGAATTGTGAACTGTGAAACAGCAAATCTAAATAAAACAATAAATGCATCAATAGAACAAATTGAAGCGATAAGAAAACTAAAAGACACTAGAAAATTTGAGAAGATGGAAGATCCACTAAAAGAAATAGCAGAATTAAGACTTGAATATCCTAATGCCAGTTTAATAGAATTGGGAAAAATGTTAAAAAAACCTGTTGGAAAATCAGGAGTAAATTACAGGTTAAGAAAAATAATGGAGATAGCAAATGGAAAATAAAGAAATGGGAATATATGTACATATTCCATTTTGCAAGAAAAAATGTGATTATTGTGATTTTATATCATTTAGTAATAAAAATTCAAAAATGCAGGAATACATTGAGGCCGTATTAAAAGAAATAGAATTACAAAAAATAAAAAAACAAATAACAACTATATATATTGGTGGAGGCACACCTTCTTATATAGATAGCAAGTACATAAAAGAAATACTTTGTGAAATATGCAAAAAAAATGTTGCGGATAATGCAGAAATAACAATAGAAGTAAATCCAGGAACTGTTACATTAGAAAAATTAAAAGACTATAAAATGACAGGAATAAATAGGTTAAGCATAGGTCTACAGACAACCAATGATGAGCTATTAAAACAAATAGGAAGAATACATAATGTAGAACAATTTTTAGAAACTTATAAAATGGCAAGAGAAGTAGGATTTAAAAATATTAATGTAGATTTAATGTTAGGACTTCCAAACCAAAGAATAAAGGATTTAAAAGATAGTCTAGAAAAAATTATTCAATTACAGCCTGAACATATATCTGTATATTCACTAATAGTAGAAGAAGGAACGCCAATTGCAAATAAAATAGAAAGTGGAGAACTAGAGCTTCCAGAAGAAGAACTAGAAAGAAACATGTATTGGTATGTTAAAAATACTTTAGAATTAAATGGATATAAACATTATGAAATATCAAACTTTACCAAAAAAGGATTTGAGTCTAAACATAATATGAATTGTTGGAATCAAGAAGAGTATGTAGGAATAGGTATTGCTGCACATTCTTATCGAGATATAACTAGATATTCAAATACAGAAAACATGTCAGAATATATTAAAAATGTTCGAAGCAACAAGTTGGAAAGAAATAGAATAATTCATGAAATACAAAAAGAAGATGACACAAAAAAAGAATATATGCTTTTAGGGTTAAGAAAAATAGAAGGAATAAGTATAAAAAAATTTAAAGAAAAATTCGGAGATAATCCAATTTATTTATATAGAAATGAGCTAAAAAAATTGTCTGATGAAAATTTGATTAATATTGATGAAGACAATATAAGATTAACAAATAAAGGAATAGATTTGGCAAATTTAGTTTGGGAAGAATTTGTTTAAAAATAAAAATGGTAACCTAAGGTAGGTCGCCATTTTTATTTTTCTTGTTCTTCGGAATCAACAGGTCTTTCTTTTTCAATTGGATTAAATATTTTATTAACTTCTTGGTTTAATTCTGGAATCAAATCAGATAATCCTAATTTGCTTAAGTCAGTTATTACGGATTCGTTTAGTATGTTAGAAACGGTTGCTTTACTATATCTGTGATCTTTAATGTGTTTTACTAAAGATGGAATAATAATATTTCTTAAGTCAGAATCCCAAAGCTGATTGTCAGCTCCTATATAAGCTGATATATAAGAATTTAATTCATCAACATCTTCATCTGTATATGAAAACAATAGCTCTTCTGGAAGAGAAACAAGACTTCTTATAGAAAAAGAAAGCTTTTTTAATCTAGATGCATTTTGTAATTTTGCATATTTTTCTTCTTCTACATCTATTAATTCATTTAATTTTGATTGGTATTTTACTAAAATATCTATAGCAGAGCTTACTTGGCTAAGCATATAGAAAATAATAGAATCTCCTACAAAAGATGAAGAAACAAAGCTTATTTTTTTAGAACCATAGTTTTCAAACCTTTGTGCAAACATAGAAAGTCCAGCATCTTGAAAAATATGCATAAATTCTATTAATTTATTATTTAAAGTTATTCCTATATTAGGAAATTCCAATTCTCGTGTTAAATCTAAAGATTTTTCAGAGATTCTGATATTAGATAGATATTTACTTTGTGAGATACATAAATGATTTATTTTATCAAATATTGGTTTTTTGTAAGTTGCTCCAAAATTTTCTATTTCATTAGATTCTGACATTTTATACTCCTTTATAATAAAAAACTAGCATAAATTATATCATAAAATTCTTGAAAATTCAAGCAATGATGATGTTTTAAAACATAAGAACATAAAATTTTAAATAAAAATATTGAAAATTGGGAATAATATGATAAAATATGGCTAAGCAAAATTAAATTTTGTTATAGCCAAATTGGCAGAAATGGAGGTCTTTCTATGGAAAGAAAAGTAAAAGTTGTTCAATATGGAGTAGGCAAAATGAGTTTATACACAATGAGATATGTGTATGAAAAAGGAGGAGAAATAGTAGGAGCTGTTGATGTTAATCCTAATGTAATAGGAAAAGACATTGGCGAAATACTAGGAGCCGAAAATAAAGGTGTAACAGTAACAAGTTTAGAAAATGCAAGAGAAATGATGTCAAGAGTAAAACCAGACATTGCAATAGTTACAACAATGAGTTTATTTAGTGATGTTGAAGAAGCACTATTATTATGTGCCGAATTAGGAATAAATGCAATTACAACATGCGAAGAAGCATTTTATCCAGCTAATTCAAATCCAACAGCTACAAATAAAATAGATGCACTTGCAAAACAAAACAATTGCACAATAACAGGAAGTGGATATCAAGATATTTATTGGGGACAATTAATTTCTTCAATAGCAGGTTCAACACAAAAAATAACAAAAATAAAAGGAAGTTCAAGTTATAATGTTGAAGAATACGGAATAGCTTTAGCAAAAGCACATGGCGCAGGATTAACATTAGAAGATTTTGACAAAGAAGTTGCATCTGTTGATAGAATAAGTGATGAAGAAAGACAAAAACTTATAAACAATGGTGAATATTTACCATCATACATGTGGAATGTAAATGGTTGGTTATGTGAGAAATTAGGTTTAACAGTTAAATCTCAAACTCAAAAATGTGTACCACAAACATATAAGGAGGATTTATTCTCTTCAACATTAAATATGACAGTTAAAGCAGGTGATGCAACTGGAATGAGTGCAGTTGTTACAACTGAAACAGAAGAAGGAATTACAATAGAGAGTGAATGTATAGGTAAAGTTTATTCAAAAGAAGATTATGACAAAAATGAATGGACAGTTTATGGAGAGCCAGATACAACAATAGTTGTTGCAAGACCTTCAACAGTTGAATTAACATGTGCATCTGTTGTAAACAGAATTCCAGATGTAATTAATTCAAAACCAGGATATGTACCAACATGTGAATTTGGAGAACTTAATTATAAAAGTAGACCTTTAAATGAATATGTAAAATAAATAAAGAACAAGGCTTAATGTGAGGCAAATCACATTATGCCTTATTTTTATATACTAGGAAAGTCCTCTTTGCTCTAAAGAAAAATTAATAACCAACATCAGTAATATGAACAAACCTGACTTGGGAAAAGTTATAGTCACTAATTTTTTTACCAAAAACATCAAAAGTATGTGTAGCAACAGATATATTATTTAGATAGCCACCAGGCAAAATACTAACAATAAATAGACTGTGTCCAAAATGTTTTCCATCAAAAGAAAGCTGAGCAATATCTCCAACATCAACATCATCAGAAGTAATTGGTATTCCACGAGGACCATATCCTTTATTGTTAATTAAAAAATTATAGAGAAATTCAACACCACTCCAAGATGGAGATTTATCATATCCATTATTATAATACCAACCATTATAATTCATTTTTTGGCTACCAGCAAATATACATTGAGATACAAAACTAGTGCAATCACCACCAACAGCATCAAAATTATAATATTTTGGGTTTCGGGCCAATGCCCACTTTTTAGCATAATTAAGAGCAGAAACTCTATCATATAATCTAGAATTCATAAAATCACCACAATATAGTTTATGAAATAAACCTTGAAAAAATTAATATATAGATATATAATGTGGCTATAAAATGAAAAGGAGGCAATTATATGGAGGAAAAAGAATATGGACTAGTTCTAGCAGGAGGTGGAACTAAAGGAGCATATGAAGTAGGAATATGGAAAGCATTAAAAGAAATGAATATAAATATTACAGCAATAGTAGGAGCTTCAATTGGTGCATTAAATGGAGCGTTATTTTTACAAGATGACTTTATGGCAACAGAAAAAATGTATGAAAATATAAAAATAGGTAATATAATGAATGTAAATAAAATTGATATTAATAAAAATATATTTGACTTATCTAACATATTTAATCTAGCAGCAGATTATACAAAACAAAAGGGAATTGACAATACACCACTTAGAGAAATGATAAGAAAATATGTTGATATGGATAAACTATACAACTCACCAATTGATTTTGGATTAGTAACATATTCAGTTAAAAATAAGGAACCTTTGCAAGTATTCAAAAATGACATTCCAAAAGAACAAATGGAAGATTACTTGCTTGCAAGCTCATGTTTTCCTATTTTTAAACCACAAATAATAAATGGAGAAGAGTACTTTGATGGAGGCTTATATGATAATATACCATCAAATATGTTAATAGAAAAAGGATATAAAAATATTATAATTGCAGATATTGCAGGAGTAGGTTTTAGCAAAAAAACAAAAAACAAAGATGTATATATAAAAGTAATTTCATCTTCAGATGACTTAGGTGGAACATTTGAATTTAATCATGAAAGAATAATAAATAATATAAAACTAGGATATTTAGATACAATGAAAGCATTCAATAAATTGCAAGGACATATTTATTATTTTAAACCAGAGGAATTTGCTAAAATGCTAGAATGTTTTAATTTGCAAACAATATATGGATTAGAATATGCAGCAGAAATGTATAAAATGTATAAATATAGAGAATATACATTTGAAGAATTTATAACAGAATTAAATAATAGACATAGTCAAGCAGAAAACACATATAAGAAAATTAGAAAAGAAAATATTATTCAGATAGGAAAAAACCTTAAAAAATTATTTGATAAAGGATTAGGAATTTGTATTGTAAAAGATTTATACATGGACAAGCCTGCTTCAAAAGTTTCTAATTATTTATTAAATTTTGTTAAAGATTATATAACAGCAGCAAAATCACTTATTGAATTAAAAAGTTATTTAGGTTAGGAGAAAATGATGAATTTTTTAGGAATAATAGTATCTTATGCATATATAGCATTAGTAATAATTGGAGCAAAAATATTTGAAAAAAGAGGAAAAGAAGCAAGCAGAAAATTTATACATATTATGTTAGGAAACTGGTGGTTTATAGTAATGTACTTTTTCACTAATGTGTGGTGGGCTTTGTTAGTTCCAGCAACATTTGTGGCTATAAACTATATGTCTTATAAGAAAAATTTAATAAAAGTTATGGAACGAGATGAACAAGATGGATTGGGCACAGTGTATTATGCTATTGCTTTATTAGTATTAGTAATAGTGTCATTTGGAATATTTAAAAAACCTTCACTAGGATTAGTACCAACATTAGTAATGGCTTATGGAGATGGATTAGCTGCTTTAATAGGAAAAAGCATAAAGAGTAAAAAATATAAATTAGGTGACACAAAAAAATCATTTGCAGGTTCTGCAACCATGTTTATTATATCAACACTTTTGATTGGTGCATATTTAGCATTTTATCATGTAGGGGTATTTTGGCAAAGTGCGCATTGGCCTTTAGTTTCATGTTTAATGGGATTTGCAATTACAGCAATTGAAGCTGTGTCTGGAAAAGGTTGGGACAACATAACAGTTCCATTAGCTACGCTTGCAATGTTAATTTTGATAGGATAGAGGATTTATGAATAGAGAAATTTTAAATGATTATAAAGATAAGGATGATAAAATTTTATTAGCACAGATTTTAGATAAGGTAGAGATGGTAGAAAAGAGAAATAAAATTGAGTATACAGATTTTTTAGATTTATCACAAATAGAACTTGTGCAAAAATTTATAGAAAAGAATAGAATTACAAATTATATAATTTATGGTGGATTTGAACAAGCAGAAAGAAAAATGTTTGTATTTAAACCAGAAAAGTTTAATTTAGATGTAGTGGAGAAAAATTTAGCAAATATTGTGCAAATTGTTACAATTGAATTGCCAGAAGACTTAAAAGGAAAATATACACATAGAGATTATTTAGGAGCTGTTGTAAAACTGGGAGTAGAGCGAAAAAAAGTAGGAGATATTATAGTTGACAATAATGGTGCTGACATAATTGTAGAAAAAAATATTGCTGAATTCTTAGTTCAAAATTTAAGTGGTCTAACAAGGTTTTCAAAGGCTAAAATTTTTACTCAAGATATTGAGAATTTAAGAGAAGTTGAAATAAAAAAAGAGGAAATTCAAATTATAGTTTCATCATTAAGATTAGATAATGTTATTTCTGAACTTGCAGGTGCTTCAAGGAATAAAGCGCTTGTTATAATTAATGCAGAAAGGGTTTTTGTTAATTTTGAATGTGAAACTAAAAAAACAAAACAAATTAAAGAAAATGATATGATTACTATTAGAGGAAAAGGAAGATTTTTAATTAAAAAAATAATGGGACAAACTAGAAGCGGAAGGACAATAATTAAAGTTGAAAAGTTTGTTTAGATATAAGAAAAGGTAATGTGCTAAATTTCACACATTACCTTTTTATTACATATCATATTTAGTCATAATAAATGCATCTCTTGTATTGTTATAATATTTTTTTCTAATTCCTAAGTTTTTGAAACCAAACTTTTCATACAAGTGAATAGCAGGTTCATTTTCTGTATCAACTTCTAAAGTGAAAGTTTTCATTCTAAGTTCTGAACAAAGTTCAATCAAAGATTCAAGTAATTCTCCACCAATGCCTCTATTACGATGAGTTCTTTTTACAACAATGTTATTAAGAGTAGCTTCATCAAGGCAGGTAGAAATACCAGCAAAACCGACTACTTCATTATTTTCTTTTGCAATAATATATGTTGTATTTTTATTTTCAAGTTCTTGTTTTAAAACATTATAACTCCAAAAATTATCAAAATCAGAATATAATGTATCTTTCATTTGTTCTAGATCTTGTAAAGTCATTGTAAAGATTTCCACTTAAATCACTCCTTTTTTAATTTTTCTTCAAGAGCTCTTTCTGCTTGTGATTTTCTTAAGTATAAAGGCATAAGAGATGTTTCAATTCCTTTTTTATAAGTTTCAAAACCGGCTAATCCTAGAGAATAACTACTCAAATCATTTTTGTCTATAAATAAACAGTTTTCTAAGTTGGATTTTAATAAGTCTTTATAAGCACTTGAACCATCACCAACGAAAGTGATAGAAGAACTATAAGTTTTTAACAAAGAAATGGCTTCATCAATATTAGCAAATTTTGGTTCTTGACATTTAATATATTCATTATTTTCTAATTTAAATATACCTAAATAAACATTATTATTTTTTGCATCTATTAAAGAACAAATAATTCCATTTTGTTTAACATTATATGCAAGTGCTTCTAAAGAATTAATGCCAACAGCTGGAATATCTAAACTATCTTGAAATGCAAGTACAGTAGCAACTCCGATACGAATTCCTGTGAATGAACCAGGACCTTTATCACAAACAAATAGATTTATATCTTTTAAATTTAAATTTGATTCTGCTAAAACTTGTTCAATAATTGGCATAATTTTTTCAGAGTGATTTCTTGCATCACTGATTGTTATTTCTTTTATGCATTCTTTGTCTTCTAATATAGCAACAGTGCATAAATCACTTGCAGTATCTATACTTAAAATTTTCATTTTATCACATCTTTCTCAAATAATATAGTAATTATACTATATTTAACGAGATTTTTCAACAAAAATAGAAACAAATTGACAAATTTTACATAATATATAGTAGTACTGGAGGTGCTAAATTATGGAACCAAATATTGAAATATATTGCAAAAAAGATAACAAAAGAGATTGCTCTTGCTTATGGCTAATAGTAGCTGTAGTAGCAGTTGCTTTAGCATTTTTTGTAGGAGTATTAGTTGCAGCTTTAACAGAAATAATTGCTACTATAGGTGTAGGAGCAATAATAACATTAGTCATAGCTCTTGGAGTACTATTATTAATAGCTTTAATAAATGTTATATGTTGTAAAAAAAGATGCAGAAGAAGAGAATGTTGCTAGCAAAATAGAATAAAGGGAAGAGGCAAAACTCTTCCCTTTTTGAGATATAAAGTAATTAGACTATAATATGATACAGATTAATCCACCAGATCCTTCATTAACAATACGTTCAAGTGTTTCTTGAAGTTTCATTTGAGCTTCTTCAGGCATTTTGGCAAGTTTTGCTTGAAGACCTTCATTAACAAGTTCATTTAAACTCTTTCCAAAGATATTAGAGCTCCATATACTTGTAGGATCATTTTCAAAGCCTGAAAGAAGATAATTTACTAATTCTTCTGATTGCTTTTCTGAACCGACAATTGGAGAAACTTCAGTTTCAATATTAGCGCGTATTAAGTGTATAGAAGGTGCAGTTGCACGAAGCTTTACTCCAAAGCGAGAGCCTTGTTTTACCATTTCTGGTTCTTCTAAGACAAGCTCATCAATAGAAGGTGTAACAATACCATATCCTTTTGTTTTTACTTCTTCAAGTGCATAAGAAATCTTATCATATTTTTTCTTAGTAGAAGCTAGATTATCCATAATAGAGAATAATGAACCTTCATCTGTAATTTCTATGCCAGTCATTTGAGATAATACACTATAAAATAGTTCATCTTTTAATTGAATAGAAATACAAACTTTTCCGACACCTAACATAATATTATCTACAACTGTTTTTGAAATGATGTCTGTACTTGAAATTTTAGAAACACAATTAGAAACATCTTTTAATGCGGAAACATTTGTAAAAGCATCTTGAATTTGCTCGAATAATTTAGCTTTTAATGGATGTGAAAAGTCTAATCCATCAAGCCACTTTGGAAAAGTGATACTGATCTCTTCAACTGGAAATTCATAAAGTAAATTAGCAAACATTGAATTGATATCATCTGCAGTTAGTTCTTCACAATTAATAGCCATAACTTTTGTATTATATTTATCAGATAATTGTATTGCTAATTCTCTTGCTTCAGGAGAAGATGGATTAGCAGAATTCAATAAAATAATAAAAGGCTTATTAAGAGCACGAAGTTCACTAACAACACGTTCCTCAGCTTTTATATAATCATTACGAGGAATGTCAGTAATAGAACCATCAGTTGTAATCAAAATTCCAATTGTAGAATGTTCTTCAATAACTTTTTTTGTGCCAATTTCAGCAGCAGTTTCAAAAGGAATTTCTTCATCAGACCAAGGTGTTTTAACCATCCTTGGCATATCATCTTCCAAATATCCGATTGCATTGTCAACTAAATACCCAACGCAATCAACTAAACGAGTTTTTAATTTTAAATTTTTATCTATTGTAATTTCAACAGCCTCATTAGGAACGAACTTTGGCTCAGTTGTCATGATAGTACGACCGCCAGCACTTTGTGGCAATTCGTCTTTTGCTCTTTCTTTTTTGTATTCATTATCTATATTTGGAATTACGAGCAAATCCATAAATTTTTTAATGAAAGTAGATTTTCCAGTTCTTACAGGACCGACAACTCCAATATAAATGTCACCATCAGTTCGTTTGGCTATATCTTGATATAAGCCTACATTTTCCATCTATAATACCTCCTAGCTAGACAAACTTTTATTAATATATATGGAGTAATTCTTAATATTATGACAGGAAAAATAAAAAAGCTTGCTAAACTTTAACAAATATGATAGAATAGGAATATTGAATTTCATATAATACAGAAAGAATGTTAAAAAAACAAGAAAGACACGAGAAAGGAATGAAGTGAAGTGGATAAGAAACAAGAAGCGATTGAGCTTTTAAAAGAGTACAAACAAGACCATGTAATAAGATTATTAGAAAAATTAGATAATAAAAAACAAAATGAATTAATAGAACAAATAAATACAATTGATTTACATCAAATAATGGAACTATATAATAATACAAAAAAAGAAATAGAATTTAAAGAAAGTAAAATAGAACCATTAAAATATTTAGACAAGGCAAAACTTACAGAAAATCAAATGAAAAAATTTACTCAATTAGGAGAAGAAACTGTAAAAGCTGGTGAATATGCTGTTGTTACAATGGCAGGGGGCCAAGGAACAAGACTTGGACATCAAGGTCCAAAAGGTACATTTAAATTAGATGTATATGGTAAAGGAAAATATTTATTTGAAATTTTAGCAGAAAATTTAAAAGAAGCAGAACAAAAATATGGTGTTACAATTCCATGGTACATAATGACAAGTAAAGAAAACAATGCAGAAACAGTTGATTTTTTAGAAAAAAATAATTATTTTGGTTATCCAAAAAAAGCTGTAACTATATTTACTCAAAGTGAATTACCATTAGTTGATACAGAAGGAAAATTACTTATTGGAAAAGATTATAAAATAAGAGAAGCTTCAGACGGTAATGGTGGAACATATTCATCACTTAGAGCAAGTGGATGTTTAGCAGACATGAAAAGAAAAGGTATAAAATGGATATTTATAGGAAGTGTAGATAATGCCTTATTAAAAATGGTTGATGTTGTATTACTGGGAGTTGCAAAATCTCAAAATGTACAAATTGCATCAAAATCAGTTGTAAAAGTTGCACCAAGCGAAAGAGTAGGTGTTTTTTGCAAAATGAATGGGCATCCAAAAGTTATTGAATACACAGAATTACCTAAAAAAATGGCAGAACAAAGAGATAAAAATGGTGAATTAAAATATGGCGAATCACATATTATGTGTAATTTATATACAATAGATGCTATAGAAAAAATCAGTAATGAACCATTAATGTACCATTGTGCACTAAAAAAGAATTCTTATATAGATGAAAATGGTAAAGAAGTTATTCCAGAAGAACCAAATTCATATAAATTCGAATCATTTATCTTTGATGCTTTTGAATTTTTTGATAACATAGCTATTCTTAGAGGAAAACGTGAAGATGATTTTGCACCTGTAAAAAATAAAGAAGGTGTTGATAGTCCAAAGACAGCAAAAGAGTTATACGAAAAATTCTGGAATAAATAAAATGAAAAGGACCGTCCCCATTTTGCCACCATTTTTTACAAGGAGGATTAAATATGGAAGAATGTAAAACACATAATTTATATAATTTAGAAGAAACTATTGCAAAAGAATTATTAGAGGATTCAGAATATCCATGGGAAGTTTTACCTAAAATAAGTGAATTTATAGTAAAATTAGGTTGCAAACTTAATCCTGAAATATATGAATTGAAAGGTGAAAATATATGGATAGCAAAAAGTGCAAAAGTAATGCCATCAGCATATATTAAAGGACCAGCAATAATTGGTGAGAATGCAGAAATAAGACATTGTGCATTTATCAGAGGAAATGCTATTATAGGAAATAATGCAGTTGTAGGAAATTCAACAGAATTAAAAAATGTAATTTTATTTAATAATGTTCAAGTACCACATTATAATTATGTAGGTGATTCAATATTAGGATATAAATCTCATTTAGGAGCAGGAGCAATTACATCAAATGTAAAATCTGATAAGAAACTTGTTATTGTAAAAAACAAGTCAGAAAAAATTGAAACAGGTTTGAAAAAATTTGGAGCAATGGTAGCAGACAATGTTGAGGTTGGATGTGGAAGTGTATTAAACCCAGGAACTGTTATTGGAAAAAATACTAATATTTATCCATTATCTTCTGTAAGAGGAGTTGTACCAAAAAACTCTATTTATAAAAAACAAAATGAAATAGTTAACAAAAAATAAAAAAGAAAAATATAACTATCAAGTAAAGTCAAAATTCACATTAAAAAACAGAATGTATTTTGGCAACAATATAGTTATATTTTTCTTTTTATTCATTTAAATTACATTTGTTGGTTGCCTGGTATAAAGTAATCAACTACACCGTAAATTAAAGCACCAATTATAGCTGCAACCCAAGAAATTGAATAACCAGCTACAAAAAATTGTGTAAAATATAGAACAATAGCTGCTAATGCAAATCCAACAAATCCTTTACCAAATGGACTAGCGTGTAAGCCTGTAAACTTAATTATTAAGTAATCCATTATAGTTAAAACTATTGCTGCAAGAGCTAAAGACCATATATTGTTTATAGTAAAATTTGGTGTAAAAAATGCTGTAATTGCTAAAACTATAGCAGCTGTAATTAATCTACCAACAATTTGCCAAACCGTAGAAGCACCAGTAGTACTATTACTTTGAGTATTATTTGACATATCAAAAACCTCCTTATTTTTTATATACGTTAATTTTTTCAAGGTTACATCAATATTATTTACAACAAAAAAATAATTATGCAAAAATCGTATAATTGACTAAAAAATGCGAAAAATAAAATTGATATTTTTAACAAATAGGAGGAAAACAATGTTAATTACATTTTTTAGAGCAATAGTGTTATACATATTAGTACTAATAGTAATGAGATTAATGGGAAAAAGAGAAATAGGACAAATGCAACCATTTGAACTAGCGATATCAATTATGATTGCAGATTTAGCAACAATACCAATGACAGAAACAGGAATACCAATATCAAATGGAATAGTTGCAATATTAGGACTATTATTAATGCATTTAATAATATCAATGTTAAATATAAAAAGTACAAAAGCAAGAGAAGTAATATGTGGAAAACCAACAATTTTAATATATAGAGGTAAAATTGTTCAAAAGGCATTAAAAAAGGAAAGATTTACAATAAATGAATTAGAAGAAAGATTAAGAGGAAATAACATTTTTAATATTGGAGATGTAGAATATGCAATATTAGAAACAAGTGGACAAGTGACTGTAATTCCAAAACCTAATAAAAGAAATACTATACCAGAAGACTTTAATATAGAACCTAAATATGAAGGAATTCCCTATGATTTAATTGTTGATGGAAAAGTTATGTATAAGAATTTAGAAAAATTAGGAAAGAACTATGTGTGGCTACAAAAGCAAACTGAAAAATTTGGAATAAAACCAGAAGAAGCACTAATTGCAACAATTGATGGAGATAACCAATTTTTTTGTCAACCATTAGAAAAGGAGAAAAAATAATGTTTAAAGAAACAATAATAAGTATAATTATAGTAATAAGTATATTTTCAATAGATATATTTACTCAAAAATATACAAATAAAGCAGTTAGTGAAGTGACAACAACATTTTCAGAACTAAAGACAGGACTTTTAAACAAAAATCAAGATGATATAAAAAACAAAGTAAATGAAGTTGATGAAAAGTGGAGTAGTGTTCATGATAAACTTGCTTATTATATTGAACATGATGAACTTGAAAAAGTAGATACTGCTATTGTAACTATGAAAGCTAATATAGAAACGGAAGATTTTTCATCTGCAGTAGCAGAACTTGATGCAGGAAAATTTGTACTAGAGCATATACAAGAAAAATATGCATTTAATCTAAAAAATGTATTTTAAACTTGATTTTCTAATAAATATATATTATAATTCATATAGTTTGCTTCCATAGCTCAGTAGGTAGAGTGCAGCCTTGGTAAGGCTGAGGTCACGGGTTCAATTCCCGTTGGAAGCTCCAACACAAAAACCAGCAAGTAGCTTGATTTTAACTATTTACTGGCTTTTACTATTTTTAAATTTTTGTTCCAATTTGTCTATTTTGTCCGATGTTTCTAAAAAAAGGTGGTCAAAAAGTGGTCAGAATTTTTGATGAAATATAATTGTTGATTAATTCAGTTGCATTTTCTCTTTCTTCATCCAAATGAGTATAAATATCATAAACCATATCAGCAGAAGAGTGTCCCATTAGTTCTTGTGCTTTTTTTATTTTTACACCGGCATAATATAACATTGTGCAGTATGAATGTCTTAGTTGATAATATGAAAACTTGATTTTTTCATCTTCATTTGTGATAGTTTTATTCAATTCATTTAAGAAAGAACTTAAATGAGTTTTTAATGCTTGTTTTGTTAGCATTGAGTATTTATCTGTTTCTTTTGTGAAAAGGTATTGAATTTTATTTTTAACACGATAATCAATTTCTTTTTTTAATGAATCAGTTAAAAAATTAGGAATGGGAATTTTTCTATTTTTTAAGTTTTTGGTAGCTTTTATTTGGGGTTGATTCTGAGCAAGAGAAACAGCTTTATTTATATTTAAAAGGTTATTTTCTAAATCTACATCAGCTACAGTTAAGGCAACGGCTTCTTCTGGTCTTATACCACAGTATCTCAATAATAATATAAATAAACCATACTTATGACTTTTGGCACATTCAACAACTTTAGAGTCTTCATATTGTGTTAAAGGTTTTCTTTCAGTTTTAGGAAATTTTACAGCTTTTATTCCATTTGCAACATTTTTATCTATAATATCATTATTTACAGCATCTTCTAAAATTCTTTTACATTCTGCTATTGTTCTATTTGTGATATCTGTATATCCATCTTTTAGCATATTTGATTGTATTTCTTGTATTTGATATCTTTTTAAATTTCTTAGTTTTACATTTCCGATATATTTATTAATATGTTTCAATCTATTTTGGACACTATTTTGAGTTGCTACTTCTTTTATAGAAATGTTAATATCAAACCATTTATCTGCATATTGTTTAAACGTTATGTCAGAAAAAGATTGAGACATCCCTTTTATTTTTTTGTAATTTATTTCTGTGATTTTGTTATCTAATTCTTCAGCTGTTTTGGCTATTATATATTTTTTTACTCCATCAACAACAACTGATGTTTGATATCTGCCATCTTTTCTTTTCTTGTATTTTGTTTTTGACATAATGTACCTCCTAAAAAAATAAGATAAGTTTATAATAACTTATCTTTAGTATATAAAACCATATTTTTCTGTATAGAAATTTATTGCATTTTGCATATATTGAACTGTAACATCAAAATAATCAGCAAGAGCGTAAACTGTATTAATTCCGTTTTAAAATAGCTAATTTTAGTTTTTCAAAAGGAATAAGAGCATAGTAGCTCCATTTTTTGGCACGATATTCTTGCTTATCAATTAAAATTTGATCTTTGGTGTTTACAGGATATGTTGCATCCATATAATAATGACCGAGTTCTTCAGATAACACGCATTTTTCATCAATACTTGTGTTTAATTCAGAATAATTAAGTGCAATTGCATTTATTTTATCTATATTCAAAAATATACCATAAGCATTTTCGATATACCAATCGTATATTTTTATATTTTCTTTTTCTGCTAAATTATATAAATTACTTAGATTCATTTTTTATCTCCAACTTAAAAGATTAATGACAAACTTTACAAGCTTGTCTGCCTTCAGAGAGTGCTTGTTTCAATGTTATTTGGTGTCCTTTTCCTTTTAAAGTTCTACAACCTTGAACATGATATTTTTTTCCCGTTTCACCAACCCAAACAGTTTCAGAGTTGTCCTCAGATGATTGTGTAGATATAGCAGTAGAGTTTGTTTTTTGACTTCCTGCATTTTCTGTCGTTTGTTGTGATTGACTGCCACTATCTTTTAGCTTTTGATTTTCGATTTCAAGATTTTCTTTTTCTTGTTTTAGTTCTGTATTTTCACTTTCTAAATTTTTATTTTGTTTTTCTAAATTTAAACTAGATGCTTCAAGGGAAGATATTTTTTCTTTCAACTCTTCAATTTCATTAGAATTATCGCTACCTAATGCTAATAAGCAAAAAAACAATGATATAGATAAAATAACAATAGCAATATTTTTTTTATCATTCCAAAAGTCTTTTTTCACGTTTTGATTTTTATTCATTTTTATTTTCCTCACTATTTTTTTTATTATCTTTTAAAACAACCTCAATTAATCCTTTTATTTGTTCTTTTTGAGCAGATGTGGGTGGGGTATAACTATCAGCATTAAATCCCATACTTGCTAAATCTAACAAATCATTATCCTTTTTTTCTGGATTTCTTATATCTGATTTACCAGCTACATATTCAACTGTACAATTAAATAGTTTTGACAATATTATATAGCCATCTAAATCAGGTTCATTTGTTCCGTTTTCATATAGACTTATAGTTTGTTGAGTTTTATTTAATTTCTTTGCTAGTTGTATTTGAGTTATATTATTTTCTTCTCTTAATTGTTTAATTCTATTCATAAAAATAAACCTCCTAGCACTTATTATACAAGTAAAATTTGTACAAGTAAATAAAATACAATAAAAAATTGTAAAAAAGTATTGACAACAATTTTTACTTGTGATAATATAAGCACATAAACAAGGAAAACTTGTTAAAAGAAAGGAGGAAAATATGAGTAAGAATAGATGTAGAGAATTAAGAGGGAATCGCTCACAACTTGATATTGCAGGTTTTTTAGGGGTTACACAGCAGGCATATTCAAATATAGAAAATTCAGAAAAACCTCCTAAAATAGAGACTTGTATTAAATTATCAAAGATATTTGATAAGCCTATAGATTATATATTTCCTGATATTTTTTTGTGTAATAATACAAGCAAAACTTGTATAAATAAACAATAACAATTCAAAGAGAGGAGATGAGAGGATGGAAATGATTAAGGAAATGCTTTTTTGGTGGATGTTAATATATGATATTGCAATTATAACAATAAAGCCTATACGAAAAAATCATATAGACTTCTTAAGAAAAATGGATAAATGATAAAATTAATGTTTTTATCTCATCTGTAAAAACGGTAATTATAATTGTAAAAATAATTCCAATTACCCAGTAAATTAATTGAAAAATTTTAACAAAGACACTGTCAGCGTCTAATCCTAAATAAGAAAGCAGATATTTTGGAATATACAATATAATTTTTAGCCAATAAAAAGGATTTGCTGAATTGATAAATCTAGACCAATAATTTCCTTTTGCTTCTAATAGTAAGTTTCTGACATTATTGGCAATATCAACTCTAGTATTAAGAATATTATCAAAAATAGAAACAGAACCAGATGCTATTTGATTATAACCAAGAGATTCTATAGCATTGATATGTTTATCTTTGACGCCAGCATTCTTTATATAGTTAAGAATTTCGTTTTTATGTATTTTGGCTTTTGTATTTAATTTTACATTGTTAGTATAGTTACCAACTAAGAGTGTTTCAATATGATTATACCTTAAAAAATTTATTAAATTATAAATAGCATGAACAACAATTAAAGATATAAATAATATCAATAACTTCAAAACAATCACCACCTTTTAACTGATTATAACAGGTGGAAATTAAAAAGTAAAGGAGATGAGGAAATGCCAGCAACAAAATTACAGGAAAGAGCAAGAGTAAAATACATAACACCAAAGCAGTTTATGGAGCAATATAGCTTAAGTAAATCGCAGGCTTATAAGATTTTAGCAAGACCAGAAATGCAAGAAGCAAAGATCAAGACAGGAGAAAAACAGACAAGAATAAATTTAGATAGAGCGTTTGAAATAATGCAACAAATTTATAGTTAAAGGAGGAAACAAATGAAAAATGCAATAAAAGGATTAATGTTTTGGATATCAGCAATAGTAATCATATTAATAGTGTCTACAATAGCACAAGCATTAGCAGAAATAATAACAATAAATTTCATAATGAACATAGTTTATATAATGCTAGTAATTAGCATTGTATACATATTAAAAAACATTTAGAAGAAAGGAAGTGAAAGAAATGAAAATAGTAGTGATAACAATATATGTTGTGAATTTTATACTTATGATTATTTCTATAATAAATCTAATAAGAGCAAACAGATATTTTGATGCAGAAAATCAAAATTTAGAAAAACTAATAAAAGCGGAAGAAGCTAATCAAGAACTAAGATTTGAAAATTATGAATATGAAGATACTTTTAATGCAATTCAAAAAATAATAAACGAAAAAGGAGAAGGAAGCATCGTAGACAGATTTGACAAAATAAAAGAAGTTATCCAGTCTGCAAACAAAAATAACTTCTAAAAATTCATAAATACATAAATATATGATTTTCTAATTAATTATATCAAAATAAGCTTAGAAAATCAAGAAAATGAGAGCAAATTATATGAAATGTATAAATTTTAAATTCAGAACAAAAGACTATCAAAAATATATTTATTGTACAAAGAAGAAAAAGAAAATTCAATATGAAGAATGCAAAGATTGCAAATACAAAGAGTATAAGCAAGTAAAAGAACTGAAGAAAAAATCTAACAAACTAAAAAGGTTAGAGAATAACAGATTTAGTATTATAACAGACAATTTAAAAGTTTGCTATATATGTAATCAAAAGAAAAAAGATGACTTAAATGAAGTGTTTGAAGGAAGTAATAGACAAATGAGCATGAGGTATGGACTAGTTATACCGGTTTGTCGTGAATGTCACAACAAGTATGATTTAGATATTAATTTAAGATCTAAGTATATGAAAGAAGCTCAAATTATATTTGAAAGTATATATAGTCACGAATTATTCATGAAAGAATTTAAGAAAAATTATTTAAAGGAGGAACAGTTATGAGAATAACAAGTATTGAAATAAGAAAAATAGAAAACGCGGGAACGATTAAAGCTGTTGCTAGCATTGTGTTAGATGATGCTATTTGTATTAATAGAATAGATGTAGTAGAAAGAAAAGGTGAAATGTTTATTTCATTTCCAATCAGAAAAAACAGAGAAGGAAAAATATATAATATAGCACATCCAATCACTTCAGAAACTAGAGAAAAGATACAAAAAGCAATATTACAAGAATATAAAGAAAAATGCAGCGAGGGATAGGCAAAAGTTTATCCATCGTATTATTTACGAAAGGAAAAATAATATGACATACATAGAATTAATAAATGCTTTTGAGAAGTGGCTCGAAACTAATCATTTGCCAGGTCTGGCTCAATTGCTGTGGTATAAGCTAATATCATTATTCAATAAAGCCAGGTGGAGTGAATGGATTACAGTAGATAACTACAGATTGATGGCACTCTTAGATATAAAACGTGAAGCAACTTTTATATCATATAGAGATAAATTAATAGAAGCGGGACTTTTTGAATACAAAAAAGGTAAAAAAGGGAGTCCAAACAGGTATAAAATTTGTACTGTCAATTTTGAAAGTACAAATAGTAGTATAAGTAGTAGTACAAGTAGTAGTAAAAAGCGGAGTACAAATAGTAGTAGATACCGCAGACATAATAGATAAAGATAAAGACATTTATATTATTTTATTTAATAAATATAAAGAGCAAATCGAAAAACGGTTTTGGATTAATCGACTCAATAAGAAAATGTCAATCAGAAGACGATTTTAATAAAATGCAAGAAGATTCACAAAACAAATTAAGAAATGAATTAATGAAAATATTTTAAAGAGGTAAAACAGATGAAAAGTAAGTTAATAAATATAAAAGACTATTTATCAACAGAGAAATACACAACGAGAAGAGAATTAGTAGAAAAAACTAGGCTTACTGATAGAGAAGTAAGAAGCAAAATAAGTGAGCTAAAAAAAGAAAGAGTTGTAATTTATAGTTCTAGTCGAACCGGATATAGATTAGCAAAAGAACTAAAAAATATGAACTGTGACGAGATAGAAGAAGAATTAAAACTAGTAACGCATAGCTTAAATGATTGTAAATCAAGAACAAAACAATTGAATAAACAAAAAAGAAAATATATAGCATACATCAAAAAAGCAGAACAGATAATGTTAGAAAAAAATATGAATCATATTCCGAGATTGGATTAGAGGTGTAAATATGTTAAATATGACAGTAATAAAATACAGAAAAGAACCAGAAAAACATATAAAAATGCAGCATTTTGACGAGAAGAATAGTGTTGTAAACAGAAGAGCAGAGAAGTTATACGAATATTATATTTGTGATTTTTGTGGTTCGGAAATAAGGTTAGATAAGAAACAAGTTGACAGGAGCCGGAGGATTAGCAGTTTTACCTAATTCGTTAACAAAATGCGGAAATATAACAGTTGCATTATGCAATAAGTGCATCAAAGAAGCAATAAAACAATTAGAAAAATAAAAAAACAAAGGAGGAACAAAAATGCAATTAGATGACATGAATGAAGTTAAATTATTGCTACAAAATATAGAAAATTTATTTATGAATTTAGATAATTGTAAAAAGGAGATAGAAAAACAAATTTGTATAAAAGAAGCGGAGCAATCAGACTATTTACATGAATTAGAGTTAGGAAGTTTGAATGGAATAGAGATAATGAAAGTATCTAAAGCTATTATAAAAACAAGAAAAGAAAGAAGAGTTTTAAAAGACAAATTGGATTTATTAAGAACTTTGAAGGGATATACAGACGAGTACATAAAAAAAGGAATAGTTGCACAAACAAAGCAGGTAATAAAGAATATTGATACATTGAAAAATAATCAAGAAACAAGAGAGTATACTCCAAAAACTATAAAAGATTTGAAATGTGCCAAAAAGAAGAAGGGAACAGAGGAGTAATGGAAAAGATAAGAATTTTAGGAGTAGATATAGAATACGATGCAGGAAATATAAGAATTTTAGACTCATATAAAGTGTATTCAGCAGCATATATGAAAATGGTATTAAGCATGTTTATGATCAAAACTGGTTTTAAAAGTAAAAGAACAATGAAAAGTTGGTTAAAGGAATGGAAAGCACATAACAGATTATACAGATTAGGATTGTTTAAAAATCATACAAAAGATTGTGATTTGGAAGAAAATGAAAAAATATATAGGTTAATGGTATATGAGATTTTAGGAAAGTTCTAAAATCAAATGATTAGAAAAGATTACAAATTAAATAAAGGAGAAATATATTATGAGTGATTTAACAGATGAAGAGATAATAGCAACAAGAAGATTACACGGACTAAATGATAATTTATACAAAGAAGAAAAGGAAGAAATTTTAAAGAGAAGAGAAAAAGAATTAAATGATTTAGATGATTTTGCAGATTTGTTGAGACCAGAACAGCAATATTATACAAACATAATTAAAAAGTTAGTTGAAAATGCTAGAAAAGTAGGAGGAACAAATGGAAGATAAAATTGAAGTAGGAGACTATGTTCGTACCGAAGAAGGAGAAGTACATAAAGTAGTTAAAATTATAAGAAATTGCGAAGACTGGGACTATTATTGTTATGAAAATAATATGGGTGATTTTACAATGAATATAGTAAAACACAGCAAACAACTAATAGATTTAATAGAAGTTGGAGAGTTTGTAAACGGATATAGAGTCAAAGCAGTTTATTTAGACGGTGCAACAAAATATATAAAATTAGACAATGCTTATGCAAATGGACAAGGCACAAGAACATATGAAGAGAGTATAAAAACAATACTAACAAAAGAAAGTTATATGGCTAATTGCTATAAAGTAGGAGAAAAATATGAATAGGGGAACAACAAGATATCCTAAATATTTTTGTGACAAATGTGGAGTTAAAATAAGATATACATACAAAAGAGGGTTTATTGGTTTATATACTTATGCAAAAAAGGAAAAAAACTCTGTATTCAAAAAGTCATTTGATTTATGTAAAAGTTGTGAGAATGAATTACAAAATTGGATAAAAACAAGAGAAATATCAATGGAAATAAGAAATATGTTTCCGAAATTTGAGGAGGAATAGATAATGAGCCATTTTACAGTTGCAGTCATAACTGCGAAAAAAGAAAATTTAGAAGAAATGTTAGAACCTTATAATGAAAATATAGAGGTAGAGCCATATATAAGCAAAACTAAACAAGAGATAATTGAAGAAGCAAGAAAAAGGAAAGAAGATTTTTTAAAAGAATCAATAGAAGGAAAAAAATTAAGTGATTGGCAATTAAAATATATAAATGCCGAAACGGACGAAGAATTATACCAAGCTGAAATAGATGAATACGAACAATATGACGAAGGACGGAAATGAATTAAGTACATATAATCCTAATTCAAAATGGGATTGGTATGAAATAGGTGGACGTTGGATGGATACTTTATTAGTAAAAGAGAACGTTCAAGATTGCATTACTGGAAGACCAACACTTGAACAAGTTTTTAATATGCAATGCGAAAAAAGAGATTGTATAAATGGTTATAAGTGGTGTAGTGGTGCAAAAATAAAAGACATTGAGTTAAAAAAGGCTATAGAAATTGAAAATACATATAATAAGGCAATTAGGTTTTGGGAAACTTATGTAGAAGGACAAGAGCCAATAACTGAAGAGGAAAAAGAAGATATTAAATGGGAAGTTTATAAAAAAGAGTATTATATAGAAAGATATGGAACAAAAGAAAATTACGCAAAAATGAGAGGTACATTTTCTTGTTGGGCATTATTAGATGAGACTGGGTGGCATGAAAAAGGAAAAATGGGCTGGTGGGCTATGAATGATAGTACAAAAGATAGTGAACAACTATTTTTAGAAAAATTCACGGAAACAATTAATAAACCAGAGAATCAAGATAAATACTTAATTATAGTAGACTGTCATATATAGATGGAGGAGAAGATGAATAGAAAATACAGAGAAGAATTACCAGAATTAAAAATAAAACCAACAGAGCAAATAAATGGCATATATATAATTCCGGACAAACCATATAATCGGATTCTGGGGCAAAAACGGTTATAAATCTTATGACTTTATTTTTGAAAATGTAGAAGGGGAAAAAATAGGTTGGTGTCATTGGGAAGGCGATGTAATTCACTTGGTAAACAAACAAGAGTATGGAATGAATATAGACTGTAAGAACTCAGATGAATACATTAGGTTATTTACAAATTACGGATTTAATATAAGTGATATGAGAATAAGTGATTTGATAATTAAGGTAGGAGAAGAATAGATATGCTAAAAATAAGAGATGATGTAGATTTAAAAGAACTTGAAAAGTTTGGATACGAATTAGAAGAATGGGATAATTACTATAGGAAACATGAAGTTAAGTATCAAGTGCAGATAAATATTTATGATAGAGAAATTTTAGTGTTTAAAATGAGAGAAAATTCTGAATGGGGAGATTATATTGGATATACAGGTGAAGAGGAAAAAATAAGACCATATATATCTGATTTAATTAAAGCAAATTTAGTAGTGAAGGAGTAACAATGTATTATTGCTTATTTGAACAAAGCGGAACATTTAAAAATGAATTTAAAGAAATCGGTTATGAAGCAATAGATTATGACATACAAAATGAGTTTAATGAAACAGATGTAGTAATAGATTTATTTAAAGAAATAGAAAAAGCATATAACAAAGAAGAAAGCATATTTGATAACATAACAGAAAAAGATACAATATTAGCCTTTTTCCCATGTATAAGATTTGAAAATCAAATTGAAATGCACTTTAGAGGAACTTGTGCAAGTATGAAAAAATGGAGTGATGAACAAAAATTAGAAAATGACTTAAAACTACATAAAGAATTAGATTTAATGTATGAAACAGTAACAAAGTTAGCAATAGTGTGTATTAGAAAAAAGATACCATTAATAATCGAGAACCCATACAGCACAACACATTATTTAGTAAAATATTGGGCTATACCAAGTAAGGTTATAGACAAAGATAGGACATTAAGAGGAGATTATTTTGAAAAGCCAACGCAGTATTGGTTCATAAATTGTGAACCAAAATACAACATGATTTTAGAAGCTTATAGCTGGAATAAGAAAAAAGATGTTGGGCATACAAATCCGCGGTGCAAAGAGAAACTTGATATCAAAAGAATATGCAAACAGATTTATAAAAGAATTTATAGTAGATGTAAGGGAGTAAATAAGATATGAAAGTTAAAGAATTAATACAAAAATTAAAGTTAGAGGATGAAAATGCAGAAGTTATATTAAGTGCAGATGAAGAAGGAAACTATTATAGCCCACTTGAAGGAACATTAGGATTTGGCAAAGGGTATTATATTCCAAACAATACTTGGAGTGGAGAATTTTTAAATCAAGAATATATAGATGATAAAAATGAACTCGAAGGAGAAATATATGAAAATAACAAAGACATAGCACAAAAGTGTATAGTTTTATTTCCTATAAATTAAAGAGAGGAGTAATACATAATGAAAGAAAAAACAGCTGATGAAATGAAAATAGAAAATGTTAAAGATAAATTAGACAAAATAAAATTTTATGAGCAATTAAAAAGATTTAATAATAAATATATACCAATTTTTATAATGATGTCCATTAATTCTAACAGTAAATATTCAATTATTTTAGATGAAAATAGAGTTGGACAGAAAATAACTCATGATTATACTTTACAAATTTTTGATAGAACAAAATCAGGATATGAAAAGTATTTATGTAATGACATTGAATTTAACTTAATAAATGAAAATATAAAAACAGATTATCAATTGTATAAGTTTATAGATAAAAAAATAGGAGGTGTTTTAAGTGAAAGAAAATAGTATAGAAAAAGATATATTAAATATAGAAAAATATGTGGAGTTAGTAATAGACCAAAATTATTGTGATTGTAATGAACTAAATGTAATATGTACCGGTAATTATGGAGATGGAAGTAAAAATGTAGCTTATTCAATGCAACATATTTTATCAGATTATAAAAGAGTATTAAAAGAGAATGAAGAATTAAAAAATAAATTATTAGACACTTTGGAGGGACAAAAGGTAATCAAAGAAGAGACACCACAATACATTAAAGAAAACTATATTCCAGTTCAAAAAGTAAAAGACAAAATAGAAGAATTATATCAACAAGACAGAAGATGGTCAGAAGAATTGTCAGAACCGGACAGTAATTTTAAATATATAGATAAAAATTTAAAAAGAATAAAAAATCAAATAGATATATTACAAGAACTACTAGAAAGGAGAAAATAAAATGTTAGGATATTACATAAAAAGCACGATAGTGTTTTTAATAATATATTTTGCTTCAAACAGAGCGATAAAAACATTATTACATAATAGAGATGAAATAGATTATAAAAAATATATAAAAAAAGGCAATAAGGGAATGTGGTATACATTTTGCTTTATACCTTTTTTAAGAGTGATAGTACTGTTAGTAATGTTTTGGTTAACAATGGCATCAAAAGAGAGTCTAGATAAGTTTTTCGAAAAAAAGGAGGATTAATCTATGACAAAAGAACAAGCACAACAAGTGCTAGATGAAATGCAAAGAGTAAGGCCAGAAATGCTTGATAATGAGGCTAAAAGATTATTTGAAGCAATAATGAAAATAGCATACGAGAGAGATGAACTAAAAAAAGAATTAAAGCAAAAAGACAAGCAGATAGAAAGATATCAAAACATGTTAGCAACAAATGATATGCTACATATAAAAGAAAGTCAAGAAAAAGACAAAATAATTGATTTAATGGCAGAACATATAGCAACAAGTGATAGTGACTTATGCGAGTATTTAGATATGACAACGAAATGTAAATATTATGCAGGAGCAAATGGAAAGATTTGTGATGATTGTATAAAACAATATTTTGAAAATAAAGCAAAAGAATTATTAAACAAATAAAAGAGCATACTACATAAGAGGTGTAGTATGAAAGAAAAAGAGATAATACAGCTATGGAAACAAGGACTAAGCAAAAATAAATTAGCAGAAATATACAGAAGAGAATATAATCAGCAAATAAAGATAATAAGAAGTACAGTAAGACATAGACACAGTGGAAGATACATAAGTAATTATGAATCATTAGCTTATGTTGAAAGAGTAATATATAGATATTTAAAAGAAAGAAGGAGTCAGAAATGAAAAAAATATTGATAGGTTTAGGAATTTTTTTAGGAATAATTTTAATGATAGCAGGAATGTTTATAGAGAAAAACAATACTGCAATAAATTTAGAGGAACAAATAAAAGAAAGCAAATCTAGTATAAATATTCAAGAAAAAAGAAGAGAAGACTTAATTTATAATTTAGTAGATACAGTAGAAAATTATAATAAATATGAACAAGAAACAATGTCAAAAATAATTGAAGCAAGGACAAAAGCAAATAATGGACAAGTAAAAGAAGCAGAAATGTTAATAAGTGCAGTTTCAGAGCAGTATCCGGAATTAAAAAGTAATGAAAACTATAAAACATTAATGACAGAATTAGCAGTAACAGAAAATTTAATTGCAGAGCATAGAAACAATTATAATATTCAAATTAAACAATACAATAAACATACTAAAACATTTCCTAATAACATAATTTTAAATATTATGGGATATGAAAGACTAGATAATACATATTTAGAATACGAAGCTTCAGAAGACGCACCAAAAAATTTATTTAAAGACTAGAGGTGTAAATAATGAACTTTGGAAATTTTACAATTACGCTTAGAGAAATATTGATTGCGATAGCAATAACATTAATTTTAATTGGGTTAGGCTTTTTAATATCTGGGATAATAAAAAACAACATAAATGAATCAAACGAAAAATACTATAAAGCATTAAAAATAAATAATAATGAAGAAATGTTCAAATATGCAATAAAAACCAATGTGGGATATACATTGTCACAAGGAAAAGTAAAAGCAGTTAATGGCATTTCTATTGAAGACATTGATGGAAAATATTTTGAAATAAGGAAAGTAAAAGAAAAATATACGAAACATACAAGGCAAGTTGCGCATACAAGAAGAGTTGGAAATACAACACAAACATATTATACAACAGAGGTGTATTGGACCTGGGATTATGTAAGTGAAGAAAAATTTCACACTGAAAAATTTAATTTCTTAGGTGTAGAATTTGATTATGGAACTATAAAGTTTCACAATGAAAATTATAAAGAAACAAAAAGTGATGAAATTAACATTAGATATAAATACTATGTAATACCATTCGAGTTTGAAGGAACTTTATTTACATATATAAACAACAATACTATAAACCAAAATGATTTTTCAATAAACAATACAATTGAAAATATAATAAAATCTAAAGAAAACTCAACCAAAGGATTTAACATTGGCTTTTGGATAATATGGATTATAACTATTGGATGTATAGATTTTGGATATGTGTATTTAGATAATAATTATTTAGAAGACTAGAAATGGAGTGATACAAATGAAAATACCAAAAATAATAAGCAAGAAAGAAAATACAAGACGGAGAAATTATAATACATAAGTATAAATTTATAAAGAAATGTAATGATAATTTATTTTTATATGAAGAAGTAAAACAGAAATATAAAAGATGTTTTACAAAATTTGATTTAGGGTTAGTAAAAGAGAGAATTAAGCCAGGGGTAAAATTAAATAAAACAAAAATAAAAATTTGAAGGATTAGGAGGAACGAATGAATAAAGAAGAGTTAATTAATCTGTTAAGAAATTATAAAGAAAATAGTGCAAAATTAAATATTAAACTTAAAGAATTAAAAACGGCAAGAATAAATTTAAAGTGCGATGATTTTGAAACAAGTACAACATCAAACATTGGAATCAATCAAGATATACATAGTAAGAACAAAATAAGCAACAAAGTTTTAGACAAAATTGAAAAAAATGATGAAAGAAAAGAAGTAGCAAAACAAAAAATAAGTGATTTAGAAGCAGAAGTAAGAGAACTAAGAGAGAAAGTTGAATTAGTTAAAGATAGACTAGATGGATTAAAGTATAAAGAAAGAGAAATATTGATTGCATATTATATAGACGGAAGGACAGCAGAAGACATTGGAAATAATCTATATTTTAGATTATTCAATCAAACAAGAAGTAATAGACATATACAAAGAATAATAGAAAATGCAACAAATAAAATGTTAAATTTATAAATGTCGTCAAAATGTCGTCAAAATGTCGTATTATTATATAAAAATATATAGTATAATAAGAATAGTAAAAATGTCACGAAACAAAAAAGTGGCACAGGCTCCTGAAGAGCAGATATTTTAAATATCTGTTCTTTTTTGTTTTGCATAAAAAGGAAAAAGAAAATTAAAAGCAAGAAAGAAGGCAAACATGCTAAAGAGTTGTAGTTATTGTGGAAAGGTACATGATAGCAAGTATGTATGCAAAGAAAAAGCCAAACCCAAAAAAGAAGTGACAGAAGCGGACAAATTTAGATGGACAAGAGTATGGCAAAAGAAAAGAGAAGATATAAAGAAAAGAGATTTATATTTGTGTCAGATATGTATTAGAGAATTATACAATACAAAAAACAAATACAATACAAGCAACTTAAGTGTACATCATAATATACCTATAAATGAAAACTACAATAAAAGACTAGATAATGATAACTTATTGACAGTATGTGATTATCATCATGAGTTATGCGAAAATAAAAAAATACCAAGAGAGATTGTACAAAAAATAATAGATGAGCAGGAGGATAGAAAATGAAGTATAGTGATATGACAATAGAAGAAGCGGAAATTATACAGAAACATATTCAGTGTGAGATAATTCTCGATGGGGATAATAAAGAAATTATATTTAATAATATTATAGAGGAATTTATAAATAATTTCAAAGAAGGGTTATTAAATATTTTTGAGAAAGTATGTAAAGTAGTGGAAGCAATAGGAAATACAATTGCAAAAATTATAATAACAATGAATGAATATATAATAAAGTTATTTGATAAAAAGATAAGCAAGAAGAGGTTTATGAAGTTACTACAAAGCAAAGGAATGCAAAGAAATGAGATTAATCATATAGTAAAGAATAATAAAGACAAGTATACAGTGTGGAGATATTTTACAAATAGTCCCCCCTACCATTAAAGGCAAAAAATAAAAATAAATTTTTACACCGACTGCATACCTTCGCTTAAAAAAAATTCCCACATCAGCACAATTCGATAATGTACGAAAGGAGATGAACAATATGCCAACACCACCAAAGCCATTTAAAGTATTAACATCTGAAAAAAAATCACATAGAACAAAGGCCGAACTCAAGAAAAGACAAGAGGGAGAGCAGTCTTTAAGTACAGATATAGTATTAAAAGAAAGAAAAGAAGTAAAACAAAATAAAGTGGCACACAAAGAGTTTAAAAGAATAGAAAAATTGTTGAAAAATATAGATAAAAATGATGCAATTTATGAAGCGGTTATAAATAGATATTGTTTGCTCCAAGCGGAATGTACAGATTTAGAAGAAAGAAGAGAAGAATTTTACAAATTAGTATTTGAACTAAAAGAAGAAATGAAATTAGTTACTAATGATATGGAATGTATTGAAGATGTTGCAGATTACAAATTGGAGTATGCAAAATCTATAGCTAAAATTATGAGTTCTATGAATGCAATAGATAAACAAATTCAATCAAAAAGAAAAATGCTATTAGACATTGAAAAAGAAAATGTTATGACTATAGCATCGGCGTTAAGAAGCATACCAAAAAAAGAAGATAAAGAAACAGACAATCCACTTCTAAAAGTATTAAGAGGTGAAGCATAATGTTGTTAGAAAAAGCAAAAAGATATGCAGAGAATTGTATAGCAGAAAAAGAAATAACTACATTTGAAGTAAAAAAACAATGCGAGTGGTTTTTAGAAGATTTAGAAAAACAAAATAATGACTATTATCCGTATTATTTTGATACAAAACAAATAGGAATAATAGAGGGTTTATTAAAACTGCTAAATTTTGCAACAGGACTAGGAATTGTTGGAAAAAGTATTTATGAAGGTTTGGAAAATTTCCAAGCTTTTTTTATTGCTAATATTTTTGGATGGAGGTATAAAACAGATTCAAGAAAATTTAGATATAGAGAAGTAGATTTGTTTATTCCGAGAAAAAATTCAAAAACATTTTTGGCAGCATTAATAATTATAATTTTAATGCTGACCGAAGACGAATATTCAGAATTTTATTCTATATGTCTTGATAGAGATTTAGCAGGGGAAGTAAAAAAGGCAATATCACAGATATTAAATGCAAGTCCGTTAGTATCAGAATACTTTAATATACCTAAAACATTAAGCGGAAGAATGGAATGTACCTTAACACATTCGTTCTACCAACCCAGAACGGCGGAAGCAAACCGTAACAATTCAATTAGACCAAGTGCATTTATAGCTGATGAGTATGGTGCAATGAAAGATAATGCAAATGTGGAAGCAATGCGTTCAGGTCAATTAAGTGTTAGAAATCCGTTAATGTTTAAGTTGACGACTGCTTATGCAGAAGATAAATCAATAATGCTTGATGAATTAGAATATTTAAAAAAGATTTATAAAGGATTAGAGAGTGATGACAGATTATTTGCACTTGTATATTATGCAACAGAAGAGCATTTGTGGGATGACATTGGGTTGCAAATGGCAAATCCTTTAAGAATCGAAGAGAACTATGAGGAAATAAGAAGAGCAAGAAAAAATGCAGTAGCAAAACCATGCGAAAGAACAGAATTTTTAACAAAAAATATGAATTATTTTATGCCTTCAAATTCTGGAGAAGAGTTTATTACAATTGATAAATTAAGATTATGCAAAAATACAAGAGGTATATTTGACTGGAGAGGAAAAAATGTATATGTTGGACTGGATCTAGCAATGACAAATGATAATACAGCAGCTTCAATGGTAACTATAGAAGATGATATGATATTTGCAAAGTCATGGGCATTTATACCAGCAGGAAGGATAGAAGAAAAAAACAGAAGGGAAAGAACAGATTATAGAAGATTTATAGAAGAAGGTAGTTGCTTTGCGTGTGGTGATGAAATAATTTCATATGAGTTCGTTGAGAATTTTGTAATGAATATTGAAAAGGAATACGGAGTTCATATAATTCAGATAGCTTATGATAGATTCAATTGTATATCAACTGCAAATAAATTAGAAAGCAAAGGATATGAGACTGTAGAAGTAAAGCAACATTCAACAATATTACATATGCCAACTAAATGGCTACAAGAGCATATTTTACAGAGAAAATTTAGTTATGATGGCGACAAATTATATGAAATAAATTTTCAAAATGCAAGATGTATTGAAGATACGAATTTAAATAAGTATATAAACAAAAAGAAATCAAATGGAAAAGTAGATATGGTAATGAGTACGATAGATGCATTGTATTTATTGCAACAAGAAATATTAAATGAGGACAACTTTATATGCCAAAGCTTTTAGGAGGTGAGAAAAGTGAAAATTAGAAATATCTTTAAAAAGAAAATTAAAAATGAAGCAAATAAGGAAACAATTGTTGATGAAAATGCAGTAAGTGATGTTATACTGAAAGCTTTGCTAGAAGGAGAAGAAATAGATAGAGAAAAAGTATTAATGATACCTGCTGTTTCTAGTGCAGTAGGACTGATTTGTGATTCTTTTGCAATGATACCGTTTAAATTATATAAGAAAACCACAAAAGAAGGTAAAAAACAAACAACAGAAGTGGAAGATGATAGAGTAAATATCATAAATTATGATACTGGTGATACATTAGACGGATTTCAGTTTAAAAAGGCTATTGCAGAGGACTATTTGCTAGGAAAAGGTGGATATGCGTATATCAATAAAAGAAAAAATAATTTTGTTGGACTGAATTATGTACAAGAAAATAAAGTTTTGTTTGAAAGAAACACAGATGCAATATTCAAAAATTATAATATATTGGTTGACGGAAATACATATAGACCTTATGATTTTATAAAAATAGTACGAAATACTAAAAATGGAGCATATGGAACAGGATATACGAAAGAAATAAGCAAAAGTTTAGAAACAGCCTATAAAAGGATAATATACGACTTAGAATTAATGAGAACTGGAGGAAATAAGAAGGGATTTTTAAAGGCTCAAAGACATTTAGACAAAGAGGGAATGTCAATATTAAAATCTCAGTGGAATGAGTATTTTGCGGGAAATTCTAGTTGTGTTATTTTGAATGATGGAATGGATTTTCAGGAAGCATCAAATACATCTGTTGAAAATCAATTAAATGAAAAGAACAAAACATTTAGCGAAGAAGTAAAAGAAATATTTCATATAGGAAAAACAAATGAAGATTTCTTGAAAAATGCAATTATGCCATTGGCAACAGCTTTTTGCACAGCTTTAAATAGAGACTTTTTACTTGAAAAAGAAAAGAAGTCCTATTATTTTGCACCAGACTATACAGAATTAATCAGATGTACTATAAAAGACAGATTTGAAGCATATCAAATAGCAATTACATCAGGATTTAAGACAAGAAATGAAGTTAGGTATTTAGAAGGTGATGATGCATTAGACGGATTGGATATGATTAACATTGGATTAGGAGATGTGCTATTTGACCCAAAAACAAGACAGATTTATACACCAAACACCAACAAGATGGTAAAAATGGATGACATGAATCAAGAAACAAAACAAATAGAAACAATACCGAATGAAGAAAATAACAAAAATGAACAAAAAGCTAATAAAGAAGCGGAGGGAGGTGAGCAAATTGAAGAATAAGTTTTATGAAATAAAAAACATAATACCAAACACAAGTGCTGACCTTTATATTTATGGAGAGATAGTAACTGATGATACAGATTGGTGGACTGGTGAAAAAGATAATAATTTGGTTGGATTACAAAGTTTCAAAGAAGAATTAGATAATTTAGGAAATATATCAGACTTAAATATATTTATGAACACGCCAGGAGGAGAAGTCTTTGTTGCAACTACTATATGCAGTATGTTACAAAGATTAAAAGATTCTGGAACTAAAATTCATACATATGTGGATGGATTATGTGCTAGTGCAGGTACGTTTATTTTGATGATGGGTGATGACGTAAATATTTATGAAAATTCAGTAGTAATGATACACAAGCCGGTTAACATTTGTTATGGAAATGCATTAGATTTTCAAAAGTGTATCGATGTATTAAATACAATTGAAAATAGCACAATGATACCACTTTACATGAAAAAAGCTAAAGTTGGCGAAGAAGAAGTAAAAGAGTTAATAAATGCAGAGAGCTGGCTAGGTGCTAAAGAAGTAGATGATACATTTAATGTAAATCTAATAAAAGAGCAAAAACAAGTGGCTGCATGTGCATCTAATTTGTTTAAAAATTATAAAAATGTACCAGAAAAGTTGAAAAACATGATTAAAAAGACAGAAGAACCCAAGTTAGATTATTCTGATTTTGAAAAAAGATTATTTAATATCAAAAAATAATAAAAACAACTATTAAATTAGTTGTTTTTTTATTTTATAAAATTTTTTAAAAAGGAAGGTAAGAAAATGAACGAAAAAGAATTGAAAGAAAAAAGAAATGAATTACAAGCAAAAATGGAAGAGATTCTAAATAAAGCTAAAATTGAAAACAGAGCTATGAATGATGAAGAAATTAAAAGCTTTGATGATGTAGAAAAAGAAATTAAAAATATTGATGCAACATTAGAAAGATGTAGCAAAATCAATGAAATGGAATGCAAACAACCGGAAGGAGAAAAAGAATTAACACAAGAAGAAAAAGATGTTAAAACATTTGCAACATTTATAAGAAACTATGTGAATGGTGTACCACAAAATGCTGAAACAAAACTAACAAAGGGAGATAATGGGTCAATAATACCAAAAACAATAGCTCAAAAAGTTATTGATAAAGTTACTGAAATATCACCACTTTATGCAAGTGCGACAAGATATGACGCAAAAGGAACATTAGCTGTGCCAAAATATGATGATACAACAGATGATGTAACAGTTGCTTATGCTACAGAGTTTGATGAATTAGTTTCACATTCTGGTAAATTTAATACTGTCGAATTAACTGGATTTTTAATTGGAGCATTAACAAAAATATCAAAATCATTATTAAATAACAATGATTTTAATTTAACAGAGTATGTTGTTAATAAAATGGCTGAAAAATTTAAACTATTCTACGAAGGAGAAATGCTAAATGGAACTTCTAGTAAAATTTCAGGGATAGCTGGTTCTTATGATTCTACAAATATGAAAGTAACATTAGCTGCAAAATCTTCTTTAACTGCAGATGAATTAATAGATATACAAGAAACAGTTCCTGATGCATTCCAAGCTAAAGCTTATTGGATTATGAATAGAGAAACAAGAAAAGCAACAAGAAAATTAAAAGATAGCGATGGAAACTATATTTTAAATAGAGCATTTAATGAAAAATGGGATTACGAACTATTAGGAAAACCAGTTTATTGTTCAGAAAAAGCTGAAAAGTTAGGAACAGCGTCAAAGCCAGTAATATTCTATGGGGATTTTTCAGGACTTGCTGTTAAAGAAACAGAATCAATGGAAATTCAAATTTTATTAGAAAAATTTGCTACACAACATGCAATTGGGGTTGTGGGATATTCAGAATTAGATGCAAAAGTAGAAAATACACAAAAAATAGCTGTTGCAGTATCTGGAGCAACAGACCCAACATCTAAATAAACTTCCTAAAAAGGAGT
>CAKOXV010000003.1 GCA_934130355.1 uncultured Clostridia bacterium
TCTGTTACTTCTGATTTCTTATTTGTTACTCTTCCTGTATATATTGGATTTTTAAGCATTCTTACAATAGATGTTTGTACCCATTTTGATTTTGTTTTCTTTGTTCTTATTCCTCTATCGTTTAAGTCCCATGCTATTTTTGTTGTTCCTATTCCTTTATATGCATAGCTTTCAAATATTTCTTTTACGATTTTTGCTTCTTCTTCATTTATTTTTAGAGTATATCTTTCATCTGGAATTTTATCATACCCAAACACTAGATTAGGCACCCTTCCTTTTTGTGCAGTTATGTCTTTTCCGAATTTAACCCTTTTAGACATATTTGCACTTTCTTGCTGTGCCATTGCTCCTAAAATTGTTAATATAAATTCTGAGCCACCTTCCATTACTTCACCATTGTTCAAGAAATCAACTTGTACACCATAAGATTTTAACTCTCTTACACTTTGTAATAAGTCTACCGTATTTCTTGCAAAACGGCTCACATCTTTTACTACAACTTTATCAAACTTTTTTGCTTTAGCATCTATCATCATTTGTTGGAATTGTTTTCTGTGTTTTATTTGTTTTCCTGATATTCCTTCATCTGCATATAGCTTGTACAATTCATATCCATTCTTTTGGGTAAATTCATTGAAGAATTCTATTTGCTTTTCTAATGAATCTATTTGTGCTTCCTTTTCAGTTGATACCCTACAATATGCTGCAATTTTCATACCATCACTACTTTCTTTTTTCTGTTTCATCATTTTTGTTCTGTTACATTTTATCATGCTTAGTAAAAAAAAACAATACAAAAATAAAAAATCTACTCCGCTTTTGGAATAGATTTAATAAACTATTTACTAATTATAATATATTTTCTATTTTTATTTGCCCCATCAGCAATAATTATTTTTTCTTTTGTCATCATAATTCTAGTTTATCTTCTATTTCTTGAAAATTTTGATAAGCACTAAAACTACTATAATCAAATTTTATCTTTTCATCATTCTCTGCTAAATTATAAGCAAGAACACCAGCCATAGCTTGTACTATTTGTTCTTCTATATTAGGATTAATAAATGTAATATTCAAACTTTTCTTCAAAATTTTCACTCTCTTTCACTTCAATACTATTATTTAAAGTTTAAAAATATTACTAAAATAAAAAATATACCTTTAACGATTTCAAAGCATATTTTATACACATATTCTTTTATTTCTTATACACAGACTGAAATTCGTTGCAGTTAGTAAAAATAAAAAAGCCATATAATCTACTACAATTACATGGCTTTTATTTTTTATTTCATTTTAAAAATGCTTTTTATTTTATTTATAAATCTTTTAAAAATTGATTCTTTGTATTCTGCCATTGCAAGTTCTTCTCTAACAATATTCTCTTCAACGCATTTTTCTTGAACATGTTTTTTAAAAATATTATCTGGGTTATACTTTTCATATAATTCTTCTTGATATACTTTCTCTGCCTCATAGTATTGTGCCAATAATTTTTGCTTTGCTGCTTCACTCTCACACCAGTAGTTTACATTTAGCATTCCTAATATAGCTAATGTCTTGCTTTTCAAATTTTGTTCTGCTAATGGTTTGTCTAAATTTAGATTGAACTTATATTCTTTTGAACAATTATTTTCAAAAAATTCCTTTAATTTTTGTGGTATTTTTTCAACATATTTTTTATCCATATGTTTTAATATTTCTATAACCTCTACATATGCTTCCATACGTTCACTTGTCATCTGTAATGCCATATTTTACCTCCATTTATTCTTTTTCTGGTTCTATATTTTTTTCATGTTCACTATCCTTTACTAATTGTTTAGTTGCAGATGTTTCACTCATTATTTGTAAAGCTCTAGGGTCTATTGCAACAACTGATTCTATTTCTGCTGGAGTAATCTGCTCTTGTTTAGAACTTAATTCTTTTGTACTATTCTTATGTTCTTGGATATGCATCATATACGCTTCAACAATTTCTTTTGGACTTTGGTAAGCATCACTATCTATTTCGAAATTATTAAACCTTGTAATTATATGCTTAGATTTCTGTTTTAAGTTCATTATTGCTTCTGAAAACTCATCTATACTAGAACCTAAAGTAGGCTCAATAATTGTAACATCTCCCACTCCATCTTTATCATATTTTTGTTCTAATGATGCTTGAGCATTTACTACATAAACTTTCTTATCATCAGCTTTTGTTCCTTCAACTCTAAATGCCTCTGCCTTATCTGTTTGTTGTTCATCATCTATTGGTATTTCACTGTCATCATCTTCTCTTATTCCTGTTTTTGGTAATTTAATCCCTTGACCAATAAGAGTTGCACTTTCTCTATCTAATATATCCATTAATACTTGTAATTCTTCATTATTTTTTCCTATATCAAATTCTGGTTCAACTGTATGCATCATTGAATTTATATTTGGAAATTTGTTTTGTTCTGACTGTTGTAACTCTTCTAAATCTTGTATTATCTTTTTTGTTCTAGCAATATCTTCAGGTGATGAATATACATGAATGCCTGCGATTTGATTTGCTAATACAGATTTTTGATGCTGTATTTGTTCCTCTAATCTTTGTTTATTAGCAAATCTATTTGCATCATTTCGTAATTCAGTATTTTTGGCCTCTATATACGTATCTATTATATCCCTAATTTCATCCCTTTTACTTGATGGTGAGTCATTAATCGTTCTTGGTCGTCCAGCTAAATGTCTTGCTAAAAATCCTCTATCTTCCTTTGAAATATAATTTCCCTCTTGTAATTGTGTAACTAAATGATTTACTCTCTCTGTAATACCTTGTCTAAGAGGTTCTCTTCTTCTTCCCCTTAAAACCTCCATTATACTTCTATTGTTTTTTATATTTTCTTTCAAATATCATTGTTTTACTTCGCTATCACTTGCTTCAAATTCATCTTCAAGTCTATCCTCAAATTTTTCTGATAATCTATCTCCATATGTAGATAATACCGTTTCAAGAAATTCAACTTTATCCTCCTTAGTAGGTAATAATGCATATATTTTTATTAACCTGTCATTATCTAATATATCTTCTATTTTTTTATAATTTCTAATATTTATAGTCTTTTGTTTCTTTTTATCTTCTTTTTCTTGCATTATTGTTCAACTCCTTTGTTTAAATCATCATTTTCTACTTCTTTTGTTCGGGACTTTATAGCATCATATTCTGCATTCACATCTGAAATTTTTACACCTTTTACAGCATCTTCAACTGCTTCTATAGTAATATTATTAGTTTTACTTGCATTTGGGGCCTCTCTTGCTTTTCTATGTTTCTCATATTCTTGCATATATGCCTGTACAATTTCCTCTGGACTATCATAATCTCTAGAATCAATTGCAAATGAATTAAACCTTGTTATGCATGCCTGGCCATATTGGTGCAATTGCATTATTTCATTAGCAAGAGCTTCAATATTTGAACCAGGAATTGCATTTACAACCACTACATTTCTTTCTCCATATTCATATTGCCTTTCCTTTGTAGTTTCTGGTACAATTTCTATAGTTGATTTTGTAGCATCTCTATTTTGCCAAAATTCATTTATATTTTCTTTATCATATGGATGATTCTTTAGGTATCTGTTATTTTTGGTTCTAGATTCCAATCTTCTTAATGTTCTATCAGCTTCCTTTGAATCTTTTTTATATTCTACCATCCATGAATCTTCCATCCAAGGTTTTGGTTCTTCTTCAATAGAAAAAACTGATAAATAGTCACTACCGACAGCAATCGATATGCTATCTGTTTCTTCCTGTAAATCTAAATATGAATTTGAAATATTATGATTTTGTATAGATTTGACTATTAGTTGTCTGGTTGTATCAAGTTCACTTAATTCGACTTCCTTTTCAGATTTCAAAGCTTCTAAAATTTGTTCAAAACCTTCATTGTATTTATCATTTTGCATTGAAATACAAAATCTAGAAATAACACCTGGTTGATTTGTAAATGTCAAGTTGTTAATAACATCACCTACGGATAATCGTTTTAACATTTTTAATATTGCTTTCATATTTTGTTCATTTAATTCAAATTGAACATAGGGTCTTTTTTCTCCATTATGACCAGAACAGCAAGATGTTGTTTTTATACCATTTTCAAAACAAAACATCAATAATTCTTTTAAATTTTCATTTCCTTCTGAAAAATCATTTGATGCTTGTTCAAACATATCTGGTGTAATTTCGATGATATGTCCGTTATTTAAATTTTCATTTTCCATATTTTCACCTATTTCTTCTTAATCTTGTATTTATTATTACAATATTACTTATTATTTTTTATTAAAATATTTTTACTAGAATTTTTATCATATCTATACTAAAAACAGGAATTTATTAAAAATAAATTTCTGTTTAATAGCTTTGAATAATTTTAATGCTTAAATATATTCAATATCTTATTTAATATTTTCTTATACCATTTTTCTTCTTTTATAATATCAAGATGTTGTTCAACATTAGAAACACTTTCTTCTGATGCTCGTTGTCTTTTCTTAAATAGTTTTTCTATATCATAGCTTTCATTTAATTCTTCTGTCTGTTTTTCTTCCTGTTCTATCAAAGCTTTTCTTTCCTCATTAGATATTAGAAAATCTCTATTTTTATATAATCTTTACTCTATATTTTATAAGCATATACTTATACCGAAAATTACTGCAATAATCATTTTACAAATATGCCTATACCCATTTTTACTATTATAGTATAACATATAATTTATATATAGAGAGATTTGTAACCAAAAAGTAATACAAATGTAATATTCAAGCCAAAAAATACATCACCGACACATTGCAAAAAGCAAATGTATCGGTGATGTTTAGACACTGTATGCTCCTGAGAAATTAGCTAATGCCGTTAAACTCGTAAACGGACATCGTCGCCATATGGTGCTCAGTAACACGAACGAAAACAACATCCTCACGACGAGTCTTACCGAATGCGATAACATAGCTTTCGCCAGGTTTCAGAGCCAACAACTTTTTCAACATGTTTCTGTCATTAAGTTCCTCACCATACTCCTTGACGAATTCCTCAATCTTCATGATCTGTGCCATAAAATAAATCCTCCTAAAAAATTTTTTTACTAATGTGGTTGATATACGAATGAAAAACGGAGTAAATACAAGTTTTTCACCTATTATTATAGCATATTTACATAAAAATGTCAATTGGGGGTATTCCTGGGGAAATTATTTAATTATCAAACCTAACTTAACAACTGGATTCTTTTCTGCTAGAAAAACCTTTTTAATTTCAATACTTTCAGGAATAACATGTCCATTTTTCAAACCGTTCTTGAGTGTTACATCTTTGTGTACTGTGCTTTTACTTATACAGAATTTTTTTGCAGCTCCTCTTACTGTGTCTTTAGAATCTATTATATATTGTGCCAAACTTGTAGCACGCTCTTCTATTATCTTTTGCCCTGCTCCACTTGCAGGTATATTATGTTTTATTTTTTCTTTCATTTAATAAAACCCCCATAAGAATACTTTTTGTTTAATTGTATTCTAAGATAAACATTATTAGAACATCAGATTATAATTGCATCATAAAAAATGCTTGAGGGCTACTAAGTGAATTCACTTAATAGCCCAAAGCATTAATTTTTACTTAAAAAGTCTACTGATAAGACTAATCAGATTAAATTTGGAATAGATACATACGAAAATAATCGAAACCGTGCTCATGATTTTTATCAAAATATCCAAAGACGGACCGACAGTATCCTTCAGAGGATCGCCAACAGTATCGCCTTCAACAGCTGCATGATGTTGCGCAGTTCCCTTTAATCCCATGGATTCAACATATTTCTTGGCATTGTCCCAAGCTCCTCCGCTGTTTCCACAGAAAACTGCTAACATTATAGCCGCAATTGTTGCTCCCATCAAAATTCCTGCAACAAACTCAGGTCCCATTATAAAACCACTCACAACTGGAACTAAGATAGAAATCATTGCAGGTGTCTTCATTTCTGCAAGAGCACCTTTTGTTGCAATCTCGACACATCTCTTGTAATCAGGCTTTACTTTTCCTTCTTTAAGTCCTACAATCGTTCTAAACTGCCGTCTAACTTCTTCTACCATATTTTGTGCAGAATTAGAAACAGCTTCAATGAGTAATCCAGAAAAATAGAAAGTTAATGCAGCTCCAATTAATGTGCCTGCAAGAGTCTGAACATTCATGAAATCCATTACAACATCTGCTTCAATTGGTGTAAAGGTATACAAATACGATATCATCAGTGATACTGTTGCAAACGCAGCAGAACCAATTGCAAAACCTTTGCCAATAGCCGCTGTTGTATTTCCTACAGCATCCAATTTGTCTGTTATAGTCCTAACTTCTTCACCAAGATTGCTCATCTCAGCAATTCCGCCTGCATTATCACTAATCGGTCCATAAGTATCCACAGATACAGTAATAGTGACAAATGATAACATTCCTACAGCAGCCATAGATACTCCGAAAGTCCCAGCTCCAAAATATGCGGCCAACAATGCAACTCCAAGTACAAACACAGTAAGCAAAGTTGATCTCATACCAACAGCTAAGCCTTCTGTAATAGTAATTGCAGCACTGTTTTTGCAAGATTCTGCAAGCTTGCGGGTAGGTTTGTAGTCATAACTTGTATAGTACTCACTGATTTTTCCAATAAGAATACCACTAACAATGCCTACTACTGCAGAAAACCATGGTGACAATGCTCCCAACTTGAAAGGCAAATCTCCAAAATTTTCTTTAGAGAACATTATAAGTGTTAATATACAAGTTAAACCTCCTGTTAACCCAGCAGAAAGCCATGTTGCAATATTCATTTCTTTATGCGGATTTTCTGTATCTTCTTTTGTAAGAACATAAAAAAGTCCAAGCATACAAGATACTAAACCAATTGCTACAAAAGCTATTGGATAGAGATACAACTTAGTAAAAAGGCTTTCACTGAATTCCATGTTTTTAGCTTGATAACTAATAAACAAATGGAATACCAATACTATGCTACTAACAATAGCTCCCATATACGATTCCAGCAAGTCAGAGCCAAGACCGGCAGTGTCACCTACATTATCGCCAACGCAGTCAGCAATTACAGCAGGATTTCTAGAATCATCTTCAGGAATGTTTTCTTCTGTCTTGCCAACCAAGTCTGCACCCATGTCTGCTGCTTTTGTATAAATGCCACCACCTACTCGGTTGAACATTGCAACAATAGAGCATCCAAGTGCATAAGAGGTTAGAGTCATAGAAAACGGTACAAATGAAATTCCACACCAGTTTTTTACACTATTGAGTTCAGAAATTTGTCCTCTATATATGAAGAAAACAAGTACTAACCCAATTAATGCAAATGAGCTAACGCAAAGTCCCATTACAGAGCCTCCACGTAGTGCAACTTTTAAAGTTGAACCTATGCTCCTAGTTTCTCTTGCCTTATTGGCAACTCTTACATTAGCATAAGTAGCCATTCTCATACCAATAAAGCCTGCAAGCCCACTCATAGTTACACCAAGTAGAAATGCCACTGCACTTGATATTGATAGGAAAATTCCAAACAATAAAGCTAATGCTACTACTGCTATAATGAGTACTTTATACTCATTTAGCAAAAACGTGTCTGCACCTATCCGAATTGCTTTCGCAATTTCAGACATCTCTTCAGTTCCTTCTGGAAGCCTTTTAACTTTATTAAAGTTAAATGCCACATAGCAAACTCCCAGTACGGCAATTGCTAATACCACTAATAAGATAGCCATATAAAGTCTCCTTTTCTTAGTGTTGTGGTTATTGGCTTACTGTTTTCTTACCTCGCTTTTTCATTCCTCCTTAATTTTAAATTGAATATTTCCAAACAAGAAATATCCTATTATATTATAAAACCCATAATTGGGCAGTTGCCTACATTTTAACATACTTTCAAGATTTCAGCAACCTTTTTTGCTTAATTATGTAATCTTATAGTTAATTATCCAACCTTTTATCCCAGTACATACTTCTTAAAGCCTAGGGGTATCATGTATATATATTAAATAATGGAAAATTTTGTGCATCTAAGCTTGAGTATATAAAATCTTAAAGTACATACACGAGGAATGCTCACGTCAAAAATGAATATATTACTATTCCATGGCAAAAACATAGCTGGGGTCTTTGTCGGGGGTCTTTGCCTTATTCCATAGTAACATATTCATTTTTGGACTAAGTGAGAGAGGCTCGGGTTGTACTTTTAGATTTTATACGAAAGTTTAGCTTGTCCAAAATTTGGAATGATTTTAACATATATACATGATACCACTAGGCTTTAATAACTATGTACTGGACTAGAGAATTGAATAATTAACTAGTAAATTTCTAATATATCTTCACAACATGTTACAATTTTGGCTCCATCTTTTATCAATTGATTAGTTCCAACACTTCTAAAACTATCTATATTTCCTGGAACTGCAAAGACCTCTCTTCCTTGGTCTAACGCATAATCTGCTGTTATAAGAGAACCACTTTTTTCACTAGCTTCAACAACTAAGACTCCACTTGACAAACCACTTATAATTCGATTTCTTTGAGGAAAATTCATCTTTTCCGGTTTTGTTCCTAATGGATATTCACTTATTATACAACCTCCGCATTTTAAAATTTTTTTAGCTAATTCAATATTTTGTTTAGGATACATTTCATCTATCCCTCCTCCTAATACTGCTATCGTTTTTCCTATAGAATTATTTAAACACCCCAAATGTGCACAAGTATCTATTCCTAATGCAAGTCCACTTATTATATTTATACCTTTTTCACTTAAATTTTTTGATATTTTTAATGCTACATTTTTTCCATAATTACTTGCATTTCTTGCACCCACAATAGCAATACCAAATTGTTTTAAGATTTTTTTATTTCCTAAAACATATATTTTTAATGGAGGATCATATATTTCTTTTAGTTGTTTTGGGTAATCTTCATTCTCAATACTAATTTCTTCTATCTTCATTTTCAACTTCCTTTTTATACGAAAATAGAGGCAATATTTTTATTGCCCCCTTTTTATTTTAATATTTATGTTTTTATAAATTCTAATATTGTGAACAAGCTTTTATAACGTTGTTCATTAACATAGCTATAGTCATAGGTCCTACCCCACCAGGAACCGGTGTAATATAACTTGCTTTATTATATACATTTTCAAAATCCACATCACCTACTATGCTTCCGTCTTCAAGTCTGTTAATTCCAACATCTATTACAACTGCATCTTGTTTAATCATATCAGCTGTTATAAATTTAGGCTTTCCTATTGCAGAAATAACCACATCAGCATTTTGAGTATGTTCTTTCAAATTTTTAGTTTTTGAATGACATACTGTCACTGTTGCATTTTTATTTAAACAACATTGAATTAATGGTTTTCCTACGATATTGCTTCTTCCTATAATTGTAACGTTTTTTCCTGTCAAATCAATATCATAAGCTTCAAACATCCTCATTATTCCATACGGTGTGCATGAAATAAATGCTGGTTGATTTAAACATAGTTTTCCAATATTAATAGGATTAAAACCATCAACATCTTTTTCTGGTGCTATTGTTAAAAAAGCTTCATTTATATCTAAATGTTTTGGAATAGGACTTTGTAATAATATTCCATGAATGCTTTTATCTTGATTTAATTGTTTTATTAATTTTATTAAGTCTTTTTGTTCTATATTTTCTTCTAAGAAATATTCTTGAAAATCTATTCCTATTTCTTCACATACTTTGCTTTTGTTACGTATATATATTTGTGATGCTTTATCATTTCCAACCATTATTACAGCTAACTTAGGATTTATTCCTTTTTCTTTTAAATTTTCACATTTAATTTTTAAATCTTCTTTTATTTCTTTCGCTAATTTTTTTCCATTTATAACTTCAGTCATTTTGTTCTCCTTCAATTATTTTATATTTAATATCTGATGTATCTGCCAATTACACGTCACATTATATATCAATAATATTTTTTTTTCAATAACATACTAGTATTTTACATATTTTTTTTACAATTATTTCATAGACTTTTTTATTTATTTTAGATATAATAATTTTGAGGTGTTTACAAATGAATATTTTAAATGAGGATTTATTAACTAACGAAAACGAATTAAACAATTTTATAAATATAATTTTGAATAATATCAAATTAAATTTTAACATATTAGAAAATCATAAACAAATTTTAATGAATTATATACTAAAAATAGCCGATTTTCCTACTGAAAATATTGAAACTAATATAGCTAATTTAGTAGTATCTCTTTTAACGAATTTAAAAGATTGTATGTCTATAATTGATAATACAACTTTAATGTTGAATAATTTTAAAGACAAATTAAACAATAAAGATAATTATAATATTGAATCACTAAATGTTTTTCTTACAGAATACAATGATATATCCACAGCTATGTCTAACAACATCATTAAAATTGATGAGTTTTTAGCTTATTCTACAAAATTTTTCTTATTATCATTTAGTGATGATATTGATGATGTAATTCCCAAAACTGAAAATGCAAATGTTCCATCCCCTATAAAAGACAATTCTCTAACTAATAATTCAAATAACAATATTACTGCAAATTGCTCTAATTGCAATATAATTGAAAATACACTTATAATATCTGAAATACATGCCAAAGTAATTTTACCTTTTACAATTAATGATCTTAATGCTATCTGGGAAGAAAATAAAGAACAGTATAATACCATGAATGATTTAATAGAAGATAAATACACAATTCCTTATTCTAACTTTAAAAATTTTACTTTTTCTAGATTTAAAGAAACTTTTAAACTTGCTAGAAACATAGAACATAAGTCTATACGAGAATCTTTTAATTTAGCTCTTGAATTAATGTTTAATTATGATTTACATCCTGCAATAATAACAGCTTGCAAAAATATAGATCAATTAGATATTTATTTAGATTATTTAGAAACAAATGAAACTGATAAATTTGACTTTTTCAATATAAAATTTGAAATAGCCCCAACACTAAAATAAAAAAAGCAAAATACACCCCAAATATTAGACAAAAAACTAATATTTAGGGTGTATTACTTATTTTGTAAATTTTATATTATAAGCTGTTATAAAATTACCTGACATAGAAATATTTAATTTTCCTGTTTCTCCAACTCCAAGTGCTCTTACAACACCTTTTACATTGCAAATTTCTTTTCTCTTTTCATCTACAAGTATTGCTGTTATAGTTGTAATAGGAGTTTCTGAATTAGAATTATTTGTTACATTTGCAATTAAACTTGTTATTCCTGAGTTAGAGGTTAATTGAATATTTGTAATTGTTAAATTATCTAATATTTTATCTGAATTTATAAGTGGACTTATATTTAACTTTATACCATTTTCTGTTTCTTTTACATATTCGCTTAAATTTGTATCATACAAAGTAATTCCTTCATCATTTGTTTTAGAATTATCATTTTGTGAATTTTTATGTTTATTTACATTTACTATAACTATGGCTATAATAGAGATCAATATAATAGTTCCCAAAATAATAATTTTTAATTTATTTGACTTTGTCTCCATTTGTTTTCCTTTTTTCATTTTCTACCTCACTTTCAGCAATAATTTTATTTGTCATTTTACCAAAAATAATCTCAACTTCTCTTGCAATTAATTTCAATTTTATATTACTATTTAATTTTCCATAAACAAATATATTATCATTATGTTTAAGTTTTCTATAACAAAAATCAGCAAGTTCATCAAATGCATATACTTCTAATATTGCATTATTTGAAAGCCTAATATTAAAAGTTGTTACAGAATATGGTTTTTTTCGTAATGAAAAACTAAAATTTATATCACTAATTACACTTCCTACAACGAAACATTCATTCATTTTTTATCCTCAATTTTTCTTATACTACATATTTTCAGCATTTTCTTACTAATACATAGTATAATGATTCATATTTACCTTAAAAAGGATGGAGTAAATCTCTTTAATACTAATATCTTTACTGTATATATTCCGTAAAATATATAATCTGAAATGGTATTAGAGTGTGAAACGCGAACCTATATTGTTATTAGTATTTGTTGATGTATTGTTATTGCGATTGCTGGCCGTATTATTATTATTCATATTATAATTACCACCGCGGTACACTCGGTACGTAAGGTTCAAACACTTCCGACTTACCCCAATATCTTTAAATTATCTTATCTATCACATACTCAGCTGGAAACAACTTTTTTTCTAGATTATACGTATTTGCAATTTTTATATAACCATTATGTCCAGCTAAATATTTTTTAGCTTCTTTACTTGTTATCTCCCCATTCTTTATCTTATATTGAAGTTTTTTTACCTTCTTTTTTAGTCTTTTTTTTCCATTTGTTCTTATTTTCAATCTATATGGATTAATTTTATATCCACAAAAATTAACTCCTTGTTTGTTTTTAAAAATTTGCGTTTTGTCATTCAACTCCAAATCTAATTTTTCTTTTAAAAAATTTTCCATTTGTAATAGAACTTCTTTTGCCTCTTTTTTAGTTTTTACTAATGCTACACTATCATCCATATATCTATAATAGTACTTCAAATGTAATTCTTGTTTTACAAAGTAATCAAATTCATTTAAATATATATTTGCAAAAGTTTGACTAGTATAGTTCCCTATCTCTATTCCCTTTTTTCTAGGTTGTTTATATAATATCTCCTTTATTAACCACATTAATTTTTTATCTTTTATTCTTTTTTCAAGTATATTTATTAATATATCTTTATCAATACTATTAAAAAATTTCGAAACATCTGTCTTGATTATATAATATTCTCCCCATATTCGTTCACATTTTTTCATTGCCTTTTGAAGATCTAAACAAGCTTTGTGAGTTCCTTTTCCTTTTATACAAGCATACGAAGTATCAATAAATGATTTAACAAATGTATCCATCAAAAAGTAGTCTACTATCCATTTATGTACTATTCTATCTATATATCTTGCTTTTTCTATTTTTCTTAGCTTCGGCTCTGACACATAAAAAGAAGTATATCCACCATGTATATATGTTCCACTTTTAAGTTGTATATATAACCACTTTATATATTCTTCTTGTTTTAAATTAAATTTTATGACTTCATCTTTTCTTCTTTTTCCTTTTTCAGAATCTCTATGTGCTTTTAATAAATTTTCGTATGTTAGCATTTCATCAAATTTGTTTCTAATTGTTTTGGGCATAATATTTTATTAATCCTCCTAATATTTTGCCAATTTCATATAACTTATTCATTGCTACCTCAAATTTATGAGAATCAATCCATTTATGCTTATTCATAACTCTTAATAAAATTCTTTGCACATCTAATTTTGTATCTATTTTATTCAAATAGAATAATCTCCTCTTGCTTTCTGCTTTTGGCACATATAAAATATCTTCTAATGTTGCATACATTAATTGTTTAAATTCATTTCCAATACTAAATTTTTCTGTTCTTGGAAGAATCAATATTACATTTATCATATATTCCATATAATCTTCAAAAGCAGGAATTAATTGTAATTGATTTTGTGCCATTTTTTCCCCTTATTCTAATTTATATTAGGTGGGTTCACACCCACCTTTTATATATTTTATATTTTTTTAATTTTTTCAGTGTTCACTAATCCAGTGTTCTACTTTACATAAAGTGTGAAACGCGAACCTATACTGTAATTAGTATAGGTAGATGTACTGTAAAAGCGAAAGCTGGCCGTATAATTACTATACATACTATAATAACCACCGCGGTACACTCGGTACGTAGAGGCGTTCGCCTCTTGAGTCCATTCTAGAACGTTTGAACTAATATCAAACATATTATTTATGTAATCACTTCCATATTTTCCAGTTACAGCTCTAGAGTTTTCATGATTTCCTATTACTGTATGAACTTTATTTGCTTCTTCTCCTGTCAGTACCCAGTTAAGCATTGCATCCCATTGACTACCAAAAATCATTGTTGATACTACATCTGAATCACCTGAATATGGATTATTACTATTTATTCCACTTTCTTGATAATAATACATATTATACCAATTAGTACTTGCCATTGGTGTTTGTCCCTTCGTAGAACTTATTATTCCTTTAGATGGTAGCGATGTTTCATATCTCGCTATCCAAAATCCTCCATATTTTTCAACTGATTTTACCATGTCTGTATATTCTTTGTTCATATATTCTCCAAATTCATTTACAGAATTAAAACCTAATATGTTTTTATAATAATTTTCAGAAGCATCATACAATGTTCCACTATTTATATACTTCCAGCCTAATTGTGAATTACTTCCAGTAATTAAACTTATTTCTCTGTAACCAGTAGAAGTTCCTACTAAATTTCCTGTAGATCTTACATAAGATCCTGTTTTATAGCCCATTGCAAAATTATATAAAATTCCTTCATAATAACTTGAATCTGTTGTTGCATAATCACCTTGTAACCTTGCCATTGGCTTATATGTATTTGTACTTGAACTACTACTTGCTAATTCTTTACTTCTAGATGTATCATATATTGCATCTTTTACAGGAACCCATACAAATTCATCACCATTTGTTATAGAATTTCCTTTATTATCTTTCATTCTTTTTATTACTAAACCATTTTTTATCTCATTATACAAATTGTTAACTGCAAATCCTGCAGGTATTGTTGCTTTGTCTCCATTTGAATTTGAATATTCTGTTTTGGTTTCGTAAATTTCCGAATAAGTTTCTAATTCACTTACATTAAAACTATATATTGAAGTTCCTAAGTTTACTATAGTTTCATTTCCATCTTCATCTGTTACTTTTTCAGTTCTTTCTAGAATATTTACACCATCAGTTACTCGTGCATATACAATGTCTCCAACTGATAATCCATCTACTTGTACACCAGTTTGAGGATTTACTAAAGTAGTCTTTAACCATGTTCCATTTTCATTGTAATTTGCTCCCTGTTTTCCTATTTGATATTCTATATAATAATTTTTAATTTCATTAAATGAGTCTTTAAAGTCTAAATATATCGTTCCATTTCCTTCTGTTCCATATACTGCATCTTCATATATTTCAGATGTATCTATTTTTGTTATTGTAGTTGTTGCTGTTCCTAAATCTATCTGTGCTGTTTTTCCTGTATGATCATATACTGTAACCTTCATGTCATAAGTTGTACCTTCATTTAATACTTCATAAGTAAAAGTATTTCCATAATTCGTATAATCTTTATAATTAATATAATTTCCAGATTCATCTGTTGTACTACTTATACTATATACATATTTTTTTATACCTGAGCCTACTTTACTAATTTTTTGTTCTTGATTATCTTCTGTTTCATTTGTATTGTCTGGATCATAAGCTGTAACTTTTACTGTTATGCTATTTGATGTTGTATATGGTTCAATATAAATTATATTTCCATCTTTATCTATTCCATTTTCTCTTTTTGTTAAACTTGGATTAACATTATCAGTTTCATCAATGACGTATAAAGCCATTCTTGTTCCATAATATGCTGATGTTCCTCCAGCATCATATACTATACATGAGATTGAAGAACTATTTGAATTATAGTTTCCACCTCTCAATATTTTGGCGTAATTCGAATATGCTCCCATAGTAAATTCTGATACATTTCCTGATAAATCAAATATATTATTTATAATATCTGTCGTTGTTTTTCCTGTATTAGCAATTGCTGTATGATATCCAATTGTTGTATCTGTTAGTAAATTACTATTATCATTTCTATATATCCAATTTAGCATTGCACTATATTGAGAATTCCACATCATGCTTGATACTACACTTTTGGAATTATAATATGGATTAGTTGAATATCTATTACTATCTTGATAATAATTCATATTATACCAAGAAGCATTTCTATATGGTGTTTTATTTTGCTGTGATTGAACCTTTGTACCATTTACACTTGTTTCATATCTAGCTATATAAAACCCTCCATATTTCTCTACCGAATTTATCATATTATAATATTCTTCATTCATGTATTTTCCAAACTCTTCTGCTGAATTATACCCTGCTCTTGTTTTATAATAAAATTTAGTTGTATCCCTATTGGCAGTTTTTATTATAGTATTCTCTATATCCCAAGTAAGTATAGCTGAACCAGCAGTATTACCTGTTACTAAAGATGGTTCTCTATAATTATATGTTCCCATTTTATATGACAAATTGTATGAAAACACTCCTGTATTTGATATTGCATAATAAATTCCCTCATAATATTTACTATTTTTTCCTGTTTGGTACATAGCCATTGGAGTATAATTCTCTGTAATACTTGTAGAGGAATTTTTTATAGCATTTGGTACTGGTACCCACACAAATTGATTTCCACTACTATCTTGTATTACTAATCCATTTTTTATTGTATTTATCGAACTTGATACTCCAACACTAAATCCAGCTGGTATATATGCTATATCCTTGTTCGTATCTTCATATCTACTTGTTGTTGAATATTCACTTGAAAATTCTTCTGAATAGCCATCTAAATAAAATACAACATAATCCTCTTGTTCATTACCATTACTATCTGCAAGTTTAGCAAGTATTACATTTGTATCAGATAAGTTTTGTACTACATTTCCTATGTTCCAAGAGCTAGAATCAAAATTAGTTTTTTCTTCTAAATCTGCTGCACTTTCTAGCACCTTATATTTAATATTAAATCCTGACTCTTCATATACACTTCCCATTGCAAGTATTGCTACACAATTTGGGTTTGTTCCATAAAAACTTCTAATATATAAATCATTACTTGAAATATTCATTGAATTTGTATTTACACTTTTTATAATATATCCACTTTCATTTCCAACTTCATCTGAAACTTTTACTCTTATATAATATAATCTTGATTGATGTAAATTTTCAAAAGTATATGTATTTGAAGTTGTAATAATTTCATCTTCCCATGTTGTTCCATCACTTGATAATGAAATTGAATAATAATATTTTCCAATGTCTGAATCGTCTTCTATGTTAATTATATCTACCTTTATATTATTTACACCTGATGTTGTTTTTACATCAAATGTTGGTGCCGTTTTATCTGACGAATCTAATAAATATAATGCCATTCTTGAACCATACGCTTCTGCACTATCTGTTGGATATACATTTGTTTTTGCAATTACAGATTTTCCCGTAACATTTGAAAAATACGCTCCTCCTCTAGCTAATCTATAACTGTAAGAGTTTGATTCAACAGTTTCTTCATAGACATTTGAGATTAAATCATAAATATTACTAATTTTGTCATTTTCGTAACTTCCTGCTGTTGCAATATTTCCTGTTTTATTTCCATATAATAAACTTGTAGATGTAACTTTAGATTTATCATTTCCCTGTAGAGCAAAACTTATCATTGCATCATACTGACTTCCTGTTATCATAGATGATTTTAAAACAGTTGAATCATAATATGTATTATTTTCGTTTAATTTATTATTTTGTGCTTTATATAAATCATACCATGTTTGATTATTTAAAATATTCTCTCCTGCTTTTGATCCAACTTTTCCTGTTGCATTTATTGTTGTTTCATATCTACCTACTAGGAAACCTCCATTTCTATCTACTGACTTAACCATTTTTGTATATTCAGAATTTAAATAGCTTCCAAAATCATTAATTGATTCAAATCCTAAAATATCTTTGTAATTTAAATCAACTACATCATACAAGGTTCCTACTGGATTAGTAACGTTCCAAGTATATTTATCACTAGAACTACCAGTAATCAATGCTGGTTCTATGTTACTTGAACCACCCAAACGATAACCTGTACTTGTAACATTTCCAGTTGCTGTAGTACCACTAAAAGAATAGAATATTTTTTCAAAATAATCAGTGTTTCCATTTTGGGTTCTTACCATTGGAGTATAATATTTCGATGTTGATAATGAAGTTGCTGTTTCATTATAAATCGCATTATTAACTGGTATCCACACAAACTCATTGCTATTTTCATCTTCTAATACAAGACCACCTAATACTGTATTTTCAGAAGAATCATTAGATACCTTAAATCCTTTAGGCACTGTTGCTGTAAAATATTCACTATCAATGTATGTTTTATTTTCATCTGCAATAGTTCCTGAATCTATTGATTCATTTGCTATTGTTATAGTTTTATTTTTGCTTCTTGTTAATGTTCCTTGAGTATTGTTTGCTAATTGAACACATATAGTACTATATATTTGATATTCTCGTGGTTGACTAATTGTTACTTTCTCATTATATGTACTTGATGTCATTATTAAATCATATTCATCTGTTTTTACGTTTTTCATATAATAATTGTATGTTAATGTATTTGAATTATATGTTGATGTTGCAACTTGTATTTCTGATGTATTTACAGAATATGTTAATATATTAAAATTAGCTATTGTCATTTGTCTAACTTGTGTTTCTGTTAATGTTGGATAATTTACTTTCATTGCATTTATTACATTATATGTTGCCCAGTTTGTTGAAGTATTTGTACCATCATATAGTTTAACATATAAGATATCTCCATGTTCTAATCCTACAACTTTTGTTCCTGATTCAACAGCATCACTCCAATATGAATTTGCTAGTTCTAATGTTCCATTTGCCTTTACTATTTGGTACTTCATTTTATAATTTGTTGTTGTCTTTAGAGTTACTGTTTGTATATTACTACTCCAAAATCCATTTGTAAAAGTAATTTCTGAATTATCGTTATCAACTACTAATTCTAGTGTTTTAATTGATGCTTCTGTTGTATTTACTCTTCCTGCAACATCCTGTGTTTCAACCTTTATATAATATGTTTTATTATGTTCCAAGTTTGAGAATGTATATTTTGTATTTATTGTTTCTACTGGTGTTTCACTATATACACCTTCTTGTGTACCTATATAATATTTATAATTTCCTGTTAGACCTGATTCTGTGTCTTCACTAGAAATAACAACTGTTATAGATTTTGTGTCACTAGATAAATTGGTTATTTCTAATTTGGGTTCTGTTACATCAATTTTTGATATAACTTCTCCTCTTGATATGTTACCAACTTTGTCTTTTATATACACATAATATTGTTTATTGTACAATAAATTATTTCCTAAATAGTCTTTTGTTACATCACAATTTAAACTATTTGTATTTGAAACACTTGTAAAACTTACTTTTGTGATATCTTCAACTTCTGTATCTGTTATAAAATATCCAACAATTCCAGATCCTGTATCTTTTCCTGTTATTGTTACTTTATCATAGTCTGATACTACATTTACTGTTGGTGCAACTTTATCAATATTATTTACATTAATATTTCCTGTTATTTGATTACTTCCATCTTGCAATATATAACTTACAATTGCATTTTCATAAATTTCAATTCCTGTTATTTTATTATATGAATAACTTGTTGTTCCTCCTAAATTATATGCAAGTGTTGCATCTCCTAAATCACAAAAATTTATTATTGTTTTTGTACTTGTCCACACTGCTAAATCTGGTGTTGTTTCATAAGTTAAATTTAATGTTTTAAATTCTTGTGATGAAACATTTCCTACTACATCTTTTACCCATAAATAATATGTAGTATTAGTATTTAGATTATTAATATATGTTTCTAAATTTGTAGTAGCTATATCCAATATATTTGTATAAGTTTCAGGTTCTTTGTTTGTTGTTGTTACTGTATATTCTTTTATTCCTGATTTGTTATCTGATAAATCTATTTTTACTCTAGCAAAACTTGGTGTTACTTCATTTATTGTTGGTTTTATATTGTCTATTTTATCAATTTTAAATATGCTTGTTATAGTATTTCCTGATGAATTTTCTGCTGAAGCATATATATAATATACTGTATCTATTTCTTCTTTTACTATTGTTATTTTATCGGCATTTTCAAATGTAGCACTTGCTATAGCCTCTTCTTCTGTTTTGCCATAACCAGCTTTTGTATTATATTTGTATTCACCAACATAGCTTATTGTTGCTGTTACATCCCCTGTTAAAAACTCTGAATCATTATCAATAGTAATCTTTATATCTCCCAAAATTACACTAATCATTTTTGATGTTTTTACAATTTGTTTTTGTTCTCCTATTTCAGAAACATATTTGATTTTTACCCATAAATAATAAGTTCCAATTTCTGCATTTTCTTTAGTAATCTCTTTTTCGTCATTGTTAAAATCAAATTCCATATAGTTTTCGTCAGTTGGAGCATCATTTGAGGTTGTCCAGGCGTAATACGAATTAATTTGAATATTATATATGTTTGTCAAAGTTACTTTACTTGATATTGTTGTTTTATCATCATTTGTTGAAACATTATATGTATTCTCATTATTTTTTATTGCAAAATCTAATGTTCCTGCATTTGATGGTGGTGCATGAACTTCCACATCAATTGATTTATTTAAAACATATCTTGCATAAGATATTGTTACAATTGATGCTATTAAAATTGCAAAAATAAATGTCAACTTTATTTTATTTTTTAACTTCATTTTACTTCCCTTCTTTATCTATTGCATATTCTTTTGAATAGAGTTTAGTTCTACATTAAAACTTAAATCTTCATATAATGTTGAAGATGATTTAATAAATATTTTAAATTTATCTTCTTTTTTACTCTCATTACTTAAAGAATATGTATTTGTAGTTACTTGCTCTGAGTAAGAATTTATTCTTTCATCATATTTTGTGTCATCTATATCATTTATTTTTTGCCAAATGTAGGTTCCATTATAACCTTCTTTGTTTTTTATTGTTAAACTATAATCAACAGCTACTGATGTTATATTATTATCTTCATCATAATTTTTTACTGTAACTATTACATAAGGAATACCATTTATAATATATGAATCATTTTTATCAATATCTATATTACAAATCATTTCTCCTGAAGTTGTATTATATTTTACAGATATATTGTTAATATATGATGCATATACAATATTTGCTAAAATCAACACTACCGTTATAATTAAAAATACAATTATATATTTCTTTTTGTGTAGTAATTTTTTCATTTTTATTTCCCTTTCTGTTATTACTTTAATTTGTTCTTTGTTCATCAGAAATATTTAAAGCTATTTTTATATCTTTTCCCATCCATTGTTCTGTTTCGTCAACAGTTGTGTAATTCCATTTCCAATAAATATTTCTTATAACCTTATTTGTTCCAAGTTCAGTTATTCCAGTATATCCAGAGAACTCAACATTATATGAGCTATCAGTATATAATTTCATATTTTCAGGAATTTGTGAATTTATTGTGTCAAGTGAAATTGTATATCTAGTAGCTGTTTCAATATCTGAAAAATCCATTTCCAATTGTAGTATTCCATTACTTCCGTGGCACTAATTTATCTTTAGAATATAAATTAGCTGTTAATGTATTAGAAAGATCTAAATCTATGCTTGACAATTCATCAGTTATTTTAAAAGAAAATTTAGAAGTATTAATTTGTGCTTCTCCATTTGCAGTCATTCTATATTGTGAAAACGTGATTCCATGTATCAATAAAATTATAGCAATAGCATAATATAAAAACATTATTTTAAATCTACTCTTTTTTTCTTGCTTCATTTTTTAATCCCTTCTTATTATTTGCTTATGTATCTTGTTCTACTGTTACAGTTACTGGAATAATAACATTTAGTGGAAAATATCCAATAGCTGAATCTGATTCATCATCTGTACTTACCCATTCGGCTGAAATCGTTACTGTAACAGGACTTCCTTCTAATTCAATTTGACCTGAATATGTTCCATCTATATTTGTGGTTAAAGTTCCTGTATTTGTTGTCACATTACTTATTCTTATATTAGGTGTATTGCTTGTAACAGTTGCTCCTGTTACAGTATTTTTATAATAAATGGTTCCTAATGATATTTTATAATTCATTGCAACTTCAGTACCATTAGGGTCTATGGTAAAATTACCTTCAACTGATGTATTTGGTGCAATTGTTCCTGCTTTTACTTTAGCAGAATTTGTTGTTTCCAATACTAGTTCTGAAGAAAAATCTTTTTCTCCACCTGCTAAATCAACATTTCCTATTTTTACAGACCAATTTGCAATTCTTGTCGATGTACTAGATTCTGCCGTACTCGTATACCTTGAATATGTTCCTGCAACAAAATATAAACATAATTCTAATGTCAAAATTAATATTATACTAATTATCTTTATTTTACTTTTTTTCATTTTGATCATCTCCTAATTGTTCTTTTGTTTTTTGAATTTCATGTGTAAGTCTTTTTTCTCTTCTTTTATTTTTTCTTTCTTCTTTTATCTTTTCATTATTTATAGTGCACATTATAAGTAATATAGGTATTGTAAAAGTTATTATCATACCATACGTTTTTTGCATAAAACTTATTAGTTTACTAATTAATCTTAATTTTTTTACATATTTCCCTTCAATATCGGAAAAAAGTATTTTTTCATTATCTTCTGTATTATTTGCATCACCTTTTGTAGTATATTCTAATGTTTCTCCAAATTTAGTTATATTTATAATTCTATGAGTAACTAATGTATTTTCAGTTACTTGATATGTTATTACATCACCTATTTTCAAATCACTTTCATCTTTTATTTCTTTTATTAAAATGGTATCTCCTGTTTCAAATTCTCCTGACATTGATCCAGACATTACCTGTAAAATTTTATATCCAAATATATCTGGGACACTTTCTTTTAATATGATTTTTTGAATTGTTAGTGATATTATAATTACTATTGCTATTCCAAATATAATCGAAATGCAAATATTTATCATTTTCTTTAAAATATTTATTCCTTTGTTCTTTTTATCTTTCATTTTAAGGTCCTCTTTTAATTAGTTTTATATCCAACTACATTTATTTGTAATTTATAATATTGGTCTTGCTTAAGACCTCCAACAAATGAATCTTTTGTGTCATCACTTTCCCAATACCATTCTAATGAAAGTAAATCATTAGAATTTTTTGCTAATAGCATTTTATTTAGATTTATTTCACTTGCTTGTACATATTGTTCATCAGTTCCTTTTATGTATTCTCCATTTAATTTTAGTCTATATTTCATATTTACAAATTCACCAAGTTCATCTTCAAAAGAAATATTATAATTTATATCATCACTAGTTTTATTTTTTATATAAAATTCAAATGTTCCTTTTGATTCTGGTGCAATTACTTTTCTATTTTCAAATAACGTATTATTAAAAATATTCAATATGTTTTTTTCTTGTCCAATATCATTTGGTTTTTGAGGAACTAATTCTATTTGTATTTGATTTTTATTATCTTCTGTAATATCAACATCATTTGTTGAATCAGAAATATCTTCTCCATTATTTTTATTATCGTCTTCATTGTTTTTATTATTGTTTTCTGTATCTTCTCCATCATTCTTGTTATTGTCGTCTATGTCTTTTTCATCATTCTTGTTATTGTTGTCTCCATTATTCTTATTATTGTCTTCTATATCTTTGTCAGTTATTGAAATTATTGGTATTTCATCTCTTACAGGAGTACTTATAGAAAAGTCTATCTTTCCTATTTTTATACCTAATAAAAATAAAAGAATAAGAATTACTATTGTAAGAATAATTATTATAATCTTTTTTCTTCTATTTTTTTTGACTATTTTCTTATATTTTTCATTTAGTTCATTTATCTCTATAATTATATCTTCTTTTTCATCCAGTTTATTTATCATAATTAGTTCCTTTCATAAATATGTTCGAAAAAATCTTTACAATTATCCATAAAGACTTTTCCCAGTATATTTTATAAAAATAAGCTCTATTGTTTTATTTAAATACATGTCATAGAGCTTATTTTTGATTTTATTAGTTAGCTTGTGTAGCAGCTATGTTAACAGATAAACTTACTGTTTTCTCTGAAGTAGAAACTAGTTTTCCTAATTGTGTATCTTTTTCGTTATCTCCATCAATTGCCCAAGCCCATCCGATAGTATATGTATCTGCACTTAAATTACCAGCTGCATGTTCCTTTGAACCATCATCAATAGCATTTATTGCGTCAAGTAATTGTTGAAAAGTCAAATCTGTTTTTGCTGTTTCACTATTTTTTTTGAAAGAGTATTTTATTGGATTATATCCACTAACTGCTCCATTTACATTATCTGTTCCTGTTGCAACAATGCTTAATGTATATGCTGTTTCAATTGAACCAGTAATTGAAAATGTATATTCTCCTGATGTTCCAGGTGCAATTATACCTTGCTCTTCTGTTCCAGCAGCTACTTTTGAATAAGAAGCTGCAAATAAGTCGCTAACATTATTTGTTGCATTAACATCCCAATGAGCAACTCTTGCTGAATCTGTACCATTAACAGAAGTAGTATATCTTGCATATGTACTTGCAATTGCTAAGACAGCAATAACAGCTAATAATGATAATATTCCTATTAATCTTAAAGACCTTAATTTTTTCATTTGTATTCCCCCCTTTCTTTTGAATATTATATTAGTTCGTATAATTTACGGGAAATTATAACGTCACTACCAAATTTTTTCTTTATTTTGACTTCTAAGTCTTTGTAGTTCTTCTTCCATTTCTCTTGTTTTTTCTTCTTTTTGTTTCATTATTTTATTTTCATTTCTTGAATCAACAATTTGTATTATAAGTAAAAATATTAAAGGTATTGAAATAATTACTATCATTCCAATTGGTTTTTGCATTGATATTGCCAAATTTCCAAGTCCAGCTATTCTGAATTTATATATTCCTTCAATTTGATTTTCTAAAACATAATCAGGATCTTCTATATTATTTTTATCGCCCTTTGTTTTATATCTTATTGTTCCATCTTCTGTAATAACTTTTTCAACTATTCTATGTGTAATTACTTTTTCATTACTTGTTTTAAAAGCAATAATGTCATTTTCTTTTAATTCCTTTGTATCAATTTCTTTAACTATTACTAAATCTCCAGTCATTATTTCTGTTTCCATTGAGCCTGATAGTACTATGAAAGGTTTCCAACCAAAAAATGATGGTATTTTTTCTTTATGTACAAAAGAGTCAACTAATATAACTCCACTCACAAATATTACGAATACTAAGCAAATCACCATTACCACAATTATTATTTTCTTTAATTTTTCCATCAGTTTATTCCTTCCTTTGTATAAAATAAGTACTATTTTTTATATTTCAAAATCTTACTTAGATAATATTTATCTTTATTATAACATATGTGTGTTTTTTTTCAACAAAAATTGACTTTTTTTCCAAAGAAATTTTTTACATTTTTAGTAATTTATTCTTATCTTTTTATTACATCCAGTTGCCCATTCATTGAAATAAAAAATAAAGTGCTACTTAATAACACTTTATTAATCAATATCTCTAAAATGAGATAAATGTCCATCTAAATAGTCAATACACAATCGACATTTTCTCTAAAACCTGGTTAATATCACTGGTTACAAATTCAGGTCATCTGATGATCCTATCTTATATTCGATATCTTCCATGAACGGAAACATTTCTTGAACTCTTTTTAAAGTTAACATTGACATCCTTGGTTGTGGATTTTTAGGATTATCTGATAACAATTTTTGTGTATAACAATTTTGTGCTGTTTTAAATAATACATATCTATTTCTTACATAAGTATAATAAATTTGATATCCATTTTTTAAATCTAACCACATGTCTTCAAAAGTATAGTCTTTCATAAAAAATTCCTTTCAAGTTTCTATTTTATCATATTTTCAAATTCCGTCTCATCAATAATTGTAACTCCAAGGTCTTGAGCCTTTGTAAGTTTACTTCCTGCATCTTCGCCTGCAAGAACATAACTTGTCTTTTTAGAAACTGAACTTGAAGTTTTACCACCAAATTTTTCGATTATATCTGATGCTTCTTCTCTTGAATATTTTTCAAGACTTCCTGTAAGTACAAAAGTTTTTCCTGCAAACCTTTCATCTTCACTTTGAGAATTTAAACTTTCTGTATTTACACCTGCTTGTTTTAGTCTAGCTAATAAATCTTTTGTTTGTTGTTGTTCAAAGAATTCTTTTATACTATTCGCCACAACAGTTCCAATTTCCTCTACTTCACTTAAATTTTCTACAGTTGCTTCTGATAAATTATCTATATTTTTATATTTTCTAGCTAATATCTTTGCAGCTTTTACGCCTACATGTCTTATTCCAAGAGCAGTTATTAATCTATATAAGTCATTTTCTTTGCTTAAATTTATACTATCAATTAAATTTTGTGCAAATTTTTTACCATTTTTCTTTAATGACGCAATTTCCTCAAATTTTAAATCATATATGTCAGCAATGTTTGATATCATCTTTTTATCAAGTAATTCTGCTATGATATTTTCTCCAAGTCCATCAATATTCATTGCCTCTCTTGAAACAAAATGTACTAAATTCCTATGCAATTTAGCTGGACATTCTATTCCTGTACATCTAACTGCTGCTTCGCCTTCTTCTCTTACCGCTTCTGCTCCACAAACAGGACATACTCGTGGCATTTCAAAGTCTTTTTCTTCGCCAGTTCTTTTTTCTACAACTGCTTTTACAATTTCTGGTATTACATCTCCTGCTTTTTGTATTATTACTTTATCTCCAATTTTTAGTCCTTTTTCTTTTATAAAATCTTCATTATGCAATGTTGTTTTAGAAATTGTTGAACCAGCTACTTTAACTGGCTCTAAAATTGCCATTGGAGTAATAACACCTGTCCTACCCACTTGACATACAATATCTTTTAATGTTGTTTCTTTTCTTTCTGGTGGATATTTATAAGCTATTGCCCACTTAGGAACTTTGCTTGTTGTTCCTAAAATTTTTCTTAAATCTAAATCATCAACTTTTACAACTGCTCCATCTATTCCAAATGTTAAATTTTCTCTGTCTTCTCCTATTTTCTCTATTGCCTTAATTATTTCTTTATCATTATTACATAAAATACAAACAGGATTTACATTAAAGCCTAATTTTTTTAAATATTCTAATTCTTCAAAATGTGAATTGAAATTTTTACCTTCTATTTTTTGAACATTAAAAATGTATATATCTAATGGTCTATTTTTAGTTATATTACTGTCTAACTGCCTTAGTGAACCTGCAGCTGCATTACGTGCATTTGCAAATAATTCTTCTTCATTTTCTTCTCTTTCTTGATTCATCTCTTCGAAATCTTTTTTAGAAATAAAAACTTCTCCTCTAACAGTTATATTTATTTTCTCAGGTAATTCTTGTGGTATTGTTTTAATAGTTTTCAAATTTTCTGTTACATCTTCTCCTACAAGTCCATTACCTCTAGTTGCTCCTCTTACTAATTTTCCATCTACATATTCTAACGCTGCTGATAAACCATCTATTTTTGTTTCTACTACATATTTAGCATTATTTATTCCATTTTCTGTTGCTTGTTTTTGCACTTTTTGAACAAAACTTTCAATCTCATCAAGAGTAAAAACATCTTGCAAACTCTGTAAAGGGACTTCATGTTCTACTTTCTGAAATCCTTCTTTTACCGTTCCTCCTACTCTTTGAGTTAAAGATGTTTTTGTTATGAACTCTGGGAATTCACTTTCTAATGTTCTAAGTTCTAACATCATCATATCATATTCAAAATCTGATATTTCTGGTTTGTCATCATCATAATATTTTTTTGCATGATATTCGACTTTTTTTCTAAGTTCTTCTATTCTTTTTTCTGCTTGTTTCTTATCCATTTTGCTTTTTCCTTTCTTCACACAATTTGAATTTTGGACTACAATAATAAAACCTCAAATTTATTAGCAATTATTATTTTGGTCAAATAAAAAAATCAAAGGTATGTCGTTTTTCTACATGCCTTTGATATTTTTTTAAACGTCTGCTTTTGCTAATATAATTAATCTTTTTTTAGAGTTATCTGTACATGTTGATAATGATATTTCAATTGCATTTTGTGTGTCTCTTGACATATAATCTGAATCATTTTCTTCTGTTTCATATTTATCATATATTGTATATGATAATCTTTTTCCTGTTAAATCTGTAATATATATTTTATCTCCAACTTGTAATTTCTTATTGTTTGCAAAAAATCTTCCATCTCTGTAATTATGTCCCATTATAGTTGTATTTCCAACTTGATTTAATCCTACACCATAAAGTTCTGAAACTGCTGTTTCTAATGCTTTTGGTGAATACTCTGACGCTGCTATTACAGGACTCTTTAACCCTGTTGCTGGTATTTCTATCGTTCCGGAAATTAAAAATCCATTATATCTTTGTCTATTATCTGAACCAGAAGTTCCTGAATTATTTGTATTATCTTTGTCATCTACCCCATCAAACATGTTATCATTATTATCTTCTGATGGTAAAAGACTTGAATTATTGTCTTTATTATTATTTTGTGATTGATCTAAAAAGTTATCAACAAATTTATCTGATTTATTTTTATCAGAACTTGCTTTATAATATCTAAAACCTAAAAATCCTATTATTCCTACTATTGCTACTATTATTAATATTAAAATCACTGTCAAAAAATTATTATATTTACTATTCATTTGTTATCCCTCCATTTTCATCATCTAATAATATTATAACATATTTTTTCAAATATTGGTAGTATTATTATACAATTTTTTCTCCTAACTTTTTCCCTGCTAAAAGATGAAAATGTAAATGTCCAACTTCTTGTCCTCCATCTTTTCCACAATTCACTATAACTCTATATCCGTTATCTTTAAATCCTTGTTTTTCAGCAATTTCATTTATTACTTTATAAATTTTACTTATTATCTTTTCATCTCCATCTTCCATTTGTGCAAGTGATGTTATATGTTTTTTTGGTATTACTAGTACATGGATAGGTGCTGCTGGATTTATATCATTAAATGCTAATATTTCTTCATCTTCATAAACTTTGCTTGATGGGATTTCTCCTTTTATTATTTCACAAAATATACAATCACTTTCCATTAATATATCTCCTTTTAATTAAATTTTATTATTTTGAAAATATACATCTAATCTAATATAGCTTTAATTCTTCTAATTCCTGAAGAACTTGCTTCTTCTTTCTTTATTTTAAAATGGCCTAATTCTGATGTATTTGAAACATGAGGTCCTCCACATAATTCAAATGATTTATCACCTATTTTGTATACTGATACACTATCACCATATTTTTCAATAAACATTGCTTCAGCACCTTGTTTTATTGCATCTTCTTTTTTCATTTCTAGATGTTCAACTGGAATCGCTTCTTTTATCCACTCATTTACCAAATCTTCTGTTTTTTGTTTTTCCTCCTCAGTCATTTTTGTAGGATGTGAAAAATCAAATCTCATTCTTTCAGCTGTTATATTGCTTCCTCTTTGATGTACATGTGAGCCTAATACTTGTCTCAAAGCTGCATTTAAAAGATGTGTTGCTGTATGATATTTTGTTTCCATTTCACCTGTTGATGCTAATCCACCTTTAAATTTTTGTTCAGCTCCTGCTCTTGATTTTTCTTGATGCTCTTTGAATAGTTTTTCAAATTCCTCTTTGTCTATTTTCATTCCATTTTCTGCTGCTAATTCTTCTGTAACCTCTGGTGGAAATCCATAAGTATCGTATAATCTAAATACCATTTCTCCTGGAACAATATTTTTGCCTTCTGATTTTACCTTTTCAATTTCTCTAGAAAATTCTTTTTCACCTTTTGTTAATGTTTTTACAAACTTATCTTTTTCCTCTAATATAACAGTTTTTATTGTTTCTTTATTTTGTTCTAGTGCTGGATACATTTCTTTTAAGTTTTCCACATTTAAGTCTATTAATGTTGATAATTCATCTAAAGATATTTGTAATTTGTTAATATGTCTTATCATTCTACGAATTAATCTTCTTAAAATATATCCTCTATCTACATTGCTTGGTCTTCCACCATCACAGATTATCATCATACTTGAACGTAAATGTTCTGCAACAATTCTTCTACTTGAAATATTATCTACTTTCTGTAGTTCAACTAGCTTGTCCATAATTGGTGCAAATAATTCTGTTTCATAAGGTGTCTCTTTTCCTTCTAGTAACATTGTCATTCTTTCTAGTCCAAGTCCTGTATCTACATTATGTTGTTTTAATTTTGTATATTTTCCTTCTTTATCTTTAAAGAATTCCATAAATACATTATTCCAAATTTCTACATATTTACCACAACCACATGATGGATTACATCCTTCTGAACATTTTGGTTTTCCTGTATCATAGAACATTTCTGTGTCAGGTCCGCATGGGCCTTCTTCTCCTGCTATCCACCAGTTGTCATCTTTTCCAAAGAAGTATATTCTTTCTTCTGGTATTCCTGCTTTTTTCCAACATTCTGCAGTTGTTGTGTCTCTTTCACAGTCTTCGTCTCCTGCAAAACATGTTACAGAAAGTTTTTCTACTGGTATATTTAACTCTTGTGTTAAGAAATCATAACTCATTTGAATTGATTCTTTTTTAAAGTAATCTCCTAATGACCAATTTCCTAACATTTCAAAATATGTTAAATGACGATTATCTCCAACTTCTTCTATATCATTTGTTCTTACACATTTTTGATAATCTGTAAGTCTAGTTCCTGCTGGATGTGCTTCTCCTAATAAATATGGTACTAATGGTTGCATTCCAGCTGTTGTGAATAATACTGATGGATCATTTTCTGGTATTAATGGTGCTGATGGAATTACAACATGTCCATGTTTTTGGAAAAAGTTTAAATATTTATTTCTTATTTCTATTGCTTTCATTTCTACTATCCTTTCGTTTCATTTATTCGCTTATGATTATACTCTAAAATGGTAAAAAAATCAATATTTATTTTTTATGTTCATAGCTCAATAAAAAAAGTACAGAAAAAGCTTCTGACGTAAACATTACCTTTTCTGTACTTTTAGATTTAATGTTAAATTTTAGTTTTCATGGATTTGAAATGTTTTTAATACATTCCTCCCATTTCATTATCCATGCCATTTGAACTTCCGCATCCACAGCCTTTAGCTTCTGGTGCATCTGTAACTAAGCTTTCTGTTGTTAATACCATTGCTGCAACAGATGCTGCATTTTGAAGTGCACTTCTTGTAACTTTTGTTGGATCAACAATTCCAGCCTTTTTCATGTCAACATATTGTTCTTTATCTGCATCAAATCCGAAACCTGGTGCAGCTTTTTTTACATTTTCTAATATAACAGCTGGCTCTAATCCTGCATTTCTTGCAATTTGTTTAACTGGTTCTTCTAATGCTTTTAATACGATTTCAGCACCTAGTTTTTCTCCGCCTTCAAGTGATTTAGCTACTTTTTCTACTGCTGGTATAATGTTTACATATGCTGTTCCACCACCAGCTACAATCCCTTCTTCAACTGCTGCTTTTGTTGCTGATAATGCATCTTCTATTCTTAATTTTTTATCTTTCATTTCAACTTCTGTTGCTGCTCCAACGCCAATTACTGCAACACCTCCAGCAATCTTTGCTAATCTTTCTTGTAGATTTTCTTTATCAAATTCGCTCTTTGTTTCTTCTATTTGAGCTCTTATTTGTTTTACTCTAGCTTCAATAGCAAATTTATCTCCTGCGCCATCAACAATTATTGTATTTTCTTTTTGTACTTTTATTTGTTTTGCTCTACCTAATTGTTCAATGTGTGTATCTTTTAATTCCATTCCAAGATCTTGTGAAATTACTTCTCCACCTGTTAAAATAGCTATATCTTCTAGCATTGCTTTTCTCTTGTCTCCGAATCCTGGAGCTTTAACAGCTACAACATTTAAGACACCTCTTAATTTGTTTAATATTAATGTTGACAATGCTTCACTTTCAATATCATCACATACTATAACAAGTTTTCCTGAAGATTGCATTAAGTTTTCTAGCAATGGTAATATTTCTTGAATATTGCTTATTTTTCTATCTGTTATTAATATGTATGGATTATCTATAACTGCTTCCATTTTTTCTGTATCTGTTACCATATATGGTGATACATATCCTTTATCAAATTGCATTCCTTCTACTACATTTAATTCTGTATTTGAAGTTTTTGATTCTTCTATTGTTATAACGCCATCTTTTGATACTTTTTCCATAGCATCTGCAATTAGATTTCCTACTTCAGCATTATTTGCTGAAATGCTTGCAACTCTTGCTATGTCTTCTTTTCCATTAACTGGTGATGTAATTTCTTTTAGTTCTTTAACAGCTCCATCTACTGCTTTTTCTATTCCTCTTTTTATTGCCATTGGGTCTGCTCCTGCTGCAACATTTTTTACACCTTCTTTAATCATTGCTTGTGCTAAAACTGTTGCTGTTGTTGTTCCATCTCCTGCGACATCATTTGTTTTAGTTGATACTTCTTTTACTAAACGAGCTCCCATATTTTCAAATTTATCTTCTAATTCAATTTCTTTTGCTATTGTTACACCATCATTTGTTATAAGAGGTGCTCCAAAACTTTTATCTAAAACTACGTTTCTTCCTTTTGGCCCTAATGTTACTTTTACTGTATCTGCTAATTTATTAACACCTTCTAATAATGATTTTCTTGCATCTTCTCCAAATTTAATTTGTTTTGCCATAATTATCCTTCCTTTCAAAACTGGACTTTTTATTTAATTTAGATTTGTCCATTTTTATCTTATTAATCTATTCTACTATTGCTAATATATCTTCTTCTCTTAGAATAATATATTCTTCGCCTTCGTATTTTACTTTTGTTCCACCATATTGGCTTACTACTACATTATCTCCTTTTTTTACTTCCATTTCTTCTCTTTTTCCGTCTATTATTCTTCCTGGTCCAACTTCAATTACTTCTGCTATTTGTGGTTTTTCTTGAGCTGTGCTTGCTAAGATTATTCCACTTTTTGTTGTTTCTTCCTTTTCCTTCATTTTTATTAATACTCTGTCTGATAATGGTTTTATCATTTTTATCACATTCCTTTCTATACTACACTTTATAAAATAATAATATTATTACTATTATTTTATTCGATTAGCACTCTTTACATTTGACTGCTAATAATATATACCCTTTCTATCCCTTTGTCAATACTTTTATTTAAATTTCACATAAAGTTCACAATTTCTAATTTTAGTAATAATGTCTCTTCAAATATTTTATGCTCTAGGAAATATATTTAGAACAACTTTTTCTATGTATAGAACAAAGCGACGCAGTCGCCCTTTGTTCTTGCCAGATTTGAGTTTTCGACTAAAGGAGAAAATCTCAAAGGGCTAGCGATTGTAGCTTTTATATACTAGGAAGTCTAGAGGACTTTCCTAGTATATAAAAAAATATGTATTTCATACAAGTGTGAAATACATATTCTAATTATCTTACACATTTATTTTTTATTAGCTTCAAAAAATTCATCTTTAGTTATAGAATAAATAACTTTATTTTCCATAAGTCCTGTTTTTTCATTAATCTTTCTATCACGTAATACAGCTTCTTTTTTCATATTAACACCATTTAATACTTTTGTTTTAAACTCTTTGATTTCTTTATTTCCATCATAGAATTTTGAAACTACCATATTAAGATGTTCTTGTGTAAATATATATTCTAAAACGCAATTTAATGCTTCTTCCATATAATTTCCATCAATATATTTAAATGCTATTCCAAATTTTATGTTACAATATTTATTTAATCTTGAAACTTCTAGTGCATTTATAAATCCGATTGCCGAACTGCTTTCCTTTTCTTCTATTACCCAAACAAGTTCATTTGCATCATATTCATTAATATATGATTCAACAATTTTTCTTGTTTCTTCAATGTTTTGATGAAGATTATACCCTAAACAATTTTCAAGTTTCTTTTCAGTTGCCAGGTTTTTATAGATATCATCTACATCCTCAATTTTAAATTTTCTGATTTTTAAATTTTCAGTTTCTAAATCTTTCATATAATGCCTCCTATGCATATAAATACATATAATATACCACATTATATTTTATTTTTCTACATTTTTTGAAAAATTTACCAAATTTTTTGCTTTTTCTCTGATAGAATACCTGTCAAATATTACCAAAGGTACATCTAATCCCACTTCTTTCATTTGTCTTTTTATCAATTCTAAATTCTTTTTTTCTACTTCTGAATTTAATTTGTCGTTTCCTATATACATAACATATGATGGTTTCAAAGAGTTCTCATATGAATTTCTAAATAATACTATTTCAGTATTATTTTCAAACTGTTTTTCATCTGATACTAGTTCATTATATGAAACTGAAAAATCTTCAAATTGATTATTACTCTCAACATAGTCAATTCCCTTATTTGAGTGTATATTTTCACTAGAAATAGTTGCTATTAATTCTGGGCTCAACGTTTCCTTTGAAAATCCTAGTGCTATTTGACCTCTTGTTCCTCTTCCTTCAAGAATTTCTTTGGGCGTTGCAACCATTGCACATAATTGATTTGAAGTATTAGTAACATATCTCGTATCAAAACTTCCTACTTGTCCTATTCCTTCAAAATCTAAAGCATAATCTGTTATATAATGATTTTCTTTAGCTTGATATTGTAATAACATTGTTTCCTTTTCTTTTTCTGAAAATTCAAATTTTTCTCCTAATTCTTTTGAACGTTTTTCCTCTAACTCTTTTACATATGTATCAAAATTTGACATTGTTCTACTTGGATTGAAGAAATGTAGCATAGCAGCAGAATCCATTTGTGCTAAATCTGTTATCACAATTTCTTGTGTTTTTTCTGGATTATATACTTTTTCTACTATTTGATTTCTATTTTCAACTTCATAATCCATAAATGCTGATTCCATAAAATCTGAAATTTCACTACTTTCTTCTACTACTTCACTTAATGATTTTGATAATATTTCATCAATAGTATGCATAATTTCAACTGTATTTTGCGTTTTAGACAAACTTTCTAGCCTTTTTCTTAATAATCCAATGTTATTGTATCTTTTTAAATCATCTTTACTCCATACTTTGTTAAGTGTTGCTATTTTTCTTCTTTCATCATTAGTATATTTTTTTCCAGAAAGCACTATATCATCAAAAATCCCAACATCTATTTCTGATTTTATATATTCAGGATGTTCTCTTAAATGCTTGACAGTATATGTTCCTATAAAATCTGATTCTTTTGCTAATAACCCCATTAAAATATATTGTTCTGTTTCTGATAACTCTTCATTATTAAAATACTTTTGAAATATTAAATTAAAGTCTTCTTCTGAATAATATGTTACATGGTCTTGTAATCCATCAATTGCAATTGTACTTTTGTTTTTACCATCTAATTTTAATACAGTTTTGTTTCTCAAATATGTATCATTATTATAACATTCTACTATCTCTTTACCATACATATCATATATTTCTTTAAGAATACTTTGTGTCACTTCATTTTCTTCAAATATATCAAGCATACTTTTGTTATTTAATGATTTTCTACAAAAAGTTTCTGGCCTAATCCCTAATTGAATTTCAGATAAATTTAATCCTGTTGCTCTATTGAAAATTATACAATTCATCATATTTTTTAATACATAATTTGTTTGCATTCCATTAGGAAATTCCATCTTTTTTGCTTTAAAAAGTTTATCAGCAATTTGTGCTGTTGTTGCATCTTGGTTCTCAAAAGCTCTTTCTATATTTCTTTTTCCAAATAAATTTATTAATAAATCATAACTATCAACATCATCCATTACCTTAAAATGTTTATATAGAGCTTTTCCATACTTTCTGCCCAAACTTTTTGCTTGTATATACTTAAATATATTTCTATTTTTACTATTTGGTATAATTAATGATCTTGTATTTCTTGGATTTTTATATTGTTTATATTCACTAATTTTTTCTTTTATACTTTCTATAAAATTCATAAAATTTTCCTTTTTTCACTTGTATTATTTTATGCAAGACATATCTCTAAAATTGTTTGCTATATATAACTTATCATAAGTTACTTAATTTTACAATTAAATCACTAATATTTTTTTTCATTTTCAATTATAAATATATTAGGAAAACGACTGTGATTTAAAATCTTAAACCACAGTCGTTTTAAGCAAGTTGAGTTTACTTGAATTTTTCCGCAAAAATCTTCTGTATCAATCTAACCTTTTCCATAGTTTCTAATACTTTAACCTGTCTGACTCTTTAATTGCAATACCATAACCCACATATGTATTTTTTCACTGGTATATAAAAACAGGTAGTAAGTTTTTTAATACTCACTACCTGTAAATTGGTTATCTTATGTTGTTTGCGATATTATCTGAATAAAATCTTCCCGTATTTTTTTGTATAGTTTTTGTGCATCTTCTCCCAATCCAGAAGCATCTGGCAAAGTTTCAAATAACTCTTTAACAATTCCCCTACGAATGCTCATTAAGATAATTGTAGGTGAACCATCCCCGCAAATATAGGAGGCCACAGCAACATCCAGTACTTTATCTACACCATACTCATCAATTATTTTCTCGAACTCTTCCAATTCTGCCAAAGTATAAACTGCTTTTCCATAGTAATGCCACCAATGTATAAGATCCCCTTTTTCAATAGCCATTTTGTTGGCTCCTTTCTTTTTGCAATCGCAAAATGTTGTAAAGTTAAAATGTTGTCCAGTAGTACATACCTCCATAGTACCATTCTTAGAAAGATTTTTGGAATTTTCCTATACATATTTTACCATAGTTTTACATAATTTGCAAGCTGTCATATGCTCTGCTTATATTTTTCTTCGTAATATTCTTCATCAAAGAATGTTCCGTTTTCCATCCCTTTTTGTCTATAATATATCCTTTTTTTGAGAATTCTTTTAACATGTTAGTTGCCCATCTTCAATTGATTCTCTATCCTCATGAAGTAATTTTAGTTGCTCTATCGTGTTTTCTAATGTTAATTGCTTAAACTTAAAGTATGTGGTTCATTTGAGAAAATGTCTAAAAAAATGAAAAGTATAGGACATTTTCCAAAATGAATTACATTTATAATGGCACTCTTGCCCGCTTGGTAGGTTTTGATTTCTACAATAGCTTAGAAGTAAAACAGCGTTGAAAAGTTACTAATAGATGTGCTGAAGATATCTATGTTCAAAACTTTTAAGACTTTACAAAGACACGAATGTTCTCCGTGTCTTTTGTTTAATATTTATAAATAAAATTTTTTTCCTTTTCCTCTTTAGAACTTATATCAGCATGTAATCTAACAACATTACACAATGAATTACATTCATCTTTGTTCAATTTTATAATTTTAATTATTCTTTTTTATTAGTTAGTTTTTTTATGTTAGATTTTGTTAAACTATTATAATTCGTTTTCTCTGCAACTTTCTTTCCAATCTTTTCTTCAATTTCTTTTCTAGCCTTACCTGTTATCTTTCCAGCCTCTTGTACATCATCTTTTAATTCCGCTAGTCCGAAACTATTATTAGTATTATGCATTTCATTCGCAGTCACTTCTGCTAGATTTGTTATTGCAAGTTCTAATTTTCCCATACTGTCTCTTAAATTTCTTTTTGTTCTAGCTATTCCTTTTAATTCTTTATATTGAGCAGTATTCATATTAAAGGTACTTCTATATATTTCATCTGTTAATATTGCATAATCTCTATCTTTTGCTCCTCTTTCTTTCCATGTATCAGTTAATTCTTTTCTACTATCTATTGATTTTAATCTCTGTGCAATCCATGTATCTTCATATCCTTTTCTTATGTATGTTTCTTTTGCTCTATTAATAGCAAGTTCTGGATTCACAATTTCATCTAATCTCTCACTTCCCACTTGTGCTAACCATAATTTAAATGGCTCTGCTTTAGGTGAAGGAATAGATTGGATAATTCTTAATATTCCTTTAGTATTTGTTGTTCTTATCTTCCTTATTTTTCCATCTTTAGCTTTCATCTCAACTAGGGTACAAATTGTACCCCAGTTATTATTTAACTCTTCATCTCTAGCTTTTAATTTTTTTATGTATTGTTTTACATCTACAGAATCTGTTAAAATTTGAACAACATCTTCTACTGAAAAATACCAATCTTCGTTGTACCATTCTCTTCTTATTTCTTTTTCTTCAAATATTGCTAATTTATTTTCTTGCATAATACCACTTCCTTATTTATTTTTTGCTATTATATAACATTTTTGCATTGTTGTCAAACATTTGTTTTGCGGACTGCAGAAATTTAGCAGTTATTTCGTGGTGAAACAACTGCTCTAATTTATTTTTATATACTAGGAAAGTCCTTTGGACTTCCTAGTATATAAAAGCTACAATCGCTAGCCCTTTGAGATTTTCTCCTTATAGTCGAAAACTCAAATCGGGCAAGAACAAAGGGCGACTACGTCGCTTTGTTCTATTGCTATCTTTCATATATTTTGTTTCTTATATAAAACTATATTGTCCTAATTTCATATTTTACTACATCACACTTTTCCTCTAATAAAAATTTTCCTTCAAATAATTTCTCTTTAAATAAATATGGTGTAAATTTTTCGTTTTGAGAAAATTGTTTTAAATTATATCCACTCTATACAACCTTCTTCTGATTTTTCTTTTAAATCTCCTTTAAAATTATCTGCTACATATATAAATATTACTCCTTGTCTCAAACCTCTCTTTGTTTTTACTAATATTCTTTTTTATTTTTTCTCCAATTTAATTTTACAAAACTATTCTTTCTCTTATTACATGTCTTATTTTAGTTGTAGCACTGCCACGCACTCCACATGTTCTGTCCAAGGAAACATGTCTACAGGTTGGATTTCATTAATAGTATAAAGTGTCTGCAGTATTTTCAAATTTTGCATTAAAGTAACTGGATTACAACTAATATAAATAATTTTGTTAGGTTTAACACTTTCTAAAGTTTTAATAGTTTTCAAATCTAATCCGCTTCTAGGAGGATCAACAAAGACAACATCTGCTTTTTCTTTTGGACAGAGTCTAGGCAACATTTCTTCTACTTTACCATCTATAAATTCAACATTTGAAATCTTATTTAATCTAGCATTTTCAATTGCATCTTTTACAGCATCTTTCACAACTTCGATTCCATATACCTTTTTGGCTTGTTTCGAAACTAATAATGAAATCGTTCCTATTCCAGAATACAAATCATAAACAGTTTCTTTTCCAGTTAAATTTGCAAACTGGATTGCGGTATTATATAATTTTTCTGTTTGTATAGGATTTACTTGGTAAAATGAAAGTGGTGATATTTTAAATTTTAAATCTTCTATATAATCAACAATATAACCATTTCCATATAATTTATAGTTTTTAATTCCTAATATTACTTTTGTTTTTTGATTATTAATATTTTGCACAATTGTTTTAATGTTAGGAAATTTTGATACTAGCGCTTTTATTATTTCTTCTCTTTTATATAATTTCTCATCTGTTGTTACAAATACCAACATATTTTCATCTGTATGTATAGCATGTTTAATTATTAGATGTCTTAGAAATCCTTTGCCTGTATCTTCATTATATATTTTTATTTTATATTTTTTTATTAATTCAAATGTAAAGTTTGCAATTTCATTTATTTCTTCATTTTGTATCATGCAATTGTTAGAATTTACAACTTTATGAGTTCCTTCTTCAAAAAAACCCATTAGTGGTTGTTGTTTGTTCATTCCAAAAACAAATTTTCCCTTGTTTCTATAATTATAAGGATTTTCCATTCCTATAATGTCTTTAATTTTTATTTTGTTGTTTAGTTCACTTTGTGCTAATTTTTTTATATATTCAGTCTTTTCTTTTAATTGTTCTTTATATAGAATTTGATGTATACTACAACCTCCACATTTTTGTGATATTTCACAAGTTTTCATTTTATTACTCTCGCCTTCATTTGCTATATTTCTTTTGCGGCTTTTACTAAACCTACAAATAATGGTGCTGGCTTATTAGGTCTTGATTTTAATTCTGGGTGGAATTGTCCTGCTATAAAATATGGGTGTTTACTATATTCTACGATTTCTACTAATTTTCCATCAGGAGATGTTCCTGAACAAATTAATCCTGCTTTTTCTAATCTTTCTTTATATTCATTATTGTATTCATATCTATGTCTATGTCTTTCAGAGATTTTTTTAGCACCATATAATTTTCTTGCAAGTGTTCCATCTTTTATTATACAAGGATAAGCTCCAAGTCTCATAGTTCCACCTTTTTTATCTATACCTATTTGTTCATCCATAATATGTATTACTGGATTTTTAGTTGTTTCACTGAACTCAGCTGAATTTGCATCTTTTAAACCTAGCACATTTCTGGCAAATTCAACAACTGCCATTTGCATTCCAAGACATATTCCTAAAAATGGAATATTGTTTTCTCTTGCATATCTAATTGTTTCAATTTTCCCTTCTACTCCTCTGTTTCCAAATCCTCCAGGAACTATTATTCCTTGTATTCCAGCGAATTTTTCTTTTGCATTTTCTTGATGTATTTCCTCTGAGTCTATTAATTTTATATTTACTTTTACATTATTGGCAAATCCCGCATGATGTAAGCTTTCTATTACAGATAAATATGAATCTTCAAGTTTTATATATTTTCCTACAATCGCTATATTTACACTTTTATTTCCTATTTGTCTTACTTTATCTATCATTTTTTGCCATTCAGTATTATCTGGCACATATTTGTCAAGCCTTAAGTAATTACAAATTTCTCGTGCTAAACCTTCTTCTTCAAGCATTAATGGTACAGCATATAAATTGTCAGCTGTTTTATTTTGAATTACACTACTTTTTCTTACATTACAAAATAGTGCTAGTTTTTCTCTTATGCTTTCTGGTATGTCTTGTTCTGTTCTACATACTAAAATGTTAGGTTTTATTCCAAAACTCTGTAGCTCTTTTACAGAGTGTTGTGTTGGCTTTGACTTAATTTCATTTGAACCAAATATATAAGGTAATAATGTTACATGTACATATACTACATCTTCTGGATTTTTTTCTAACCCAACTTGTCGTATAGCTTCTATTATTGATAGTCCCTCAATATCTCCTACAGTTCCACCAACTTCTGTTATTACTATATCTATATCTGTATTTTCAAAACTATATATTTTTTCTTTAATTTCATTTGTTATATGTGGTATTACTTGTACTGTTTTTCCTAAATAATCTCCTCTTCTTTCTTTTTCTATTACATTAGAATATATTCTCCCCATTGTAACACTTGAATTTTTAGTCAAATTTTCATCTATAAATCTTTCATAATGTCCTAAATCTAAATCTGTTTCTGCACCATCATCTGTTACAAAAACCTCTCCATGTTCATAAGGGCTCATTGTCCCAGGATCCACATTTATATATGGATCAAATTTTTGAATAGTTACTTTATATCCTCTATTTTTTAATAATCTTCCAATTGATGCTGCTGTTATCCCCTTTCCTAATCCTGATACTACTCCTCCTGTTACAAATATGTACTTTGTGTTCATTTATTCCTCCTTCTATGATAATTTGGGGACGGTCCTTTTTTTCGCGAATTTGGGGACGGTCCTTTTTTTACCAAAAATAAAAAAATAGATTAAAACAAAAACTGCAAATTCGGTTTTTTTTTAATCTATACTTTATATTTATACCACTTTTTCTCATAAATTTCAAGTCTTTATTGCTGAAATAATTTAAAATTCTTTATTAGTTTGAATATATAAACAGCTTAAAAGCTTAATTGGTCCATACATATATATTAAATAATGGAAAATTTTGTGCATCTAAACTTGAGTATAGAAAATCTTAGAGTGCCAAAAGAGGAATGTTCACGTCAAAAATTAATATATTACTATTCAATGGCAAAAACATAGCTGGGGTCTTCGTCGGGGGTCTTTGCCTTATTTCATAGTAATATATTAATTTTGGGACTAAGTGAAAGAGGCGCTTTTGGCACTATTAGATTTTGTACAAAAGTTTAGCTTGTCCAAAATTTGAAATGTTTTCAATATATATGTATGGACCAATTATGCTTTCAAACCACTTACATTTAAAATAGCAACTAAAATTATAAAAATGGGAGTTATATTTCAACTCCCATCTTTATTTTATTCTATTATTCTCCAATTGGAATATATCTTCTTTCTTCTACTCTCTTTTCAGCTTCTTTTGGAAATTCTATTGTTAATATTCCATTTTTAAAGTTTGCCTTTATATCTTCTTCTTTTATATTTTCTCCTGCATAGTAGCTTCTTGAGCACATTCCTGAGAATCTTTCTCTTTGTAGATATTTAGCATGTTTATCTTCTTTTTCTTCATTTTTTGTTGCTGTTACTGTTATATATCCATCTTGCAATTCAATTTGGATGTCTTCTTTGTTATATCCTGGTACATCTATTTCCAAAATATAATTTCCATCTTTTTCTTTAACATCTGTTTTCATTATTTTGTTTTCTTTTTGACTGAAAAATGGTTCATTGAAAACCTCATCAAAAATATCTAAACCATTTCCATTTCTTCTTGGTATCATCATCATAATTCATTACCTCCTTATAATATTTCTATGTGTTGACACCTTGTTAGCACTTCTATAGTATTAACATTTTTGTTAATTTCTATTTACATTTAATATTATACATCAGTTTTTAGCAATGTCAATATATGAGTGCTAAAATTCACAAAACTTTCACATTTCTTTGCTTTTTATTCTTGTGTACGCTTTTGCAAATATGTTGAATAAAATGTTCTCTCATCTTCTTTATTACTTATTCTTTTTTGAAATTGAATAATAATTAATGGAAGAACTGATATTCCTAAAGTATATAACCATTGTGTATTTGTTAATGGTACTAATTTAAATACTTCAGCAAAATTTGGAATAATTACTACTATTACTTGCATTAAAGTTCCTAGTATAAATGCTCCTATTAAATACTTGTTTTCAAACATTCCGAACTTCGAATATTGTTTTCTCACTCTTTACATTAAAACTATGAACAAGCTCTAACATTCCCAAGCTAACAAATGCCATCGTTCTTGCTACTTCTAATCCATACAATCTATTTCCAATAGAAAAACATAGTAAAGTTAAAATTCCTAACATTGTACCTTCGAAAAAGATTTTTCCCCATAGTCCATCACTAAATAAACTTTTTTTAGGATCTCTTGGCTTTCTATTCATAATATTATCCTCAGGTGGTTCTAACCCTAGTGCTATTGCTGGAAGAGAGTCTGTAACTAAATTAATCCACAATAATTGTATTGCTAGAAGTGGACTTTTTAATCCCATCATTAAACCTAAAAATATTGTTACTATTTCTCCAACATTTGTTGCTATTAAAAAGTGCACTGCTTTTCTAATATTGTCAAATATATTTCTTCCTTGTTTTACCGCTTCTACTATTGTTACAAAATTATCATCCGCTAACAGCATATCTGCTGCATTTTTAGCCACATCTGTACCGTTTAATCCCATTGCTATTCCTATGTCTGCATTTTTTAATGCAGGTGCATCATTTACTCCATCACCAGTCATTGCAACAATTGCGCCTTTTTTTCTAAATGTTTTTACAATTCTGACTTTATGTTCGGGAGAAACTCTTGCAAACACAGAATATCTCATTATGTTTTTTTCTAATTCCTTATCACTTATTTGGTCTAATTCACTTCCTGTTATTGCTAAATCATTTAATCTTAATATTCCTAACTCTTTTGCAATAGCTTTTGCTGTAACTATATGGTCACCTGTTATCATAACTGTTTTTATTCCTGCTCTCCTACAAGTTGCAACAGCTTCTTTTACGCCTTCTCTTGGTGGGTCTATCATTCCAATTAAACCTACAAATGTTAAATCATTTTCAATTATCTCACTATTTATTTTACTTGGCAATTCATTTACATCTTTATATGCAACTGCAATTATTCTTAGTGCTTTTTCTGCCATTTCTAAATTTGTTTTTTCTATTTTTTTCTTTTCATCTTGCTGTAATTGTCTTATTTCTTTTCCATCTTTATATTTATTACACTTTCCAATAATAACATCAGGTGCTCCTTTTGTTATTATTCTAAAACCTTTTTCTGTTTTATGAATTGTAGACATCATTTTCCTTGTAGAATCAAATGGTATATCTTTTACTCTTTTCATCTTTGTATATAATTTCTCTTTATCTATATTTTGAACTATAGCCTCATTTACAATTGCAGTTTCGGTAGCTTCTCCAATTGCTATTTTTTTATCATTCTCTCTTTCTATATGTACATCTGTACACATTGTTCCGAGTTCTAGAAGAAATCTCTTGTCTTCAAAATCTAATTTACTTGTTTTTAATTCTACTACTTTCATTTTATTTTGAGTTAGAGTTCCTGTTTTATCTGAACATATAACACTACTGCTTCCTAATGTTTCAACAGCTGGCAACTTTCTTATTATACTATTTTTTCTTGCCATTTTAGTTACTCCTATTGATAACATTATTGTAACTATTGCTGGTAATCCTTCTGGTATAGCTGCTACTGCTAATCCAACTGATGTCATAAACATTTCTACAGGTGAAATTTGTTTAAATATTCCTATTATGAATATTGCTATGCAAATTATTATGCAACAGATTCCCAAAATTTTTCCTACTTCTGCAAGTTTTCTTTGAATTGGTGTTTCTGGTGATTCATCTGTAATAATTATTTTTGCTATTTTTCCTACTTTAGTATCCATTCCTGTTTCCGTTACAATTGCTTCACCATGTCCATTTACTATGATTGTTGATGAAAACACCATATTTATAATATCTCCTATTGGAAGATTTTCTTTCAATACTATGTTTCCATTTTTTAATACTGGTACAGTTTCTCCTGTAAGGCTAGACTCTTCTATTTGAAGCTCTGAACTTGATATTATTCTAGCATCTGCTGGTACATAATTTCCTGTTTCTAAAATTATAATATCTCCCGGAACTACTTCTGTGCCTTTTATTGTTAAAATTCTTCCATTTCTTTTGACTTTTGTTACAGGTGCTGTCATCTTTTTTAGTGCTTCTAATGCTTTTTCTGCCTTTGCTTCTTGTATTACTCCCATAATACTATTAAAAACAACTATTGCAATTATAATTATTGAATCAATATAATCCCCTGAACCTTCTAATTTAGCAACTATTGCTGATATTATTGATGCTATTATCAATATAATTATCATGAAATCATTAAATTGCTTAAAAAACTTTACTATTATACTTTCTTTTTTTTCTTCTGCTAATTTATTTTCTCCATATTTTTTTCTTCTTTCTTCCACTTGCTCTTCACATAAGCCTTTTTCTATGTTTGTCCCTAAAACTTTTTCAATCTCATTGATTTCCTTTGTATGCCACATAATAAAAACTCTCCTTTGTTTTGATTTTATATTTTATATTTTATTTATATGTTCTTGTCCTAATTTTATGAATAAATTAAATAAAAAATCCCAGTAATTTCTCACTGGAATTCTTAACTTTTCTATTAATAATATCACCAATAGATTATATATTTTTCAATTTTTATTTGCATTTTCTTCTAATAATACATCTGTATTATCCACTTTTAGTGCAAAATAAGGTTTTTCCTTGTTTTCTTCTTTCAAATATAAAATAAAGTCATCATTATAAATAAATTCTCTACCTTTCTCTACAACAGCTTCTTTTAAAGCTTCTATTAAAGCTTCGCTTTTTACACTTCCACCATAATTATTTAATTCAAAATCTATTGTTTGAATTGCCTGTCTGATATACCAGTCTGTTCCTTTTATACTTCTTCCACAAAGTTCATCATAATTTATTTCATCATTAACTTTTATAAATGGAATGTTTAAGATATCTTTTTTATTCCATTTTTTATCTCCATTATATTGTGCCTGTTTTTCTATCATTTCTTGATAATTTTCTTCGAAAGACTTATTTTCTCCTGTTGTTCTATATAAATATACTTCTTCATTTTCTTTCGTTTTTAACTTTATTGCAAAATCTTCTTTTGAATTGTAAAATAATATTTCTATGTTTTTGCTTGCATCTTGCACTGTATCTGGCTCAATCCCAAAATATTTTACTTTTTCCTGTGAATCTCCAAATGTATTATCTTTTAGCGTAGGAAATCTCTCTAAATAATTAAATTCTTTTTTTAACATAGCATATAAAACATATGCCTCTGAATTTCCCCATTCTACTTTATCTAATATTTTACTATTTTCATTAAATTTTTGTTTTATTTCATTTTCAATTTTATTTTTTAAGTCTAGTGTTGCTCCACCATGTGTTTTAAAATATGAATTAGGATTTAATTCATTAACTGTAAATAGTTGTTTATTTAGCTCATCTGCTAACTCTGATGGACCATCTACAAATTCTATTTTTCCTCCAATGACATCATTCATGAAATCATTCCATACTAAATTAAATGTTCCAACCCATACTTTGTTTGTATCTATTGATGATATTTTACTAGTGAATGTAGGCGTTATCTTAGCCTTTCCTGTGAAATTTTTTACAATTTTTACTGTTGCATATGCCCCTCCTGCAAATAAAATGCTTAAACATAATACTGCTATAATTACCTTTGAAACTTTACTCATTTCATCAAATCCTTTCTTTATTAATATTTTTCGTAATTCTTTTTTGCCTCTATGGATAAGATTTTTTATACTTTGAATTGACTCACCAAGTATTTGTGCTGTTTCTTGATATGTAAGTTGCTCAATTTGAGTTAAATATATCGCATTTTTATATCTATCATCTAACATATTTATTGCATTTATTGTCTCTTTTTGTTTTTCTCTTTTAGTTATAATATCTGCAACATCTTGTTCCATCTGATTTAATTCATTTGATAAATACTTTTCATTTATTTCTGCTCTCTTTTTTTCAGTGCTTATATAGTTATATGCCCTACTTTTAGCAACTAAATATATATAATATTTGAAAGTATATCCTTTTTTTATTTCATTCTGCATTACATAGACAAATACGTCTTGAGCTATATCCTCTGATTTCGGATAATCTTTCACTATATTATAAATAAAATATTGGATTTTTTCTTTATACTTGTTGTATAACAATTCAAAAGCTTCTTTGTTTCCTGATAAATATTCATTATATAATTTTATATCTAAATCTTTTTCCATATCTTACCTTGCCTTCATATATACAAACAAATGAAATTAAAAAAAGTTTCAAAATATTGTAATTTTTCTTATTTTATAAAAGTAAAAAACAGGAATCACTTTAGAGATAATCCTGTTTTTCATTAGTTTTTATGAATAGTGTAAAGTTCACTTTTATGTTTAAGAAGCTTTTAACTCATCTAGCATTTTTCTTATTTTTTCTTTTTCGTTTTTTATTGTTTCTTTAAGTTCTAGATTTTGCTTCTTATATAAATTAATTAATTTTTCTTTATCTTCTTGAGACATATCTTCTTCTAGAATTTTTCCACTCTTATATTCTCTTTGTAACTGTAATAGCCTTAGTTCTTCCTCATCTTGTTTTATAATTATATTATCTTTAAATGCATGTTCTTCAAGATTTGATTGATTTTTAAAATCTCTTGGTTGTGTTTCTATGCTATTGCTAGATTTTTTAAATAGTCTAAAAAAGAAATTTTTAATTTTATTAAAAAAGTTTCCTTTGTATTCTACCATTTTATTATTTTCCATATTACTCTCCTAAATTTTTAGAATCCTTTATATTTGCTAATGTCTGTACTTGTGCTTTTAATTGTCTAGTCTCTTGTAATGTATCTTGTAATTGTTGTTGTGTCTTTTCTTGTTGGGCAAGTTCACTTAAACTTTCTTTTGATGTTTGTTCATTAGCTAGTACAGTTATATCAATTTCACCTCTAAGGTATTTTCTTACAGTATCACGAACAGTTTTATCACATATTAAACTATGATTTGCTTTTAGATACTCTATACAGCTATCAACATCTTGTTCTGTTGGTTTTATTTCTTTTCCATCTACGACAATTAATGTAGATTCTAAATATCTTTTTTTTGCAAAAGGTTTTGTATATTGTTTATATGGTTCAATATATTTATATAAACCTCTTATAATACCAGATCCCATCTTTTGTGCTTTTGCAAATGCTATTAAATCTTCTATACTTGTTTTTGAATTTAATATATATTCTTGTATTGATAATTGACCTTTAGCTAATTTTTCTGCTTTATCTAGTAATCCTAAATAATTTTTTCTTTGTATTTGTTCTTTTTCTGCTTGCTCATCTCTAGTTCTATCTTTATTATTTTTTCCATCTCTATTATATCCGTCTGCATCATATCCGTTTACATCATATCCGTCTGAATTATATTTTGTACCAGTATCTCTATGTAATCCTTCAGCATTAAATCCTTTTTGATCAAATCCATCTTTATCATAGCCTTTTGAGTCATATCCTTTTTTATCATAACCATCTATGTCATAGCCTTTTTTATCATAACCATCTATGTCATAGCCTTTTCTGTCATAGCCCTTTCTGTCATAGCCTTTTCTATTGTATCCTTCTTTATCATATCCAGATTTGTTATAACCCTCTCGGTCATAACCAGCTCTATCATATCCGTTTCTAGAATAACCTTGTCTATCATATCCATGCATATCATAGCCTTTTTCGTCAAATCCATCTTTAGCATAACCTTTAAGATTATATACCGTCCCAGTGTCTCTATGTAGTCCATCCATATCAAAACCGTTTTTATCATATCCATCTCTGTCATACCCATTTTGATTATAACCATTTACATCATAGCCTTCTAGATTATATTTTGTACCTGTATCTCTATTAACACCACTTCTATTATATCCTTTTCTGTCATATCCCTCTCTATCAAATCCATAAAAATTATATCCGTCTGCATTGTATCCATCTACGTCATATCCTCTCAGATCATACGCAGTCCCTGTATCTTTATGTATTCCTTGTCTATTAAATCCTCGAACACCATAACCTTCCTTGTCATATCTATTTCTGTCATACCCACTAGTATCATAGTATGTCCCAGTATCTTTATGTATTCCATTAGAATTGAAACCATCTCGATCAAAACCATCTCGGTCGATTCCACTCCTATTAAATCCTTTACTATCATATCCATCAGGGTCAAATTTTGTTTGAGTTTGTATATGAATTCCCATTAAGTCAAACCCTGCTTTATCAATACCTTTTCTATTAAATCCTTCAACATTAAATCCATCTTTATCATAACCTCTTGGATCAAATTTTGTTCCAGTATCTTTATGTATTCCATCTTTATTAAATCCATTTTTATCATATATGTTCTTTTCCATACCTAAACCTCTTCAAATATATTTATACATAAAAATCATAACATAATTGCAAAATTAATACAATAATTGTTACAAAAATGTCAAAAAAAAATCAACATTTGACAAATAATTGTTTCATATATTTTCTAAACCATTATATATTTAGAAAGATTGTAGATTTTATTGACATTATATGGTATAATATTAAAGATATTTAGCTTGGCAGTAGCTAAACATAGGTAATACCTAAATTAGAAATTCATTTTACAACTGTGAAAGGGGAACTTTTATGTTTGCCAAAATTTTGCTATTCTTAAAATTAGAGCAAAAATTAAAAGTAGATACCACTCTCAGCTACGCAAGTGCTCCTTTATGTAAATATAATAAAGGAGGATGCCTTTGCAAAAGGCAAGAAGGCAATGGAGAAGTTAAATGCTTCTACCGAGAAGGACCTGATAAATGTTGCTTTGAGAGAGAATCAACTATAGCAATATTGGAAAAGTCTAAGTCTTAAATCCTAAATTTTACTGCCTAAAAGGCTACTCGCAAGAGTAGTCTTTTATATATTAAAATAAAAAAGCACAAAAAATTTGTGCTTTTTTATTTCTGGTGCCCAAAGTGGGACTCGAACCCACATGGTTTCCCGCACGATTTTGAGTCGTGTGCGTCTGCCAGTTCCGCCATTCGGGCAAATATTTTTGATTAAATTTAACATCTAAATTATATTAACACAATTTTCAAATTTTGTCTAGTCCCAAAGTGTATTTTCTATTGACTATTTGGTAAAATTAATGTATGATATAGAATATTATATTAAGGAAAAGAGGAAATTATATATATGTTATGCTCAGAATGTAATAAAAACAACGCGGAAATTTTTATAAATAAAATTGAAAATGGTGTTTCATCAATGGAAGGACTTTGCCGTGATTGTGCAAAAAAAAGAGGAATTGATGTTCCTCCTATAAAAAATTCTAACAAATCACAATCAACTAATGCTCAATCATCTCAAAGTAATGTCCCTCCAATAAATAATATAGATTTATCAGGAATGTCAAAACAATTAGAGAACTTATTTAAAGATTTATCAGCAAATATAAAAATGGAAAATCTTGAAAATATGGATGACCTTTCACCTGAAGAGCTTGAAGAACTTGAAGATGAAGAAAAAAATATTGAAAATCCTTTAGGAATTCCAATAGGCTCAATCTTTGCAAGCATTGTTCCAAATCAAAAAGCACAAAATGAAGAAGAATCAAATGGAAGACAAAAAGTTAAAGTTGAAAAAAAGAAAAATGCAAAGAAAAAGAAAAAATACCTTGATGTTTATGGTACTAACTTAACTGTCAAAGCCAAAAATAATGAATTAGACATGGTTATAGGACGTGATAAAGAAATTCAAAGAGTTATTCAAATTTTGAATAGACGTACAAAAAATAACCCTTGCCTAATTGGTGAACCAGGTGTTGGAAAAACAGCTATTGCCCAAGGATTAGCTATCAAAATCGCAAATAATAATGTACCAGCGAAATTATTAAATAAAGAAGTTTATTTATTAGATATGACTGCAGTTATTGCAGGAACTCAATTTAGAGGTCAATTTGAAGCACGTATGAAAGGAATTATTGATGAATGTCGTGAATATGGAAACATTATTCTTGTAATTGACGAAATTCACAATATAATTGGTGCTGGAGATGGTGAACATTCTATGAATGCTGCAAACATTTTAAAGCCTTCTCTATCAAATGGTGAAATCCAATTAATTGGAACAACAACTCTAAAAGAATATAGAAAGTACATTGAAAAAGATTCTGCTTTAGAAAGAAGATTTCAACAAGTTTTAGTTGAAGAACCAAATATTGATGAATCTATAAAAATTCTAGAAGGAATCAAAAAATATTATGAAGAATATCACAAAGTAAAAATATCTAATGATGTAATAAAACATACTGTTGAAATGTCTGAAAAATATATTCATGATAGATTTTTACCAGATAAAGCAATTGATATACTTGATGAAGCTTGTTCAAGAATTAATTTAGAAAATAAAGAATTATTTAAACTTGAAATGTTAAAACAAGAACTTGCTCAAGTTCAAGAACAAAAAGAAGATGCTGCAAATGCTGATTCAACTGAAGACTATCAAAAAGCAGCTGATTTAAAAACACAAGAATGTAGATTGATTGAAGAAATCGATAATTTAAATAGCACAATTGAGTTAAAACATCTTACAACGCAAGACATTGCACAAGTTATTGAAAACTGGACAAAAATTCCTGTAAAGAAAATAACAGAAGCAGAAACTCAAAAATTATTAAATCTTGAAACAAATCTTCATACTAGAATTATTGGTCAAGATAAAGCCGTAAGTAGTGTTTCTCGTGCTATTAGAAGAAACCGTGCAGGACTTCAAAGCACTAAACGTCCACCTTCATTTATATTTGTTGGTCCTACTGGTGTAGGAAAAACAGAACTTGCAAAAAGTTTAGCTTATGAAATGTTTGGCTCAGAAGATTCAATCATAAGAATAGATATGTCTGAATATATGGAAGGTCATTCTACATCAAAATTGATTGGTGCACCTCCAGGATATGTTGGATATGATGATGCAGGTCAATTAACTGAAAAAGTTAAAAGAAAACCTTATTCAATTATTCTTTTAGATGAAATTGAAAAAGCTCATCCAGATGTATTTAATATACTTCTTCAAGTATTAGATGATGGAAAACTTACAGACTCACAAGGAAATACAGTAAGTTTCCAAAACACTATAATTATTATGACATCTAATGCTGGATCAAACTTAAATAATAATTCAATTGGTTTTGCAAAACAAACTGTTGATACAAATAAAATTGAAGAAAACTTAAAACAATATTTTAGACCTGAATTTTTGAATAGAATTGATGAAATAATTGTATTTGATCCATTAACAAAGCCTGAATTACTACAAATTGTTGATTTAATGCTTAAAGATACCAAAAAAGCTTTAGCAGATAAAAACATGACTTTAACAATATCTGATAATGCTAAAAATTTCATATTAGAAAAAGGTACAAATTTAAAATTCGGAGCTAGACCACTTAGAAGAGCTATTCAAAGATACATTGAAGATGAAATTGCAGAAATGCTTTTAAAAAATGAAATTCATGAAGGTCAAAACATTTTTATTGATACACGTGAAGATAATTCTTCTTTGCATATCTCATGTATGTAAAAAAATTGGAGGATATATGAAAAAAGAAAATATACCAAATATTCTAACAATAATACGTTTTATATTAGTACCATTTATCTTTTATTCAGTTATATCAAGGCACTTTTTTACTGCATTAATATTATTTACAATATCTGCCCTAACTGATATTTTAGATGGTTTTATTGCACGCAAATTCAATTATATAACTGATATTGGAAAATTGATTGACCCTCTTGCTGATAAATTAACACAGACATCTCTTCTATTGTCATTGACAATATTAAATATTATACCTTGGTGGATTTTTGCAATTGTATTTGTTAAAGAATTAGTACTTGTAATTTCTGCTTCTGTACTTTATTCTAAAGATGATGTTGTCGTTTATAGCAGATGGTATGGGAAATTAGCTACTACACTTTTCTATTTGGCAATAGTATGTTCACTACTTATAAATGAATTTAACTTTTCTATTTCATTTAGAATTGACTTATACTTGTATTATTTAGCTATACTTTCAACAATATTTGCACTAATTATGTATTCAATAAAATTCAAATTTAAAAATGACAACATTATTAAAAAATAAAACAAAAATTGAAATATAACTTCATTTAATAGTTATATTTCAATTTTTTTAATTTTATTCAAAATCCTCAATAATCTTATTTAGCTCTTCTTTTCCATAGATTTCTAATCCATCTTGCATATTAATTAAATCTGCTTCTGTAAGATATTCACTTGAGATATTTGTTTTTTCATATAAGCTTTCTGTTCCATCTTTATTATCAATGTAAACAACAACTTTTCCATTCTCAACTTTTAGTTTAAAATGTTCACCACATACGTCATCAAATTCTTTGTATAATGTAACTTTTCCTTTTTCAAAACCTATTACTTCCCATTCTGGATATTGTTTCTGGACTTCATTTTTGGTCATATTTACTAATTCTTGAGGTAATTCAACATATTCATTTATTGTATGCTCACATTTTTGATAATATTTTTTTAAAATTAATATTGCATTAGCAGAAACTTTTTCTTCTGTTGAAGAAACTGTTGTTGCATTACTCATTTGTTCATACTCTTCTGTACATTCATCTTCAATTACTTCTGATATATAAGTATTGTTATCATTTATTTTATCTGTTGTTTCTTCTCTTTTAAATAAAATACAAGCCGCCACTATTCCCAAAATTGTTAATAATACAATTAATATTATTTTTGTTTTATTGCTCATTTTTACCACAACCCTTCCCTCTTATTATTTACAAAAATTATAAATTTATACAATGTTTGCATATTATGTAAAATTGTGATATAATAATTTATATTATTTTATATAGGAGGCTTGTTTATGGCACGGTATTTGTTAGCATTCACTTGTTCACCTTCGGATTATGTACAATACTCTATGAGAGTATTTAAAGTAAGCAAAAATCTTAGTCCCTACGATGTCGCATTTCCCGAAAATACATTTATGTTTATATTTGTTAATTCGGATGCCAAAAATGTCAAAGAACTCCAGGAGTCATTTGTTTATACGCAGATAAATACAAGAGCTGTTTTCAATTCTTCAAGTTCATTTCAAATAGAAAATGAAGGAAAACGCTATTTTATAGGAAAACACTGTTTTTACATGGGAGTAGAAGGTGTTTACAATCTAGAAACCGGTAGCTTCATTCCAGTGTCCTATCTAAGTGATATTGATGAAATAATTGACATCTAACTTTACTTAGAATTGAGGCTATAGCATATATGCTATAGCCTCTTTTATATTTTTTCCATCACTCTTTATTGTAATCTCTCCCATTTCATCTGTTCTATATATTTGTATTCCAAGTAATTGCAATCTTTCTACTACTTCTTCACTTGGATGTTTAAATTTATTATTCTTACCAACACCTATCAAAGCAATTGATGGTTTAACATTTTCTAAAAACTTTAATGTGCTGGAAGATTTTGACCCATGATGTGGCACTTTCAATATATTTGCTTCAAGCTCATTAGAACAGTACATTTCCACTAATCTCTTTTCCGCCTCTTCTTCTATATCTCCCGTGAATAATACTTTTAAGTCTTTATATTCAAGTTTTGCTACAAGTGAATTATTATTAATCATATTTTCAGCAATAAATTTTCTCTCAGGAAACAAAATTCTTATTTTTAAATCTTTTTCTATGTTTATAATATCTCCCTTTTTTACTACAACAACTGGAATTTGCTTTTCACTAGCAATTTTGCAGAATTCATCATATTGTTCACACACATCTCCTTGTTGTCCAATTATAACTTTCTCAACCTTTAACTCTCTTAATATATTTAAAACTCCGACCAACATGGTCATCATCAAAATGGCTAATAAATATGTAATTCAATTTTTTAATCTTTCTATCTAATAGATATGGAATTAATGTATTTTGTCCACCATCAATTAAAATTGTTTTATCATTTGGAGTTATAATCAATGTGCTATCTCCTTGTCCAACATCTATAAAATGTATTTCTAAATCATGCGGAATTTTAGTTATTATAATTCTCACAAGTAACACTACTATTACGACTCCAACAATTTTTCGAAAATAAGGTCTCAACTTATATTTGACTAAATATATTATATTTTTTATTCTCTTCTGTGTTTCATTGCAATTTTTTAAATGAAATATTAAATATAAATTTCTAGAAATAAAACTTATTAAATAATACAAAATAACTTGATACAAATCCGGAGTAACCATTTTTAAATTTGCTATATTAATTTTTGAAATCAATAAAAGCCCATAAGTTGGTATTTCTATTAATTTAGCAAATGCCATTCCTGTATTAATTGAAAAAAATGAAATTAAAATTTGAATAAATCCTCCTATTACAATTGGTCCTATTACAATACTTAACAATAAATTAGTAAGTAAAAATCCAATTCCTATTGAATTAAAGCTTACAACCATTATAGGTGCTATTACTATTTGTGCAGATATTGAAACAGATATAATATCAATTACTTTTTCACTTTTTCTTTGAATTCTTAAAAATACATATTTCCATCTTCTATTTCTCACTTTTGCACTTTTTAAAACTTTTTCTACAATAGGCTTAAAATATATTATCCCTATTGTTCCTCCATAAGTAAGCATAAAACTTGTACTAATTATAGAATATGGATTATTTATTAATGTTAATAATGCTGCTATTGAAATATTATTTAATGTATCACTTTTCCTATACAATACAAATGACATGCATACAAGACTTCCCATAACACTTGCTCTTACTACAGATACACTAAATCCTGTTATGAACATATATATCATTAGTACAACACTTGCTATGATTTTGCTTTTTCTCTTTCCTAAAATCTTTTTCGTACCACATGTAACTAAAACTATTATATAGGAAATATGCATCCCTGATACAGCAAGTACATGTGAAATATTGCTTGTTGAAAAATCTTGTTTTATATTTTCATCTATTTGCTCTGTATATCCAAGCATTACTCCTAAAATTATTTGTGATATATTTGATGAATATGTTTTTTCTATATTATCTTTTATTTTTAAAAATATAGAATTAGACATTTGCATCATTTTATTTGCACACTTTTTTTCCAATACTTCTACTGATAAAACTTTTATAGTTCCATATATTTTTTGTGTTTTTAGAAATTTTTTATAATCGAAACCTTTATAATTTCTTGCTGTTTGAGGTTCCTGAAACACTCCTTCAACTTCTATCTTATCTCCATATTCCAAATTTATCTTTTTGTTCACATTAATATATAAATTCTCATTTGATAATGTCTTAATTTTATATCTATTGTAATACTCTTTTTCTTTTTTATTACTTATTACAATTGCTATTATTTTCATTTCTTCTTGATCTTTAAATGTATTTTCATATCTGAAATCTTGATATTTTATAATTAGATTAGAAATACATGACGAAATAATTATTGTTAAAATAAACTGAATTTTAAAAATTAATTTTAGATATCTTAAATATCTACTTATTGAAAAAAATTTAAATTTCTTTTTGGTTTTAGGTAATCGAATTATGACATAAAATACTATTAGAAACAAATAAAAAGGAACTATACTTATTTTACAGTATAGCCCCCATATTATACCTATAATATAACCAATTACCACTATAAAAATTGGTCTATTCAATTAAATTACTCTCCTTGCACCTACATATCTTTTTGCATAATATCCTGTAGTTAATGTCGTTATTTTTACTCCACCTTTTGGATTTGAAGCATGTATAAAATTTCCTTCTCCTACATATATTCCTACGTGACCTATTGCAGTATTTGCCTCATTATTGAATATAACTATATCTCCTAATTGAAGATCGTCTTTTTCCACTGCAACTCCGTTTTTAATTTGATCTTTAGATGTTCTATTAAGTGTTATTCCGAAATTTTTATATACATATTGTGTAAAACCTGAACAGTCAAATCCTGTTGCTGGTGATGCTCCCCCTGCAACATATTTATATCCTAAATAGTTTTTTGCATATTCTACTACTTCGTCTGCACCTGTTTCTTCATTAGTACTTTGCACTATCTCTTCTTGTTCTACTTCATCATTTTCTTGTTGTTCACTTGTTTTTTCATTTTTAACTGTTGTTTCTTTTTTTAAAGTACTACCACTTCTTGATGTTACTTCTAGAACTTTTGTATCTGAAATATATTTTGCTGATACATATCCTACTCCATCTTCAAGTTTTATTTTATACCAATTTCCAACTTGGCCTATTATTTCTACTTTATGATTTTTAGAAAAACTGTCTATTTCTTCACTGTCTGTTGTTGGTTCTTTTCTTACTCTTAGTCCTTCGGCACTTACATATCCAACTTTATTTATTTCTGTAACTGTTGGCTCTTCTGTTGTTGAAATTGTTGCTGATGTTTCTTCTGTTTTTTCAGGCTGAGTTTCTTCAGGTTGTGTTTCTTCTGTTTTGTCTGGTTCTTTATCTGCACTTACATTTTCCAACATACCTTTTAGTATATTTTTTCTTATCCATCCACTTTGAGTGTCATTTTCAATTCTTGCCCAATCATTAATTATTTCTATAACAGTTATTTCTCCTGCAATTTTTTCTTTTTCTTTAGAATTAATTAATGGGATTATTTTGGTAATTATTTCTTTTTGTAGTGTGTATTTGTTATTTTCTTTTATTTCCACATTATTATTTGTTTCTACTGGCTGTTCTTGAACAACATCTGGTTCAACATCTGGTTGAACCACTGTTGAATCTTCTTCAAAAGTTATTTGTTTTGTGCTAACATATCCTGTTACTTTTCCTTGTTCTGTTTGTGCTTTAACTTTGCACCATTCACCATTTTGCTCTAATATTTCTACTTCATCACCTTTGTTCAAATAGTCTAATATTACTTTTGAATCTGGTGCTTTTTTTAAATTTACTGTTTTGTCATTGATTGTTCCTGTTGCAGCATAAACTTTGGTTCCTAATATAATAAAAAAAGTTGTCATTAGTATAATTATTGCTAAATTTTTTATTTTCATTTTTAACCTCATTATATTTTATTCTTTTCGCTTAAAGTATATAATTAAATAATAAAAAAGTCAATTACTTTTGACTTTTTTATTGCTACTACTTAATTAATTAATCAATTCATTATTTATATTATTTTTTAGTTCATTCCATATTTGATTTGTTTTTATATAATCATTATAATGTTGATCAACATCTTTATCGTACTTTTCTAATTCTTCTAATAATGCTGAAAAACAATTATCATTAAATATTTCATTTAATTTTGGTACAATTTCTTGTAGTTTTTCAATCATACTATTTATTTCGTCTCTATACTTTTCTCTATCTTTTATATAAAGCAATAATGGTTTATATTTAATCCATCCTAATGCAGCTTTTAAAAATCTTGTTTTTATATGTTCTTCTTTTACATTAATTTTTCTTAAACACTTAGGATATGTTCCTTCCATTATTTCAGTATATTTTAAAAATCCATCATGGAAATGATATACAGGTATTTTAACTGTTTTGGCATCTCCTAATAATGTTGAGAAAAACGTATCTTCTCCTCTTGCTAAAGGTGGATTATAAAATGCTGGGATTTTTTCTCTGTTTGTTAAATTTAAGCATAATGTTGAACCTGCAACCCATTTTCCTATTCCGTCTGATTTTATTTCATATTCTCCAATTCCTCTTGCAATATCTGGATTTGCATAAGTTACACCATTATTATTTTTCATTTTTTCTCTAATTGATTCCCAAGATATAATGTCATTACTTATTACTTCAATAAATTCTTTCATATCTTTTTCTGTAAAATCTTCAGTGTAATCTATGTATGGAATTGGTGATATATATCCACAATGATGTCCTATTGTTACATTAGCATTTTCTTTTTCCATAAATTCTAAATGTCTTAATATATTATCTTGTTTAATCCATGAATTTTTTCCATTTTCTTTAAAAACTGCTACAGGATATTCATCATCATCCCAAAATAATAAATAGTCCATTTTATCCTTAATTGCATAATACATTATTGTATTTCTGCCTTTAGCATGTCCATGGCCTAAAAAGAATTCCATTTCTTCTGTTTTCATTCCTTTTCTTGCTGATAACTTTTTTATTTGCTCTTTTATATCTTCTGGAGTTATATATTTTATTCTTATATCCTTGTATACAGGTGTATTTATATTATAGAATTCGTCTCTTGGTGTTTGTTGATATGATGAATCAAATAATACAAATATAGTTATTCTTACTTTTTTATTAAATCTGCTTACTTGTTCTAATATATCTTGATAGTAACTGTTTATTATATTACATACATTCGATCTTCCTGTTACAAATCCTATTCCAAAATTTATTTCTTTTTCCATATTTTACCTACCTATCTCCTACTTTTCTATTATAGCAAATTTATTACATTTTGTAAAGCTATACATAAAGTTTTAATGTTAAAGCATAAATTTTATTGAATTTATTTTTTTATGATATAATAAAAAAAAAGTGACAAATTACTATTTTAAATTGTAATAACAATAAATAGAAAAGGAGGAATAATTTTGGAAATATGTGAATCAATAAAGAAAAAATCCGATATAGAATTATACAAATTGTTTTTGGATGGAAATAATGATGCATTTAACTGCTTAATTATAAAACATAGAAATACACTAACAAATTTCATAATGACTTATGTTAAAAATTTAGAAATAGCTGAAGATATTGCTCAGGACAGTTTTATGTATATGATAGTAAATAAAATAGAATATGATTTTAAATACTCTTTTAAAACATATCTATATACTATAGCTAAATCAAGGACATTAAACTATTTAAAAAAAGTAAAACAAACTGTTTATGTAGAAGATGTAATTGAAAATAATGTAAATTTTGAAGGAAATACAGAAAATGAATTTATTATTAAAGAAAACTATTATGCTCTACTCAAAACAATGAAAAAATTAAAAAAGAACCAACAAATCTCAATTTATTTATACTATTTTCAAGGTTTTTCGTATAAAGAAATCAGTAAAATATTAAATCAAAGTATGTCTAAAACAAAAATGACAATACACAGAGCCAAAAAAATATTGAAAAAATTTTTAAAGGAGGATTATAATTATGACAAGTGATGATGTATTTGTTAATAATGTTTGGAAAAAGTACAACGATTATAAAAATTCAAATGTCAAAGAAAAATTTTTTGAAAGCCATCAATATAAAAATTCTGAAGTTAAAAGATGCTTGTGTACGATAACAAGTTTTATCTTGGGAAGCATTCTTACCACAGGAATTGTTTATGCTGGTGTTATAATATATGATTACACTCAAAAAAGTACAACAACTAATTGGAACCAAAACATAGAATATGAATATAATCAAGATATGCTATATTCAGACGGATTTTACTATAAAAAAATATATAGTTATAATGACTATGAAAATGCAACTCAAATATGGAATAATCTAATAGAAATGCAAGAAAAAGACTTTGAAAACTCTTTTGTAATAATAATTGCTGGCGAAAACTATGATACAACAAATTTATACATTTCCAGCATTTATAATAAAGATGAAAAAATGTATATTGACTTAAAGTCAAAAAATGAATGGAATGAAAATAACACTGTAATTTCTGCAAAAATATCAAAAAAATTAGATAAAGATTTTATTAAACTAAATAACATTCCTAATCAGCCAAATACTCCCAATGAGTATTTAGATATAAAAAATTTGAGTAATCAATATACAATAGAAGATGCAATAAATGATGGCTGCTTTGTAGTTAAAAATAATGAAATAATTTCTGACAATAAAAAACAATTAGATAATTTTATTAATAACTGTAAACTAAATGTAGAATGTTTTTTAAGAATTTACAAATATGAATATGGAATAAAAATATCCATTTTTGATATTGAATATAAATCTGGAAAAATAAACATGAACTGTAGATCTATTAGTTCAGGAGAAGATAAAATGTTACATCGTAGTGGAAATAGAATTGAAAAACTAACAAACAATAATATATATGATAAATATATTGTATATGCTCTTTTCGATGAATTAGGAAATCAACAAATAATATGTTCTATAAAAAAGGATAATATTTAAATTTTTTACATTTTTTTACCTTTTGGAAATATTTTTAAAAATCTATTATATAATATGAATGTTTATAACATTTATCATAAATATTCAAATTACTAATAATAATTTTGGGGTAATTTGATATTAAATACTAAAAAGGATTAAAACAACTATGAAACAATGGAGGTAAAACAAACATGAAAAAAAATACCAAATTAGCAAAACGGATTGTATCACTAGTATTAGTCTTTATAGCTGTATTTACTACGTTTCCTATTGTACATGTAAAAGCAGACGAAGAACACTACTATGGTGGTCAAGAAATTGCTTGGCAGGATTTTGTAGTTTATAGTTCTACTGACTGGACTACAAGAATTGGTAAAATTTATAAATATGAAGGATTTACAGTTTTACTTCAAAATGGTCCATATGGGTATTTATGGGTAGAGTATAGTACCTCTAATGGGCCTAAGCGAGGTTATATTCAAATCCCTAACGATGAATGGGGTGGAAGAGCAGATGGACTTGCTAAAGTAAAAACTTATTCAAATGTTTACTATGGTACTAATACGAGTAGTTATCGTAGAGCAGGTTCCGTTAATGCTAACGAAACTGTAGCCATTCTAGCAAAAAATGATGATTGGGTATATATTGAATATAATACCACTTCAGGTAGAAAGCGAGGATATATGTCATATTCTAATCTTGAAGTGTACAACAGACCTAATTCTCTTCCTGATTTATATACCTACAAGAAAGATGCCGATCTAGTTTATATGGAAGGCACATATACTGTATATTCTGGTCCTACTAGTCTTTATACTGTAGTTGGTTCCGTATCTGACGAATATGTGACTCAATATGGTATAGATGTTGTTTTTAGTAATAACATCAGTTACTATATCGAATATTTGGTAGACGGTACTCATGAATGGAAGAGTGGCTTCATTGTTTTTGGTCCCACTCCTTCTAAACAAAGTTAAGACAAAAAAATCGTTGTTCAAAAAGTAATAACATTCTCTAAACTGTTAGTTAAAATGTTTTAATCCTTTAAAGTATTGGTCAGGAATACTATAATAGTATTCCTGATTTTAATATTTTTATGATATTTTTTCAAAATAATTGGAAATACTGTTAGAATTATCAAAAAAGTTAGAATAGAACACTTTATAAGTCTCCTCATCTAACTATTGATATAAAACATTTAACATTTTATTCATTTTTTATATTTTTGTAGATAACTTATATCAGCCAATCTTAATATTTTAAATTGGTTATCTTCAAAATCTAATTCATTTATAGCAACATTATGTTGGCAAAATCTTTCTCTTTCAAGGTAAAATGGTACATTTGCAACTTTTCTCATAAAAGCTTCTATTGCAACTCCATGTGAGCCAATTAAAATTGTTTTTCCTTCACTTTGTTTAGCTATTTTAAAAATAAAATTATACATTCTTTCAGAAACTTCTTGCATAGTTTCTTGTTTTGGAATTCCACTTATTTCATTAGTTTTTATTTGCGTTTCTTTTATTTCTGGTTGTATCTTGTTAACTTCTTCCCATTTCCAACCATCATAAATTCCAAAATACATTTCACATAGTCTTGAATCTTGTTCTACTTCTAAACCATTTAATTTTGCTAATTTTTCTACAGTTTTTTCTGCTCTTCCTGACATACTTGCATATACTTCATCAAATTTTATATTTTTTAATTCCTGTGTAAGGTTATCAATTAATAGATTTCCTCTTTCTGTAATCTCATAATCTTGCCTTCCTGTGAGCCTATTTTCTATATTTCCTACACTTTCAGTATGTCGAACTATAAATATTTTGCATTTCATTTTTGAATCCCCTTTATTTTTTATTCATCATCAGCTAATTTTTTAAATTTATAGTTTCTTTTAGGTAATACTTTTGTTATTCTATTTTCACGTAAAGCATCTAATATGTTTTCTATTCTTAATGGAATACTATCATTTTCATTTTTTATAAAGCTTAATAAATATTTTTTGTCTTCATCTGGAGTGATTTCATACAAATCTGTTACTTCAGCTAACATTCTATACCAATCTGAACATTTTTTTATTGTTGGTTTTGTCATTACACTTCCAATTCTATTTCTAAAATATTTAAATATAGGAATTTCTTTAAATGTAGTATTTTGAGCTAAGATATTTGCTTTTATAGAGAATAATTCATCCTCATAATACATTCCCTCTTTAAATTTCAAATTATTTCTTCTTAAAAAGTCTACATTCCAGCATTTGCTTGATACTGAGAAACTTGTATCACAAAGTAATCTTTGCTCTCTTGTTGAGTTTTCACTATTTGATAATCTATATGAGCTTCCATCTGCTCCTACACTTTCATATCCAAGATAAATAACATCATATATATTTGAATCTACTATCTCATTAATATTTTTTAATGTGTTTTCATCATATAAACTATCATCTCCATCTAAGAAGATTATATATTCTCCCTTTGCTTTATCAATTGCTATATTTCTTGTTGCTCCAGCTGTTCCTGAATTTTTAGTTCCACTATATATTTCTATTTTTTCATTTTGCATGTTTTTAACTATTTCAACTGTTGAATCTGTTGAACAGTCATCAACAACTATTAGCTCATAGTCTGTAAATGTTTGATTTAAAACACTATTTATTGCTCTTTCAACATATTTTTCTATATTATAACAACTTACAGCTACTGTAAATTTTGGATTATCCATCTTATTTTCATTCCTTCCATTGGGCTCGTTAGAGGTGCACTTTAATGCTATTTCTTAATGTAATACAATTAGTGCACCTTTTTTGTTACATATTTTTTTCAACTAATGGTAATATTTGTTTCTTTCTAGAAACCACTCCTGGCATAATTGCTATATTATCATTTATTTCATAAGTTTTAGATATTGCATCAGTTCTATTTCCTAAAACTATTGCTTCTGAATTACTATTTACTATATCTGTTATAACAAATATAAATAGGCTTAATCCTTTGTTTTCTATTTCTTTCTTAATTTCTTCTTCTAATTTTGCTTTTCTTTTTAATACGTCTGGAATACTTACTGTGTTCACTTGAGCTATAATATATTTATTGTCTTCCTTTTCAATTTTTTTAGCATCTAAATTTATTAATTCTGATTCTGTATATTTATCTAGATTTGTTCCTGCTTTTAACATTTCTAGTCCATAAATATCTATATCTACATTTGCTATTTGTGCTAATTCTTTAACTGCTTTTATATCTTTTTCTGTTGTAGTTGGTGATTTTAATAACAATGTATCAGAAATGATTGCACTTAGCATAAGTCCTGCTATTGCAGGTTCAATGTCTAATTTATTTGTTTTATACATTTCAAATAATATTGTTGATGTACATCCTACTGGTTGTGCATAATAAAATAATGGTTCTGCTGTTTGAAAGTTGTTTATTCTATGATGATCAACAACTTCAATTATTCTTGCATTTTCTATTCCATCAACAGATTGTGAAAATTCATTATGATCAACTAATATTACATCTTGTTGTTCTTCTACTTTTTCCAAAAGTTCTGGAACTTCTACGTTAAAGTATTCTAACGCATAATTTGTTTCTTCATTAATATTTCCTAATCTGCAAGGAATTATTTCCTTTCCATTTAATTTTTTTTGCAAATCTGCCATTACAATACTTGAGCAGATTGTATCTGTATCAGGGTTTTTATGCCCAAAAACTAATATTTTTTCCATTTTAATTTTTCCTCTCTTTATTTAATTTTTGAATTTAAAATTTCTATAAGTTCTTGTTTATCAAAGTTATATTTTTTATTACAAAACTGACATTGTATCTCTGCTTTGCCATCTTCTTCTATTAATTCTGTAAGTTGTTCTTTTCCAAGAGTCATTAATCCATCTGCAAATTTTTCTTTATCACATCCGCATCTATAAGCTGGCTCGATTGATGCATCCATTACTTTTACATTTTTATCTCCTGTAATTTTTTGTGCTATTTCTTTCAAACTTAGATTATTATCTAACATTTTTGAAATTGCTCCAGCTTGAAAAATTGCCCTCTCTGTTCTTGAAATTTCCTCTTCTGTTGCATCAGGCATTGGTGAAATTATATATCCTCCACTTGATCGTACGCCATTTTTATCAACTAAAACTCCTAGAGCAACAGCTGTTGGTTTTTGTTCTGATGTTTGAAAATAATTTGCAAAATCATCAGCTATCTCTCCTGATGTTAATGGGCTTATTCCTATATAAGGTTCTTTTAATCCTATATCTTTTATAACATTTATAAAGCCTTGTGTTCCAACAGCCTCTCCTACATCTAATTTTCCAAATTCATTTAATGGTAAATCTACATGAGGATTTGCTATACATGCTTTTACATTTGGAGTATTGTCAGATACTGCAATACATTTTCCTATTGGACCATTTCCTTTGATTTGTATGGTCAATTTATCTGTTTTGTTTTTCATTTCAGAACCTATAAGTGCGGTTATTGTCAATATTCTTCCCATTACTGCTGTTGCTAATGGGCTTAGGTCATGTAGTTTTCTTGCTTCTTCTACTAAATTTGTGGTTGAAGCACATACAACTGAAATTTTACCATCCTCTGTTAAAAACTTTATTATTTGATCTTTCATTTTGCTTCCACCTCTTCTGATAATTCAGATGTACAGTGTGGACACCTTTTTGCATGATATTTAATTTCAGTTAAACAATATGGACATATTTTTGTTTCAGGTTCTTTTGGTTCTTCTTTTTTAGCTTCTTTATGTTTTATAAATTTTCCGTTTTTGTCTAATTTAGTTGCTGCAATGTCTCCTATTTCTTTTAGTTTGTTTAATTTATTTAAATATTTTACTACAATAAAGATTGAAAATGCTATTATTAAAAAATCTACTATTGCTGTAATAAAGTTGCCATATTTTATAGATGCATTTCCAACTGTAAATACCATGTCTGAAAAATCTACTTTCCCAGTAAGTACTGAAATTGCAGGCATTATTATATCATTTACTAGTGAATTTACAATTTTCTGGAATGCTCCTCCTATTACAACACCTATCGCCATGTCCATTATATTGCCTTTTAATGCAAATTCTTTAAACTCTTTTAACATATTATTGCTCCTTATCTTCTCCTTTTATTAGTTTTGGTGATTCTTCTTTTTCTTTTACAAAATTTCTATATCCTATTGATACTGCTGCTATTATCATAAGTAAAAATGATAATGCTTTCCATATTCCACTATCAAATAATATAATTGCAAACATTCCAAGAGATGCGCTTAATCCATATAATATTAATACTGCTTGTTTTTGAGTAAATCCTTTTTGAACAAGTCTATGATGTAAGTGTCCTTTATCTGGTTCAAAAACCGCTTTTATTGATTTTCCTTTTGCTATTCTTCTTATTATTGCAAATAGTACATCAAATATTGGCAATCCTAAAACTATCACTGGTAAAACTATTACAGCAGCTGTGTATGTTTTTGCTACTCCTAAAATTGAGACAACTGATAACATGAATCCCAGAAAGTTTGAACCTGTATCTCCAATAAATGTTTTCGCAGGTGAAAAATTATATGGTAAAAATCCAACTAATGCACCACTCATTGCAGTTACGATTATTGTTGCTATCATTGGGGAACCATTCATTAAAAATATTATTAGTAATGATATACATGATATTAAAGATATTCCTGATGATAAACCATCTAGTCCATCTATTAAATTTATTGCATTTGTAACTCCAACAATCCACAAAACTGTAAGTATTGTGGAAAACACGTCATTTAAACCTACTCTATATAAAAATGGAATGTTTAAATGTTCAATTTGTGTTCCAAATAATACAACAATTATAGCTGCTGTGACTTGTCCTAAAAGTTGTTGCCACCATTTTAATGTCTTTATATCATCTAATACTCCTGTTATTGCAATTACGACAATTCCTAAGAATATTCCTAATATTTTTTTACCATATTGTTGTTCTGTAAATAAATCTAAACTTCCCTCAATACTCATTATTATTATTAAATATATTATAGATACTAAAAATCCTAATATTACTGCTGGTCCTCCAAATTTAGGCATCTTTTTAGTATGCATTCTTCTTTTGTCTTTTGGTACATCTACTGCACCTATTTTATTTGCTATTTTTATAGTATATGGTGTTGCCATAAATGATACTATAAATGCTAGTATAAATGCTATTGCTATATTTCCCCACATATACATAGCCTCCATTATTTCATGTTTTTGTTTTCTATTTCTTCTATTATTTTTATTCTTTCTTGATGTCTTCCTCCCTCGAACTCTGTAGCAAGCCATGTTCTTACAATTCTAATAACTTTATTTACATCTAAATAATCTGAACCTATTGCTAATATATTAGAATTATTGTGCATTCTTGAGAATTTTGCTTCTTCTTCATCATTACACTTTGCACATCTTATTCCTTTAAATTTGTTTGCTACTATACTCATTCCTATTCCAGAACGACATATTAAGATTCCTTTTTCACATTCGCCTGATTGAACTTTTAATGATACTTCTTGTGCTATTTCTGGATAGTCTACACTTTCTTCATTAAATGTTCCACAATCTATATATTTTATTTCTTTTTCTTCTAAATATTTTTTTATTTCTTCTTTTAATTTATAACCACCATGGTCACTACCTATTGCTATCATTTTTCATTCTTCCTTCCATTCTCTATTTTACTATATAAATGGAAAAATAGCAAGATATTTCGATATTTTTTAACTCTTTGTCGTTGTGCCTTTATATTAAATTTTAAAAATATTGCTAGTTAACATTTAAGCACATAACTCGGTACAAATATGCTTGCTATGGCGGTTAAACCTATACATATATATTAAAAACATTTCAAATTTTGGACAAGCTAAACTTTCGCATAAAAGCTAAAAGCACAACACGAGCCTCTCTCACTCAGGCTCAACTTTATCAATATGTATAATTTGAATAAATTACGAATGTGACTGGAATAGTGTTATAAATTCTTAAACAAAAGTCATAAAGGGTCCTGTCTTCGGGTATAGTTGTGACTTTTGTTTTAGAATTTGTTAACGTTATGCAAGGTAGCCGAGTAATTTATGAAAAGTATACATATTGATAAAGTTGCCAGTGAGCATTCCTCGTTTATGTACTTTAAGATTTTCTATACTCAAGTTTAGATGCACAAAATTTTCCATTATTTAATATATATGTACAGGTTTAACCGCCATAGCAAGCATGTTTGTACCGAGTTATGTGTTCGAATTGTTAACTTATAATGTAAAAATAAAAAAAAGTTTGATTTACTCTTGCCAAAAGGATTTTTGTATGTTATAATAGTATCCGTTATAGTTTATTATTACTAAGAGGAGGTGCATCACACATGCCAAATATTAAATCAGCTAAAAAAAGAGTTAAAATTATTGATAAGAAAACAAAAACAAATAATATGATTAAAACTGGATATAAATCAGCTGTGAAAAAATTCGAAGAAGCTATTGCTGCTGGTAATTTAGAAGAAGCTAAAACATTAATGTCTGAAGCTACTAAAAAAATAGACCAAGCTTGCTCAAAAGGTGTAATAGTAAAAAATACAGCTTCTAGAAAAAAATCTAGCTTATCTAAAAAATTAAATGCCGCTATGGCCTAACAAATAAAAAATCGCTAATTTGTGTTAGCGACTTTTTTTATTTTATTTATTACTTTGATTTAAATTAATTCCATAAGTTTTGTATACCCAATCATAATAATTCCATGTTTCTAATGTTTCTGGTTTTCCATAATCTACTCCAAAAGTTTCAACAGTAACTTTTGAAATTATTACATCATCAACTGGTGTACTTTTTTCTTTTTCTTCATCAGTTTTTTCACTTGAATTGTCTGTATTGGTATCAGCTACCTTTACTTCAACTTTTTCTATTTTATGAACAACATCCATTCCTTCAATTACTTTTCCAAAAGATGCATAATATCCATTTAATGAGCTATTATTTGCTGTCATTATAAAAAATTGTGATCCTGCTGAATTGTAACTTTCTGTAGTTAAACTTGAAGAATATTTTTGAGTATAATCTGCTCTAGCCATTGAAATAACTCCTTCTTCATGTTTTAAAGTATTTTTATTATATTTGTTAGCTAAAAATTCACCTTTTATGCAATAATCTCTATCATTATCTGTTTTTATTCCTAAACTACTTAGTTTTGGAGAACCTTGTCCATTTTCTTCTGGTGCTCCACCTTGAATCATAAAGCCTTCAACTATTCTATGGAATTTTAATCCATCATAAAATCCATTTTGTGCTAAAGCAACAAAATTTGATACTGTTTCTGGCGCAATTTCAGGATATAACTCAAGCTTAATAGTTCCAAAATCTTGTACTTCCATTGTTACAATTGGATTTTTCACTTCCATTGTTGCTTTTTGATAATATCCATATCCTACTCCTGCTATTAATACTATAATTAAAAATAATGCAATTATTGTTATTATGTTTGTTTTCTCTTTCATTTTTTTCTTCCTTTCTAAATTAATATGTTGTCAAATGCAAATTGTTCTTGCATTTTCTTTAGCGTTTGTTTTATGGTTTTGGCTCTTACTTCACCAATTCCTTCAACCTTATCTAAATCATTTATCTCAGCAATAAGTATATGTTGGAAAGATTTAAATGATTTTACTAGCTTTTCTACTATACTATTAGGCATTCTAGGCACTTTGCTCAATATTCTATATCCTTTTGGATATACTGCTAGTTCTTCAAAATTTTCAAAGCTTTCATATCCTAATATTTTTGCTATTACTGGTAATTTCATCAATTCTTCTGTTTCTAATTCTGAAAATTCTTCTAAAATATTTTCTGCATTTCCGTCTCTTACCATATAATCTTTTATTAATTGAAGTTCTTCTTTCTCAAGTCCTCCTATTAATTCTTCTAGTTGCATATTTACTAATCTTCCGTCATCCCCAAGTTCATATATCTTTCTTTTGATTTCATCAACAATTTTCATTACCATTTCTGCCCTTTGTATTACTGTTAATACATTATCTAGTGTTACTATATCATTAAATTCATATTCATTTAATATGCTTAATTTACTGTCATATACTTTTCTGTATTTTTCTAATGTTTGTATTGCTTGATTTGCTTTGTTTAAAACTATATCTGTATCTTCTAATACATATCTGTTATTTTCTTTGAATACTGTTATTATATTTCTTCTTTGAGATATACTTATTACTAATTCTCCTGTTTGTTTTGCTGTTCTTTCTGCTGTTCTATGTCTTGTCCCAGTTTCGACTGTAGGAATTTGGTATGATGGTATTAATTGAGCATTTGCAAATAAGATTTTCTTCATATCTCCACTTAATACTATTGCTCCATCCATTTTAGCAAGTTCATATAATTTTGCAGATGTATATTCTTCATTTATTGCAAAGCCACCATCTACTATTTCATCTATTACTTTTTGCTGATCTGTTATTAACAATAATGCTCCTGTCTTTGCCTTTAAAATATTATCTAAGCCTTCTCTTATAGGTGTTCCTGGTGCTATTTTTTTTAATATCTCAGCTATTGGATTTTCTTTTACTGTGCCCATTTTTGTGTAAGATTCCTCCTTGCTTTTATAAGGATTATTTGATGCCTAGTCTTTTTAAAGCTTCTCCTATATTTTTTACGCCTATTATATCTAATTTATACTCATCTTTCAAGCCTTTTTTGTTATTTTCTGGTATAATACATGTTTTGAAACCCAATTTTTCTGCTTCTTTCAACCTTTTTTCTATTAAATTTATCCTTCTTACTTCTCCTGTAAGCCCAACTTCTCCCATTATTACTGTATTTTGAGGAATTGATATATTTTTATATGCAGATGCTACTGTTGTTATTATTCCTAAATCTACCGCAGGTTCTGATAATTTTATTCCACCAGCTATATTTAAATATACATCTTGATTTCCTAATGATAGTCCTGCCTTTTTTTCAAGCACTGCAATTAATACTGCTAATCTGTTATAATCAAATCCATTTGCTGTTCTTTTTGGTAATCCAAATACTGTTTGAGATGTTAATGCTTGAATTTCCACTAATATTGGTCTTGTTCCTTCCATACTTGCTACTATACATGAACCTGCTGGTTCATCATCTCTCTCTGTTATTAAAATATCTGACGGATTTGTTACTTCACACATTCCTTCTTGTTTCATTTCAAACATTCCAATTTCATTTGTTGAACCAAATCTATTTTTTACTGCTCTTAATATTCTATATGTATTATATCTTTCACCTTCTAAATAAAGCACTGTATCTACCATGTGTTCTAAAACTCTTGGTCCCGCTATGTTACCATCTTTAGTCACATGTCCAATTATTACTGTTGTAATTTGTTGAGACTTACATACTCTCATTATTTGTGCTGTTATTTCCCTTACTTGACTTACACTTCCTGCTGCTGCAGATATTTCATCAGAATACATAGTTTGAATTGAATCTATTATTACAAGTTTTGGCTTTATTTCTTCAATTGCTCCTTTTACTATGTCTATATCCGTTTCTCCTAAAAATAATAATTCTTCATTTTTTACATTTAATCTATCTGCTCTTAGTTTTATTTGTTCTGCTGATTCTTCTCCAGATACATATAAAACTTTGCCTTCTCCTTTTACATTTTCACATAATTGTAATATTAAAGTTGATTTTCCTATTCCTGGTTCTCCCCCAAGTAATATTAGTGAACCTTTTACTAGTCCCCCTCCTAACACTCTATCTAATTCTGAAGAACCTGTTGAGGTTCGATTTGCTTCTTGTCCTATATATGTATTTAAAGGTTTTGGAGTATTATTTATATTTTTTTCTATTTTATTTGTCTCTGTATATTTCTCAATTTTTTGCTCATAAAATGTGTTCCAACTATTGCATGCTGGACATTTTCCAAGCCATTTTGGTGATTCATTTCCACATTCACTACATACAAATATTGTCTTTGCTTTTGCCATTTACTCATCCTTTCTAATTTTATAAAAAATAACACATTCGTACCATTTTTTCATTTTCAAGCCGTATTATACAACATATATTTGCAAAAAGCAATAGTATATAACAAAAAAATGTTTGCATTTACGTATGGTATATATTTCCTTTGATTTTGCTATCTGAATATGTTATGCTTTACATAAGAGGTGGTATTATGCAAAAATTTATTTTAGAATTTAAAAATTTAGATAAACATACTTTTAAAATTATGAAATATGGACTACTTTTCTGTAGTTTTCTTGCAATTATATCAACTATTATATTACTTACATATATTTTCTTGGGTTTTACTTTTCTATATTATTTAGGTATAAGTTTAATAAAAACTAGTTTTACTTTTGCTGTTGAATTTATTATTTGTGGTATTGTTGTTGATTTTATTAGTAAAAGATGATTATAAATAAAACTACCAACTTGAAATTATTATATTTCATCTTGGTAGCTTTTTTCTTATTTTTTCAATTCTTCTGCAAACATTTTATTAAGCATTTGAGGATTTGCTTTTCCTTTAGTTTCTTTCATAGCTTGTCCTACTAAGAAACCTAAAGCTCTATCTTTTCCTGCTTTAAAATCTGAAACAGATTGAGGATTTGTCTCAATAATTTTAAGTACAACTTCTTTAATTGCACTCTCATCTGAAATTTGTATCCATCCTTTTTCTTTTATTATATCTTCTGGATCTCTTGGATTTTCAAATAATTCTACTAATACTTTTTTACCAATGCTTGAACTAATTGTTCCTTTATCAATTAATTCAACCAATTTTGCTAATTGTTTAGCATCAAAAGGAATCTCAATCGGATCCATTTCACTTTCATTCAATATTCTTGAAATATCTGAAATTATCCAGTTATTAACTGCTTTGTAATTTCCACTTATTTCTCCTGCTTTTTCAAATAAATCTGATAAATATTTTGAAGATGTTATTATTCCCGCATCTTTTTCAGATAATTTGTAATCGTTTAAATATCTTGATTTTCTGCTTTCTGGCATTTCAGGTAAATTTTTTCTAATATTCTCAATATATTCATCTGATAATTTTATTGCAACTAAGTCTGGCTCTGGAAAATATCTATAATCTTGTGCATCTTCCTTATCTCTCATCGAAAATGTTTTTCCAGAAACCTCATCCCATCTTAATGTTTCTTGAGTAATTTTTCCGCCATTTTCAACAACATCAATTTGTCTACTTATTTCATATTCTAAAGCTCTTGTAATACTTCTAAATGAATTCATATTTTTCATTTCTGTACGTGTTCCAAATTTTGTTTCACCTTTTTTTCGTACTGATGTATTAACATCTGCTCTAAATGAACCTTCTTGCATTTTACAGTCAGATACTTCAATATATTCAAGTATTGATTTTAGTTTTTTCAAGTATGCATCAACTTCTTCAATTGAACGGAAATCAGGTTCTGATACTATTTCAATTAATGGTACTCCTGCTCTGTTTAAATCTACTAATGCTCCTCCTCTTAAGTCATCATGATCTAATTTTCCTGCATCTTCTTCAATGTGAATACGTGTTATTCCTATTTTCTTTTTTCCTTGGCTTGTTTCTATTTCTATATATCCATGTTCACATAGTGGCTTATCATATTGTGATATTTGATATGCTTTTGGCAAATCTGGATAAAAATAATTTTTTCTATCATTTTTACTGTCTTTTGATATTTTACAATTTGTTGCTAATCCTGCTTTTACTGCATATTCTACGACTTTTTCATTTAACTTTGGTAGTGTTCCTGGCATTGCCATACATATTGGACATACTTGTGTATTTGGTTCTGCTCCAAATGTTGTTGGACAACTACAAAATATTTTCGTTTTTGTTGATAGTTCGGCATGAACTTCTAGTCCCATTACTACTTCGTAATCTTCTTTTGCCATTATTGAACACCTCCCTTAAATGTTGGTTTATATTTATCTCTAAAGTTTGTTTCTTGTTCATAAGCATATGCTGCTTTTATAATAGTTTCTTCACAGAATTTGTTTCCAATTAATTGCATACCAATTGGAAGACCCTGACTATCAATACCACAAGGGATTGACATTCCTGGAAGTCCTGCAATATTTACAGATACTGTACAAATGTCTGCTAAATACATTTCCATAGGATTTGTTGACTTTTCACCTATTTTAAATGCTGTTGTTGGAGATGTTGGTGTTAATATTATATCATATTTTTCAAAAGCTTTATTAAATTCATTCATTACTAATGTACGAACTTGTTGTGCTTTTTTATAATATGCATCATAATATCCTGATGATAATACATAAGTTCCTAAGATTATTCTTCTTTTTACTTCTGCTCCAAAAGCTTCGCTTCTTGATTTTTTATAAATTTCTTTTAATGTTTTAGCTTCTGGTGATCTATATGTATATCTTATTCCATCATATCTTCCTAAATTTGAACTTGCTTCTGCACAAGCAATTATATAATATGTTGCTAATGCATAATTTGCAATATCTAATGAGAATTCTTCTATTTCTGTTCCCATTTCTTTATATTTTTCTATTGCTTTGTTTAGAGATTCTTTTACTTCTGGATTTATTCCCTCTCCATAGAATTCTTTAGGAACTCCTATTTTCAATCCTTTAACATCTTTTTGTAATGATTTTGTATAATCTTTTGGGCCTACATCTACTGATGTTGTATCCATTTCATCATGTCCTGCAATTACATTTAAAAGCATTGCACAATCTTGTACATCTTTTGTAAAAACTCCAACTTGATCAAGTGAAGAAGCAAATGCTACTACTCCATATCTTGAAACTAATCCATAAGTTGGTTTTAAACCTACAACACCACAAAGTGAAGCTGGTTGACGTATACTTCCACCAGTATCTGTTCCTAATGCCCATGGCACCATATTAGCTGCTACTGCAGCAGCAGAACCTCCTGATGAACCTCCAGGAACTCTTGATAAATCCCATGGATTTCTAGTTTTCTTAAAATATGAATATTCTGTTGAACCTCCCATTGCAAATTCATCCATATTTAATTTTCCTAAATTAATCATTTCTTCGGCATTTATTTTGTTCATTACTGTTGCATCATAAGGTGCAACAAAATTCTCTAACATTTTTGATGCACATGTTGTTTTTACCCCTTTTGTACAAATAATATCTTTAATTCCTATTGGAATTCCTGCTAGAGTTCCAAGTTTTTCTCCATTATCAATTCTCTCTTGAATTTTTTTTGCTTGTTCTATTCCTTGTTCTGTTAGTTCTGTTATAAATGCTTGTACTTCTGGTTCTTTTTCTTTTACTCTTTTAACATATGCTTCATTTATTTCTGTTATTGTTAATTCTTTATTTTTTATTTTTTCTTGTAGTTCATGTACTGTTAATTCAGTTATATTCATGTTTTTACCTCCTTGTGAAAAATTGGGGACGGTCCTTTTTTTCGCGAAAAAAAGGACCGTCCCCAATTTCGCGAGTTACACCTTTAGTTTAACACTTTAGGTATTTTAAACATATGTCTATCCTGTTCTGGTGCATTTTGTAATAGACTATCTACATCTTCAAATTTCTTTACTTCATCTTTTCTAAATATATTTTTGGCCTCATTTGCTCCTATTGTAACATCTAATCCTTCAACAGGTGCATTATTTACTATATTTGCAAAATTTAATATATCTTGCAAATGTAACATGTATTTTTCTATTTCATCATATTCTAGTGTTAATTGTGCTAAATTTGCTATGTGCAAAATTTCTTCTTTACTGACTTTCATTTATATTCCTCCTATCATTTATGTTTTTTCCACTGTTGAGCCTTATTATATCACTTTATTTTCCATTTTCATACTATTTTTTGAAATTTCTTATGAAAAAGTTATTAGTTAATAATTCTGTTATCTCTGTTTTTTCCATATTCATTCCTATCAAAAATCATAAAAAGAAGGAGAGACTCTGAAATTTCAAAGTTCTCTCCTTCTTTTCTGTGCTTAGGAATAAATTATAATACTTTAACAGTGGTTAGTGTTACTTAAGCCAAAGCGTGGCACGAAAACCAATGTTACAATAATAGCAACTATGATTATGGTAACCACGAGATGCTACAGGATAATTGCTTCCGAAATTGCTATAACCGCCACCACGGATAACATGACGTGAACTTTTATTCTTTTCTTGTGTCCACTCTTGCAGATTACCCGCAAAGTCGTAGATGTTATTAGCACACCATTTTTCTCTGCTTCCTGTTCTGACTACTTTCTTTGGAGGATTATCTGTATTCAAATAATTGCCCCATTCAGTAGAGTTCTCCTCAATTTCAACATGAGTTTTAACTTCTGTTTTGATAAACCATTCCAATACCGAATCATATTCTGCGCCAAAAGTCAGATGACTTTTAACTGCTTCATTATCTTCGATAGTAGATGCAACCTTCTTGGCATTATCAAAATTGATGTTTACCCATGGCATAACGCCTTTTACTGACTGTGGTTTTCCTTCTGCACTCTTGGAAATGTTATAACGAGAAATATAAAATCCCCCATATTTGTTGACACTTTCAAGTTGTTCAAGTAGTTCACCATTTAAAACTTCATTGAATTCATTATCCGCAAATTCATCTTTCATGTAATTTCGTCTTCCGAATTTCTCCCAAAAGTGTACTCCATCAAGTGTTCCGTTAGAGTCAAGAATTCCAACAGGAATCCATACAAACTGGCTTCCATCAGAACACCTTTCGATTACAAAACCATTGTTCCATTCTCCACATACATGCTTATATCCTTCTGGAATTGGAGGATTGGCATAGTTTGTAGAGTAGTTTATACCCTTTTCTGCCTCAAGCACATTTTTTTCATACCGTTTCATAGTTTACCTCCTTAAGTGATTTTCATAACGGTTTCCACATGGCTATTGCCAATATATTAATAATAACACATTTTTTTGCATTTTGCAAATTTTTAAACTTGGGATTTATTTAATTTTCCAAAATTGGATTTATTTCATTTTTTATATTATCTTTCATAATCTCACAACTTTTATCAAATTTTTCTTGGTCTTGTTTATTTAATTTTAGTTGTAAAATATCTTTAACACCATTTTTATTTATAATTGCTGGAACTCCTATATATATTCCATTCTGACCATATTCTCCGTTTTGATATGTTGACACTGTTAAAATAGAATTTTCATCATTCAATACTGCTTTAACAAGTCTATTTAATGCCATTCCAATTCCATAATATGTTGCTTTTTTCTTATCAATTATTTCATAAGCTGCTTTCCAAACGCCATCATGTATTTTTTTCAAATCTTCCATTGGATGATTATTATCTTTCATAATATCAATCATTTTTTTGCATCCTACATAACAATGTTCCCAAGGAACTAATGAAGAATCTCCATGTTCCCCTAAAATATATGCATGAACATTTTTACTAGATACCTCTAGATACTCAGCAATTAAATATCTTAGTCTTGCTGTATCTAAAACAGTTCCAGATCCTATTACTTTGTTTTTTGGCATTCCTGATACTTGTGCTACTACATAAGACATTAAGTCTACTGGATTGCTTGCAACTATAAATACTCCATTAAATCCATTTTTCATAACATTTTCTGTTATTTCTTTCATGATTTTAGCATTTGCTACAGCTAACTCTAATCTTGATTGTCCTGGTTTTTGTGCTAGTCCTGCTGTTATTACTACTATATTAGCATCTTTACATTCTGTATAGTCGCCTGCTTTTATTTTCATTTTTTGTGGTGCATAAGGTAATCCATGTGATAAATCCATTTCTTCTCCAATGGTTTTATCTTTATTAACATCTATAAGTACTAATTCTTCAACTCCCCCTTGATTTAGTAATGAATATGCCATACTCATTCCTACAAATCCTGCTCCTACTAATACTACTTTTCTGTTTGTGTCCATATAAATCTTCCTCCAGTTCTTACGGTAATTTATTCAATTTCAATTTTAGCATCTGTTGGACAAATGTTAATAAAAGTATTTCCATCATTTACATTAATCTCATTACCGTCTAAATCTTTATAAACAGTTTGTACTTCTCTTGATGTTTTTATACATTTGATTGGTATTGCTGTTCCATTTGTAATATAGTAACCATCAAATGTTCCTATATTTTTTAGTCCTTGTCTTCCTTTATTTTCACTATCTTGTAATGTGTAATTGTCACACATTGTTATAATTATATTTTTAGTTGTAACAGTTTCTCCTGTTATATAATCTGTTTGTATTTTTCCTCTTGCATATCTATCATAAGTTTTTGTTTCTTTATTATATTCATATTTTACAGTTTGTAATTTCGAATGTGGTATTGTTATAGTATTTGCTACTATAGCTTTTGTTTTTGTGTTATCTTCTTTTTCAGTAGTTTTATTTACTTCCACAGAATTTTCCGTTTCTTCTATTTCTTCTACTTTTTCAAGTTTATATTTATCAGTCAAATTAAATTCTGTTGCTACATATTTTAATACACTTTCTTTTGTAGTTTCTGTTCTATAACCTTTTCTTTCAGCTATTTTTAGTATGCTTGCTGTTGATGTAAATAAATTATGTGGTGCTGATTTATCTTTTACTCTCCAGAAGTCTTTTGAACTTTCTTGTATTCCATTTATGTTGTTTACTCCTAATTCAGCAATATTTGCTTGAGCTTGTGGACTCCAACCATGATGTACATATATTGCGTCATTTTCCAAAGCATAATCTAGAAAATAATGTCTAGAACTCCTTACTGGTCCTATTTTTTCTAAATCTTGACCTTTGAAAACAGCCATCAATCTAGTTTCTCCACCTTCTACTATTATTTCATATACTAAATATGCTTTATTCAAATTTGCTTGTGGCCAAGCTCCTGAGTGATTATCTATCATGACAGCTATTGGTCTATCTGTTCCTTGATAAATTTGCACTTTTTTCTCAGGTACTACTAATGGTTGTTCTTCTTTAGGTTCTGTATCTGTTTCTATTGTATTGCCTGAATCTTTTGGTATTAGCTTTTCTTCAATATATTCATATCCAAATATTGCTCCTACTGCAATTACCAGAAGCATTAGTGTTATAATTACTAATGCAATTTTTTTCTTACTCATTCATTTCGTCCCTTCTTATTCCTAATTTATTTAGAACTTTTTCTTCTTTTGCTCTCATTACAACTTTGTCACTTTCTTCTATATGATCATATCCCATAAGGTGATAAAATCCATGTACAATCATATAAGAAAACTCTCTTTCAAAACTATGTCCATATTCTACTGCTTGTCTTTCTACTCTATCTATTGAAATTATTATATCTCCAAGCACATCTTCATGTTCAAAGTTTTGATTTTTAATTTTCTCATCTAATTCTTCTTTCTCAAACATTGGAAAAGATAAGACATCAGTTTCTTTATCAACATCTCTATATTGTTTATTTATTTCATGAATGTGTTGTGGATTTGTTAATATAATGCTTATGTATAGTTTTGAATTTTCTAGTTTTTCTTCCTTAAAACATTCTTCTACTACTTTTTTTATGATATTTTCATAATTTTTATTTTCTTCTAAATCTAAATATTCTAATTGATACATTTTAAACCACCTATATATTTGAAATTCTTTTACTTATTTTATCTCTTTTATATTTTTGGTCTTTTGTTATGCAATTTCTTATTTCTTTCATTGCACCATAATCTACTAGTTTTCTTTTATAGTATTTTATTAGTCTACTATAATCTGTCTTATCATCTTTAATTCTAGTCATATCTTCTTTTATGAATAGTACTTCTTTTTCTTTTACATATTCTATAAAATCTACTTCTTTTAGTTTTTCTATATCTTTATATTTTTCATGAAATACTTTGAATTTTTCTCTTTCTCTTGCATTGTCCCAATATACTTTTGTTGCTAATAATCTTATATCAAAATCTTCTATCAAATTTAATAACATTGTATAAGCTTTTTCTCTTTTAGCTGCTATTTTTGTATCTTGTACTAAACATCTTGCATCTTTAATTAGTTTTAAATAACATTGCTCAGCAACAACTAATGGTAAACTATGTGTAAATAGATTTCTACTCAATCCTAATAGTACCATATTTTTTTCTATATTGTCTCTTGCATCTAATTTTCCAACTGTGAACTTTTCATATTTTTCATAATCTTTTACAACTTTTTCTAATTTTGGATCATTAATCTTTAGTGGTAAAATATTTTTTATATAATCTTCTAATGTGTCAAAAATTTTCGTATATATTGCATCATTTGAAGAATTATATACATTTGTTGTATCAGCTAATTTTATTGAATAATTTTTTAATATACCTTTATACAAACTATCTTGTTTCTTAATATAGAATTGCAAGTATTTATCTATGTTCTTCTGTTTTCCAGAACTCATTACTGTCTCTTTGTCTAATTCTAATAGGTATTTTTGTTTTCTATATTTATACTCTACAAATTCGCTTTGCTTTAATTGCACAATTCCATAATATTGTGATAATGCCATACTTTCTAATTTTGTTGCTGTTTCATTTTTTACTTTTTTGTAGATTGTATCTAATACATATTTGTCTAAAGCTTCTAAATATGCAGTATAAGCATCTTCGTATTTTTTCTCTAATACATCTTGTTTGCTTCCATCTTCTATTTCTTCTGTTGCTTGATATACTTTCATTAATGCATTTCTTTTCATGCTTATACGCATTCCATTTATACCTATTTGTGTTGGTATCCAAAACTTTGTTAATGTATTTGTTAATTTGTTAAAAAATGTTTTATCTGTCCCAACTACTCTTAAACTTCTCTCTTCCATACTCTACACCCTTTCTAAGTCTTGGTAGGCAGGTTTATTCTTTTTGTTGCTCTTCTATTTTTTCCTGCATTCCTATATTTTCAATCACTTCATATGTTACAGTTATTTCTACGTATTCATCTGCTTTTGTCACTGTTGCATTTTTTCCGAAGTATATTTTGCCTTTGTTCTATTTCTGTTTCGATTTGTTTCTCCAATTTTTGAGTTCCTTCTTCTGTTATTTCTTCAATAGTATATTCTTTTGAAATTTTTTCCAATTCTTCATTGGTTATTTTCGTTACGGAAATTGGCAAATATAAGTTTGAAAATATCCTAAACTTTTTTTCCATTTCTATTGTATCATAAATTTTAAATTTTGAAAGGGTTTTATAAAAATTTATTTGAAAATTGTTAAATTTTATTCTGTATTTTGTCTCTTGTTTTCCTGTTTTTACTTTTTGCTCTTCTATTAAAGAAAATTTTTCTGTTTTTTCATATTTAACTATTGCTTTTACTTCTCCAAGTCCATGAACATATCTAATTCCTGTATATTTTCCTTCCATGGTTCCTTGTATAAGTACTTGACCTTGTTCTACATTATCACCAACCTTTACTTGTGCTGTACCATTTTGAGCAATTATTTGTGTTATTATCCCTCCTTTTTTTGCAACAATATTGCAGTGAACATTTTCATCTATAATTTGTGGCGCTTCTTTAGCTTTTACAGCCTTTATAATTGCATTTGTTCCTTCGATATTTATTCCAATCCATGATAAATCATTTCTTTTTAAACGTATTTTATTAATTATTTCCTGTGTATTTACTTCGTTTTTTAACATGCCTATTTTTAATCCAGCTTGTTCAATATCTTTTTCTAACCCATCTATCTTCAAATTGTCCTCTATTTTTATTTCTATATTCCATATATAGTTTGAACTTATGTATATTGCTACTAAAATTATTATTAGCGAAAACAAAAAAATTTTTCTTTTTCTATATTTATTTATTAAAAAAGGAATTCCTCTTTTCTTTTCAATTTTTATTTTGCATTTTGTTTTTCTAGCAATTGGCTTCAATTTTTTTAAGTCTTTTATTCCTATATTAAAAAAGAGCTTTACACCCTTTTCTTTTTTTAGATTCCATATTAATATTTTCTGATTTGTACAAATATTAATAAATCTCTCTATGTAATATCCTTCAACACTTATCCTTATATATCCTAAAATATATCTAAAAAAAATTTTTATTAGCATCTAATCTTGAACCCTTTCTAAATCTATACTTTCAATCTTTCCTGTTATCTTTATATCATCATTAGTCATTTTTTCTAAATTAATATTTGTGCCATTTATATTTACAATTCCTATATATGTGCTTATACTCGCAAAAAATTCTTCATATTCTAAGATTCCTTTATAATTTTCTAGTACTATTTCATTAAAACCTGTAATTGTTAATTTAGGTGTATTAGAATATATCTCTTCTGGCATTTCTAGAATTTTGTCTAATCTCTTTTTTCTCATTTTAATCTCCTACATATTTGAATTATTTAAATTCATCTAATAACTTAAATTCATATCCTTCTTTTTTTGCTTCTTTTATAATTGTATCTAAAACTTCTGAATTAGTTTTAGAATTTGGATGTAAAAGCATTATTTCTCCTGAGTGAAAATTATTAATAATGATTTTTTTTGCATCATCTATTGATGGTTGTTTTTTTTCATCCCAATCTGCATAAGCAAAACTCCACATAACAGTTCTATACCCAAGTTCAGCTGTCTTTTTTAATGTTCTTTCATTAAATTCTCCTTTAGGAGGACGAAGATATTTCATTTCATAATTAAATTTTTCATATACTGCTTGATGTAATTTCATAATCTCATTTTCAATTTCTTCATTAGTTTTACTTGGCATACTTGGGTGAGAGCATGTATGGTTTCCTACTATATGTCCTTCATTTATCATTCTTTCTACCTTTTCAGAAGCTGTATTTAGATAATGTGATGTTATAAAAAATGTTGCTTTTATATTATTTTCTTTTAATGTATTCAAGATTTTTTCTGTATAGCCTGCTTCATATCCTTCATCAAATGTCAAATATATATTTTTCTCTGTGGATTTACCTAGACAAATTCCATTATTTTCTTCTAATAGTTTTTTATTACTTTCTCCAACATCTGGTTGCATATTATTATTAGCTCTTTTTATTCCCCAACCAATTGTCTTTTTATCAAAACTTCTTGATACTGTAGGTATACTTCCTTTAGTATTTAAATTTATTCCTATTGTGCATATTGAAAATAATATTAGTACACCTACTATAATAATTATATTTTCTTTTTTATTTATCATTTCATTCCTCCATTACAAATTTATATTAATAAGATATTCTTTAAATATTTATTTTATGATAATTTACAATTTTTGTATCTTGTTTTGTAATATTTATTTTAATGTGAATCAATAAAACGTGCTATATATTAAGGTTCATAAAGTTTTTAGTCTATTCAATTAGCCTATTGACAATTTAGATTTTTTGTTTTATATTTAATTAGGCTTTGACAAAATATGTCAATTTCTTTTTATTTTGAGGAGGATTTTTATGTTAAATTTTGTAATATGTGATGATAATATCGAAATGGTTAATAAATTATCGTCATTATTTGAAAAAGCATTCATAAAAAATGATTTTGATGCACGAATTGTTTATAAAACTCAAAATTATAAAGAACTTCTTTCTTATATGGCTTCTAATACTGTTAATGTCGTTGTTCTTGATATAGAGTTCAAAAATTCTGATATGAATGGAGTAAATATTGCCAAAGAAATTAGAAAAACAAATAAACAATGTTATATAATTTTTGTTACAAGTCACTTTGAATATATTATGGAAGCTTTTGATTGTAAAACATTTGCTTATCTTTTTAAGAATTCTCTGAGTCTAGAAACTCTTTCAGATACTTTAAAAAGATTGTTTGATGATGTTGCTGGGAATTATTCAAGGTTTTTGAGAATTAGTAGTAAAGGAATTTTTATTAATTTAAATGATATTCTTTTTATAGAAAAGAATGGTATGAAACTTATTTATCATACTTTAGATGGAACTTTTGATACATATAGTTCATTCTCAAAACTTGAGGCAAAATTGCCAGATTATTTTGTGCGTTGTCACAAATCTTTTATTGCTAATATTAATAATATTTCTCATATATCTTTAGCCGATTGCTCAATCACTTTTAAGAATGATGAGGTTTGCTATATCGGACCTAAATATAAAGATTATTTTTTGGAGGTAATTAATTATGATTCAATTTCTAAATAGTATATGGATTACTTTAAATACAGAAAATGCCACACTAATTCAAATATTAGTTTTCCCATTACGCCCTATTGAAAGCATTTTAATGATGTATCTTTTTCTAATTATTTTTAATGTAAAATCTAGTTTTAAGCAAAAAACATTTTATGTCGTTGCAACAACTATTGTTGGTTTTATCACTGCAAATATTATACCATCACCTTTTAATATTATAATAAACTATGTCTTTATGTTGGCATTAATAAAAATAATTTTTAAACTAAGCTGGTTCAAAAGTTTTATATCTCTTATACTTCCAGTATTTATTGTTGTGTTACTAAACGCTCTACTTCAACGTCCATATATTGCACTACTTAATATAGATGCAGATACTTATATGAATACACCGATTTATAGAATTCCTTATTTACTTTTTGTATATTCATTAGTTTTTATCATATGTATTGTTTTGAACAATATAAAAAGCAAGAAATTTGTATTTGATTATATTGATAATCTAGATAAAAAGACTCGTATGTTATTATCTGCTACACTATTCTTTGGCTTTTTTACATTATTATTGCAATTAATTACAACAGCTTTTTACATAGATATTGTTCCTATAAGCATAAATATATTAAACTTTATTTTATTAGTATTATTTTTAGTATTATGTGTTTTCAATTTTACTCGTGTTTTAGAATTATCAATTACAAAACAAGATTTAGCAAGTGCAGAAAATTACAATAAATCTTTAGAAACTTTATATGATAGAGTAAAAGGATTTAAACATGATTCTGATAATATTATTTCTACATTAGATGGTTATATAGAAAACAATGATATGTCTGGATTAAAAAAATATTTTAATGAAATTAAAAAAGACTGTAAAATTACTAATAATTTATCTATTATAAATCCTACGACTATTAACAATCCTGGAATTTATAATCTTTTGAACAATAAATACTTTAAGGCTGTTAATCTTGGAATTAACTTTGAATTTGAATATTTTTTAGATTTAAATAAACTTGATGTAAATCTATATCAACTTTCTAGAATATTAGGCATTCTTATTGATAACGCCATTGAAGAAGCTGAAAAGTGTAAAAATAAAACTATTAAAATAAGTTTTCTTCAAGAAAATAGAAACAACAGAGCAGTTATAAGTATAAAAAATACATATATAAATAAAGATGTAAATATAGATGAAATCTTTGATAAAGGTGTAAGTGGAAAAGACAACCATTCTGGTATTGGATTATGGCAAGTAAGAAAATACATTAAAAAGTGTAAGAACTTAGATTTATTTACTAGTAAAAATGACCAATTTTTTCAACAAGAATTATCTATATATAATATCTAAATATGCAAAAGTTTGAAGTAAATATTTTTTACTTCAAACTTTTTATTAATAATTAAAGAAGACTTTTGGCTAAAGTCTTCTTCTTGAATTGATTTATATAATGTTTAAGGCATTATTTTAATTTTGGAATTAATCCTTTTTTATTAAAGATGCTGGCATTTGTGGTTGATGTCCCCACCATACTAACAAACAAGATGTGTTTGTTGCCTTTGCATATTTCTCTGCCATTTTTGCTAAAAATTTTAACATAATTAATTCCCCCTTCTTTTGTAAAATTTTATAACACAAGAGTAGTTGCATGACTCTTATATTAACATATTAAATATTTGCATATATCTCATGTCCATACTTATTTTTGGTTATATTATATGCTAATCTTGTTATTGTTAAAGTTTGTAATAAAGTTCCGAAAATTATTATTCCAGAGATTATACTGTTCTTTGTGAAAATCGAAATAACTATTTCAGTTGTGAAAATAATATATGAAACTATTTGTTTTTGTTCTCTTTCTTTTTTTCTAAGTATTGGCACATTTTCAGTATCTGCAGGTGCATAAATTCTAATCATTGCCATGCCAAATATCCAAACACTAATTGCTGTTATATATTTTATTATTCCTTCTAAAACGATATATTTTCCTAAAAGTGCTGAGCCACTATATAGAGTTAGAGTATATATTATACATCCAATATGTGTTTTCATGTGAACACCACCAGAAAAAACTCTATATGGTGCAATAATTAACACAGATATTAATGTCAATTTAAATATTCCTAAAAAATATGCTATTAGTAAAATTATTATGCCTTTTGGTAGTTCTCCTATTATATTTTGAAGTCCATACATAATAACTTTTGCTCTTTCATCATCAATTTCTGGCATTTCTCTTCTAATTTTATTAGTTAAAGATTCACAGAACTTGTCTATCATATTTTTCCTCTTTCCTTTATCTTAAGTACAATCTTATTCTAACACCATTTTTAAATTTGTTTTAATTTATTTTATAAGTTATCATTTTTCATTTATAAATACTTTGGTTTTTATTTTCATATATATTAAAAGTGGTTTTTATAAAATAAAAAAGTATGACGTAAACTCTATACAATTTACTTCATACTTTATCTTTATATTTCTATATCTCTTAATATGCACCATGTTCCATTACTATCTGGTAAACATTTAAAAGTCATTTCTTGTTTTGTTATTGGATGTTGAATTGTTAGTTTGTATGCCCAAAGGGCTATTTGTTTTCCTTGTCCTCTTGTTCCATATTTTTGATCACCAAATATACTATGTCCTGTTTCTGCTAATTGTACTCTTATTTGATGATGTCTTCCTGTATGCAAATTAATTCTTACAAGTGACAAATTTTTAACTTCATTATATGTTAAAACTTCATAATCTAATTTTGCAAATTTTGCATTTTTCTTATCTTGTTTTACAACTTTACTTATATTATTTCTTTCATCTTTATACAAATAATTTTCTAAAGTTCCCTCTCTTGTTTCAAACTTTCCATCAACAACTGCTAAATATTCTTTTTTGAATATTTTTTCTCTTACTTGTTCACTCAATCTTGATGCTGATTTTGAAGTTTTAGCAAACACCATTACTCCACCAACAGGTCTATCAAGTCTATGTACTAATCCTAAATAAACATTTCCAGGCTTATTATACTTTTCTTTTATATATTCTTTTACTAATGTTAACATATCAATATCATCTGTTTTATCTGCTTGTGAAGGAATGTTTGGTTGCTTTTTAACAACTATTATTTGATTATCTTCATATATTATTTCAATGTTTTGCATTTTACTTTTCCCATCTGCCATAAATTCCACATGGCAATACTAAATTTGAATTTTCCATTGGTAGTCCAATTTCCCCTGATGAAACTTGTCCTTTATAGTTTTGTACTACTGTTAAATTTAAAATATCTTCTAGCACTTTACTTGAGATTCCTGTTGTATATGAATTTATTAAGAAAAACAATGGATTATCAGAAAGCACTTTTGAACATAATTCAACTAAATCATATATATTGTTTTCAAATTGCCATACTTCTCCATTTGCTCCTCTGCCATAAGATGGTGGATCCATTATTATAGCATCATATTTGTTTCCTCTACGAATTTCTCTATTTACAAATTTGACAACATCATCAATTATATATCTTACTGGTCTATTTTCTAATCCTGAAGCAATAATATTTTCTTTTGCCCATGTTACCATTCCTTTTGAACTGTCAACATGGCATACAGAAGCTCCTGCTGCTGCGCATGCAACAGTTGCTCCTCCTGTATATGCAAATAAATTCAAAACCTTTATTTCTCTTTTTTCGTTTCTAATTTTATTCATCATCCAGTCCCAATTTACAGCTTGTTCTGGGAATAATCCTGTATGCTTAAATCCCATTGGTTTAATATTAAATGTCAAATCTTTATATTTTATTTGCCATTGTGAAGGCATTTTTTTATTATATTCCCATGCTCCCCCACCTGTTTTACTTCTATGGTATGTTGCATTTATATTTTTCCATTTTTCTGGTGCTGTTTTTTTCTTCCAAATTATTTGAGGATCTGGTCTTGATAAAATTACATCTCCCCATTTTTCTAGTTTTTGTCCATCAGCCATATCTAATATTTTATAATCTTTCCAATTATTTGCTATATTCATTCTATTTTCCCTTCTTCTTATGGAACTTTACTTTCCTTAAAACATATATATTATACCATATTTAACTTTCTTTTTCAATATTAATAATCTCTTAGCTGTTTTTTTGTTTGTTCATACCCTATTTGATATAACCATTCTGCTTTTTTTACATCTAAAAGTGAAATCTTTTTAACATTAATATTTATTAATTTATCAATTCCTTCTTTTTCGTATACCGCCAATTCTCTACCTTGTAATTCTAGTGACCTTATTGCTGAATCAATTATATTTGAACAACAATCTTCTTTTTTAAAAATAGTATTAAAAGAAATTCCCCATACTTCTTCTGCTCCAAATTCTTTTAATGGTTTCCATGGTAAATTTTCTCTAGTTCCTCCATCAACTAATTTCATATCTTTATATTCACAAGGTGAAAAAACAACAGGAAAACTGCAACTTGCTCTTACGGCTTTTCCTACAGAAATATCTGTTATATACTTAACTTTATCTGATAACATTGCTCTATTTTCTTTTGATGAAGCAATATACAATATTCCTGTTTGCAAATCTACCATAGGTATCATAAGTGGCATATTAATTTCATCTATATCATATATATTATTGTTAGAAGTTATATTTTCAATAATATTTTCAATGACTTTTCCACTATTTAGTCCATCTATGATGATTTCTCGTTCAAAAACCAATCCTAATATTAACTTTAAAATTTTTCCCCACTGATAATATTTAATTTTAGGAGCAAATTTTTTAAACAGCTTCCACATTTCATCACTATTATATCCTAATGCATACATTGTAGCTATAATGCTTCCAGATGATGCTCCAGAAACACAATCAAATTTTATATTTTCTTCTTCCAATGCTTTTAAAGCTCCTATGTGCGCAGCAGCTTTTATTCCGCCTCCTGAAAAACACAAACCTTTCATAACTTTTTACCTCATGATAGTTTATGTTTTAAATAAAAATAAGTTCTAGATTCTTTCAATTATTTTTATTAACTCAAAAATCATAAAAAAATTCACTCCTGTGAGAACCACAAAAGAAATTACTGCAAATGAAAGCAATCTGTGCTCTTTTAAAAATTTCATAAAACAAACCTCCTCTTTTTTAAGTCCAAACTTGTCCGTACTAATATGTATATGAGTCATTTTTTATTTTATTCTAAAAAGCACTTATTTTTCATCGCAGTAATTTACAAATTATCCTTTATTTTTTATTATTCAACACCAAGAATTTTTTTTGCTAATTCTTCATTTATTCCTTTTATTTGTATAAGTTCTTCAATTGTTGAATTTTTAATTTTTTCAACACTTCCAAAATGTTTCAATAATGCCTGTTTTTTTACTTCTCCTATTCCACTAATATCATCTAATTCTGATTTAGTTATACTTTTATCTCTTAATTTTCTATGATATGAAATTGCTGTATCATGAACCTCATCTTGAAATTTTGTAATTAAATTCATTAAACTTTCAGAAATTTCGAATTCTTCTCTTTTTTCATTTATTAATGCTCTTGTTTGATGTTTGTCATTTTTAACCATTCCAAAAACAGGTATATCTAATTCATATTTTGCTAATGCTACTTTAATCGCTCTAATTTGTGTAATACCACCATCTGCAAAAATTGCATCAGGTAATCTTCCAAATCCTGATGAATTATTAGAAATAGAATGTTTTAGTCTACGTGTTACTACTTCCTCCATACATTTTGGGTCATCTTGTCCATATACTGTTTTAATTTTAAAGCGTCTTGACATATTTCCTTTTATTGTTCCATCAATCATTACACACATTCCTGCAACTATATATTCTCCTGATATATTTGATATATCATAAGTTTCAATCTTTCTAGGTAATTTTTCTAATCCTAATACCTCTTTTAATTCAACTAATAGTTCACTTCTATCTCTTTCTTTATTCTCTAATGTGATTTTAGCATTATTATCTGCCATTTCTACAAATCTTAATTTTTCTCCCTTTTTAGGTGTCCTTATTTCTACTTTTCTTCCCGCTTCTTTACTTAACCATTCTTCAATTACATTTTTATCTTCTAGTTCTTCTCTTATCATTATTTTATTAGGAAAATTTTGTGCATCTAAATAATATTGTTTTATGAACCCTGAAACAATTTCTTTTTCATCCATTTCCTTTAAATCAGGGAAGAAATAATGCTCTCTTCCAACCATTTTACTTCCTCTAACAAAAAATATTTCAACACATACTTCAATTTCTGATTTTGCAATTCCTATTACATCTATATTATTTTCTGTAATATTAGAAACTTTTTGTTTTTCATTTACTCTTTCAATTGCTAACATCCTATCTCTTATATAAGCAGCTTTTTCAAAATTCATCTTATTTGCTTCTTCTAACATAAGTTCTTGTAAATTTTTCAAAACTTTGTCTACTTTGCCTTCTAAGATATTAATAATTTCATCTATTTGCTCTCTATAGTCTTCTTTTGAAATATATCCCATACATGGCGCTAAACACCTATTTATATGATAATTTAAGCATGCTCTTGTTTCAGACCTAAAATTTTTGCACTGACGTATTTTATATTTTTGCTTTATAAAATCTAACATTTCTTTGGCTGCACCTGGATTTGCATAAGGTCCAAAATATTTTGAACCATCATTTATAATTTTTCTTGTGATTGTTACATTTGGATAATCTGATTGTACATCAATTTTTATATATGGATATGTTTTATCATCTTTTAATAATACATTAAATTTAGGCCTATTTTTCTTTATTAAATTACACTCTAATATTAATGCTTCTGCTTCATTATCTACAACAATATATTCAAAATGATCTATTAATGAGACCATTCTTTTTATTCGCTCTGTTTTTTCTGTTTTTCTAAAGTAACTTCTTACTCTATTTTTTAAGTTAACCGCTTTTCCAACATATATTATTTTGTTATCTATATCTCTCATAATATATACACCAGGTTTGTCTGGCAATATTTTTAATTGTTCCTCTATATTAAACATTATTTTCCTCCTCTCTTTCGTTTTTTCTCTCTATAATGATACAATATTTCTATGCATTTTGCAATAATAAATTCTGTAAAACTTGAGCATAAAAATCTTAAGTACAAAGCAAGGATTGCTCACGTCAAAAATATTTAAATTATCCATACATCTAGCCACTCTCAATTTCAAATTAATATATTACTATGGAATAAGGCAAAGACCCACTATGGGGATAACCCTAGCTATGTTTTTGCCATGGAATAGTAATATATTAATTGAAAGAATAAGAGTATTCAGATGTATAGACAATTTAAGTATTTATGAAAATTTTAATTAAACAAATTAAAACACTTGCCACATTTTTAATTTTGTTGTAATATAATATGGTGATTGAGACATAATATAATAGTCAAAAGCGCCAGAGCACTTTTAATTAAGTGTTGACGAGGTCTAGGGTTATCGAAATATTCGGCGGATGCTCTAGTGGCTTACTTAAGCCATAGTATTAATTAAAAAATAATAGCAATATTATAACAGATTTTAATACATAAGTTTATGTTTCAATTCCACAAAATTTATTTAAGGAGGTTCTACTTATGTGTGGAATTATTGGATATATAGGAGCAAAAAAAGCCACTCCTATTCTTATTAATGGTCTCTTAAGACTAGAATATAGAGGTTATGATTCAGCAGGAATCGCCACTATTGAACAAAATGGTCTATCTGTTATTAAAAATCAAGGTAGAGTAAAAAATTTATATGAATTTGATGAGATTAACTCTTTAAAAGGAACAATTGGAATTGCTCACACAAGATGGGCAACTCATGGAAAACCATCTAAAGAAAATGCTCATCCTCATTTAGACAATAGCAAAAATTTTGCAGTTGTTCATAATGGTATTATTGAAAATTTTAATATTTTAAAAGAATTTTTAGTACAAAACGGTTATACTTTCTATTCTCAAACAGATACAGAAATTATACCAAATCTTATACATTACTATTATTCAAAAGATTTAAAAAATGATAAATATAAAGTATTACGTGCTGTTCAACGTACTTGTAAAGATTTAAAAGGAAGTTATGCCCTTCAGGTTCTTTCAACATATTCACCTGATAATATGATAGTTGTTAGAAAAGACAGTCCTTTAGTAATTGGAAAAGGTGATGGAGAAAATTATATTTCTTCTGATATTCCTGCAATCTTATCATTTACAAAAGATTTCTACTTTTTAGATGATAATGAAATTGCATTACTTTCTAGAAATAATGTTGAATTTTATGATATTGAATTAAATAAAATAGATAAAAAAGTAAAGGTTATAGATTGGGATGCAAGCTCTGCTGACAAAAATGGATATGAAGATTATATGTTAAAAGAAATTTTTGAACAGCCTAATGCTATTAGAGAAACAATAGGATCACATTTACCTGAAAATGAACCTTGTAATTTTGAAGTTTTAAATTTTAGTAAAGATTTTTTATCAAAAATAAATAAAATTTATATTGTTGCTTGTGGTACTGCTATGCATGCAGGGCTTTCTGGCAAATCAACAATTGAAAAACTTTGCCATATACCTACAACAGTTGAAATCGCTTCAGAATTTAGATATAGAGATCCAATTATTGATAAAAACACTTTATGTATTTTTATCTCTCAATCAGGAGAAACTGCAGATACTATTGCAGCATTAAAATTATCAAAGTCCAAAGGTGCAACAACATTAGCAATTTCTAATGTTATAGGTAGCTCAATTACAAGAGAAGCAGACTTCTCTATATATACACATGCAGGACCTGAAATTGCTGTTGCATCTACTAAAGCTTATACTTCACAAGTTATATTGTTAAATATATTAGCACTTTATTTTGCAGAAATTTTAGAAAGTGTTCCAACTACTGAAATTAGTAAAATAAAAAATGAAATTATGCTTCTTCCTTCAAAAATAGAAGAAACATTAAACTGTTCTAAAAAGGTTTTAGATTTTGCTAAAAAAATCTATCAAGAAAAAGATGTGTTTTTCTTAGGTAGAGGAGTTGATTACAATACAGCTCTTGAGGCTTCTTTAAAATTGAAGGAAATTTCTTATATACATTCTGAAGCTTATGCTGCAGGTGAATTAAAACACGGACCTATTGCATTAATTGAAAATGGTATAACTGTAATTAGTATTATTACAAATGAAGCTCTAATTGATAAAACTATAAGTAATATTCAAGAAGTTATTACACGTGGTGCACAAACTTTAGTTATTACAAATAAAGAATTACCTAATAATAACATTGATGAAATTATTACAGTTCCTGATACAATTACTATGCTTTCACCTATTATTTCTATTATTCCTTTGCAATTACTTGCATATTATATTTCAAAGGAAAAAGGTCTTGATGTTGATAAACCTAGAAATTTAGCAAAATCAGTTACAGTTGAATAGAAAAAAAGTTACCTGAAAAGGTAACTTTTTTATCTATATAAATATTTTTGTGGATTAATTGCTACTCCATTTACTCTTATTTCTAAATGCAAATGATTTCCTGTTGAGTTTCCTGTTGAACCAACTGCTGCAATAACATCTCCTGCTTTAACTTCTTCCCCTACAGTTCCATATAATTCACTACAGTGTGCATACCATGTTTCAACACCATTTCCGTGTGAAATTTTTATAAGATTACCATAAGAACCATTTCTTTCTGCAAAAGTTACTGTACCTGATGCTACTGCTTTTATTGGTGTTCCTTGTGGACAAGCAATGTCTGTTCCTGTATGTTCACTTGATCTTATAGAACTTGAAACACCAAATCTTGATGTTATTAGTCCACTTACTGGTGTAACTGCTAACATTATTCCATTTACTATTGGTTTTCTAGTCCTTTCATCTTCTTCTACCAATGCCGCAACTTTTTGCTCAACTTTAGCTTGTGCAACTTCTACTGACTCGATACTTACTGAATCTATATCATCTGTGTAGTTTTGTGTAACTGTTAAGTCTAATTTTATAGTTTTATCTTGATTTTCTTCTTTTATTTGTGCTACTGTTTCTTCTGCCTCTTCTATATTATCTACTAATCCTACTGTTTCATCATTTAATATAACAGCATAATATTTATATGTTATTTTTGCGTTTTCTTTTAATGCAATCATTATTTCTTCTTCGTTAGTTTCTTGTTCTCTGTTTACTAATTTTAATTCATAATTTGGCATTTCATCTAGTGAAACAAAATCTATGCATTTTCCTTGCATCTCTAGAATTTCATTTTCTATTCTTTCACTTAATTCTGTTTCATTTTCTACGTAACCTATCTCTTTTCCTGATAATGTTACTTTATATGTTGGTTTATATTTCAATAAAATTATCGCTATTATTATTATTAATGCAATTGCCATTATGCAAAAAAGTTTACAAGTTTCTTTAGTATAGTATCTTATCTTTCTTTTTAAAATAATATACACTCTCCTTTTTTTACGCGACAAGGATAATTATACCACATTTTTACTATTTTTGCAAATTATGCATACTCTGTATGCCTTTTTTAACCCTTTTTGCCCCTTTTTTTTCTTGTTTTTTCTTTTGTCTGTTAATAGATTACTCATTTTTTCTCCTTTTTATTCGTTTTTTCGACATTTTTTATACATTAGTGGCAAAATTCAATCTGTTGAAAAATGTTTTGAAATATGATATATTTAAATATATTAATAAAAGGACTTATGTTATGAGAAAATTAAATGTACCAGAAAAATATAATGGAAAAAAACTCACAAAATTTATTCTTGATACTTTTCCTAACTTATCACCAAACATGTTATTTAAAGCATTAAGACAAAAAGATATTAAAATTGATGGAACTAGAGTGAATAAAGATTGCGTTATATATGCAGATAATGAAATTCTTGTTTATATTGCTGATGATTTGCTTTTTGCTGTTCCTGATTTAGATATTGTTTTTGAAGATGAAAATATTTTAATTATTAATAAGCCAAATAATTTAGAAGTTACTGGTGAAAATAGCTTGACAAACTATGTTCATTTAAAATATTCAACTAGCAATTTTCTTCCTATGCCATGTCATAGACTTGATAGAAATACAACTGGTTTAGTTTTATTTGCTAAAAATGAAACTTCATTAAATATTTTACTTGACAAATTTAAAAATCATGAAATAAGAAAAAAATATCTTGCTCTAGTTTATGGTACTCCTAAAGTAAAAAAAGCTAGACTTGAAAGCTATTTGTTTAAAGATAATAAAAAATCAATGGTTTATATTTCAGATGATTTTAAAATAGGATACCAAAAAATTATAACTTCATATTCTGTTTTAGAAGAATATAGTAATAATTCTTCTTTATTAGAAGTCGAAATTGAAACTGGTAGAACACATCAAATCAGAGCTCATTTGGCTCATATTGGCTACCCTATTATTGGTGATGGGAAATATGGAATAAATTTAGTTAATAAAGATTTTGGCTTTAAATATCAACAATTAAAAGCTTATGAATTAGAGTTTAATTTTAAGTCTGATAGTGGTTGCTTAAATTATTTGAACCATAAATCTTTTAAAGTATAGATTTTTATATTTTTTTATAGTATAATATTTCTATACTATATGCGGGTATAGTTTAGTGGCAGAATACCATGCTTCCGACCTGGTTGCGCGAGTTCGATTCTCGCTACCCGCTCCATAAGGTAAAATCGTCGCACCAATGTGACGTTAATGATTAAATCAATCTGAAAAGATTGATTTTTTTGTGCG
>CAKOXV010000004.1 GCA_934130355.1 uncultured Clostridia bacterium
GTTTTTTGTCAATAGCTAAAAATAAATTTCAAAATTTTTTCAAACTCTGAAATTTAAGTATTTATATTAAATTCAAAATGTTTTTATCTAACATACTGTCTACTTTGAAATCTACCTTCTGATATATCATGTGTTACCATCAAAGCTGTTATATTTTCATTTTTTAAAATCTTGTATATGTCTTCTGTTACCATTAAACGAGTTTGATAATCTAAAGCTGAAAAGGCTTCATCTAAAAGTAATACTTTAGGTCTTATTGCAAGGGTTCTAATCAAAGCTACTCTCTGTCTCATTCCTCCTGACAATTGTGTTGGATATTTATCTTTAAATTCATATAAGCCATATTTTTTTAAAAGTTGTTCTACATATTTTTTATTATCTGTAGTTATATTTTTTTGAATTTCTAATCCTAACAAAACGTTATTATATATTGTTCTCCATTCTAATAGGTTGTCTTTTTGAAGCATATATCCTATTTTGCCATCAATATATATATCACCAGTATTTTTATCCTCTAGTCCTGCAATTATAGATAATAATGTTGATTTTCCACATCCGGCTTGGTCCTATAATGCTTATATATTCTCCTTCTTTTACATCAAAATTTATATTTTTTAATGCTTCTATCTCTCCATTCGGAGCCTGATATATTTTATTTATGTTTTGTACTTCTAAAATTTTTTTCATGTTGTACCTCCATTTCATTTGCTATATTTTATGATGCAAAAATAGGGACGGTTCTTTTTTTCGCGAAAAAAAGGACCGTCCCCAATTTTACAATTATTAAATTCCCATTATATTTGTTGCTATTTCAAAATATACTAATATTGAAAATACATCTACAAGAGTAGTTATTAATGGTGCTGCCATAATAGCTGGGTCTAATTTTAATTTTTTAGCTAGTAATGGAAGTAAACATCCTAATACTTTAGCAAGAGTAACTGTTGCAATTAATGTAATTCCTATTACAATTGCTAATTGCATATCATGATATTGTATTAATATTCTTATACCATTTATTATTGCTAATATTACGCCAACTACTATTGATACTCTAAATTCTTTCCATAATGCTCTAAAGACATCTTTTAATTTGATTTCATCTGTTGCAAGTCCACGTATAATTAATGTCGAACTTTGTGAACCACAGTTTCCTCCTGTTCCCATTATCATAGGAATAAAAGATACTAAAAGTGGAGCTGCGGCAAATGCTTCTTCATAACTATTTATTATTCCACCTGTTATCGCTGCTGAAAGCATTAAGATTAGTAACCAAAGTATTCTATTTTTTGCATGTTTAAATACTGATGTTTGAAAATAACCTTCTTCACTAGGACTAATAGCAGCCATTTTTTCAAAATCTTCTGCTACTTCATCTTGTATTACATTTATGGCATCATCAACTGTTATTATTCCGACTAATCTATTTTCATTATCAACAACCGGTAATGCAAAATAATCATATTTATCAAATAATTTTGTCACTTCTTCTTGGTCATCAACTGTATTTACAGAAATTATATTTGTAGTCATTAAATCTTTTATAATTACTGTTGGCTTTGAAACTAGTATTTCTTTTATATTTACTGTTCCTAGTAATATTCTATTTTGATTTAATACATAACAGTTGTAAATTGTTTCTGAATCTATACCTATATCTCTTATACGTTGTAGAGCTTGTTCAACAGTCATTGTTTCTTTTAAATCCACAAATTCTGTTGTCATAATGCTTCCAGCGCTATCTTCTGGATATTTTAATAGCTCATTTATTATTTTTCTATCTTCTTTATTTACTACTCTTAGAATTTTCTTTACCACATTTGAAGGCATTTCTTCTATTAAGTCAACTGTATCATCCATAAATAGTTCATTCATTATGGTTTTTAATTCTGTATCTGTTAAATCTTGTATTAACTTTTCTTTCATATATGGCTCCATATATGAAAATGCTTCTCCTGCTTGTTCTTTTGATAATATTCTAAATAATTTTACTGCTTGCTCTTTGTCTAAATCTTCAAATAATGCTGGAATATCCGCAGAATTTATTGTTTTTAATTCATTTTTTAAAACATTATATTTTTTAGTTTCTAATAAACTTTTTATTTCTTCTATTTTCATTCTTATTTCCTCCTATCTAACTAAATTTTCATAATTGCTGTAGCTATTTGGAAATATACTAATATTGAAAATATATCTATTAAAGTAGTAATTAATGGTGCTGCCATAATAGCTGGGTCTAATTTTAATTTCTTTGCTAATAATGGTAATAAACATCCTGTTGCTTTTGCAAGTATTACTGTTACAACAAGTGTTAATCCTATTACTAATGCAAGTTGTGGATTTTGATATTGAATTAGGATTCTTGTTGCATTTACAGTTGCCAGAACTATACCAACTATTATAGATACTCTAAATTCTTTCCATAATGCTCTAAAAACATCTTTTAATTTGATTTCATCTGTTGCAAGTCCACGTATAATTAATGTTGCACTTTGTGAACCACAGTTTCCACCTGTATCCATTATCATAGGAATAAATGCAACTAATATTGGTATTGCTGCAAATGCTGCTTCATAATTATTTATTATTCCTCCTGTAATTATTGATGAAAGCATTAAAATAAGCAACCATACAATTCTGTTTTTGGCATGTTTAAATACTGATGTTTGAAAATATCCATCTTCATTTGGACTAATAGCAGCCATTTTTTCAAAGTCTTCTGATACTTCATCTTGTAATACATTAATACCATCATCAACTGTTACTATCCCAACTAACCTATTTCCATTATCAACAACAGGTAATGCAAGATAATCATATTTATCAAATAATTTTGCTACTTTTTCTTTGTCATCCATAGTATTTACTGATATAATGTTTGTTTCCATTAAATCTTTTATGGTTGTTTCTGGTTTTGACAACAAGATCCCTTTTATATTTACTATACCTATTAATACTCTGTTTTGATTTAACACATAACATGTATAAATCGTTTCTGAATTAATTCCAACATCTCTTATTCTTTGTAATGCTTGTTTAACAGTCATTGTTTCTTCCAAGTCCACAAATTCTGTTGTCATAATACTTCCAGCACTATCTTCTGGATATTTTAGTAATTCATTTATTACTTTTCTATCTTCTTTGTTTACTACTTTTAAGATTTTATTTACTACATTTGATGGCATTTCTTCTATTAAGTCTACTGTGTCATCCATAAATAATTCATCAATAATGTTCTTTAATTCTGTGTCTGTTAAGTCTTGAACTACTTTTTCTTTCATATATGGTTCCATATATGAAAATGCTTCTCCTGCTTGTTCTTTTGATAATATTCTAAATAATTTTATAACTTGTTCTTTGTCTAAATCTTCAAATAATGCTGGAATATCCGCAGCATTCATGTTATTCAATTCATTTTTTAATGTAGAAAACTTTTTTTCTTCTAACATTCTTTTAGCTTCTTCTGTTTCCATTTCTATCTCCCCCTCTTTAATTTTTTAGAAATGGATAAGAATAGTATTACACTTTAAAAATGAATGAAGATACCTCATTCATTTTTATATTCTTATACCATTTCAGCTTTGGCTTTTCTTGCGGTTCTTCACTCATTTTTAATCACCTCTCTTTAATATTAATTATTTTCTTCCTATATAGTAATTTTTCTTTCCTCTTTTAATTATTATATATGCATTATCTATAAACATGTTGTCTGTTATTGTAAGTGAAATATCTGTTACTTTTTGACCATTTATTGATACTGCACCACTTGAAACAAATTCTCTTGCTTCTCTTTTACTTGATGATGCTCCTACATTTACAAGCATGTCTACTATAGGAATATTGCTTTCAACATTTTTTATGTCTTGCTCATCAAATAAATCTTGTATATCTTGTTTAGTTAAATTTTCAAAATTATTATTAAATAAACTTTGTGCTAATTTTTCTGCTCTTTCATATTCTTCTTTACCGTGTAAAAATGTAATTATTTCACGTGCTAATGCTTTATGTGCTTCTCTTAATTCAGGATGTTCATTGTTTTTCTTTTCATATTCTTCTATCTCTTCTTTTGATAGAAATGTATAAATTTTTAAATAGTCTATTACCATGCTGTCTTCTACATTAACAAAGAATTGATATAGCTTATAACTTGATGTTTTATTTTTGTCTAGCCATAATGCATTTCCTTCGCTTTTTCCAAATTTCTTTCCTTGTGAATCTGTTACTAATGGCATTGTAAATCCATATACCTCATCACCTGTTGATTTTCTTATTAAATCTATTCCCGCTGTAATGTTTCCCCATTGGTCAGAACCCGCACATTGAAGATTTACTCCTTTATGTTCATGTAAATATTTAAAATCAAGTGCTTGCAATATCATATATGAAAATTCGGTATATGTTATTCCAGTATCTAATCTTCTTCTTATTATGTCTTTGTCTAACATATAATTTATATTGAAGAATTTTCCATAATCTCTTAAAAAATCTATTACATTTATGTCTTTATACCAGTCATTATTGTTTACTACTTCAAATCCAAATATTCTTTCTACTTGCTCTTTTAAACATTCAAAATTGTGTTTTACTTGTTCTTTACTTATCATTGCTCTTTCTGTAGTAGGTCTTGGGTCTCCTATCATTCCTGTTCCTCCGCCTACTAATAATATTGGATTATGTCCAGCTTCTTTTAGTCTTTTTGATATTAAAAAACTTGATAAATGTCCTACATGTAAGCTATCTGCAGTTGGATCTGTTCCTATATAAAATGTTAATTTTCCATTGTTTAATTTTTCTTCTAATTCTGGACTTGATATATCTTTTATTAGTCCTCTCCATTTTAATTCTTCTACTAATGTCATATCTTCTTCATTTCCTTCCTGATTTTGTCTCAATATGTATAATTTTACCACAAAATTTTTGTTTGTACAATAATTAATTGAAATAAAATAAAGATGGCACTATATTTTAGTTACCATCTTATCATATTTTATAATTCTGTAATTTTATTTAGCCTGAATTTGTTTAATTTAACTATATCGAATAAATTAACTTTTCCGTCACCATTTACATCTGCTGCTTGAAGATATGCACCTTCTAACTGTGATTTATTTAATCTATGTTTATTCATTTTTATAATGTCTATTAATTCTGCTTTACCATCTCCATTTATATCGCCTTTTACTACAATTGTAATGTCATATTTTGTATCTCCTATTGTTACTTCTATTCTCATCCCTGTTGCTAATGTTTCATCTTCTGATACAACTTCATTATTAGAGTTAAATATTGTTACTATTGCTCCTTCATTTGCATCTTGTATAGTTTTTATAAGTTCACTTGCTTTTGTATTTATTTTAACATTTGTCATATCTTTATCATTTACTTTGTATATTGTAATTCCTGATAATTCTGTTTTTGTATCTTCTCCATCACCCGGATTAGGGTTTGGATTTGGATCTTCTCCACCACCTGGATCAGGATTAGGATCTCCACCTGGAGTAGTTGGTTTTGATGCTCCACATCTTGTACATTTTCCATCTTGTCCATATTCATGCCCTAATGCTGGTAGAGTTGTTGTCTTTGTATAGCCACATACTCTACAAACAGAACGATTATATCCTTCAGCTAAACAAGTAGCAGGAGATGTTGTTGTTGTAAAGTTAGTACAAGATTTTGTTTCTTTTTCTTCACCACAAACACTGCATTTAACAGTATGTGTCCCATTTTCGTTATTTACCACTGTATATTTATGATCAGCCAATTCAAGTTCTTCTCTTATTTCTTGAAAACACATAGAACAGTAATAATATCTATACCCCTTTTTTGTACAAGTCGAAGCTACTTCAACCCATCCTGGGTTTGTATGCCCTGTTGCAGGTAACACCGTATTCATTGTATATCCACATTGTTGACAAGTCTTTGTAATAGATCCTGGTGTTTCACAAGTAGCAGGTGTTTGACTTGGGCTTCCATAATAACATGGTGCTGCGCCTGCTATAGCACTATTACAAGCCTCACATGTTACGTCATGGTGTCCATTACTATCACTTTTATATTTAATATTTGCATGATTGTTTGGGTTTTTCGCCAAAGTAACATCCTTCTCTATAATCATATTACACCCACTGCAAACTGTGTTTTTCTTACCAGTCGCAATACATGTAGCAGCCTGTGTTACCACATCAACGCTGGTTCCTCCACTACAATTAGAGTTACCAGCTGGACATACAGCAGAAACAACTGACGCATATGTTTTCCCTGAGGCTATTTTATTTATCACAAATATACTTCCTAAAATCAAAGCAACAACAATCAAAATTACTTGTATTTTTGTGTTTCTTTTGGTTTTTTTCATATCATTTTTCCTCCTAAATTTTCCTTTATTTACATTATAACACATTTTCTTTCAAAACGCATCATTTAGTGTAAATGTAATAAAAATGTAATATATGTAATAATATCGTAATATCATATCATTATTGATAAGTTTATATTGTATTCAATCTCTTTCAAAGAACAATAGTGGACTGATTAAATTTTTCTATATTTTAGATTATAGCTTTTATATACTAGGAAGTCCAGAAGACTTTCCTAGTATATAAAAAATAAGCGAAATTTTCATTTTTCGCTTATTCATCTTTAAAATATTATCACTTTTAAATTTAATTCTTTTTCAGACATTATAATTCAGTAGACTTATTTAATCTAAATTTATTGATTTTTACTATGTCTCTAAGGTCTATTTTTCCATCATTATTTACATCTGCTGCTGTAAAATACTCTCCATTTAATTTTATTTTGTTTAGTCTTGCTTTGTTCATTTTTATAACATCAACAAGATCAATATTTCCGTCACCATTTATATCTCCATTAACAACAACTATATATGTTTTTGTTTGATTTCCACTCTTTATTTCAATTTTACTTCCTGTTCCAACATTAGTATTACCAATTATTATTTTATTATCTTTATTATATATTTTTATTTCTGTACCATTAGTAGTAATGTTAGATTTGAAAGAATCAACTGATGTTTTTGCTTTTACCTTTGATATGTAAGTATTTTCAATTTTATATTTTACTGATTCAACTTTAATTTCTACTAGTTCTTTACCACATACACATTTACCATTTTGATAATTGTGATTTTCAGGTACTCCTTTAAAAATTTTATTACATCCTGTTTGTGTACACTTATATATTTTTGTATGTGTTGTATCTGTTATATCTGAATAGCCCCATAATGTATTTGAATTTTCATGTCTTTCATATTGATATCCACATCCTTGAACAGTACATTTTCCACCATTCTCATGTGTCGCCCCTGTGTGCTTGCTTACAAGTTCATATCCACAAATTTTGCATGTTCTGCTATGTCCTTCACTTCCTTTTGAAGTATATTCACCCCAAACATGTGCTTCTCTTTTTTGAAAAACTGGAACAGGATTTTCACATATAGTGCATACTAAATAATAATCATGATATGTATCATCATATTTAACGATTTCTTGTTTACTATTTTCTGAGCAAACATGGGTATTTTTTGCTATTTCATATCCACAAAAATCACATATTCCATCATTATTAGTATCTTCATGAGTTGCTTCGTAACAAGCATAACATTTATCACATTGAACTATATGAGTACTTGCATCTAATTTATAAAAATTCTTTAAATTACAGTCTTCTATAACATTACTGCTAAAGTTACAACTTCCACAACTATAGTGTGTTGTGTGAGACATTTTTCCTTCTATTTTACTATAACCTTGAATTTTTTCAACTCCATTTAAAGAGCATTTATGTTTAGTATTAGCATTTACTTGTATGTTCCTACAATAATCACATATTCTATCATTGTTATTGTCAATATGAGCTGAACGTACAACTGTATAACATTTAGTGCATTGACTAATATGTTCATTATCATTTACTTTTCTAAAATTGTCCATAGTACATCTTTCTGTCACAGTATATTCAGAATCACATCCTATACAGAAATAAGTTATTTTGTGTTCATCTGCTACTTCTGATATTTCACATTCTTTTATTAAGTATGTGTGTGTATGTTCCTCGCTTGCCATTACTCTGTTATTTGATAAATTAACCACAATTATTGACCCAATAACAATAAAAGCCAATGTTGCCATTACTATTAATACTTTTTCAGATATTTTTTTCTGCATACTATTTATCCCCCTTTTTACCTATAAAAATGATACCACATTTTGCCAAAAAAATCAATAAAAACCAGTAAAAAGATATATAAAAATACTAGGTTAAGAATTTTTAACCTAGTATTCAACTTTAATTTATTTCTCTATATTTATTAATCTTAACATATATTGCTATAGCTACTACTGCTACTGCAAATATTATAATAGTCATATAATTTCCTACTCCCGCATATGGATAATTACTAGGATTGTTTGTATTAGTATTTCCATTAGGTGTGTTTGTATTACTATTTCCTCCAGGATTATTTGTATTAGTGTTTGTATTATTTCCTGGTTTATCATCATCACTAGGAGTATTATCTGGTTTAACTACTGTTAATTTTATTTCTGCATCTTCTACATCTGATCCAGTATCATCTGAATCTATAACTTGAACACTTTCAAGTTTTATACTTAATTCATCATCTACATTTGCACCACTTAAAACTTCAAATTCTAATTTTGCTATATCAGCTTGTGTTGGAGCTATTTTTCCTGTTCCAGCATATATTAAAGTTACTCTAAAGTCACCTGTTGCTTCATCTGTACCACTTACGTTTGTATAATCTTTTTGTGCTAATTGTTCTTCATTTTTTAACTTTAATTTTGTTTCATCATATTTTAAAATAGCATCAAATCCTTCTACCCCATTCCCATGTTGTACTGATAATGTTACAGTTACTGTTTCTCCAACTTTTACATTATTTGATGTTGGTGTTAATTTAACATCAATTGTTCCTGCATATACCTTTAATACTAAAGATAATAAAATAATTGTAACTATTAATATAGTTCTTCTAAATATTTTCATTTGCAATTCTCCTTTTCTTATTTTCTAATAACATGTTACTACTTTTTAAAATAAAATACAACATGTTATTACAAATTTAATATAAACGTAATATTTGTAATATTTTTGTAATATTTGTATAATCCATTTAAATTTCTGCTATTTTTCTTAGCCTGAATTTGTTTAATTTTACCAAATCTTTAAAATCTATCTTATCATCTTCTACTGTATCTGCTGCACTCTTTTCTATGTCACTTGGTGTTAATTTGTTAAGTCTATATTTATTTAATAATGTTAAATCAATGAAATCAACATATCCATCTTTATTTACATCTCCAGTTATTACAAGTGTATATGTTTTTGTTTCAGCATCATTTTTTAACATTAATTTTGTTCCAGTTGCTATTTTTTCATTTTCTTTTAATTCTTTTCCATCTTCACTAAATGCTTTAATTTCTAATGCGTTTGTTGACATCTGCATTTTAAAATCACTAAAACTTGTTCCAGGTTGTATTTTATCAATAACTTTTTCTTGTATTGTATATTTTTCTGATTCTATTTTTATTTTTTCTTTTTCTATTTCAACACCATCTAGAAGCCATTCTATTAAATCAGACCTGTTATTTCCACCTATTCCAAATTGATGTCTATTTCCATCCATTGCCTCAAAATAACCTGAATCTGTTCCAAATGCATAATTAGGAATTGAACCATGCGAACCATCAATAAAAATGCAGTTTTCTTTTCCTAATCCAGGTGCAAACGTATCATACATGCGTTTTCTTGCCCAATCAGCACAGACCAACCAGCAAAACATAGCATTGGTATTTTAACATTTGCTACACCATAGTAATATCCAGGACTACTAATTGCAATTGATTTTGAAAAATATTTTTCAAGATGAATTGCATAATGAAATGCACCCGGACCACCTCCACTATGTCCTACTAAAACAATATGTTTAGTATCTATATTATCATGTTCTGCTAAAAACTCTTCCATAAGCTTATCAACTTTTTGTGTAATCTCATCTTCTATCCATCTCGACTTTGTCATTGTAAAACTTGGGCACAATACATAAGCATAAAAATTTTCCATATTCCAACTATTTATTATGGCTGGCAAACCTTCATCAGGAGTATTTTCTTGCATGCCATAATGTGGAATTCCATGAAGCCAAACAATAAGTGGAACATTTTTTATTCTTTCTATGCCTGGAGGTGAAAGAAGTCCATAGCTTGTTCCCGAACTATCTTGCCCTACTGTCCAATTATACTTTTTAATATTTTTATCAAATACAGATGTATCAGAATTTTCAACTTCAGATGAAGCAACACTAATATTTTCTTGATTAATTGTTATAAAAAATACTGCCATATTTATAATTAAAAATATTATTATAAGATTAAACATGATTTTATTTTTCATATTTCCTCCTTTTATTTTGCTCATAATATGAGCAAAATCTAAAAAAATGGTAAAACATTCTTAATATATTTTACCATTTTTTTATTGAATTTGTCAATTTTTCAGTGCAGTTTTTCATAATATATGCTACATTTCTATATATTATCTTTTCTTATAGTTTCAATTATATTTTGCTTATTAATTTTATTTAATGAATATCTCATAATAATTCCAACAATTATACCTATAAAGATTACCGAAATTACAATAGCTTCAATAGGAAATATAAATAACATATCACTTGTAATTCTTGCATCAATAATAACTTTAAACATCCAGAATGATAATATTAGTCCTAACAAACATCCTATAATTAAAGATTTTACTCCATAAAATATACTTTCTAATCTAATCATCTTGTTAAATTCTTTTTTTGTCATACCTATAGATTTAAGCATAGCAAACTCTTTACTTCTTAGATTCATATTTGTAGTAATTGTATTAAATATGTTTGTAACACCAATTAATGAAATTACTGTTATAAATCCATAAAGGAATATTGAGATTAATAATACAATTTTCTTTTCTTCTTCTGCTTGTTCTTGAAAATTTGCTATATATAATGAAGCATCTCCTGAATCTTCAAGTTCTTTTTTCTCTTCTGTCATTTTTTTGCATAATCCGTTAGGATCTTTGGCATTTATTGTCATTACTTGACATGAAAATCCACCTATTTTGTCCATTAATTCATCACTTATAATAAACTCTCCAAACTCAGTTTCTAAATGTTCACTTGATTCTGCTATTCCTTTATTTGCTACTTGAACTACTTTTAAATTTATTGGGGTATCTTTTTGACTTTGTGTTCCACTTATTTCGAAGTTTTGTTTTATGTCTATTACTTTAACATATTTCTCTTCTTCACCATAAATTTCTGAAGAATTATTATAATAAATTATTCCATCTTTACAATCTTCATATTTAGCGCCAATCTTTTTCACATATTCTCTATACTTATCTTCTCCAACGCTTTTTAATGTAATCAGATTTGCATTAATCTTTTCTCCATTATGTGCTTTTTTGTAATCTTCTGTAAAAGCACTTGATAAATCTGTGTTTACATATACACTTCTGTTAATATAGTAATCTTTTAATTGATATTTTTTCGCAACTTCTTGAAAATAGTTATAAGCTTTTTTTGATTCTTCTTCATTATTTTCCGAATTACTATAATGTAATGATAAATAAACATTATAATCCATTTCATAATAATATGTTCCAAATGTATTAAAAGCATATTTCATAAATGAACTAAGTGATATAAATACTGTTATGCTAACAACTAGAGAAATTACAGTTGTTCTGTATTTTTTTCTATTTCTTTTTAAATTTTTATATGCAATTTCTCCACCCATCCCGAAAAATTTTTTTATAAATTTAGGAGATTTTATTTTTTTAGCTTTTATTTTTATATCTTCATTGCTTCTAATTGCCTCTAATGGAGAAATTTTTGCTGCTTTTCTTGCTGAAAATATGCATGAAAGATATATAGTAACAAAACCAAGTAGTGCACTTACAGCAACAACAACTACAGGCATATTAAAAATAAATTTAGTATCATTTGAAAATGCATAACTTCCTATTAAAACTGTTGTAACTTTTATTAAAATATATGTTGCCAATACACCACAGGCAATTCCTATTGGAATTGAAATAAGTCCAAGAATCATTCCTTCAAATAATACATTTCTTCTAATTTGTTTTTTTGTAGCTCCAATACTAGAAAACATTCCATATTGTTTCATTTTTTCTGTAATTGATATTGCAAAACTATTTCTTATTACAAATACACTTGACCCTACTATTATTGCTATTACAATTCCTGCTAATGAATAAAACATTTTCATTGTACCATCTGATCTTGCAACTCCTGACCATCTCAATAATTCTTCATTTACTTGAAAATCATATTTACTTGCCCATATTTCAGAATTTTCTGAACTTTTAGAAGTTTGTTGCTTATCTTCTGCTATTTCTCTTACTAATTTATAAGTATCTCTTATATTATTAAATTTAACAATTATATTTGCAGGACGATTTTGAGTCTTATTTAGTGTTGTAATTACTGTATATCCTGGTGCACTATAATTTTCGACTTTCATATTTGGTCTTTTAATAATTCCTACAACTGTAAATTCTCTTGTTTCTCCTGTTAATTTTAAATGTTCTCCTTCATTGCCATCTTCTGTTTCAATAAATGGATTATTTTGATTCAATTCCTCGTTATTTATTGTTCTTTGCCCTAAGTTTAATGTAATTTTATCACCAACTTTATACTTAACTCCGCCATTTTCTTCTATATGTTTAGAAATCAATAATTCATTTTCATTTTTTGGCATTCTTCCTTTTTCTAAACTTAGTCCTAAACTATTTAATGCGTTTTCATCAAATTCCATTAAATATAAATAAGGCTTGTATTTATTATTACTATCATTTAATCTCGAATATCCTACACCCTGAGTTATACAATAACTTTTTACATTTCTGTTTTCTGTAATATATTTTTGCTCACTTGTTGGAACATCTTTAAAAATTACGTGATAGTCTCCATTGTTTTTTCTTGCATTTTCTACAAGTGTTTCTTGGAAACTAGAAAATACACCTGCAACAGCACAAATTAAAGCTGTTGATAAGATTATTCCTATACATGTTGCAATAGTTCTTTTCTTATTTAATTTCAAACTCCTTAATGTAAATTTATTTAATATATTTTTCATTTTTGTCCCCCTTGTTTTCTTTTAAGCATTTTTTTCATCTTTAATAATTTTTCCATCATCAATAGTGATAATTCTATCTGCTTCTAATGCGATTTTTTCATCATGTGTTATTACAATTACAGTTTGGTTATATTTCTTGTTTGAAAGTCTAAGTAAAGAAATTATTTCTTCAGATGCCTTACTATCCAAGTTACCAGTAGGCTCATCAGCAAGCATAATTGCAGGCTCATTTATTATTGCTCTTCCTATTGATACTCTTTGTTGTTGACCTCCTGACAATTCATTTGGTAAATGTTTCTTTCTATTTTCTAATTTTAAAGTTTTTAACAACTCTTCTAGTTTTTGTTGTTCTACTTCTTTGCCATCTAAATTACATGGTAATGTTATATTTTCTTCAACATTCAAAATTGGAATTAAATTGTAAAATTGATATATTAATCCAACTTGCCTTCTTCTAAAAATAGCTAAATTATCATCACTTAGCGAATATATGTCTTGACCATCTATAAATACTTTTCCGCTTGTTGGTCTATCTACTCCTCCAAGCAAATGTAATAGTGTTGATTTCCCACTTCCTGATGCTCCTACTATTGCTACAAATTCTCCTTTTTCAACTGAAAAAGATACATTGTCAACAGCTCTTACTTCATTTTCTCCTTTTCCATAAATTTTGTTTAGATTTTCCACTTTTAATATTTCCATTTTAAGCTCCTTCCTATTGGCAACCTGTTTTGCCTTTTTACACTTTATATCTTAAATGGTTAAAGTGACATTAAAGTGACAATATAAAAAAGAGAAGAAATTAATCTTCTCTTTTTGATAATTGTTTAAACTTTGGGGTTAAGAAAACGCTCGTGCAAATAATAACCAGCTTGTTTTCCAACAAGATAGTCTTCATGTTTTCTCAAAGTTTCTAATGTGCTTTCACTTGTATTTTTGTTTTTAATAACTGCAAGTAACACATCTACACTTTGAGCTTTTACTAAAGTGCTAAGGGTTTTCTCAGATGTATTAGGATTTTCCGCTACTTCTTTCCAAACATCTTGAGTTTTTCTTGCTAACAGTTCCAATACAGTAGCATCTGTATTACTGTTTCTAGCAACCATCTTAAGAACCATTGCATTTTTTTCAAATGTAGCAATTTTTTGCAATTCTTCTTTTGAAAGGTCACTTCTCCCCGCAATTGTCATTCTGACCAAATAACTTGAATCTTCTGACAATTTCTGTCTTACTTCCTGCTTTAGTTCCTTTAATTTTGCGATTGTTAGTCTCACACCCTCTTCTTTATCATATACCAGCTTGCAAATTGTTTTAATACTTGTTGCAGGATTAGCTGCAACCTTTTGCCTAACATTTGTACTGCAGTCTTTTGACAAAAATTCAAGTATGTCTTGATCTGCAGTATTTTCTGCCATCTCCATTCTTACAACTTGGTACTCTGACAAGACTAATGCTCTTATCACTTTGGGATATTTACTTTTGCATGGATTTCGAACTAATGCTTGTTGAATTGTTGCATCTGACGTTCTAGCCAGTTTTAACAGTACATCTTCTTGTGTGAAGCTGTTTTGGGCAACTTCAACTACAACAGATGTTGAACTGTCTTTTGCCAGTTCAGCTAAAACTTCTGGTGTTTCACACATTCTTGCAAATTCAATCCGAAATGCTTCAGATGTTTCTGCTAGAACTAAGTTTAGTTCAACTATCATTTTTGTACCTCCATATAAATTTTTATTAGAAGTATTTTTTCTTTCCATTTTAGGATAGAATACCATTATTATATCACGTTTTTTATTATTTTTCCAGTATTTGCTTATTTTTTATGTGAACTTTCTTAGAAATAACAAAAATAAGAGAATTTTGAAATTTCAAAATTCTCTCTTGTAAATTATTCTTGATTTTGTAAATACTCTATGTACTCCTCTAAACACATATTTAAACTATTCATTTTTTTTGCATTTTCTTCTCCAACAAATCTCCAATGCCATGATTCATAAGCAATCTTTGTTATGTTTTCTTTATCTTTAGGATATCTTAATATAAATCCATAATTTTCTGCGTTTTCCTTTAACCATTTAAATGCTTTTAAGTCTTCAAAATTGTTGTCAACATTATTGAAATCTACTGCTAGTCCCAAATTATGGTCACTTGAACCTGGTTTATTTATGTATTCATCTGTTAACTTCTCAGCTTCTTCTTTAGTTTTTCCTTGTTTTATATATTTTTGCACACTATTATCATATAACTCTTTTTGCCTTGCTATACTTCTATATGCTGATTGAACCCATACATTTGATATACCTGATTTTCTCATATCATTCATCATTTTATTTAAATATCCAATTGCTCTTGCATCAAATTGTCTTGTGCTATCAATATCTGCTACTTCGACTTTAAAATCTTCTGGCAAAACATTTTCAGAATTTGCAAGTGTAAGCCTCCAATCAGTTATTTCTTTCTTAGGCTTTTCTTCTGGTTGTTCATCTGAAGGATTATTCTGTTCTTCTTGTGCTGCTTTTGGTTGGTTTGCTGATGTTTCTACTGCTTTTTTATCATTTATTGCACCTACTCTTAATACTATCATAAATACTATTGCTATTAATATTGCTACTTTTTTGATATTTAATTTTCTTTTTTTACTTTTCTTTCTCATTTTATTTATCCTTCTTTCATTAATAATAAAACTCAAGTTTATTTTACACAAAAAAGTACAAAATAGCAAGAAATTTTGATTATTTTGTTTTCCACTTTAACCCATGTTAATAATTAAGAATTTTAACAACAAAAAAATAATATATTACTATGAAATAAAGCAAAGACCCCTGAAGAAGACCCTAGCTATGTTTTTGCTATTGAATAGTAATATATTATTTTTTATAAATGTTTTAAATTTTAAAAGTAAGTCTTTTTACTCATAGTCAATAATATCTACCCATGAATGTAAAAATTCTTGTTCTTCTGGTTTTCCTTTTGACATTTGTGCAGCTGCAACAATTGGAATCCATCTTTGAATATAGCTTTTTTCTGTTCCACTTTTTTCTACATATAAATCTAAATATTTTTCAGCTAAATCCTTTTTGCCTTGTATTGAGAAAAGTAAATATGTTCTTGCTACATCAGCTGAAGCATTTCCTTGAGTGGCATGTGACCAGTCAATTATAAAATATTCTCCTTTTTCATTTATAATAATATTACTTGGGTTGTAGTCACCATGGCATAATTTTGTATGACTCTTCATTCCTTCTAGTCTTTGAAGCAATTCATATTTAATATTATTATTTATATTTGTAGCACTATTTATTTTTCTTCTATATTTTTCTTTAAGTCTGTTTAACAATGGAACTTGTTTTGATAACATTGTAAGTTGAATTTTTACAAAAGTATCTAAATATTCATCTATTTTTTCTGGATGTTGTTCCATTAAAACATCTAATGGTGTTCCTTCAATGTGTTCTGATATTAATGCCCATCTGTTTCCTATTTTTGTTACTTCTAAAAGTTTAGGCATATATAAGTCTGTTGCCTCTTCTACTCTTGCTTGGTTTAGAGCCTCATTTAAAATATCTGCTTTTGAGTAATTTTCAACAAATAATTTTATTGTTTTTCCATCTTCTTTGTATACATCTTTTGTTTTTCTCTCTGCTATTTTATTGTTTAAATTATATTCCATTATTAATTACCTCCATAATATACATTCAAATATATTTGCTTAATTTCGCTCATTAGAGGGTATCTTGGGTTTGCTCCTGTACATTGATCATCAAATGCTTGTTCAGACATTTCATCTAATGTTGCTAAAAATGTTTGTTCATCAATTCCATATTCTCTAATCGTTCTTTTTATTCCGATTTTATCTTTTAATTCATCTATTTTTGATATTAGATTTTCTAATTTCTCATAATCATTTGCTCCGCCCAAATTTAATGCTTCTGCAATTTGTGCATATCTTCTTAATGTGTGTGGATGATCATATTGTGGGAATGTTCCCATTTTATTTGGAACTTCTGCACTATTGAATCTCATTACTTCATCAAGAACTAATGCAACTGTAACTCCATGTGGTAAATGATGATAAGCTCCTAATTTATGTCCCATTGAATGGCATATTCCTAAAAATGCATTTGCAAATGCCATTCCAGCCATTGTTGCTGCATTTGCCATTTTTTCTCTTGCTTCTGGGTCATTTGCTCCATTTTCATAAGCTCTTGGTAAATATTCAAAAATTATTTTTATAGCTTCTAATGCTAATCCATCTGTAATTTCTGTTGCCATCATTGAAGCATAAGCCTCTATTGAGTGAACTAGTGCATCTATACCTGATGCTGAAGTTAATCCTTTGGGTGCATTCATCATCATATTGCTATCAACAATTGCCATTTTAGGTAATAATTCATAATCTGCTAATGGGTATTTTTGTCCTGTTGTTTCATCTGTAATAACTGCAAATGGTGTTACTTCTGAACCTGTTCCTGCTGATGTTGGTACTGCTATGAAATATGCTTTTTCTCCCATTTTAGGAAATGTGTATACTCTTTTTCTTATATCCATAAATCTCATTGCCATGTCTAAAAAGTCTACTTCTGGATGTTCATACATTACCCACATAATTTTTGCAGCATCCATTGCAGAACCTCCACCTACCGCAATAATACAATCAGGTTTAAAGCTATCCATTAGTTTTGCTCCTTCTTTTGCACATGCAAGTGTTGGATCTGGTGCAACATTGAAAAATGTCTCATGTACAATTCCCATTTCATCTAATTTATCTGTAATACATTTTGTATATCCATTTTCATAAAGGAATGTATCTGTTACTATAAACACTCTCTTTTTATTCATTACATTTTTTAATTCATCTAAGGCTACAGGTAAACAGCCTCTCTTTATATAAACTTTTTCAGGTGCTCTAAACCAAAGCATATTTTCTCTCCTCTCTGCTACTGTTTTTATATTTAGCAAATGTTTTATTCCTACGTTTTCTGAAACTGAGTTTCCACCCCAAGAACCACATCCTAATGTTAATGATGGTGCTAGTTTAAAGTTGTATAAATCTCCTATACCACCTTGTGATGATGGAGTATTTATTAAAACTCTACAAGTTTTCATCTTATTATAAAACTGCTCTATTTTTTCTGTTCCTGTTATTGGATTTATATAAAGTGATGAAGTATGACCTAATCCTCCATCTATAACTAATCTTTCTGCTTTGTCAATTGCATCTTCAAAATTCTTTGCTTTGTACATTGCTAGTACTGGAGATAGTTTTTCATGTGCAAATTCTTCTGATAATTCTACACTTTCAACTTCTCCTATTAATATTTTTGTATTTTCTGGTACATTTACACCTGCTAATGTAGCAATAGTATGTGCCTTTTGACCAACTATTTTAGCATTTAGTGCTCCATTTATTATTATTGTTTTTCTAACTTTTTCTGTTTCTTCAGGATTTAATATATAACATCCTCTTTTTACGAATTCTTCTTTTGCTCTTTCGTAAATATTTTCAAGGATTATTACAGATTGTTCTGAAGCACATATCATTCCATTGTCAAATGTTTTTGAATGTATTATTGAATTTACTGCTAAAATTATGTCTGCACTTTCATCTATTACAGCTGGTGTGTTTCCAGCTCCAACACCTAATGCTGGTTTTCCACTTGAATATGCTGATTTTACCATTCCTGGTCCACCTGTTGCAAGAATTGTGTCTGCTGATTGCATTAATAAATTTGTTAACTCTAATGATGGTACATCTATCCATGCAATTATGCCTTTTGGGGCTCCTGCTTTTACAGCTGCTTCTAATACAACTTTTGCTGCTGCTATTGTTGAATTTTTAGCCCTTGGATGTGGACTTATTATTATTCCATTTCTTGTTTTTAAAGATATTAATGTTTTAAAGATTGCTGTTGATGTAGGGTTTGTTGTTGGTATTACTGCTGCAATTACACCGATAGGTTCAGCAATTTTCTTTATTCCAAAACTTGAGTCTTGTTCAATAATTCCACAAGTTTTTTCATTTTTGTATTTATTATATATATATTCTGCTGCATAATGATTTTTAATTATTTTATCTTCTACTACTCCCATTCCTGTTTCTTCTACTGCCATTTTAGCAAGTGGGATTCTTGCTTGGTTTGCTGCAAGTGCTGCAGCTTTAAAAATTTCATCTACTTGTTCTTGAGTATATTTTGCAAATTCTTCTTGTGCTTTTCTTACTTTCTCGAAAGTATTTTTTAATGATTCAATACTGTCTACTATTTCATAGTTTTCACTCATTTTCTTTTCTCCTTATCCTTTGATTTTTAATCAAGTTGATTATAACATTTCTTTTATTTGTTATCAATCAATTTTTTAAAATTTATAAATTAGTATTACATTATTTTATAAAAATTATAATTTATTTCAAAATATTTTGATTTAGTACAGTTGTACTATATATGAATAAAACATCTTGATCTTTAAATTCAATATAATTAGCTAACAATGTACTTGAAATATACCTAAGGTCTATTAAAGTAATTTTTTTATAATTTTCAACTAGCAATGGAGCCAAACTACTTCCGAAAGAATCTCTAAAAAGTAATAATTCTTTATCACTTTTAGCATTTGGATTTTCTATACTAACTAAAGATGTTGCTCCTGATACAAAGATGTCATATTTATCTGCTGAATTAGTTTCAGTATATATTTGTCCACTAGCTTTTTTTTCATAATTATATGTATTACAATTTTCAATTGTTTCATTTGTCAATATATTTAAATCGTCTGGTAATACATTTACTGCCAATTGTCCATAATATGTACCATAAAATTTTCCTTTGTTTTGCATATCATAATTAATATCTGTTGTTTCAAGTCCCATATTGTTTTGGATTATTTTTACTACATCTTTTAGATTTTCTTGTTTCCAATGCAAGTCTGTTCTATAATAGTCCTCTAATTTTAATCCTTCTCTTAAATCTATATATTTGAAATCTGTTATTTCATTTTGGCAAATTTCCTGTAGTTTGTCAAAATCTATTTTTAAATGGTCATCATTTTCTAAATAATAATTTTTATCTGGTATTATTGAGTAATATACATTCATACCTTCTAAATATTTTTCATAAACTTGTTGAATTTTTTGTGCTGATTTTTTAACATTATTCTCATTTAACGGATATTCCATTTTATAGATTGCATTGTCTTTTTCAAAAAGTTTGTTATTATCTTTTTGTGCAAAAATTTTCATACTCCAAAAAGCTTTTATTTTTTTGAATAAATCTCTTTGTACAAATTGATCTTCTACATATTTTTCCCATTGTGTTATTACATTTCCATTCAAAATTTTACTAAAAGTAATCTCTGGAAATTGAGCTAATTTTCTTCTTTCAGATATAGAAATCTCTTGATCTTTTGAAAAAACATTTATTATAAATGTAATTACAATAATGAGAACAAAACTGATTGTAATTATTGCATTTTTTATTTGTTTTTGCATTAGCTCTCCCTCCTTAAAATCTAAAATATAAAAATGGATTATATGAACCATCTATGATATAGCTTGTACAAATTATTAACATTATTAATAAATATATTGGTTCTAAAACATTTATAATTTTGTTTATTTTTTTGTTGTTTGCTAGTTTTTTGAATATTGGTGTTGCTCCAAATATTGCAATTACTAATATTACAAAATAGCTTTTAAAATAATATATGCTTTGTTCTGAAAGGTTTGCTACCCCTGGGTATCCTACTAATCCTCCGATATTTTGAATTATTTGTTCCATATTTTCTCCACTGAAAATGATAAAGCTTATCATTACAATTATTAGCACATATATTCTTGATAAAAATTTAGGTAATTTTTCTAAATATTTATTTAAAAAGACTTTTTCTATAATTAATAATATTCCAAAATAAAGCCCCCATAATATAAAATTCCAAGCTGCACCATGCCATAGTCCTGTCAATAACCAGACAACTAAGATGTTTCTTAACCACTTTATTTTGCTAACTCTATTCCCTCCTAGTGGAATATATATATAATCTCTAAACCATGAACTAAGTGATATATGCCATCTTCTCCAAAAATCTGTTACACTTGTTGCAATATATGGATAGTTGAAATTTTCTAAGAATTCAAATCCAAACATCTTTCCTAAACCTATTGCCATGTCAGAATATCCTGAAAAATCAAAGTATATCTGTAACATGTTTGATATTGCATACATCCAATAAAATAATATGCTTCTGTCATTGCTTGATAAAAATATTTTTACAAGTTCTCCTAAAACATTTGCTATTAATACTTTTTTAGCTAGTCCTATTACAAATCTTCTTACACCTGTTGCAAATTTTTCAAAACTATATTCTCTGTTTTCTAATTGTTTTTCAATTGTTGTATATCTTACAATTGGACCTGCTATCAATTGTGGAAATAGTGAGACGTACATCGCAAGTTTTAAAATATTTTTTTGTACTTTTGCATCTCCTCTATAAACATCAATTGTGTAACTTATTAATTGAAATGTATAAAAAGAAATCCCTATAGGTAATGCAACATATATAAAATCAATTTTATTTGTTAACCACAAATTTATATTTTCAATTATAAAATTTGCATATTTAAAATATATTAAGATTCCTGCAACTGTGCATATTGATAGTGTCAAAAATAATTTTGAGTATTTTTTGTATTTATCCATCAACATTCCAAACAAATATGTAATTATGATTGAAAACAGCATTATTAATATATATTTAGGTTCTCCATAAAAATAGAAAAACATAGAAGCTATTAGTAGTATAATGTTTTTAAATTTGTTTGGTACTACATAATAAATTATTAATACTATTGGCAAAAAATAAAATAAAAAAGTTATACTTGAAAATACCATTTTTCCTCCTCTAAAATAAAATATCGCCGTTGTTTTTAGCGGCGATATTACAAATTATGTTTAAAATACAATCATTTCTGGTGGTAATTCTACTTCTTCTTCTGTTCTTTCGTATTCTTGTCCTACTGAACCAGCCAATGTTTTGAAATTATCATAAACATCTTTTGCTACGTCCGCATTTGACATTACAAGGCAAATTATGTTGCCAGAAGTAGTAGTATATACTTTTTCTGCTGACACACATATCCATTTTCTTATATTTATATTTTCATTCATTGTTTTTGCAAGAGAATTAGCATTTACGCCATCTTTTACTTTTACAAGTACTAATGAATATGCTTGTGATGACATTAATGGTTCTGATACTACAAGTGCGTCTATATCATTTCCATTGTCAAGTCCTGTAAAGGCTTTTACCATATCTGCATCAGTTACATCTATTTTTTCTGTTTGTACTGATGGCATTTCAGTTTTTACACCTTTGTAGATTTTATCAACTAATGATGATAAGTCTCGAGCATTATTAATATTTAATGTTGAAGAATTTGTTTTTGCATTTCTTACTAACACTACTAATAATATTGCTACTACTAATATAACTGCTACTGCAATTACGATTTTAATCGTCTTGTTCATGTTTTTTCTCCTTTCTTTGGTTCTTCAAAATAATTATACTATAAGTATTACAAATAATCAACACAAGTTTTAATTTAAATAATAAACATCTGCTGCATTCAATCTTTTCAAATATGTACAATTTGAAAACTTTGTAACATTTTTTATAGTTTGTAGTAATGTATCATTTTCTTGTCCCTCATTTATAAAAATGATAATTCCTTCGGAAATATCTTTATTTTGCAATATATTTTGTATATTTTCTTCTGTACAATTAATATCTTTTGCAACATAAGATTCATCTAAAATAGAAAATAACAATATATCATCTAAAAATCTATTACAATTAGAATTGAACAGATATAATGCTGGTACATTTAAATCATTTTCAAGTTTAGAAACAATTTCTTTCTTGTCTGAATACATTACTTCTGGTTCTATTTTATACGCTATTGGTGCTAACAAAACTATTATTAAAGTTACAGATACTATTATGTCATTAGCTTTTTCACTTACTAAATTACAAAGAGTTTCTTCAAAATAAAACATAACTATTACAAATATCAATCCACAAATAGGCATAATGTATCTTAGCTCTATCCAAGGTGAAGCTACTGCTACTAGAAAGAAATAAAACATTGTTGAAAGTATAATATATTTTATATATTTATTTTTTTCACTTAATATTTTTTCTTTCTTGAATAATTTGCATGCTATAAATATAACAATTGCTAATATTATTGGTCCTAACAATTTATTAAATGAAAATCTATCTACTTTCTTTATATATTCTTTGATACTTTCTGAAAATCCTTTTACATCTGCTAATTTACTTAATACCCCTTGTCCTCTATATCCAAAGAACATATGTTGTATTGAATATGGGAAAATTGCTAGTGATAAAATTCCTGCAATTACCATTGTAACTGTATAATATATTAGGTTTTTATATTTTTTGTCTTTGATATATTTAATTGCAAATGCTATATATAACATTGCCAAATAGAATAAATAATAATAGTGTGTTAGTGACCCTATTAAAGCAGATATTCCTATTGCAACTAGTAATTTAAAATCAATTTTCTCACTGTCTAATAATTTTATATGTAAGTATGTTATTATTAATATATTAAGTGTTGATAATGCATACATTCTTATATATATAGCATTTGTTATTGAAGCCATTGTGATTGAAGAAACAAGTGCTAATATTATAGATTTTTCCTTGTAATTTTTTCTTCCTTCAAATAATTTTTGTAATATTAAATACATAAATATTGTTATAAATCCATATATTATTATATTTAATATTATTCCTGGCCATTTTGAATAATGATTCAAACTAGTTCCCATTGCTATTCTTAAAAGTAAATAATATATTGGTGGATGAACATCATTTTTTTGATTTTCATATACTTGTGAAAATTTTCCTATGTCCTTATCTTGTACTGCTAAGTAATCTTCATAATATTCACTATTATGCCATTTATTATAAAAATCTTCGTTATCTTGAATTTCTACTTTGTCATAATTTGCAAGACCTAGTGAATATGCTTCATCCATGTGTATATAAGATTTGTTTGCTCCTGCTATTACAAATATTACTGTTTGAATAATTAAAACTATTATTATTGCTATAATCTCTTTTTTTCTATCTTTCATTTGTTTCTCCTATTTTTAATATAATGCTTTTATATCATATACTGTTCCATCTGTAGTGTCATTAAGAATAATTCCTTTTTCATCAAGTTCAGCTCTAATTTTATCTGCTTGTTCAAAGTTTCTTTCTTTTTTGGCTTCTGCTCTTTTTGCAATTTTTTCATTTATATAATCTGTTGTTAATCCTAATTTATTTAAATATTTTTCTCTCATTTCTTGTGTTATTTTTTCAGGTTCTTGTTTGAAAAATCCTAGAACTCCATAAGTTTCTTTTAATTCTTCTAAAATTTTTGCAAGTGTATTCGCTATTTGTTGTCTGTTATCTTTTTTAGCACTTTTCAATAAATTATTTATATATTTAAAATATATATGTAATTGTGCAATAGTAGCTGTTGTGTTAAAATCATCATCCATTGCTTCTATGAACTTTTCTTTGATTTCACCTGAAATATCATCTTCTACCTTTTCGCCATTTTTATTTCCATCATATAAATTTATAAATTTCTGCATATTCATTATTGTATTATAAAAATAGTATATATGACTTTCTGCTAATTGATAATCCTTATCAAAAATATCTATGTCTGATGTATAATGTTTTGAAAACATTACATATTTTAATACTTCATAATTATATAATTTCAAAGCATCTCTTATTGTTAATGAGTTTCCTAATGATTTGCTCATCTTTTCACCATTGATTTTTATTAGTCCACAATGTGACCAATATTTAGCAAATGGCTTTCCTGTATATGCTTCACTTTGAGCAATTTCATTTTCATGATGTGGAAACACTAAATCTCTTCCTCCACCATGAATATCTATTGTTTCTCCTAAAGTGTTTATTGCCATTACAGAACATTCAATATGCCATCCTGGTCTTCCTTTTCCAAAAGGTGTCTCCCAGTATACCTCTCCAGGTTTTGCTGATTTCCATAGTGCAAAATCAAGTGGATCTTCTTTTCCTTCTTCTAACTCAACTCTCACACCATTTAATAATTCATCAACATTTCTATGTGATAATTTTCCATATTCTTTAAATTTTCTAACTCTATAGTAGACATCACCATTTGGTGTTTCATAAGCAATTCCTTTTTCTATAAGTTTTTGAATAAAATCTACAATTTGATTTATATATTCTGATGCTTTTGTTTTTACATCCGCATCTGTTATGTGTAAATTAGCCATGTCTTTTTCTGTTTCTTCTATTTGCTCTTTTGAAAATTCTATGGCATTTTTTCCCAATTCATTAGCTTTTTTTATGATTTTGTCATCAACATCTGTATAATTTCTGACATATTTTACATTATAACCTCTATATCTTAAGTAATCAGCCATCATTGCATATACTATTGCTTGTCTAGCATGACCAATATGACTTAAATCATATACAGTTACACCACAAGCATACATTTTTACATTCTTTCCATCAATTGGTATAAATTCTTCCTTTTTTCCTGTCATTGAATTGTAAATTTTCATATTTACCTCCATTCCTTTCTATGTATTAAAAATTTCAATAAGTATTTCCCTTTAATTTATATATTATATACTTATATTCCTTATTTTGTCAACGTTTTTATCTTTGGTCAAAGTGGAAATTACCCATCAATAATTTAGATGCCTGGCTTGGCACAAATGCCTTGATGTCCATGGTTGGAACCATACATATATATTAAATAATGTAAAATTTTGTGCATCTAAACTTGAGTATAGAAAATCTTAAGTGCCAAAAGAGGAATGTTCACGTCAAAAATTAATATATTACTATTCCATGGCAAAAACATAGCTGGGGGCTTCGTCGGGGGTCTTTGCCTTATTCCATAGTAATATATTAATTTTTGGACTAAGTGAAAGAGGCTCTTTGGGCACTATTAGATTTTATACGAAAGTTTAGCTTGTCCAAAATTTGGAATGTTTTTAATATATATGTATGGTTCCAACCGTGGACGTCAAGGCATTTGTGCCAAGCCAGGCATCTAAATTATTTGTAACAAACGGAGAAAAGCCTCAGCAAGTACACTTGCCAAGGCTTTCTAATGCATTATCTTAAGACAATCTGATATTTGGGATTAGGATCTTCCCTGATTAGTTTAATTCTCTCGCCATTCTCGCATTCGACTGTCACACTGTTCACACCTGTACTTCTGACAGGCTTGCCATCAATGACCAGGCACCGTTTGTTTCTTTCGATAGAGACAATAGTACCATTCAAAACATTTCTGATGTTTTGAATCTCCACGAGTGCGACTTTCTTTCCTCTTCTCGCTTGATCCCAGCTCCAAAATTTCCATTTTCTCATGCATTTTTCCTCCTAATGTTATAAAATTGTCATCTGACAATACATATATTATACCATATTTTTATGTTAAATGCAATTATGTGTTATGTCTTTTACAACTTCTCCAGCAATTATAAGTCCCGCAACAGACGGAACGAATGATATACTTCCTGCTTTGACTTTTTCTTCTTCACATACTCCTGGCTTTATTGGTTCTTCTTTTGAATATACCACTTTTAATTTTTCTACTCCTCTAATTTTTAACTGTTTTCTCATAATTTTAGCAAGTGGACATACACTTGTCTTATAAATATCTGTTACTTCAAATCTTGTTGGATCTAATTTATTTCCAGTTCCCATTGATGATATTATTGGTATATTCAATTTTTGAGCTCTTACTGCAAGTTCTATTTTTGCAGTTACTGTATCGATACAATCTACTATGTAATCTATGCTTTCATCTAAAATTCCTTCAGTTTCTGGCATAAATAATTCTTGATGTATTTCAACATTCACATTTGGATTTATTTCTAACATTCTTTTTCTTGCAACTTCTACTTTAGGCATATTCATTGTTTTATGTGTTGCAATAAGTTGCCTATTTAAATTAGTTAATGTTACCACATCATTATCAACTAATACAAAGTTTTCTATTCCAGCTCTTACAAGTCCTTCTAATGCATAAGATCCAACTCCACCTATTCCAAATATAGCGACTTTTGCTTTATGTAATTTTTCTACTTTGTCTTTTCCTATTAATAATTCTGTTCTAGAAAACTGATTTAGTGCCATTAATTTTTCCTCCTCCTAATACAATGTCATCAATATAAAAAACCGCTGATTGTCCAGGAGTAATAGCTCTTTGAGGTTCTTCAAATATAACTTTTATTTCATTTCCATTTTGCATGATTTGAGCTTTTGCAACTTTTGAAGAATATCTGGTTTTTACTTCAACATTTATTGGTTCTTCTATTTTATTTACTAGTAATAAATTAATATCTGTAACTAAGATTTCTTTTTGATATAACTCTTTTTCTTCTCCAACTATTACCTCATTTTTTTCTGGTCTAAATCCTAATACAAATAGTGGTACTGAATATGACACCCCAAGTCCCTTTCTTTGTCCTATTGTATAATTATATAAACCTGTATGTTTTCCTAAAATTTCTCCATTAGTGTTTACTATGTTTCCTTCTTTAGGCTTTATTTCTGAATTATTTTCTAAAAACTTTTTATAATTTCCATCAGGTACAAAGCATATATCTTCACTGTCTGGTTTATTTGCTACTTTTAAATTATTTTCTCTTGCAATTTTTCTTATTTCTTCTTTACTTTCAAAATCTGCAAGCGGAAATACAATGTGTTCAATTAGTTCTTTTGGAATATTCCATAATACATAGCTTTGATCTTTTTTACCTGCATTTGATTTTTTCAAAACCCATCTCTTATATTTCTCACTATATTCAGTTTTAGCATAATGCCCTGTTGCTATATAGTTACATCCTAAATCTTTTGCCTTTTCCCACATATAACCAAATTTCATATATTTATTACATTCAATACATGGGTTTGGTGTTTTACAATTTGCATAACAATCTATAAAATCTTGAATTACACATTTTCTGAATTCTTCTTTACAGTTATATATAAAATGTGGTATTCCTAGCGAATTACATATATTTTTAGCATCCATATATGTATTTGTATCACAACAACTACTTCCTGCAAATAATTCTAATGTTGTTCCAATTACTTCATATCCTCTCTGTTGCAATAACAAAGCTGATACACTACTATCTACTCCTCCGCTCATTCCTAATAATACTTTTTTATTTTCCATTTATCATGTCCTCCATTGTATGCCATGCAAGTAGAGCACACTTAACTCTAGCTGGCATATTTGCAACATTTCTAAAAGCAATCGCATCTTCTAATTTTTTTAACTGTTCTTCATCTGTTGTTTCTCTTTTTATCATTTCTATAAATGTTTTTATAATTTCTTTTGCTTCATCTATAGTTTTGCCTTTTAAAGTGTCTATCATTATTGATGTAGATGCTTGTGATATTGCACATCCATGTCCAGAAAATGCCATATCTTCAATTATGTTTCCATTTAATTTTAAGTCTAATGTTATTTCATCTCCACAGTTAGGATTATGTCCAATTTCTTCATAATCTGGATTTTCCATTTTCTTTTTATTATATGAATTCATGCTATGTTCCATTATTAATTCATTATAAACATCATTTAAATCTTCCATTGCTTATCCTTTCTTGATATATTTTTCAAACATCTTATATGCTTTGTTTAGCCCTTCAACTAGTTTGTCTACATCTTCTTTAGTATTATATATACTAAAGCTTGCTCTACAAGTAGAATCTATTCCTAGAAATCTCATAAGTGGTTGTGCACAATGGTTTCCTGAACGTACACATACACCAACAGAGTCCAAAATACTTGCAACATCATGTGGATGAACCCCATTTATATTAAACGAAATTACACTTGAGTGATTTTTTTCATTTGGAGTCATGTATAATGTTAAAAAGTCTAGCTTTGATAATTCTTGTCTTGCATATAAAACAATTTCTTTTTCTATCTTTTGAATCTTATCATATCCGATACTTTGAATATAATCAATTGCTGCTCCTAATCCTATTACAGCTTCTACGTTTTGTGTTCCTGCTTCAAACTTATTAGGCAATGGTGCAAATGTTGTTTCTTGTTCGTGCACATATTCAATCATATCTCCACCCATTAAAAATGGTTGCATCTTATTCAAAAGTTCTTTTTTTCCATACAACACACCGATTCCTAGTGGTGCAAACATTTTATGACCTGAAAATACTAAAAAATCAGCATCTAAATCTTGTACATCAATTTTTTGATGTGCTATAGATTGGGAAGCATCTACTATTACTATTGCACCTTTTTTGTGAGCATATTTTATTATTTCCTTAACATTATTTATTGTTCCTAAAACATTTGAAACATATGTGATTCCTACTATTTTTGTTTTGTCTGTTATTTTATCTCTTACTTCTTCAGGAGTAATTTCAAATTGATTATTTATATACATATATTTCAATTTGCTATTAGTTGCTTTTGTTATTTTTTGCCAAGGTACTAAATTTGAATGATGTTCCATTATTGAAATTACTACTTCATCATCTTGTTTTAAATTATCCATACCATAAGAATAAGCAACTAAGTTAAGGCTTTCTGTTGCATTTTTAGAAAAGATTATTTCTTCTCTATGTCTTGCATTTATAAATTTTGCTATTTTAGTTCTTGCATTTTCATATTCTTCTGTTGCTTCCATACTTAGTGTATATGCCCCTCTATGAGGATTTGCATTATTTTTTTCGTAAAATTCTTCAATTGCTTTTATTACTTGTATTGGCTTTTGACTTGTTGCTCCACTATCTAAATATGTTATTTCTCGATTTTCTAGTAAAGGAAAATCTTTTTTTATTTCATTCATTTTTTTGCCTCCCTTGTTAATTTGGGGACGGTCCTTTTTTTCACGAAAAAAAGGACCGTTCCCATTTTTTCAATCTAATCTTCTATCAATTTCTTCTAAAATTTCTTGTTTTAGTTTTTCATCTTTAATATTTTCTAATATATCATTAAATTTTGCTCTAACCATAAGTTTCATTGCTTCTTTTTGTTCAAATCCTCTACTCATAATGTAAAATAGTTCATTTTCTTCAATTTTTCCTGCTGAAGTACTATGTTCTCCTTTGACATCCTCTTCCGAACATAATAACATCGGCAAAGCAATAGCTTTTGCTGTATCTGAAAGCAACATACAAGATTCATTCTCGTTTCCTGAAGCTTTTTTACATCCTTTTTTGAAATCAATTGTTCCTTTAAAATGTTTTTTAGCATTATCTTTTAATGCTCCTTGAACATCTATATTAACATTTGATTTTTGTCCTCTTAATTCTGCTATATAGTTTAAATCTAATACTTGCTCATCTTTTCCTATATAAATTGCATTTAACCTATTATCTGCTTCACTTCCAATTAAATTAGAATAATAATTTGTCACACTATTTTTTCCTCCAAAATCAATTATTGTGTAATTTATTTTGGCATTATCTGCAATTATATTTTGTATAGCTAAAAAATTCTCTGTATCATTATTTAATAAATTAATTACTACTACATTTATTTCAGAATTTGGTTTTGCATTTATTTTTATTATTCCATTATGAAATGCTTTTTTTACTTCATCTGACATATATTTTATAAAAATTGTTGCTTTTGTATCTCTATTTGCAACTATATTTATAAAATCAATTAAATTACTATTGCTCTCATCTAATTTATAATCAATTTTAATATTTGAATTCTTTTTGCTTTTAATTATTAATCCTGTTTCTTGATTTCTTTTTGAAGCTATTTGTTCTGTTAACTCTTCACTTAATCCATAAGTCAAATCTATTTTTTCACTAGATAATGAGCAATTTTCTACTTCATCACTGTCTATTGCTATAGTCTTGTTCTTAAATTCTGTAATTGCTTTTGGAATTTCTAATGTATTTAATTTTAAACTATTAATATTATAATTTTTTGAAGTTCTTACAGGTGTTTCATTTATTTCAACCATATTATCCAATTGCCCCCTCTAGCTCTAAATTTATCAAATTATTCATTTCAACAGCATATTCAACTGGCAATTCTTTTGCAATAGGATGTGCAAATCCTCTAACAATCATTGCTTTTGCATCTTCTTCTGATAACCCTCTACTCATTAAATAAAATATTGTTTTATCACTTATCTTTCCAATTGAAGCCTCATGTGAAAATTCAACATCATCTGTTTGAATATCATTTACTGGTATTGTGTCTGATATTGAGATGTCATCAAGCATTAATGATTCACATGATACTGATGCTCTAGATTGTTTTGCGTTTTCGTTTATTCTTACTAAACTTCTATATGTGCATTTTCCTCCACTTTTTGATATTGATTTTGCGTTTACTACACTTGATGTATTTGGTGCATTATGAACAACTTTAAATCCATTATCTAAGTTTTGTCCTTTTCCTGCAAATGAAATTCCAGTATACTCTGTTTTTGCGCCTTCTCCGTTCAAAATACTCATTGGATATAACATTGATATTTTAGATCCAAATGATCCAGATACCCAATCCATTTTAGCATTTTTACCTACTAATGCTTTTTTAGTGTTTAAATTCAACATATTTTTTGACCAATTTTCTATTGTAGAATATCTTAAATATGCATCATCTTTAACATATAATTCAACACATCCTGCATGTAGGTTTACTTTATTGTATTTAGGTGCTGAACATCCTTCAATAAAATGTAAGCTTGCACCTTCTTCTACTATTATTAATGTATGTTCAAATTGACCTGATTCTGGTGAATTTAATCTAAAATATGACTGTAACGGAATATCTACTTTTACTCCTTTAGGCACATAAACAAAAGAACCTCCTGACCATACTGCCCCATGTAATGCTACAAATTTGTGTGTTGATACAGGCACACATTTCATAAAATATTTTTTTACTAACTCCGGATATTCTTTTATAGCTGTTTCCATATCTGTATAAATTACACCTTGTTTTATCAAATCTTCTTTCATACTATGGTACACAACTTCGGAATCATATTGTGCACCAACACCTGCTAATGATGTTTTTTCTGCTTCTGGTATTCCTAATTTATCAAAAGTAGATTTTATATCTTCTGGTACATCATCCCAAGAACTACTTAATTTGCTCTTTGGTCTTACATAAGTAGCTATCTCGTCCATATTTAATTCTGATAAATCTGGTCCCCATGTAGGCATTTCTAATTGGTTATATACTTCTAAGGCTTTTAATCTAAATTCTCTCATCCAATCAGGATCATTTTTTTGTTTTGATATTTCCTCTATAATTTCCGCTGTTAGCCCTTTTTGTATTTTGAAATCATATTCATCTTTATTTCTAATATCATATATGTTTCTATTTATTTCTTCTAATTTGGTTTTCATTATGAATTCCTTTCATTATTTATATTGAGTGTATCCATTCTCTTCAATTTCTTCTGCTAGTTCTTGTCCACCTGTTTTTATAATTTTTCCATCAACTAAAACATGTACATAATCAACTTTTAGACTATGCAATATTTTTGTGTTATGTGTTATTATAAGAACTGCATTGTTTTCATTTTTAAACATCTGTATACCTTTTGAAACTGTTCTTATTGCATCAACATCAAGTCCTGAATCTGTTTCATCTAATATTGCAAGTTTTGGATTTAAAACAAGCATTTGAAGAATTTCATTTTTCTTTTTTTCTCCACCTGAAAATCCCACATTTAAACTTCTTTCCATGTTTTTAGGGTTCATGTTTAATTCTTCCATGTATTTTTTTAGTTCTTCTTTGAAAGCAAATATTTTTACTGGTTCTCCTGTAATTTTATTTTTAGCATATTTTAAGAAATTTGTTACAGATACTCCTGGTATTTCTTCTGGCTGTTGAAAGGACATAAATACTCCTCTTCTTGCTATCTCATCTGTTTTCAATGTATTAATGTTTTCTCCGTTCAATTCAATAGTCCCATCTGTTTTTATATAAGCTGGATTGTTTAAAATCGCATTAGCTGTTGTTGTCTTTCCAGATCCATTTGGCCCCATTATTACGTGAATTTCGCCTTTATTTATACTTAAGTTTATTCCTTTTAAAATTTCTTTTTCTCCTGCATTTACATGTAAATTTTTAATTTCTAATATTTTATCGCTCATTTCTTATTCCTTCCTTTTTGTTGATGTCCTTTTTACACAACATCTACATTTTTCATTATTAATGTCATAGTTACAGTTTAAATTACTTAGCCCTAAAACTCTATGAACATATTTTGCCAATTTATTTATAGTTTCATCCGCAATTGATGATTTTATTTTTTCAGCTTCTATTTTTGCTTGTTCTTCATCTAAATTTAGTACTTCTTTTAGAAATACATATACTATGTCATAAGCTTCTAAAATCTTTTTTGCAAGTTCTTCTCCTGTTTCTGTTAATTCTATTGTGCCATAAGTTTCATAATTTACAAGTTTTTCTTCTTTTAAATTATTTAGTGCTTTATTTACACTTGGTTTTGTACATTCCATCTTGTTTGCAATATCTGTTACTCTTATATTTCCATTTTGTTTTTTTAGCACATACATTGTTTTTAAATATTCTTCTAATGCTTTTGAAATCATATTTTTCTCCTTTTTGTTAACTACGGTTAACATTATAATATATATTGAAATGTTTGTCAAGGCTAACATTACTTTTTAACTTAAAAATATGGAAAATTTAAAAGTACAGCCAGAGTTTCTTTCATTTAGTTCAAAATTAATATATTACTATGAAATAAGGCAAAGACCCACTATGGGGATGACCCCAGCTATGTTTTTGCCATGGAATAGTAATATATTAATTTTTGAATTAAGATAGTATTTCTTGCTTTGTACTTTTTGATTTTCAAACCTTGATAAAGCCTTGAATCTCGGCCTTTTTTGTGGTATAATTAATTTAGCTTTCTATTCAATGCTATTAAAAATTTTTCAACAAGGAGGTTCATTATTAATGGGAAAGTTAGTAGAAGGACTTTGGGACTGCAAATATTGTGGTACCAAACGGATAAAAGGACGGTTCAGGGAATGTCCCAATTGTGGTAAAGCAAGAGGGACTGAAACAACGTTTTATTTGTTGGATGTAGGTAAAAAAGACTATGTACCAGAAAAAGAAGCTAAGAAAATTAACAAAAATCCGGATTGGGTTTGCAACTTTTGTGGCAATTTGAATTCGGATAACTCTCAAGATTGTGTTTATTGCGGTGCACCTAGAACTGCCGAAAACCTTGACTATTTTGAAAACAAGAAAAAAGAAGAGCAGAAGCAGACACAGTCACAGGCACAAACACAAGAACCAAGAACACAGCAACAACAGGATGAATATCAAGAAAAGGAATATCATCAAAAAGAATACAAAAGTCAGTCAAAGAAAGCAAAATTTACGTTTACACCTAGCATTTTGAAATCTGTATTGTTAGTATTTCTAGTTGCAATTAGCATATTTGGAATTGTCTCACTCCTTAGTCCAAAAGAATATGAAATCGTTGTTAATGAGCTTTCGTGGAAGCGTACCATCGAAATTGAACGGTATCAAACTGTTCAAGAAAGTAGCTGGTCTTTGCCTGTTAGCGCTAACTTGCTATATACAAACAATGAGTATTCTCATTCACAGCAAGTTCTAGATCACTATGAAACAAGGACTCGTCAAGTCGCTAGAGAACGTATCTCAGGGTATGAAACTTATGTTTCAGGATATCGTGATTTAGGAAATGGGTATTTTGAAGAAATTACTGGTCAACGTCCTATTTACGAAACTTACTACGAAACTGAGACATATCAAGAACCTATCTATCGTTCAGAGCCTGTTTATCGTACAAAATATTATTATGAAATCGATAAATGGCTACATGAAAGAACAGTTGCAACAAGCGGAACTGATAAATCCCCATATTGGGGTGATACTAATCTTTCTTCTGATGAAAGAATCTCTTCTAAGTCAGAGAATTATATGGTCGAAGGTATTGATACCAAAAAGGACAAAACTATATCTTTTTCCCTTCCTTTCGAAGATTGGTCGGCTTTAGAGATTAGTCAAAACTTAAAGGTTAAAATTACCTTTGGTCAAGGAGAAATCTTAGAATAGCAAAATAAGCGTCCTAAATAGGGCGCTTATTTTTATTATATTATTGTTTCTTGCTTGCTAGTATTTTTTCACCTTTTATAGTTTTATAATAACTTTCTTTACTATTTTTCAATGCTAACATTCCATTTTCACCAATAGCATCTATTGGTGTTTCACCTGCTTCAAGTTGAAGAACAATTTTTCCATTAGTATCTAGCACTTTCCATTTGCTGTTTTCTCTACATAGTATATAGCCTTCTCCATATAACTCGTCTTGTTCGTCATATAAAGCAAATGAATCTGTATCTACTACATTTCTAGAGCTAATGTATTGCATTGGCTCAAATAAAAATCTTCCTGATTTATCTATAACTGTAAAAAAGTTTTTACTTCCATTATAAAATTTTAATAAAGCATGTCCATTTTTGAAAACACCTATACCTCTTATAGTTGTTTCATCTGATAAATCTATGGCTTTATTACCATTTAAATCATAAAAAGAATTTCCTGAGAAGAATAATTTCTCTGAATATTTAAGATTGTTACTATGGTCTGATTCTTGAAGTTTTATAATTTTTTTATTCAAGTTTTTGTCCCAAATATAGGCTTCTGTTCCGTTATAAATACGCGCTCCGCCATATCCATCATTAAACAACATAACGTTAGCTAAAGTGTATAGCGAATTTTTTTCTACAGCACTTTTTCCTGTCACTCCGTTTACTAGCATCTCTTCACTATTTCCATACACTCTGAACATTCCTTCTCCAAGCTCTGTTATATCTACATCTTCCTTTGGTCCAAATGTATATTCTTTTGTTTTTAAATTCATTATTCCCATTTTCTTAATGCTTTTTTGATATGTTTCTTCTCTAATCGTTATTAATGCTAATCCACTATCTTTATAAGAAATACCCTCATAGTCTTTAGCCTCTATTATGGTTTTTCCTGTTTTATCAATTATTCTTTTGCCATTATCGTCTATTATTTGAGCATATCCATCTTTAAAGTTTTTTAATGAATCTGCAATTGTCCACGCAGCTGTAGTTTCATATAAGATATTTCCTTTTTCGTCTAACAAATAAACTTCTTTGTTTGTTCCTCTTGCCCATGCTACTCCATCACTATATTTATAAGTAAGTGATAATTTTACAGTCTCTTTATTTGTATTTTCTTCTTGTGGTTTGTTATTTTCTTCTTTTTGATTATTCCAGGTCTTATCTGCATAATCTTTTATATCTTTTGTTATTAAGTCATAGTTTATGATACCTACATTTTCAAAAGCTCTTATTATCTCTTTTTGTTGATCTTGTGTAAATCCCATTATTTCTGCCGTTTTTAAAACTGCATATTCGCAATCATAATAATTACATTTTCCTTTTGGCAAAAGTGAAATAGAATTATACCAAAGTTTTTTAAACTCATTTAGTTGTATATTTTCACTCATCAAATATGCTGCTCTTGATAATATTTGACTATAATAATGTTCGTCTTTGTTTGAATCATTTCTTTTGTTTTGTTCGTATTCTTTCTGATTTTTAGGTAAATTTTTATACTCAACTTTAGAATTCTTTATATCTCTATTTACACTGTTTATTATTCCATCTATTCTTTGACTTTGTTTACTATATGCCTCTGCACACATACCTAATATATCTGCATAAGCTTCATTAATTGCTTTGGTTTTATACTCTCCTCCACTTAATACAAGTGTAGTATAATCAAAAATTCCATGAGAATATTCATGAGCTATAACTTCGATATCCTCATTGTATAAATTGTCTTCTCCTAAAACAATATAACTATCATTTTCTTCTGGATTAGGAGTGAAAAACGCATTGTTTCTTATAACTATGCCATTTCGATTTTTAGCACTAACAACTAAATGAATTAAACTTGTTTCTTTTTTCCCTGTTATGTACTTAACTCCAAGTTCTTTGTAAAAATAGTCATACACATTTTGTAAAGTTTTTAGTGATTTTATTCCTATACTTGTGTCCAATTTATTTGCTTCCTCTAAATTACTCCATGTAAGAGGATAGTATTCATTTTCTTTTGCATCTTTATCATATTCTACCTTGATATTTCTTTCTTTATCAACTAATTCGTATTTTTCTGATCCAGCAATTTTATATTGATTTATATCTTCTTGTGTTAAATTCTCTTTTGTTGTTTTTGCACTTGAAATTTGACTATTTTCTGCTAGTATTTCTTTATTTTCATCATCTATAATCATTTCTATAGGCATCAAAACTGTTTGGATATTTAATTTGTGCGCTAATCTGTAATTTTCCTCGTCTACTGGGAACAATACTAAACTGTTACTGCTAATTTTAAAATTTTCTATGTTTAATTCTTTCATTCTTGCATTAGCAACTTCTATTATATCTTCATATTTTGTTTTAGAAACTGTTTGTATTTGCTTTTCTACTAAAGGTACAAATTTATTAATTATTCCTTGGGCATTTCCATTTTTATCAGTGTATATTGTTATAGTATTTCCATATACCTCTATTCCATTATAGTATTGTTTAAAACTATATGTATTTATTAAACTATTAGATGTATCACTTCCAATTTCTTTTATTTCATTATTTATGTCTTTTATATTTATGTCCTCTTTGGCATTTTCTAATGAATTTAAAGCTGTTTTCATGTCTGTAATTTTTGTATCAGTATATTTTCCTTCAATATTATTTATTTTTTCAATAATATTTGTATCACTTTCAACTTCTTCTCTGTTTGAAGTATTTCTGTTTTTTTGAATAATAACAACTCCAGCCACTGCTGCCAAAATAATTGCGATTATTAATATAATTATTATAGCTACTACTTTTTTCTTTTTCATAATATCCCCCTATATTTCACCATTTTTTTCTGTCACAATTATAGCAAAAAAAATTTTTTTTGTATATAATTCACGAAAATTTAATTTCATTTTTTCTAATTATAATTTTTTAATTTTTGCCACAAAAAATCCTTCATATAATTCAGTTGGTTTTATGCATAATGTTCCTTTTAATGTGGATGGCAATAATGGAATGCCATCTAATGGAATAATTGGGATAATCTCTGCATTAGAGCTTTTCATGACCTTTTTCAATATTTCTTCATTTTCTTGGGCAAGGATTGAGCAAGTTGAATAAACCATTTCTCCTCCATGTTTTAAGATTTTTAAAGCTTTTCTTAGTAATTCTTCTTGAGTTTTTGAAATTCTATTAATTAATTCTTTACTAAATTCGGCTGAAAACACACTTTCTGTTCCACTTCCACTGCATGGTGCATCTAAAAGAATTTTGTCAAAAGAGAAAAAATCACTCAATTTTCTTGCATCTTCTTGCATTACATTAACACAACCAGCACTTTGTTTTTGCAAATTGTATTTTAGTCTTTCTGCTCTTATTTTGTTTTTTTCACATGCTGTTATAAATGCTTTGTTTTGTGTAAGAGCTGCAATTTGTGTCGTTTTTCCGCCTGGTGCTGCTGCCATATCTAAAATATTTTCCCCTTGCTTTGGTTCTAGTATGATTGGTGGTAGCATTGATGATAAACTTTGTAAATATATTTCACCTTTTTCATATATATCTAAATTTTTTATTGCATCTTCTCTAACATTTTTTATTATTAGACCATCTTCGAACCATTTAACATGTTCTGTTTCTATTTTAGCTTCTCTTAATTTGTTTTCTATCTTTTCTTTATTTGTTTTTATTGTATTAACTCTTAATGTTACATTTCTTTGTTTTTCATATCCTTCTAATATTTCTCTTGTTAATTCTTCTCCATATTGTTTTATTAGCATTTCTAAAAAAAATTGTGGAATTTGTTCTTTCATGTTTCTTCTCCTTTTATTTTTTAACAAAGTAATTTTAACACATACTAAATAAGAACACAAGTAAAATTACCTGTGTTCTTATTTTCCTATAAACATTTGCACATAAACTTTGCCATATTTTGAACTAGTAACTACTCCTATTCCAGTATAGTTATAATTAGAATTTAAAATATTGGCTTTATGCCCAGAAGAATTCATCCAAGCTGTAACAGCTCCGCTGTTACTAGAATTTCCTGCAATATTCTCACCAGCCGTTTTATATGTAATTTTAAAGCTTTTTAACATATTAAAAGGTGTTCCGTAAGTTGGTGATTCATGTGCAAAATAATTCTTGTCAACCATATCTTGTGCTTTTATTCTTGCTACTCTTTGTACTTCATTATCAATTTTTAATGCTGCTAATCCATTGTTTGTTCTTTGTTTATTTATTAAATCAAAGACTTCTTTTTCATCTGCATTCATTGTTGCTGTTGTTGTTCCTTGTCCTGTTCCACTTCCGGTGTTTCCTGTATTTCCTGTGTTAGATGAACTTGGATAAATTGGTTTTACATATTTTTTACTTACAGCTCCTATGTAATCTCCCTCTACTTGAACAATATACCAACTGCCAATTCCAGCAAAAACTCTTATATATTCATTTCTCTTTACAGTTGCTATTACTTTATATTGTGTTCCTGGTCCGCTTCTTACATTTAATTCTGAAGCTGTTACTAGTCCTGTTGAAAAATCTAAATTATAATAATGTTGCATACCAAATGCAGTTGTATATTTGCATAATACAATTAGAAATGTACAAGCAATAAATGTTTTTAATATGTTTTTCTTTTTTAATGTTATAATCTTCATAAAATAATATCCTCCATATTCAATGATATTATTCTATGTAGTCCAATATTCATTTATTTTATTTTGATTTTTTCTTGCTCCTTATTACAAGAATTACAATATGGACAACCACTGCATCCTTTTTCTTTAACATCTTTGTTTCTCAATAAAACATATATTGCACTTATTCCAACAAACGTAATAATTATCAAATTCGTAATATTTAATGTCTTGTTTTCAATTCTACTACCTATTTGGTACACAATTGTTGCTAAAATCCAAGCAAAAGTTGTTTGATATGTTATTGCTTTAAGTACTTTTTTTGTTCCTCCAAGTTCTCTCCTCATAGCACTTATTGCTCCAATACATGGTGCACTAAACAAATTAAATATCATGAAAGAATATGCAGAACTTTTAGTAAAGAAGCTGAATATTCCACTCCTAAATATTTGCTCTCCTTCTTCTGTTATTTCTGATAATCCAGAAATTATTGACATAGAAGATATTACCTGTTCTTTGGCTACAAGTCCTTGGATTGCTGATACTGTTGCACCCCAGCTATTAGTTCCTAGAATTGGATAAAATAAGGGTGATATTGTTTTTCCAATTAAAGCTAACATACTATCTTCTACATTAACACCATATTCAAATTTAATTGAAAATGACAACAAAAACCATATAATTATTGAACATATTAATATAACACTTCCTGCTCTTTTTATAAAAGCCTCAACTTTATAATAGACTTCTTTTGCCACATATTTAGCACTTGGCAATTTATATTCTGGCAATTCTGAAACATAAGTATTATTTGTATTTTTAAATACAAATTTTTTCATAATTATTGCACTTATAATTATTATACCTATTGCTAAAAAATATAATGTCACAGCAACAATGCCACTATTTTCTTCGAAAAAATAACTCGAAAATAATGCTATTATCGGTAATTTAGCACTACAAGGTATAAATGGAGTTAAAATTGTTGTGAGTTCTCTTTCTTCTTTATTTTCAATTATTCTTGTTCCCATTATTCCTGGCACACTACATCCTGACCCAATAATAAATGGTATTAAACTTTTACCACTTAATCCAATTTTTCTGAATAGCTTGTCCAATAATAGAGCAATTCTTGACATATATCCCGTTGTTTCTAGTAAAGATATGCAAATAAATAATATTATAAGTTGTGGTACAAAGCCTAGGACTGCTCCAACCCCTGAAATTATACCATCTACCACAAGACTATTTATCCATGCTGATGTTCCTAAATTTTCTAATATATTTCTGATTCCTTCTCCTGCATTTTTAATAATTTCTGATAGCAAATCTGTTGTAAAGCTTCCTACAACACCAACAGATAAATAATATACTAAAAACATTATCACTATAAATATTGGAAAAGCAAACCATTTATTTAAAAATACTTTGTCTAATCTATCTGATATTGTTTCTTTTAATATTGTTTTTTCTACAGTCTGTCTTTTAACCTGTTCTATAAATTTATATCTTTCTGTTGCTATTGTTTCCTCTAAGTCTGTAACATAATTTTGTGACAATTCTTGTTCAATATTTTTGATTTTATATGTATTTAGGCTTTCAAATCTTTCGTCATTTTCTAATAATTTAACAGCTACAAATCTTTTATGTTTTGTTGTTTTGTCAATTATGTTTTCAATTTGTTTTATTGTCTCTTCCATTTTTGAATCATAAAAGTATATCTTATTTTTATTTGTTAAATATTCTATTTCTCTAGTTAGTTCATTTATACCTGTCTCTTTTAAAGCAGAGATTTTTACAACTTTTACTCCTAAAAATTGTTCTAACTTTTGTTCACTAATTATTAATCCTTTTCTCTCCAGAATATCAGCCATATTTAATGCAATTATTATTTTAGTGTCTAATTCTAACAATTGGGTTGTTAAGTATAAACTCCTCTCAAGTGATGTACTATCAACTATATTTATTATCACATCAGGTTCTTCTTCAAATATAAATTTTCTTGTTAGTTCTTCTTCTATACTATATGGACTTAATGAATATATTCCAGGTAAATCTGTTATCTCATGTTCAGTTCCTTTTATTATCCCTGTCTTTTTCTCTATTGTTACTCCTGGCCAGTTTCCAACCTTAGCATTCATTCCTGTTAATGCATTAAATAAAGTTGTTTTCCCACTATTTTGATTTCCTACTAATGCAATTTTCATCTTATAGCACCTCCACTTCTATTTTGCTTAAGTCTTCTTTACGTATACATAGTTCATAGTCTCTTAAGCTAATATCTATTGGATCTCCCATTGGTGCAATTTTTTTAACTAAAATTTCTGTTTCTCTAATAATTCCCATGTCTAATAAATGTCTTCTAATTGCTCTATTTTTTTCGTTTAGTCTCAAAACTTTCGCCCTTTGTCCAACTTTTAAATCAGATAAATAACATTTTTCTCCTGTTTCTTTCACTTTTTTCTCCTTGTTTATTTTTATATTTTTAATATTATATATCTGTATTTTTGAAAAAACAATAGAAATTTGTAATACAACTTTATTTTATTAATTTATTTTTGAATTATAAACACCTTATCTAATGTATTTTGTCTAACTCCATTTATTATTATGTCAATAATATAGTTTATATTCTTTTCAATATATTTCTGTAAATCTTGATTTTCTGCAATTAGTTCATTACTTATTTCTTTCCAAGTATCTCTAATTATTTTATCTATCTCTATATTGTCTTTGTCTTTAAATAATTTATAAATTTTATCTAATTCAATTTCAGTAATTTTTAAATCATATATATTTCTTTTTACTAATTTGCAAGCAATTACTTCTAAAAATATAATTTCAAAAATATTTGCAATAAGTTCTTCATATTCGTTTGAGTAACTATATAATAAATCTTCTATCTTTTCCTCTGAAAACTTGTTGCAAAATTCATTTTCTAAATAAATTGAATTTATATATTCTTTTATAAATTCTATTCCTTCAAGTTTTCCAATTAAATTATTGTATAAAGGATAATCAGCAGTAATTTTCATATCTTGAGCTTTAAAGTCAGTGTCATATATTTTTAAAAAGCCTTGTATGCCACCAATTATCGTATCATTATAAGTATGGTTTTTAGTTTTTAATTTATTTTGTTTTACTTTAAGATACATCACTTTAATTATATTCAAATCTCTATCTATTCTTTTTCTACCACTATAATAAATCTTTTTGATTCCACTCTCTTTTATTTGTTTTACTGCTTCATCAGGATTTCTAAATGTTTTTAATTGCATTCCTATTGTATAATAGTTTGAATAATTTATGTCTTCCATAGTTTCCTTTCTAATTGAACTATTACAAAAGCCATCATATCTATATATTCTTTCATCCAGCAATTGTATAATTCCGATTTGAAGATTTACTATGTCATCATCTGTAAGTAGTTCATTATCAAGTGCTTCTTCTATTAATGTTTTAAAATAATTTTTCTCATCTAAATTTTCTCTTTTTATTTTACTTATAACTTCAAGATTACTCAAAATTTGAACCTCCTTTTATATCATCTATTGATTTATTATTTAGTAATTTTTCTCTCATTTCATACATAATTGTTCCTGATAAATATTCAAGGTCTCCTTTACATATTCCATCAAAAAATCTTTTCATTACTCCTATTAATTCATCATCTGTAATTAAGTCCATTGTCTCATTTTTATATTCATAAAATATTTCAATTAATTCATATATAGTACTTTCATAATTTTCCTGGTTTATGTATGGAGAATCACAGAATTCTTTTATCAATTTTTCTATGATGTTTCCTCTAAATTCCACTCTCCCTGTGCTTTTTAATGTTTCTTTTCTCTTTTCTAATAAATTTGATATTTGACTATTATTTAATGTCAAACCATATTTGCTTGTAATTTCATTACACTTTTGAATACTTGTAATCTCTATTTGTTTTCTTTTATTAAGAATTTCTAAATAATCTTCCATTTTGTTCCCCTTATTTTATATAACATATATTTTACAAAAATAACAGTCTTGATTTTTTGAAGATTTTGTGCTATAGTGGTTATAAATTAAAAAGAGAAGACACTTCATTTTGTAGCGTTTTCTCTTTTTTGTTATTATTTTAAATAATAATGTCTAATAGGTTTTAATGTTTCTTCATCTAATTCATAACAAATTGGATTACCTGTTTGTAATTCTAATTTGATAATATCTTCATCACTTATATTGTCTAAATATTTTATTAATCCTCTTAAACTATTTCCATGTGCTGCTATTATCACTCTTTTACCTTTTTCTAATTCTGGTTTTATGTCTGAATTCCAATATTCAAGAACTCTTTTTATTGTATCTACAAGGTTTTCTGTTTTTGGTAATTCATCTTTGCTTAAATCTTTATATTTTTCGTCATTTCCAGGATATCTTGGATCTGTTTCTTCCAATTCTGGCGGTCTTACATCTGTGCTTCTTCTCCAAAGTAATACTTGCTCAGCCCCATATTTTTCTTTTGTTTCATCTTTGTTTAGGCCTTGTAATGCTCCATAATGTCTTTCATTTAGTCTCCAACTTCTTTTTATTTCTATATCTTCTTCTCCCATTTCTTTTAATATATAGTCTAATGTGTCTTCTGCTCTTTTTAATACTGATGTAAATGCTAAATCAAAATGAAATCCTTTTTCTTTTAGGATTTTTCCTGCTTCTTTTGCCTCTTTTACTCCTTGTTCTGATAAATCTACATCTGTCCATCCTGTAAATTTGTTTTCTAAATTCCACATGCTTTGTCCATGTCTAACTAATACTAATTTAATCATAAAAATACCTCCTATAATAATTATTCCCTTTTATTTTTTATATATCTTCAGTAAAATCTTTTCTTTTACCTTCGATAATTTCATTATACAATTCAATTTTATAGTCTAACCTTGCAAGTGTTTCTGTTATGCTTCTTTGCTTTTCTTGTAATTTTTCTCTTTGCTCTTCCAATAGTTTTTTTCTAGCTTCTGCTGTTGTTTTTCCTTTTTCAAATAAATTCGTATATTCTATTAGAATTTCTATTTCAACTCCAGAATTACGCATACATTTTATGAATTCTATTCTTTTACAAGACGCTTCATCATAATTCCTTATTCCATTAGAATTTCTTGGAACTTTTGCAATCAATCCTATTCTTTCATAATATCTTAATGTATCTGGTGTTAAATTATATTTTTGACTAACTTCTGCTATTGTCACTTTTGTTCCTCCATTCTATATCAATATTTTGTATAATCTCTTTATATCACAAAAGCAGATAATTTTCAATTATCTGCTTTTAAATTCTTTATCCATTTATCAATTTCATCTTTTATTCTGGCAATTTGTTATATTCTTCATCTGAAACTTTTTCACACCATTCATTTGAAGTATTTTCTCCTGGTACTTCCACAGCAATATGGCTGAACCAAGATTTTGAAGTAGCTCCATGCCAATGTTTTACATTTGCCGGAATTGTTATAACATCTCCTGGTTTTAATCTTATAGCTTCTTTTCCTTCTTCTTGATACCATCCTTCTCCATCAACACAGATTAAAATTTGTCCTCCTCCATTTGTACTATGATGTATATGCCAATTATTTCTACATCTTGGTTCAAATGTTACATTTGCAATAAACACTTCTTTTGTTTCTTCATCTCCATAAACTTCTTTTATTAATGCAAATGCACTCCAAGCTTTTGGCCAACCAGAATAAAATGCTAATTGTGTTACAATTTCTACTGCTTCTTCTCTTGACCATATTTCTCCAAATAATACATCATCATTTAACTCAGCAAATTTAGGTGCTAATTTTACTAAATTTTCTCTACCTGCTGTTTGTTTTTTCATAATATATTTCTTCTTAACTTTTTCACTTGTATTATATACTTCGGTAGTAACTACCGGTCAATAGTTTCTTTAAAATTTTTAATAAATAAAATTTATGGTTGTGTTTCAATAATTTTACCATTTTCATCATAAGTTGTTATTTTTGTTATATTTCCATCCTTGTCATAGTCATATATTACTCTATCTTGTAAACTTTTCTTATAATATTCTCTATATAATGGTTGTTCATAGTTATTATAATCATAAAATTCCTTTATATACTCTTCTGTTTCATGATATGCAAATATATTATATTCTTTATAATAATATACTTCTTTTCTTAAGCGATTAGATAAATATTCTACTCCACAATATTTATCTCCATCTATTTTCTTAATAACCGTCGTTTTTATACTCCAACACAATAACATAAATTCAATAAATGTCACTACAATTATTATTAAAGTCCAAAACACAATTAAAAATATTCTAAATCCTTTATTTTTAATTGTTATAAGTGAAAATACACCTAATAGAAAAACTCCTAGTGGAATCATAAATGAAGCAATCCATATAAAATCAGATTTTAAATGCCAATCAAAATTACCAATAATCTTATTTGTAATAATTACAAAAATTCCTATACATATTAATGCTATACTAAACCATATCTGTTTCTTCACTTTTATATCTCCTTTACATATTACATATTTTATTAATTATTTGTAACTGCTTTCTTTTTTATTTTATATATTATAATAATTTCAATTATTATTTCTATAATCAAATAAAATAAGTGTGATGGTATATCTGCCTTTATATCTCTAAAATAATCATATATCTCACTATCTTCGTGATTATCTTCAAATACTGTTTGTACTTGGTTCATATTATTGTAAATTTTTAAGTAATAACCATCTGGAATTCCTCCCCAAAAAGTAACTTTTTTAATATCATATTTAATGTTAAAATGCTCTTTAATCTCTTTGGCAATATAGTCATTCTGATTTTCAATCTTTATTGTTTTGTATTCTGCAATATAATCTAGAAAGGTTAAAAATCCGGTATATAAATTTATTGTTAAAAATATTAATATTAAAATTATTAATATTATTTTTTCTTTCATTGTTTCCTCCAAATAGAACTACCATATTAAATCATAGTATTCTTAGCTCAAAAATTTGAACAAATTTAAGCCAATTTCTTCATCAAAATATCTATCAACTTTTCCATCTATAATATTTATTACCATTTCGCAAGTTGCACTTACAATTGCTTTGTTTAGGTGTCCACCAAATACTTCTCCTTTATCATTTCCAGCACTCATGTGAATATGAGTATAAAATTCATCATTCATTGTATTTATTGTTCCTGTTAATGAAACAATTTCAAAATTTCCTTTAAATTCGTTTGAATAATATTTCTTTTCTTCAACTTTATAAACACCTACCACAAAATTATTTGTTGCTCCTAATGCATTTATGTTTGCTAAATTTATATTTTCTTTTAATGCTATTTCTTTTATTTTCTCAATAATTTCTTCTCCTTTATCCATTCTTACAATTATTTGATTATTAAATTTTCTGTATTCCATCTTATATACCTCCTTAATTTTAATTTATTTTATCATAATACAATAATTATTAAAAGTATCATTTTATAATCTTCTCAACATTTTACTTATCATAGCATAAAAGCAGATAATTATCAAACAATTATCTGCTCTATAACTTGTAATTTGTTATTTATTTCCTTTTATAAAAATTATTCCTAATATTGTAGTAATTACTATAACTATAATTGGTGCAACTTTAAAGAATACCCATTCAAATGAATGCCATATTGTTCCAATAACAGCCCATTCAGGATTACTATAATCAAATGATTGGTATGGACTACCTAAAAGTGCCAATAAAATGAAAAGTAATATAATACAAATATCTATAATCATTAAGAAGCTTATAGTTCGTTTTCTTTTTTGTTTTTGTCTCATAGATAATTGTTCATTTATAACCTCTAATTTTTCTGATATTACTTTTATATCATTTTTTTGTTTTTCTTCAATGTCCTCTCCTAGAATTTCACTAACCGGAATATCAAAAACTTCTGATATGGATATAAGCATTTCAGCATCTGGAACAGATAAACCAGACTCCCACTTAGAAATTGTTTGTCTAACAACATTTAATTTAATACTTAACTCTTCTTGTGAAAATCCCTTATTTTTTCTTAAGGTTTTTAAATTATCTTTTAACATTTAAATTTTCCTCCTTTCAAGTTAAGTTTAATATAAGAATGCCATTGCTACAAGCAATGTATTTTAACATTTAAACAAACTCCTTAAAACATTTATATATTATTACATTTTTTGGTTCTAATATAATGCCCTTCTTGAATTGCTGCAAAAGTTACCACAGTACATATCCACATATAAGATTACAAATTTTAATCATAATATAAAATGGTATTGAAAATATTTTTGTTATCAGCAATGCTATTGACATTATTATTCTACTAATTGATATATAATTTGCTATGTTTTTCATTGTTACTCCTGCAATTCATTAAATCATCTTCTTTACTCATATTTTCTCAACTCCATAAATTGTCCATTATATTGTTTATAGATATTTTTTTATTAATCCATCTTTGTTACAATATACATATATTATTCCTTTACCTCTTTTTAGGAATCTAGCTTCTACATTTTGTTCTGGATATAATTTTACAATTTCACATCTATTATTAGTAACATATGCAATAAATGAAATATAATGGTCTTTTGTCATTTCATGTTCAAGCGAAATATAATATTCATTTTCTATTGCTGCACAGTTAATAGTATGTTTTTCATTTTCTAATTCAGCCTCTAAAATTGGCAAATTTATGCCACAACACGAATTTATATTTTCTCCCATTGTATGGATTATATTTCCGCAAATCGGGCATACAGAAAAGTTTGACTTTAACATATTGCCTGCTTTATTTTGATTTGTTATATATTCACCATTCATAAGTTCTATTACAGAAACTTCCAGAGCTTTAGCCAATGGTTCAATCAATGAAATATCTGGTAATCCTTTTCCTGTTTCCCATTTACTTATTGTTTTATCACTCACTCCAATAATATTCGCTAATTCTACTTGTGTTAATTGTTTCATTTCTCTTAATTCTTTTATAATTTTTCCTGTTACATAATTATTCATTTTTCTACCTCCAGTTAAAATTATAAATAGAATTGTAAAGAATTACAACCTACTTATCGTAGAGTGCTATACAATCCTTCTATCCAACTTTTATAATAGTTTAATTGCTCCTCTGTGTGAAAATAATGTTCTCCATTTTCTAATACAATCATACTTATTACAAAAATCTTTTATTAGATTTTCGTTTTGAAGATTATCTTTATCTCCATATAAAACATAAGTGTTTTTATTCCATTTAGTTATTGGGTTATCTTTAACATATTCATAATAATCCCAATATAATGTTTGTCCAAAATCCGTTTTTATTTCCTGTTTTTCTTTTAATTTTTCTTCTGTCGTATTGCTCCATAACATCATATTATCAATAATAACTTTCATATTAACAACTGGGGATAAAAATATACATTGTTTAATTTCTTCATTTCTATAAGCTAATAAGCTAAAATATGCTCCCATGCTACAAGCCCATAAATTAATTTCATTATAATTCAATTTTGCATATTCCATAATTTGTTTTAAATCTTTCACACAATTTTGAACTTTGCACAAATAAGTGGTATCTTTTTTTCTTTCTCCGTGTTCTGGTAAATCAAAACTCAATAATTGATATCCTTCACTTACTACTTTATCTGCTAATATTTTTATAACTTCATCTTCTTTATTAGACATATTACCATGTACTGCTACAAAAGCTTTACTACTTTTATCTCCCCATATTACTGAAGGAATACCATTTATATTTATTCTTTCTATTTTCATCATTTTATTACCATTTTTTCTTCTTTTTTATATCATAAAAGCAAATAATTTATTGTTGCCATTCCCATTTTGAATAATATTTGTTTGTAGAAAATGAAATGTATTCTTTTTCACTACCATTACTATATACCAATATTCCTCCCATTTGTTCTTCAGGCACAAAATGAAAACCTTTTTTTTCCATATATTCATCTAAAAATTGTCCACCACTTTTATTGGATGTATCTGCTGTCTTACTAAAAACTACTCTATTAGGATTATTTTGTACTACTGTATATTCTTTGTCTGTAAATAAAATTTCTAGCATTCCAAAACAAGATGAAAATGGATTCCATACACCAAATTTTAATATTGAAAAAATCGTAGCACTTAATAAAATCACACCAACTATTACAATTGTTATAATAATTCCTTTTCTTTTCATAAAACAAATCTCCCTTCCAAATTTGCTATTTAACATTTAATACAACATCCGCTAATTCTCGTTTCCTATAACATGTATTCTATAATACTATTTTTGATTTGTCTATTATTATTTATAAAATTTCACAATCTTTATATTGGAATTAAAATTCTTTTAGTTTTCTCCTTTTTTCAAAATATATCCTTGACCTCTTTTGGTTTCTAATAGTTCTTTTAATTCTAATTCTTCTAATTTGTTTCTTAATCTTGTAATATTTACTGTTAGCGTGTTGTCATCTATAAAGCTTTCACTTTCCCATAAACATTCCATTATGTCTTCTCTTGATACTATTTTCCCTCTATTTTGCACTAGGTATTTTAAAATTTTATATTCATTTTTGGTTAATTCTATTACTTTTCCATCTTTTTCAATTGTATTATTTGATGTATTTAATACAAAGTCTTTAACATCTATTTTATCATTTGCTTCTTGCATATTTGTTCTTCTTAGTAATGAACCTATTTTTGCAAGTAAAATCTGTATATTAAATGGCTTAGTAATATAATGATCTGCCCCATTATTGATTGAAAGTAATTCATCTAGTTCATTATCTCTACTTGTTACTATGATAATTGGCACATTGGATTGTTTTCTAATTTCTTTACATATATATTCTCCATCTGTGTTTGGCAAATTTATATCTAATAAGATTAAGTCTGGATTTATTTGCAATATATCTTGGATTGTGTTGTCGAATGTTGTTAGTGCTGTTGCTTCATATCCATTTTTATTTAAAAAGATTTTTAATTCTTCTCTTAATTTTTCATCATCTTCTATTATTAATATTTTAGGCATTTGTTTTTCCTCCATTATAATTATATCATATTTATTAAAAAAGAAACCTTACATTTCTGTAAGGTTTCATATTTTATTTATTTTACTTCATTGCCTGCAATATTTATTTTTGAAAGCCAATTTTTAACTGTACTTTGAGAATTCTTTGCACTACTTCCACTTACAGCTAGTCCTTCTGTTACCATTGCATTTGGTTCTTCTTTCTTTATTTTATTTGGTGTTCCAGAAAGTCCTGATCCTCCATGTGTTATAAATGGTGCTATTGTTTTTCCAGATAAATCATATTCATCTAAAAATGTGTATAAAGGCATTGGCATATCAGCCCACCATTTTGGGTATCCTAAAAATATAGTATCATATTGATCTATATTATTTATTTTTGTTTTTAATTCTGGTCTTGCATTTTGTCTTTGTTCTTTTTGAGCATAGTCTACTAGTTCATTATAATTGCTTGGATATGTTTGTGTTGTTTCTAATTTTACAATGTCTCCTCCGACTTCATTATGAATTATATTAGCAACTGCTTCTGTATTTCCACTTTGTGAAAAATATAATACTAAAATTTTTCCTGATTTAGTTGTTTCTGTTTTATTTTCTTGGTTTGAATTTATATTAGTATTTTCCGTGTTTTTTCCGGTATCTTTTGCTTTTTTCATATTAACAGCTAATGCTATTCCTCCTAAAATCACAACTATTATAATAAATATTAACAATGTTAAAACTTTCTTATCCATTTTTCTTTGTCTCCTTTCTACTTTTTATCTTTGATATTAATTTAAAAATAAAATAAATAACTAATGCAATACAAACTAATGTCATAAAATATTTTAAATAAAATATTATGGGATTTTGCTCATAATCATAAAATTTAAAATCATTTAATAAAAACATATCTTCATATACTTTATTTGATATAAATGAATATACTCCAATTCCTATCATCAAAATTAGTACAAAGTAATATGCATATTCAAAAGTATTATTTTTCATTTTATTATTTAGTTTGTTCATCATTCCTGCAATGTGTAGTCCAACATGAATTGACATTAATACAAATCCCCATGATGTAGATACCATGTGTAATCTTCTTGCAAACATTGTTGTTTGAATATTTAGAAAACCAAATACTTTTGCTGAAATCATAATTCCACTTACCATCATTCCTATCATTATTTCCTGTGATGTAATATCCCATTAGTATAATAAACATTATTGTCATTGTAATGTCCAAAATAATTTTAAATTTTTTCATACTTATATCTCCTTATTTATTCATACTACTTTGAGTTTACTCTAAGTCAATACTTTTTTCTAAAATTTTATGATATTTTTTGTAACCAAACTCAGAACAAATCGACGTAGTCGCCCTTTGTTCTTGCCCGATTTGAGTTTTCGACTATAAGGAGAAAATCTCAAAGGGCTAGCAATTGTAGCTTTTATATACTAGGAAGTCCAGATGACTTTCCTAGTATATAAAAAATAGACTGATTATTATCAATCTATTTATCTTTTTGAATTAAAAATTTATTAGTTGCACTTATATATATAACTAAATATGATATTGATATAAGGAAACCACCTAAAACATCACTTGTATAATGAACACCTAAATAAATTCTACTTATTCCAATAGAACATATTAATATGCTTAGCAATGTAATTGAAATCCATTTAATATATTTATTTTTCACATATTTATAAATTAAATATATTAAATATCCATAAAAAGCCATACTTACCATAGAATGTCCTGAAGGAAAACTATATCCTGTTTCTTCAATTATTCTATATTCTGTTGGTCTAGGTCTTTGCAATATTCTTTTTAATAATTGATTTAATGCCGTAATTATTACCAAGTTCGAGAATATTGATACTCCTATCTTCTTGTTTTTTATTAGTATGAATAAAGTAATTGTCAATACTACTAAAAATATTGCTCCTCCCAAATTAGTAATAAACTTTGCTATTGGTGTTGTAAAATCAGATATTAAAAATTTTGACACCATTTTATAGCCAATTATATCTCCATTCATTATTTCTTTGTTAAATACATCTTCTGCTAATGCTAAAAATCCAATTAAACAAATAAATAATATACTCCATTTTAAATTTTTTACAATAAATTCTTTTATTTTTTCTTTCATTTCTACCTCTTATAATTTGTTAATAGGAACTATTACACCCTATTTATTAATTTTATTTTTTTCTTAAAATCTCCATATATGAATCAAACACTGTCTTTACTTTGTTATCCCAATTCACATATATGTCTTTGTAAGTGTTTTCACAAACATATTCATATAACACATTATTATTTATTATTTCATTTATTTTTTCTGCAAAATCATTTTCATCATTTTTACAAATAAATCCATTCACGTTCTCTGTTATAGTCGCTGCAGTTGCTGCACCTTCAACAAACAATGTCGGTGTTTTTTGTGATGCCGCTTCGATTTGAACTATTGATGATGCATCATATAATGATGGAAATAAAAACAAATCTGCTCTTGCATAAATAGATGCAAGCAATTCTCTATCTGTTATTCTTCCACACATTATTATATCTTGCTCCATATTATTTTTATTAATAACACTCTTTAGCTTATCTTCATCTTGTCCAGTTCCTACAAATAGCATTTTAAATTTTGGGTTATATTTTTCTTTTAAGATTTTCAAACCGTTTACAATTAGATATATATTTTTCAAACTGTTTATTCTACCAACAAACAAAAAGACCTTCTTATCTGGTGAAATATCGTATTTCTGATTAATCAACTTTTGAGACAGCTCTACGTTTTCTACTGGTTCCATGTCTGTGGCGTTTTCCATTACTCTTGGTAGTTTTTTGTATTTATATTCTTCATAATATATTTTTGCCACTTCACTATTCACTGCCCAACACTCATCACACTTATTATATTGCTTTATAATTATCTTTGTTAAAAGATTTGCAAAAGGTTCATACTTAACAGCCCTCAAGAAATCTTTTTTATATTGGCTGTGCATAGTAGCGATAACTGGTATATTATTTATCTTAGCATATTCTATACCCATTTTACCTATTGAAAATGGAGAATGTATATGTACTATATCTAGCTTTGTATTATTTAATTCTCTCATAAATTTCGGGTCTAATCTTGGGACTGGTAATGAGTAATCAATTATTGGCATTTTTATTGATTTGCATCTAACAACTTTATATGTTAATTTTGAATCATCAAATTCATTTCCCTTATATTTAGGTGCAAAAACGATGACATTTGCATATTTAGTCAGCCTTTTTGCATAATTATCAACTACAATAGTAACCCCATCTATCATTGGAAAAAAGGTGTCAATAAATAAACCTATTGTAATTCTTTTATTTATGTATTTCATAGTATTTCTCCACAATCATAATTATTATCAATTATTTTATATCATAAAAGCAGATAATTATCAACTAACTCTTGACTTGATTTTACAAAGCACATTAGAATTAATTTTTAGGATTTAAAAGGATAAAGAAAAACCCATTAGTAATTTTATTATAATTACTAATGGGCTTTCTTCAAATTTGTTTTAGCTTTTGGAATTACCATCGGCTAATTCAATCAACCATAGTTATAGATATTGTTATTGTTGTAAATCTTGAAACCACAACCTGTAAATTGGAGTTTGGAACTCTCATCTACAATACTGCAACTGAATTCCTTGGCAGTATTCTTTACGATATTAGTTCCAATAATCCTACCATCAGCTGGATCATAGATTGTGTTGTTGAAGAAATCAATATTACCCAAAGGCTGAGCATTATACATGATTACATCTTCGTCATACTCAATTTTGTTTTTAGCAAATACCAATGTGCGATACTTTCCGTTTGGCATTTGGTAAACAAACAGCCATCTTTGAGTTGCTTTATCATATTTGATAGCATACTCATTGATTCTGCCAGAGTAGTTTACCTCAAATGTATAGTCGGGTGTAGTGATAATTGCCGTTTTCGGATACATAGATGCAATAAATACTTTTCCATCCTCAGATACCTCAAAGAGAGGATTATAAACTTGACCTAAATATTTAGGCATATTTCCGTACTGAGTAATGGACAGATTCACCAAATTATTGCCTCTATCAACGTAATAGACATTTCTGTCTTTCACAAGATAATTAGACTTGTGCATACGTTCGATGGTAGCAGTAGCCTGATTATTTGCATCATATACTTCAATGGTATCATCATCAGTAACATACACGACTTTTCCATCATTGGAAAAATCTACTCTTTTTCCTCTGGCAATCGCAAACCTTCGACCAGTTTCAAAGTGTACAGCTTCACCAGTTCTGTTAAGATAATGCACATTGCTTAAGATATATGCACAATCACTACCTGCAAATACAATGGTAATCTGCGGTCCATTTGGAACTTGAGTAACTTTTGCCACAATAGGAGCTGCCTTGACCTTCGCATTCTCATTACAAAGTGGGCACTCATCGAACTTAGAATAGTAATAAATGTCATGCGTGCTGCAATACTTCATATTTTTGAGAAGTTCTTGAAGATCAGGTGTAATGTCCATTTTCTTTCCCTGTTCAAAGATTTCAACGAAATCCTTTTCCAGTTGAGGGGACATCCATTTCCAACTGCCAATGATTTTAGGAATTTTTATATCTCCCTTATGGCGTCCTACGATGGAGAGCTTCCTTTTCATTCTTTCCAAAGTAGAAAGACTTTTGTCAGGAATATATGTTCCACCGAAAGGATGAATTCTTGTCAGCATATTGAAAGCGAGAACTGCAAAATTGTAATTCTCATTCTCTTTCGAGAATGTAATACTTCCATTAGCTGCATAACTATCCGGACAGGTAAAGAGTTCTGTGTAGGCATCGGGAGTATATTTTCCTTCAAATCCCCAGCTGTCAACGTCGATAAAGTACTCACACTTGCCATTCATCTGGAAATTATAATCACTTATATCACCGACAATAACGCCAGTGGAGTGCAATTTTCCAAGATGTAATCCTAAGTCTGTGATAATCTGCAATACATCCTGATTAGAAAGTCTGCTAGCTGTCAAATACTTAGGTTTAGTGAGCATGTGCAAATCTTCGCTATCTACCAGCTTTCTCATTGCATACCCAACAAAATTACCTTTTACAGTAACTACTTCTTCCGGGCCAATAACATTTTGAGGAAATTGACCTTTTATGGAAATAAAGTAGTTGACCTTCTGTTCTTTTCTGGCCAAATCTACATTCGGCTTGAAAATCTTGATAACTCTTTTGGAGTCATACTCATAGATTGTTGCCTCTCCGCCTTCTGCCAATTTGTTAAGGCTCTCAATGCGACTCCGGCTTGTAAATGTAATCGCCATTTCAATCCCCCCTTAGAAGCAGATTGAAATATCATCATGGAACATCTCGTTTTTACGATTGTTCCTATTGATAAGTACCTCAATCTGAGGACCTTTTCCTTCATGTAAAAACTTCATCAGTTTGTTTTTTTCGACATCCAAGAGATTCTCTGCATATCTCAAACCATCACTTGCGACACCGACATTGAAATAGTCAGTTTTGGCAAAACGTGTTACCTTGAAGCTAACACCATCTTTATACTCGATCAAAGAAGATTTATCTGTGATAAAGTTGTAAATGTAATAACATGGATATTCGCCATCATCAAGTCTGTCGAAAGAGATTCCTTCTTCATTTTCCTTAATGATGTATCCATCACCACAGCTATATACTACAAACTCACCTTCAATTTCGAAGCATACCAGAATAGTGAAACAATAATTTTGAAAGATGAAGGATATGTCGTTGCATAACTCCAGCATTTTCTCAAAAATGCTATTAACAACTTCAATAAAGTTTTCTTCACAAATGGATTCGCCTTTATCGAAGTATTCTTTAGCTTTCCTTGCGAAAAGCTGTCCGAAAAGTCTTGTTCCAACTTCCGAATGTTTACCTGAACCACAACCATCCATAACGATTTTCATGTTCAGCAAATTAAATGCAAAATCATGATTATTCATATTGGCAAAGTTATGATCAGAGCCCATCTTACAAACACGAATTGTGCTTCTTTCACAGGTTGGATTCTCACATACATTAGTTTCTGATGTGATTTCCGGTTTATCTTCTTCTACAGAAGATTGTTTTGACCGGAATTTGTAAAAAATTGTACTCATGTTAATACCTCCTATGAAAACCAAGGGGGACTGCAATGCAATCCCCCTAAGCCTTTAGTTGTTGTCTTACTTACTACCAGATTTGTGCTTACACGTCAAAGAATCCGCCATCTGCAGTGCCACCAGCACCAGAACTCGCCTTCTTCGAAGCAGAGATAGCACTCTTGGATACCAGGTCAATGACTCTGCGAAGCTCACTCTCATCATTGCTTACTTCCTTGACATTCTGCGGTTTAATGCCGATTTTATCAGCAACACCGAATGCTTCCTGTCCGAAAGCGATGAAAGCTACGGTAATTTCCTTAGAAATCAAATCTTGGATAGCCTGACGGGCATCGCTCGCACGATACTGGGAATTATTGTCCAGTCCATCGGACAAGATAATCATGCACGCACGTGCATTGGTTCCGTTGTTCTTCAACTGTTCCATGTAGTCCAGCATGCGCTGACGTCTGTCGATGATAGCATCGTACATTCTCGTGCAACCCCATGTGGAGTAATCGGTGTTGAAATCTTCCGGAGCCACATAGCCGCCAGTTTCGATAGTCGTGTTGAAGAGCGTCTTGCTTACGAGCATTTCGTCTGCCTGCTTGGAATTGCAGATAGCCTGCTTGTAATGTTCCAAGCATTCCTGCATGACACGCTCATACATGGCCATAGAGCCTGTCCGGTCGATGATGAAGTCGACGAGCATAACACTCGGAGAAACGACGTCATCCACGTCAATGTTGGTAGCATAGGTTTCATCTAAGCCATCAACAACGATGTTATCCAGATATTCTTCTTTCATAGTGATTTCCTCCTTTTTGATGATTAAAACTGGATATCTGTGGACTTCGCGAACTTAATTCCGTACGAATTCTTGAAGTTCTTGAAAGCTGCGTCTGTGTCAGCTTCAAAGCCGGTGATAGGAGAAGTGCAATCCTCCAAAATGGTAATTTTCTGAGTAACTTCAGGACGATTTGCGAAGTGTTCCGCAATCTGCTTTACAGATTCCATAAGGCAATGGCTTGCCGCCTCACCTACGACGTAGATTTCATCGTACTTCTCGATAGCCGTGAGAACCGGTGTGTTGAGGAAGTTCTTCTTACTGTATTCCGGCTTGATAATGCCATACATTTCGCTGTACGGATCAGTGCCTTTCTGAATCATGTGGTTTACACTCTTGCGAGCAACGGAATGGAAATAAACCATCTTTGCAAACTCGTTTTCAAGAGTTCCACCGTCTGTACCAGAAATGCAGTGATAAGGCCAGATACACAACTGTTTCTTGCCAGCACCGACTTTCTCGAGTTCCTTCAGATACTGAATGGAATCACGCGGATCGCCGATAACCGGACGCCAACGATTGGCTACAACATCATCATAGGTAATAACCGTATAAGGAGCCGGATGATCGCCTGCAGAGTTTACCCACCAGCAAGGATGGAAAATCTGGTGTGCGATATGAGTATCCAGGCTACACATGATGCGGGAAATACCTCCCATGTTGTTGTAAATAAAGCGCGTCATACGCTCCACATCGCCGATGGAACCAGGAACTGCCAAAGCACCGCCTTCGATGAAGTCCTTCTGGACGTCGATTGCCAAAAGCAAACGCTTAGGTGAATCATCTACCGATGCCGGGAACCGTTCCTGTTCTGCCAAAGTAAAGATGGCATTCATGTCTGCTGCAGAGTGATGACCAATATTGGCAACATCCACAATCTGTTCGTAATTAGTTTTCATGCTAATACCTCCTGTACTAAAGTTGATTAATATTTTTGCTAGTCAGTTGACTGCTGTTTGCCTCTATCTCATATAGTTAACCTCCTTGTTGAACTGAGACAACAGTTATTTGAAAGCAAAACATCAGTATTGACATGTGTCAATTATATCACAAATAACATAGAAAAGTAAATAGTTATGTAAATTTTCTTTGTCTTCTGCATTTTTAGGGGATTTTTATTAAATTTATTATCGAAAAAATGAGAAATCTAAAAGAAAGCTAGCCCACTTTAATAAAGCAGGCTAGCATAAAACAAAAAATCATTTAGAAAATATCGTGCTTAGAACTTACCGCTGTAAACTCTTTTGGATTCGCTTGCAACCCTCTCTCTGATTTCATCAAAGGTCTGGGTACATACAAATTCACCATCAACAAAGACGTCTTCGAGCATATTTCCCTCGATATCTTTAATTGTTTCAGGTGTGAGATTGTCGATGAGTTTATATTCCCCATTTTCAAAGACAACAGCTACCAAGCCCTTCTGCGACTTCTTGAATTTATCAGAATCTGTTGCCGGATCCTTATAGATTGCTCTAAATTCTCCGTTTACAATTTCGGCAGTTCCTTTAAGAGCAAAGCCCAAAGTATCGCGTGTCATATACTGGTAAGTATATGAGCCAATGCCCAAGCCAACGCTTACAGTAACGAAGCCTTTTTCCATTAATCCTTCACAAATCGCCTTTGCTCTTTCAGGAGTAATAGAATCTCCATATACAGAACCGATGTGAGAATCAACTTCGATGAAACCTTTTTCATTTTTTGTTCCACCAAAGATTTCATAAAGGCGCTGGATTAAGCCCTTGTTTACTGTTTCAGCAAAGCCCTTCAAACGGTCATCGATGTTTATCTCACTTGCAGCCTTATCTCCACAAATGATTTTAATCGGGTCGCCAGAGTCAGGTCTGATATTGACCTTTCCGTTGCGCTGCATAATCGCCTCTTTTACTTCCGGATCTGTCAAAACGTTATCAACAAGACTCCACAAGTTATAAGTATCTGAAACGATTGTTACAGTTCCGCTCGGATAAACTTCGGTAACAAGTCTCAAAATGGCATTTTTTTCATCACGACCGTAAGACTCCATTACACTATGCTCTGTTGAAGGAGCATAAGCGATAACGTTCGGCTTAGCATCGTAATATGCCATCAGGTAATTTCTTGCAGGAATCGTTGCAGAACCACCGAAGCTTAACAAATGTCCGGGTGTTGAACGATATGCTGCTTCCGGACTTCCCATGCCACGCATAGAAAAGTCTCCTCCCTGATTGAAAACTCTTTTCGGCTGATTGCATCCAGTAAGTTCAGCATAATGAGTAAGAATTCTCTTATACTTATCGGCTATTGTAGCATCAGTCATCGGCTGCCAAATCAGGCATGATTCAGGAGTTTCCAAGTAACCTGTAAGCCAGAAGAACTCTGGCAGAGTGTTTTCGATAGTAAACATCGGCACTCCGATAGGCACAAAAGTACCTTCTTTAAGAGCTTTAATCCTAAGTGGTAAATAACCCAACTTATGAAGCTTCTCAAAATGAGAATAGTCATAGTTTTTTACCATTTCCGGATTGGTAATTGAAAAAGTACCGCTGAGGCTTTCTCTGATTTCTTCCATAACCACGTCAAGAGGTCTTTCAAAGAAACCTTTCTGCCATTTCCAGTACAATGTTGCAAGAGAGCCCTGAAGCCCAAAGAACACTGCGTGGGTTACTCCTTCAATCCGAGATTTTCTTGGCGTCCATGTTTCGTATGTCCACTCGAGACCCGCCGGATACTGATCCTTATGACAGAATTTGTATCCATCTGTCAGTAAAGCAGGATTTTCAATCATTTCGTTAAACATCATAGTAGTTTCCTCCTTTTTAATTACTGGTTTGCATAGCCCATTACATCAACATCCATATACTTGATATTAGGATGTTCTTTACACATAATTGATGTACTTGTGTAAACTTTACTGATAGTTGAATCTTCGGTGAGAAGTTTTCCGTTGAAAATCGTTTCTTCACAATGAGAAACAACCAAGTAAACTTCACTTGCTCCCAAAGATTTCAGGATACTTCCTGCCCAAGCAAAGGTTCCGCCTTTGGAACAAAGATCATCAATGATGATACACTTCGAGCCAGAATTAACTGTACCTTCCTTGAGGTGCATATCCTCGATGTTACCTGTTATAGGATTACGCTTCTTCTCCAAAATGCAGATGTTGGCATAATCGCTATCAGCATAACGTGCCGCAGCTCCCTTGTCGGGAAATACAACATGGTCGTTCTCTGAAAAGCCAACTTCTTTCTGTACTTCAGCAAGCCAATCCTTCACAGGGTAAATAGCAGTTGCTCTTTCCAGCATTTTCATTGTCTTGTCAGAGTGAGGTTCCATCACGATGACTTTTGCAAAGTTCAGCCAGTTGATGAAGTTACAGACATACTGGAGTGTAAACAAATCTCCTTCAATCTTTCTGTCCATGCGACTATACGGCATATACCATATAAAAAGAGTGCATGGAACATTGAACTCATCAATGCGCTTCTTAGCAAACATCAAAGTAACAAGATCCTCATCGTTGACGTACTTGAATTCGAGAATGTTCTGTCCATCTATGATGGCATTCTCAAAATCCTTGACTTTGGTTTCGTTGTTCGGAAACCGCTCTGTAAGAAGTTTTGTACCATTGAGTGTAAGCATAAGCTGATACCTCCTAAAAAAAAATTATTTGTTTTGGTGATGTGCAAAAAGATATTATTCTTCTTACATAATTACACAAAACTTATAACTAATATAACACAATTCACATAATTTTGCAATAGGTGAATCCTTAATGAAAACTAATAAAAATGTACTATTTTTAAGCATTTTTCAAAATTGACATAATTCTAACATTGTGATATAATATAATCCAATTGTCTTTGACAAAGCTATCAGCGATTACAGATAGCCTAAAAACAAAGCCAAAAATATGTTGTTACTATTAAATCATTAATTTCAAGGAGGTTTTTCATTATGGTAAACTATGGTTTTGTAAAGTGTGCTATTGCAACATTCAATAGTGGACTTTCTAATCCTGTGGATGCAACAAAAAAAATAAAGGATTTAATAAGACATGCTGATTCGCGGAATGTAAAGGTACTAATATTCCCTGAACTTTCTATGACAGGTTATACTTGTCAGGACCTTTTTGGTTATTCGCAACTTATGGAATCAACTATGGAATGCTTGAGAGAACTTGTGTCTTTTTCAGCATCTTATGATGTTCTTTTTGTTGTAGGAGCACCTATAAATGTTTCTGATACTTTGTATAACTGTGCTATTGCCATTCATGCTGGAAAGATTCATGGGATTGTTCCTAAACAATATCTTCCGAACTATGGTGAGTTTTACGAAAAAAGGTGGTTTACAGCTTATACAGACACTTCAATTACATCTGTTAATTTGTTTGGTGAGAATGTTCCTTTTGGAAATTTAATCTTTTCATCAGCTGCAGGTTATAGGTTAGGAGTAGAAATCTGTGAAGATTTGTGGTCTGTTATCCCGCCTAGTTCTTATCTGGCATTAGCCGGTGCGAACATCATCGCAAACTTATCTTCAAGTAATGAATTGGTTGGCAAAGAAGAGTATCGCAAAGAGTTGATTAAAACGCAAAGTTCGAGAACCGTTTCGGCATATCTTTATACTTCTACAGGTTTTTCTGAATCAACAAGTGATTTGGTGTTTGGAGGTAGTGGCTATGCTTTTGAAAATGGCAGACAATTAGCATCTACTAAACGCTATCAGATTGAAGATCAGATTGAGGTATTTGATGTCGATATCGAAGCTTTAACAAATGAAAGAGTGGCAAACAAGACATTCTGCGATAGCAAGAGAAACTTAACTCAATCTTATAGAGAGATTTTTGTTTCTCAAAAAGCTATCCATGATGAAGGCTACTCAATTAATCGAAGTGTGAACAATCATCCTTTCGTACCTACTTTGGACAATGATTCTCGCAGTAAAGTCTGCAAAGAAATCATTTCCATTCAGTCAACTGGTTTGGCAAGGAGATTATCCGCAATCAAAAACACAAAAGTTACAATCGGCATTTCCGGAGGTTTAGATTCAACTTTAGCATTACTTGTATGCTATGATGCTTTCAAGAAACTGAATCTCGACGTTTCAGGAATTATAGGAATCACAATGCCCGGATTTGGCACAACAGACCGCACTTATAATAATGCTGTTAAATTGTGTGAAGAATTAGGCATAACTTTACGTGAGATTCCTATCAGGGACGCTTGTATGCAGCATTTCAAAGATATTGGACACGATCCTGCTATTCACGACATAACTTATGAGAATGTCCAAGCAAGAGAAAGAACCAAGATTCTTATGAATATGGCAAATAAGCATCATGGAATTTTGGTCGGAACCGGCGATTTATCCGAACTGGTATTAGGTTGGTGTACCTACAATGGAGATCACATGAGCATGTATGGAGTTAATTGCTCTATACCTAAAACTCTGGTGAGATATCTTATTGAATGGTATGCTATTGAATCCGGCAAGGAGAATCCTGAGCTTAAGGATACATTATTGGATATTATAAATACTCCAATTAGCCCTGAGTTGCTTCCGACTGATGGTAAAGAGGTTGTTCAGAAAACGGAGAATACCGTTGGACCTTATGAGGTTATCGACTTCTTTATCTATAATCTTTTGAGAAAAAGGTTTTCTCGCAACAAGATTCTGTATTTAGCTAAGATTGCGTTCAATGGAACATATACTGCGGATGAACTCTCTAAATACTATGATGGTTTTATTACGAGGTTCTTCCATAATCAATTTAAGAGAAATTGTATTCCGGACGGTCCTAAGGTCGGAACAGTAAGTGTTTCACCAAGAGGCGATTTAAGAATACCATCTGATGCAGATTCTAACAATTGGTAATAATATGTCATCATAGTAATAACAGTTTTTGGTTTAAGAAATGAGTGGGTGCATACCCACTCATTTCCTTTCATTATATATTAATAAAAAATACATTACACCATGTCAACCTATATCGTTACCTTAATTCTATGATTTTCTACTCTTTTTAATCATTTTTACCATCTTTTGGGATATTTGAGCCTATTGCCATGCCAATGCACATGCCTATACTTAGTCCAAAACATATACAAATTATTGTTATATTACATCTGATTTTTTGGGTATAACAATTGCTGCTATAATATAGGCAATTATTCCACTACCAGCACATGCTGTAAATAATACCCACGCAAGTCTTACTAGTGTTGGATCTATATCAAAATATTCAGCAATACCTCCACATACTCCGTCTATTTTTTTCCCTTCTTCTATTTTATATAATCTTTTTTTCATAACTATTACTCCTTTTTTATATTTTAGTATCTCAAAATTTATATTATAAGCTTTCTTATCAACTTACTGCTCTTTTTGGTAATTATATTTGTTGCAGCTATAAACAATACTGAAAATAGCAATATAATTCCCATATTAATAAATATTGGCTTTAATGTTTCTAAATTGACTACTTCTAATTTACCCAAAGTTTCATTGCTACTTATATAATAATAAGATGGCAAAACATGAGCTATTTTTAATACTGAATCTGGTAACCATCTCATTGGTACAAATGCACCACATAAGAAGCTTGTTCCAAGTGATACTACATTTACAATTCCATTAATTGCATTTTTATCATTTATCAAGTTTCCTATTAAAAATGCTATTGAAACACTACATATTGTAAACACAAATGAATTTGCGACATAGATTAACCCATGTGCAGTAAACATTATGTCTCCAACTAATATGAAACTTAAAACGACGTAAGATATCCAAAGGACAATTGCAAATAGGCTATTTGACAATAATAATTGTCTGTTATGTTTTTTATAATTCATACTACTAATAATTGTTCTTTTTGCTATTTTTTCTTCTTTAAAGCTAGATAATATTAAACATATTACATATACGCATCCTGCCAATATACTGTAATTTGTAAAATTATAATAAAATGTAGCCTTTGATAAATTATCTGTATCTAATTTTGAAGTAATTTCTACTTCTGTTTGTTTTGATAATGTTTTGTCTATTTTATTTATTAATTCTTCTTCAGAATCAGTAGTTTTTTGATATGTGTTTGCTACTCTTATGTATCTTTCTAACATCATTTCAGCTAAGCTAGATTGATAATCTCCTGTACTTTTTATTTCTATTTTAGGATTTTTTCCATTTAAAAAATCTTGTCTATAATTTTCTGGTATGTAAATAATATAATTTACATCTCTATAAAATAATGCATCATTAATTGCTTCTTCTTTATTTTCTATATCCATAATATTACTGTTTTTTGTTATATAACTAATTAAGTTTTCTGTTATACCTTCTTCTTTATCTCTATTAATAATTAATACGTCTGGTTTGCTTGCTACAAAATTTGTATTATTTTCACTTGTTTGCATATTAAATCCACCAAAGAAAATTAATATAGCAGTATACAGGATAACTATAAATTTATTTCTGTTTAATATTCTTAAAAATGTTTTAAATACTGTCATATTTTTGCCTCCTTAAACTAAAGTAAGAAATCAATATGGCAATAGCTGCAAAAATAAGCAAACTTGCTATATTAAAAAAGTATCTATCATAAGTATCATAATAATATAATGAGTAAAATCCATCTGTTATCATACTTGCAGGATTTATTTTATTTATGATTGGTATATTTTTATCTATCATATACTTCATTGTAATTCCCATCATACCAGATAAGAAACAACCAAGCATTGTTATTGATATAATAATTCCAGTTTTAGCTTTATCATTTGTTTTTAAGACTGTTCCTATCATTAATCCCATTGACAATCCTGCTAAACTTCCTACCATACCTAATAAAATAATGAATGGTAAATTAGTTCCATAATCTACTTTTAAAACAAATATTGTATATATAAATAATAATGCTAATCCTATCAATTGTGTTATATAAGCAGCTAAAACACTACTTAAAACAACAGTTCCTTTGGATGTTGGAGCAATTGATACTCTTTTTCCATTACTACTCATATTTGCCAAATTTTGATTTATTGCTGCCATGCCTATTATTCCGCCATATAAACAAGTCATTGCAATTAAAGTGTAAAATTCTATCATTGTATAACTTAAATTATTACTTGATATATTTTCTATATTTACCTCTTGATTTTGTGGTCCTGTTGTTTGTGCTATTTCTTCTGTTACATATTTTAATATAGTTTCATCAATTCCATTTGATTTGAATGTTACTTTTGGTTGATTTTCTTTTAACATCATAAATCCAACTATTTCATCATCTTCTAATAATTTTCTTGCTTCCTCTTCTGTTACATATTTTGTATTAAATAATCTATCTTTATTTTCTTCATCGCTCAATGTTTTGAAAGCTTGTTTAAATATTTCATTATTTTTAAATTCTTCATTATCTACTATTGCAATATTTATAATATCTAATTTTTCACTATTTTCAATATTCGAAAATGCCATATTGAAAAACGTTCCTAATATTATTGGAAAGGCAAAAGTCCAAAATATTAGCATTCTGTTTCTAAAGAGAGTTTTAAAAGCGTATTTAAAATTATGTATAAACATTAATCACGAAGTTCCTTTCCTGTTAATTCTAAGAATACATCATTAAGTGTTGGTCTATCAAGGTAAATTTTATTATATTTAATACTCTCTTTTTTTAGATATTCCATTAGCTCTACAATGTTGTTTTTGCCTTTTTTGTATGTAACAATTAAAATATTAGAATGATATGTTACTTCATCTACATTACCTATTTTTTTAATTTCATCAATATATTTTTGTTCTAAACCATTTACTTCAACTGTTATTTTTTCTTCTATTTTAGTAAGTTCTTTTAGTTCATCACATGTTCCCGATGCCAAAATGTGTCCTTTATCTAAAATAATAATTCTATCACATAGAATTTCTACTTCCTCCATATAGTGAGTAGTATAAACAATTGTTGCTCCATTATCTCTTAATTTCTTTATTCCATCTAAAATGTTATTTCTACTTTGAGGATCTACCGCTACTGTTGGTTCATCTAAAAATATTAGTTTGGGTTTATGAGCAATCCCACAAGCTATATTTAATCTTCTAAGCAATCCTCCTGATAATTGTTTTGGATGAAATTTTTTAAATTCTTCTAATCCAACTAATTCAATTGCTTCTTCTATATATTGCTTTCTTATTTCTTTATCTTTAATATATAGCCCACAAAAATAATCAATATTTTCATATACCGTTAGTTCTTCAAATACAGCTACATCTTGGAACACAACTCCTAATTTTGCTTTTATATCATAAGCATCTGGTTTCATTTCCTTTCCAAATATTTTAATTTCTCCTTTATTAAAATTTAACAATGATAAAATACAATTAATTGTTGTTGATTTTCCACTTCCATTTGGTCCAAGCAGTCCTAAAATTTCTCCTTCATGAACTTCAAATGAGAGATTATCAATTGCTTTTAACTTTTTATATTCTTTAGTCAAATTCTTAACTTCTATAATATTTTCCATTATTTCTTTTCTCCTTTCTTTAACTATTAAACATTAATTTCTCTAAATCTTTTTACTCCATATTTTTTTAATTTTCTCCATAATATTAAAACAATAATGCTAAACATTAATAATTCTAATATAATGAATAAATTTAAGTTTATTTTATTTCCAATACCAATAAAAACTATTGATAATATTCCTACAAACATTCCTATAAACACTGAAACCGTAGAACTCATACTTTGTTTAACTACTTCTACATCTGATGTAGCATTCATTTTTGGATATTTCAAATTCATTATTAATCCTATAATAGCAGTAAATGTTGGCATAATAATTGAGGCAAATAGTATAAACACTATATCTACTATTGTTACTTTAAATGTTAAAAAGAATATTATATCACATAACAAAATAACTGGAATCGATATTATATCACTTGTTAAAACCTTTGCTAGTAATATTTTTTCTTCTGGTACTGGTAAACTCTTTGTTATATTGAAACTTTTACCTTCTAATGAAATCATAGAAGATGTAATAGATGTCATGCAAGACATAAATACTACTAAACCATAAAAGAATTTTGGAAGCATTTCTTTTATTTCATCTATTGAAATTTCTATTTCTTTTCCTTGCATAATACTGTTTAGCATTCCATCAAAATTTACTGATATTGCAATGGTAATTACTATCATTAATACCATTCCAAAGCCTGCATTTATAATAAATGTTGGAGTAGAAAAAAATCTTTTCATTTCCTTATCTATTAATCCTGCTAGTTGTGATTTTACTTTAAATGTTTTATTTTTAGTTTTCTTCCAATTCACATTTTTAGAATTTCCTCTTTCACCAAGTCTTGAAACAATTTTAAAATAAAATATACTAGCTATATATATAAATAATATAGCCGGAATAATATTAATTGCAAGTAATATTATCAAATCTAATATATCAAAATTTTGAATTAAGTTTATATATAATCCTGCCGGATAATATATTTTTGTAATTACTTCATTTATATTGTTTGCATTTTCTGCTATATTTACAATTAGTCTTTGCACATTAAATGAAACATAAAAAATAGCTAACAAAATAAGTGTTGTAAATATTACTTGTAAAATATTTTTAGCTTTAAATCTTGAAGATAATCCTTTTATTATATATCCTATTATACATGCAAATATTGTTGGAATAATTGGTAATAATACTATCATAATAAGTGATATGATATAGAAATTTATATTAGGTCTTTCATATATTGAATATACTATAATTGCAGGTATCATAAATAAAGCATTATATAAAAATTGAAAAGTTATCATTTTAAATAACTTTGTAAATAAGATTTTTTGTTTTGAAATAGGCAACGAAAATAGCAGATTATTGTCTTTTGCTTCAAATAAAATCCCTTGTGATTTATATATTCCCTCAATTATTGTTAATAATGATGTAACCAATATAAATATAGTTAATATAACATATGTTAAATTGTGTGGAGCCAAGTTTTCTGCTAACATTACTGTATAAGAGCCTATAGAAAACATTAAAATTAAAGCTAAAACTATTGGTAAAATTATTTTTGCAGTTTTTGAACCATTTTTTGAATTTATTTTAAATAATTGCATATCTTGCGACATAGCCGCTTTTAATAAATATACTAATTTTTCCATTTTATTTCCTTTCTTATAAAATATAGATTACTTTTTATTTTCTTCATCTAATTCTAAAAAGACTTCTTCTAATGAGTTATCACCTTTTACTTCTTCCATATTTCCGACTTTTACAATCTTTCCTTGCTTGATAATTGCTACTCTACTACATAACTTTTCTGCTACTTCTAATATGTGTGTAGAAAAAAATATTGTTTTACCTTCTTTTACCATTTCTTTCATAATTTCTTTTATATCAAATACTGCTTTTGGGTCTAAACCTACAAATGGCTCATCCATGATTAATACTTCCGGATCATGAGATAGTGCTGCTATTAAAGCTACTTTTTGTTTCATTCCATGAGAGAACGAAGATATTTCATTATTTATATTATCTGAAAGTTCAAACAAATCCACATACTTTTCTATTTTTTCTTTTCTTTCATTTTTTGGTACTTCATACATATCACAAATAAAGTTAATGAAATCAATTGCTTTCATGTTTTCATATAAATCTGGGTTATCTGGAACATAAGCCATTTGCATTTTACAAGCAATTGGCTCATTTTTAATAGATTTTCCATTAATCAAAATATCGCCTTGCTCAAAATCTAATATTCCTACAATAGATTTTAATGTTGTTGTTTTTCCTGCTCCATTATGTCCTATAAACGCAAATATTTCTCCATCATTTATTGTAAGGGAGATATTATCTACTGCTTTTTTTTGATTATTATAAATCTTACTAAAGTTTTTTATTTCAATCATTGTTTATTTTCTCCTCTTTCCATTTTATAACCTTTTGTCAACTGTCTTACTGTAGTTTCTAAAAGTTTATCAATTTCTTCATCTGTAAGTTTTAAAGTTCCAGTAACAATTAGTGTTGCTATTCCATGTGTAAAAATCCAAACTCTTAAATGAAATTCTCTTTGTTCTTCAAAACTTAAACCAGTAAATTTTTGACCTATTTCAATAATTTTATCTCCTAGATGATCTACTTGTACATAATTATTTGAATTCATTTCTGATTTTTGCATAAATAAGATTTTAAAGCATTCTGGATAATCTCTCGCAAATTTTACATAAGAATTCCCTAGTGATTTATATGCTTTATCACTGTTTTCTCCACTTAACATATACTCTTTATAAATATTATAGGTTTTATCTAATACTGCTTGTTTTAAATCTTCCATAGTAGCAAACTGATAAAATATTGGTTGTATTGAACATTTAAGTTTTTGTGCAACATCTCGTGCATTTAAACCTTCAATTCCTTTTTCTTTTACGATTTCAAAAGCTGCATTTACTATATCTTCTTTTGTATTTTTTGGTATTCCTGCCATAGAACTTCACCTCACTATGAATATATTTTATAACATTTGCTATGTTATATCATTTGCTATATTATAGCAAATGATATATTCTTTGTATATAGTTTTTTTAAATTTTTTTATAAAAAATTTTTATATATAATAAAAGAAATGAATAAAACACTTGATTTTATAGTGTTCTCTTCATTTCTTTATTATTATCATTCTAATAAGCATTTAAGTATACTTTTATTTGTCTTATTATATGTGGTATATTGTAGTTTCCTGCGAATTTAGAATTATCTAATAATTCTTCATTTATAGTTACCCATTCTAATCTATTTTTTTCTTCTACTAAATTTACTTCATGTTTTAAAATTCCATAATAAACTTGCAAATTGTTTTCATATTTAAAATAATTTAAATCCACAAAATTATACATTCCTTTGTATGGTTCTTTTGCTCTTATACAAAAAAGTACTTTATCCATATTTGTATTAAATACTACTATCAAATTTAATTTTCTCATTTTTTACTACCTAAAATTTACAATCTAATCTCAGCAATAATTTTGCTATTTATTTTTCTAATCTCATATATAAAATCGGATATGGATTACCTTGTTCATCTATTTCACTTCTTTTATACATCTTAAATCCTAAATGTTCATAAAATTCTTTTGCCTTAGGATTTTGCGCATTGACCACTAACTGATTAAAATTGTATTTTTCTATACCATAATTTAATAATTTTTTTCCAAATCCTTTTCCTCTTTCATTGTTTTTAATGAATAACATTTCAAGTCTTTTGCCTTCTATTCCCATAAAAGCAACAGGTATATTATCTTCATTTTCCATAATTATTAAATGTGTTACTTCTTCTAATGCCTGTGGTACATACTCTTTTATTTTGTTCATTTCTTCATTTGATAGAAACAAATGTGTTGCTTTTACTGAATCTTCCCATATTACTAGTAACTTATTTATTAGTGATTCTGTTCTATCACTTACTTCGAAAATTTTCATATTTAACCTCACTGTCGGTTTTAGATTATAACTATAATTTTTTTGCTTTTGTTAAATTATATAACAAAAAATAAATGATTTCAACACTAATAAAGAACCCCCTACTGTCATATTACTAACAATAGGGGGTGCACGTTTACAAGAGAACTTATATTAAATTATCTGATTTCAGGAATCCAACACTCATGGTTGTATTTCTGAATCATATCAGTAAGGTCACTATGTGTGACCCTATCAACGTCAAGGACATATTGTCCAGATTCTTCGTCAAGAACATACCATCCTTTTTTCTTGGCAAACCATTCCTTGAATTCCGTACTAAACGACACTTGCTCTATATCACAAAACACAACTCCCTTATAGAGAGCATATCCTCTCAAATAATTAGGATAGTCATGTTCCTCATATAGATAAGTTACCATTCTGGTAATGCCCGAGACTTCAAAAAAGTCTTCGACTCTTTTTTCATACTCAGGGGATACTTCAAAGTACTCATTTAACACAGAATCATCTAACATTACATACTGTGAACATACTCTTTTTCCAGTGAAATACATCTGCTTCTGGTTATTATCAAACATGTTGATAATATCCCAAACATAGTTAAGCAACTGGTTTTGACTTTCTTCAAAGCTTTCCATCAATTCCTTTTTTAGCTGACCAGTCCCTTGGAATTTTTCAATGGTTTCTCCAATTTCAGAAGCCTCTCCGCTCTTCAAAAAACTATTGATATCATCAATACTCAACAGTTTTTCTGCATAAACAACATCAGTTCCAATAGGTTTTAACTTAGGATATTGTTCGCGCTTTTCTGCTTCCGCTTTTTCCTCGTCTGTGTGAAAATAATTTTCACAGGTCCGATTGTGCTCCTGCACAGATGTCAACATATTGTCATTTGCAAATGCAACAACATTAAAAATTGTGCACATCATAGCAATGGCAATCACGAACGAAAATAATTTTTTCATAAAGTCCTTCTCCTTTTGATTTAGAATCGTTCTCTTGTTACGTGCTTTATATGTTCCCTTATTGGGTGACATACCCATATTATACCATGTTTCTTAATAAAAGTCAAAATAACAATCTTGATTTTTTCTCAATTCTATATTCTATAAGATTTTATTTTTTTACCTAATCTGACACATATTGATGTGAATTTTTGTCTTTTTTGATTTAATATTTTATCAACTTCATCTGCTACATTTTCAAAACTCACATTCATAAAGTGTGTAAATATGTATTCTACACTATTTATATCTTTTGAATATTTATAGCAAAAATTTCTGATTGGTGCACATACACTAAAAACCCATATCGGAGATACTATTATTATTTTTTTGTATGATCTTATATCTATATTTATATCTTCTATTGACATATTCCATTTATGCATACCATATCTACCACACCACCAAAAGCCTAATGTATTTTCTGTTCTTTCTGTTGATTTTATTTCAATAATATCTGCTCCTGTTTTGTTTGCTTCTTCATGAGCAATTTTTTTGGTATATCCCATCCTTGAAAAATAAACCACTAAAATATCTTTATTTTTTCCTATATTTTTATATTCGTTTAAATCAAATTTAAAATGTTCCTGATTGTAAAAAACATAAGTCATATATCCTGTTATTAACTGTATTATTCCTAAAACAAAAAATGTTGTTGAAAGAACATTTGGTGGAAATATTACGAATTGTATAATAATCCAAAGCATTAATGTAAAACCAAACACAGTTCCTAATATTATTCCAGTCCTTTTATCTTTAATAAGTAAAAACGCTGCTACTAAATTTGATATTCCATTTACTATTAATAAAGATATTCCAGGAAATATATAATTTTGAAACAATATATTACTAAAAAGTAAAACCTGAAAGTATGGTAATAATGTATCCATTTTTAGTAATTTCCCCGTTGGATCAATAAACATGCATGTACTTCCCCAAACTGCTCCAATTCCTATAAATAAACACCAGAATATTAAGAATTTTTTTGTTATTTTGTATCTCATATTATTTTTTCCTCTATAATAAATTTCTCATAATTCGCAATATTGTTTAAACCAGCATTAGAGGGCAACCAAAACTACCCTCTTTTGCTTAAAAGCTATTTTTTCTTCAAAACAATAGCTATAAAATTTAAATATTTACATGCACCTGCTTCAATTGATTTTCTATCACTTTTTGAATATTCATTATCACATTTAATCCAATCATTCCAACATTCTTCATTACTTTCCATTTCATGAATTGAAACAATTTCACTATCTTTTGATTTTGAAACAATTTTTTTCCAATACTCTATATCATGAATATAATCTAGTTGCTCTGGTGTCCAAGACAATAACAATTCTCTATGAATATTGTCATGGCAATCTTTTTTCATTCCAGGTATAGCAATATAAATATACCCTCCTTTTTTTACAAAAGGTAAAAGTTTTTCATCTAAGTATTTTTCATCTCTCCCAAAATAGTTATAAGAATCTGTACTAACGACCGCATCAAAGAATTCTTTTTCAAATTTCAAATCTGTTGCATCTGCTTTTACAGGAATAATTTGCTCATCTGTTAATCCCATTTCTGTAAAGAATTTTCTGTTTTCTTCAGGGTCACTCCATAAATCAGCTGCATACACTTTAAATCCATATTCTTTTACTAAAAAAATTGATGTGATTCCTTGCCCACTTCCTAAATCCATAACAATAGAACCTTTTTTTATTTTGTTATTTTTCATAAGCTCTTCTTCTAGCTTCAATGGGTTTGGTCCCATGATTTTTTGATTTATTGTATCTATATTATATTTTTTTGTTTTTTCATATTCCATTTTTATTTTCGCCTTATAAATTATTCTTCATCTCTAATAATATTCTTGCTTCCTACATATGTTGCTAAAAAATAGCATCCATAAATCACCCCCATAACAATTACGGTTGCTATAGTTGAAGGGAGTAATTGTTCTTTAGATGCAAGTGTGTCAAAAATAGACATAGCAAATTGTATTCCAAATATTGAGTGAATTATTGCTAAAACAAGTGGCAATCCAAAGAATATTCCTATTTGTCTGAATAATGCTTGATTTATCATATTTTCATCACACCCTATTTTTCTTAAAATAACATATCTTTGCTTATTATCTGAGCTTTCAGTTAATTGTTTTAATGCTAGAATAGCACAACTTGCTATAAGGAATATAATTCCTAGATAAATAGCAATGAACACTATTATAGTTGATAATCCAACACTTGACTCTACTATGCTTATTTTTGTTTCACCATCTAATGTATTATTTTGGTTATTTAATTTTTGCACTAATTCAGAATCTTCACTCGAAAATATCTTTTCTATCTTTTCTTTTTCTTTGTCTGTTTTTGCATTATAATTTGCAGTTAAAAACCATAATTCTTGTTCTTCTTCACTAAAGTTACAATTATCTGGAACCAATATAATTCCTATATTTGTATGGCTTGTTGATATTTGTATGAAACCATCTTTGCACTCACTATATTTTGGTTTATACTCTCTTCCATTCAAACTAATTACTGTGTTTTCTTTCAATCCTTGGTTCCTTAAATTAGCTATACTTTCATAATTGCAAATTATAATATATTCATCATCTTTTAAAGAATATTGTTCATTTCCATATAATTTTGCAATTTTATTATAATCAGATATTTTAATTATTTTTTCTAGTGTGTCTAATTCCATTCTAGGATATTGTTCTTTTATTCGTTGAGAAGCTTTCCCTAGAGTTTCTTCCCATGTAAATTCATTTACTACATAGATTGGTATTTCTACAACATCTTTTAATTGTTGCATATCAAAGCCATTTTGAGTAAGAGTATGTGAAATACTTTGTCTTGAATCTTCTCGTAATTCCTGTGTATAAACAACTTCTTTTCCATTACTAGCAATGGTTTTTTCAGGCAAACTAGCTGTCTTATACAAATTCAAATCTACTGGTGTCATTTTTTCTATATCTGCTCGCATAGAATTTTTTAATGCTATTGATGATGATAGAGCTGTAATTGTCATGAATAACATTAAACATATTACACTCATGCTAATCACTGTTGTATTAATTTTATTGTGTAGTTGTCTTAGCACAAACATATTAGTTCCTTTTAAATATGTACTTTTTTTAGTTTGAACTAATTTTAACACTAATCCTGAAAAAGACCAAAATATTAATACTGTCCCTATTACTCCAAGTAACACAGATACTCCAATAGCTCTTGTTGTCTCATTAATATTTGTCATATTGAAAATTCCTTTTGTTACCATCCAATAAGCATATCCTAAACCAATCGTTGCAAGTATAAAAACTATAATGCATATTATTGAGTTTTTCATTCTTATTTTTTCATTTTTTTTAATTGCTGTCAATAAGTTTATTAATTTATATTTTGATATTGTAAATGCATTAAAAATTACTACCGCTAGATACATCACCGCAAAATATATAATAGTTTTTATACAAGCACTTTGTGAAAACACAAATTCAAATTTACTCATATCTGATTGAAATAATTTTGCAACCAATATAGACATGAATTGTGATGCAAAAATCCCTATTACAAGTCCTATTCCAAGAGATATTACCCCTACAAGTATTGTTTCTATTAATAAAATTCTAGAAATTTGCCTTTTTCCCATTCCCAAGGTCATATATATTCCAAATTCTTTTTTTCTTCTATTTATTAAAAAATTATTAGCATATACTATCAGAAGCCCTAGTATTATGGCAATAAATATTGATACCATACCAAGCATGTTAATCATAAGTTTTATCATCTGTTTTGTAGAACTTGATACTTGCAACATTGCCTCTTGGCTGTCTAAAGAGTTAAACATATAAAAGATTGCTACACCCAATACTAATGTTAGAAAATATATAGTGTAATCTTTAAAACTCTTTTTCATATTTCTTACAGATAACTTAAATAACATCATTTAACTCACCTCCAAGAAGTGTCTGTACTTCTATTATCTTCTCGAAGAATTGCTTTCTTGTATCATTTCCTTTTATCAGCTCATTAAAGATCTTTCCATCTTTTATAAAAATAATACGATCCGTATAACTTGCTGTAAAAGCATCATGTGTTACCATTAAAATTGTTGCACCTAGTTTTTCATTTAGTGTCGTAAATGTTTCCAATAATTGTTTTGCTGATTTCGAATCTAGTGCTCCTGTTGGTTCATCTGCTAAAATTATTTTAGGATTTGTTATTACAGCTCTCGCTGATGCTATTCTTTGCTTTTGCCCTCCTGATACTTGATAAGGATATTTATCTAATATATTTGTTATTCCTAATCTCTGAGCAATTTCTCTTACTCTTCTATCAATTTCATGTGCATTTACTTTTTGAATAGTAAGCGCTAGTGCAATATTTTCGTAAGCTGTTAGTGTGTCTAATAAATTAAAATCTTGAAATATAAATCCTAATTCTTCTCTTCTAAATTTGTTTAAATTATTTCCTTTTAGTTTTGTGATATCTTCTCCATTTATAATAATATGTCCCGCTGTTACTCTATCTATTGTAGAAATACAATTTAATAATGTCGTTTTTCCAGATCCACTTGCTCCCATAATTCCAACAAATTCACCTTTGTCTACATCAAAGTTAATATTGTCTATGGCTTTTGTTAAATTTGATTTACTGCCATAATATTTTTCAATATTTCTTACCTCTAAAACATTTTCCATTTTATAAACTCCTTTCTGATTTCAACTTTATTATAAAGGCTTTTAAATAAAGTTGCCATCGATTTATCTTACAAAATCCTTACATTTTTGTAAGTTTTCTATAAAGTAAAAACAAATTTTACTTTGCGTTGTTAAACCTCATTATAATAACTACTTTTAGGAAATACTAGCTTAACTTCTGTTTCTTTATTTTGCACTGAATTTAATTCTATCCCTATTCCTAATTTATTACATAGCTTTTTACACAAATATAACCCTATTCCTGTGGATTTTTTATTTAACAATCTTCCATTTGTTCCTGTAAATCCTTTTTCAAAAACTCTTGTAGTTTCTCCTTTTTTTATTCCAATTCCATTGTCTTTAACATATAAAATAACATTTTCTTTTCCTTGTTTTGCATATATTTCAATAACAGAATCCTCTTTTTTTCTATATTTAATACTGTTTTGTATAATTTGATTTAATATAAATACAATCCACTTGCTATCTGTATTAACTTCTAAGTTTAAGTCATGAACATTAATAGAAATCTTCTCTTGTATCAAGCTACTTTTATTTTTCTTAATACTTTCATTTACAATTTCTTTCAAATCAACTTTTTTTATATAATAATCTTTTTCTACAGTATTACTCCTTGCATAAAATAAGGCTTGTTCAATATAGTTCTCTACTTTGTCTAATTCTTCATCTATGCTTTTCGTTATTGCATTTTTATTATTTTCTATTACCATCTTGCTAGCTGCTATTGGTATTTTTATTTCATGTATCCATAATTCTATATATTCTTTATAATCTTCTGTCATATATTTATACTTGTTTACATTTTCTAACATCGATTTGTCAGTTTGTTCTAATGTACTTTTTAAGATTTTTCCTTCTAAAAAGCCAGGGGTTTTTATTATTTCTGTAATTAAATATTTTTCTTCTAATTCTTCTAATATATTCAATAAATTGTCATAAAATTTTTTCTTTTTAAAGTATTCTATAATGATTGAAGTTATATATAATCCCATTATTATAAATGGAATATATATTTTTATAAACATTCCAACATTATATGCCATTAAGAATATCTCTATTGTAATAAGTCCAAATAGTAATAACAAAATAGTAATTATTTTTTCTTTAAAAAACATTTTAAAATTCATTTAGTTTTCTCCTTTTTCACAAAAAATATGTTCTTTACCTCTTTTAATGCTATGACATTACTTTCTTTTCCACACTATTATATCATACTTTTTATAGAAAAAACCTTACATTTCTGTAAGGTTTTCTAATTATTAAGAATAGATTTTACAACATTTATAAAAGTCTCTTCTGTATCAATTTTATGTGCTCTTATATAAAATTTATATCCATCTTTCTCAAAAAAAGCATCTCCTACTATTTTAGTTTTATCACGGCCATATTGTCCTTTAGATAATTTTACTTTTTTTCCATTAATTAGTGAATCTTGTATTTCTTTTTCATCTGGTATCATACAACCTAGTATAGACTGTTCTTTTGTAAAGGTAATTTCAATATAAGAAGTATCTTCTGTACTTTTAGTTGAATATATTAAACTATATTGTTTTAATTTTGAATAATCATCAGTATTAATATTTTCTCTAACAAATATTTTTCCTTGTCTAGATAAAAATAATCCATCTGGAACAAATATTTTATCTATAAAATTAAACTCATCTTTTTTTATTTAGTCAAATTCTACTTGCCAATTTTCATCACTAACCGCTTTGAAACACATTTCAATTTGTTCTCTGTTTGTTTTTTCTTCTGCTAAATTTTCTGGTATTTCATCTAATGAAAAATATTTAATTTCTGTTGTTTCTATATTTTCAGCGAATTCTCCACCAATGACATTGCATAATACAAATATTTTGCATATTCCATAAGCATACACTGGCTTATTATGTTTGTTTCTATCTTGAATAGAAATTACTTTAACTCCTTCTACATCTAATCCAGTTTCTTCTTTCACTTCTTTTATGGTGTTTGATTTGACACTTTCTAATACATCACACCATCCTCCTGGTAATGACCAAGTACCGCTTTTTTCATGAGTTAATAAAATTTTGTTATCTTTAAATATAACCGCTCTTGTATCTATTTTGGGTGTTTGATATCCTGTTTCATTGCAAAATAAATCTTTTACTTTTTCTAATTTTATATTGCTTTTTTCTTTTATCATTTCTGCGGATATTTCTCTTAATCTTTCATATCTTTCTATATCATAAACATTGCCTGTATAAGCAAGTCCTGCTTGTGCTAAACTTTGAATTTCAATTGCCCACTTTAGCCATTTTTCCATATCTTTTCTCCTCTATTTTATTTTCAAGTTGTTTTCTTCTTTTATTCATCTAACATTAATTTAATTTTTTTATCTTTCAACCTTTTTAATTGTTCTTTTTCAATTTGTTTAATACTTTTCTCCGGTCTTGGTAAATCTTCTGGCATTGTTCCTCCAATATCTTCTATTGCTTTTCTTACTTTAGAACCAACTTCGTAATGTGTGGCTGTTGCTTTACTACAGCTATATACTCTATCTTTTTTCAGTTTTTCTTCTGTTTGTGATATTCTAAATAAATTAGCAATTAACTCTGTGCTACCCATAAAATCAAGTATCTTTTCGTTATCTTTTAAGTTCTTCCTTTTATGAATGTCATCTACTGTTAATCCACCATATATCCTGCATTTTGAAATTCTGAATATTCCTCATTTGTTATTACACCTGCATTATGTGCTGCTTCTAATAGCATTTGATTCCATTGTTTTATATCTCCACGAATTACTAGTCTTTTATTGTCTTCATGTTTGAATAGCAAAATATGTTTGTCCTAATGCAATAACTTCTTTTCTCGGATCTCCATTTTGTACAATTAAATAGCATGCATATCTTGATAATTCATAATCACTCACTTTTTTCTGTGTTGCACCTGCTTCAACGATTTTCCTGACCTCAGGAAAATGGTCATCAATTTCAAATCCACTATTTTTACATGCCAATTTTGCTCTGTCTATTACTTTTGAAAAATTTTCCCATTTTTTATATTGTAAAACTTCACTTAATTCTCTTGCATTCCAATATTCTGTTCCATCTTCTCTAATCTTTTTTATTTCTTCAAAACTTTTATATTCTTCTGCTTGTAAATTACTCAATATTATCATCTCCTAATTTAATCTTATCATTTAAATTTATTGTATCAAACGCCTGTTTTTATTGCAAGTATTTTTATGAAATTCAAATAAAAAAATATGTAATTTATATTTTCTATAAAATACATATTTTTAATTTAAGTTTTACCTCTTTTATCAAAACTACAAAAATTTTCAAATGTAGTAAATTCAACTATTGTATCGAATCTTTTAGATATAGCACCGAGCAACACTCCACATGTGATGTCCAAGGAAACATATCAACAGGAATAATTGTATTAATATCATATGAATCTTCAAAACCTGCTAAATCTCGAACCAAAGTAGCCGGGTTGCAACTAATATAAACTATCTTTTTAGGTCTAATTTTTAATATATTATTTATGCTATTTTTATCTAATCCTTTACGAGGTGGATCAAACATAACAATATCTGCACTTATTCCTTTTTTATTTATCATTTCATCTAAAATAACTTCTACATCTCCATCATAAAATTCAGTATTTGTAACTTTATTCATTTGAGCATTTTCTCTTGCAGCGTCTACTGCTTCTTTTACAATTTCAATTCCATATACTTTTTTGGCATATTTAGCCATAAACAGTGAAATTGTACCTATTCCACAATATAAATCAAATACAGTATCTGATTTAGAAATTTCAGCCATTTTCACTCCTAAATTATATAACTTTTCAGCCTGTATAGGGTTTACTTGGTAAAATGATAAAGGCGAAATCTTAAATCTATATTCTCCTAATATATCTTCTATATATCCATCTCCATAAATATTTATATTTTCTTGCCCTAATATGACATTCGTGTTTTTCATATTAACATTTTTTATTATGGTTTTAATTTGTGGAAATCTTGTTATTAACTCTTGTATTAATTGTTTCTCTTTTGGTATTTCCTTTCCATTGACAACTAAAATACACATTATTTGTCCAGTTTTTATTCCAACTTTTATTACAACATGCCTAAATAAACCTTTTCCAGTTTGCTCATTATATATACTTATCTTATTGCACTTTATAAACTCTAAAATATATTTAGCTATTTCCTCTGATTTGGCATTTTGAATTAAACATTTCTCTATTCCTATAACTTCATGTGTTCTATTTGCAAATACCCCAATTATAGGTTCTCCATTTTTGTCTATGCCTATAGGATATTGAGCTTTGTTTCTATAATGAAGTGGATTTTCCATCCCCACTGTTTCCTGAACCTCTACTTTATTCTTTAAAGTTTTATTTACCAAACTTTGAACTGCATTTTGTTTCATCTTTAAAGTTTCTTCATATTTTATATGTCTTAAATTGCATCCTCCGCATCTTTTATATGTTAAGCAGTCCACTTCTTGTCTAGCTTCTGCTCTGTTTAAAATTTCTAGTATTTTCCCAAATGCATGTGAAGACAATACTTTTACTATTAATATTTTTACTTTTTCACCTTTTATTGCTCCTGGTATGAATATCGTAAAATTATCTATTTTTGCAATACCTTCCCCTTCATATCCATTATCTATTATTTCTACTATGTATTCTTGTCCTTTTTTTATATTGATTTTCTCCATAATTTGTTATCCTTTCTTCATCTTAGCAAATCAATTATATCATATTTTTGTTTTAAAAACAAAATTTGTAAAAAAATAAAGTTTTCATATTTTTTAATTTCTTAAAAAACTTGAAAACTTTATCTGGTGCGGATGAGAGGACTTGAACCTCCACACCGTTGGTACTGGTTCCTAAGACCAGCGCGTCTGCCAGTTCCGCCACATCCGCATATAAATTATTGACAATGTATATATTAACATATTTGATTTTTGTTGTCAATATTTTTAATTAATTTTTTTGAAATTATTGTAATATATCACCAAATTACTTTATTAGTTTTTCTTAACCAATTTAAAAGTCGACAAAGTTTTTTAAACTTTGCCGACTCTTATTCCTTATTTAAGGATTGTGCTGAGGTAAAATCATTTCAGATATACTGAAATCTCTTTGACCGGAGTACTTTTTAGAAACATTGGCTCTTCCTGAGTTTTTCCATAAAGACCTTCTTTGGCAAACTTCATGTTCATCGGTTTGCCTACTTCAATAGGATCATTCATAGAGATTACTTCAGCAATACTGTTTACACCTTGGCAGAAATATACCCGTTCATTAAACAAGATAAAATCATACTTTTCTCCGCTCTCTGTTGTTACTTTAACTCTCATTTTTTTTACCTCCAAAAAAATGTTAATACACATATTATACCATATTTTACCAAAAAGTGCAATATTAAAATCTTCATTTATGTATATTTAGCAAAAATATATCATTATTGCTCCTATAACACCTAGTATTGTTCCAAGGATTTTGAATCCTACTGTTGCTTCATTTTGATCACCAAATCCAAATGCTTTTTGGGTAATAACTCGTGCATCATAAATTAGTATTACTCCTGCTAACAATATTACTGCTCCTATTAATTTTAAAATTATCTGCCACATAATAATCTACATCCTTTATATTTAAATTTCTATTCTTGAATCAAATTTTTCTTTAACTAGTTCATTTAATTTTTGATTTTCTTCTTTAGTTAGCAACGGATCTTTTTCAATAATTTTATTTGAAACTTTTTGAACTTTTTTTAGGATTCCAACATCTTCAAACAAATTTGCAATTTTAAATTCTGGCAATCCATGTTGTTCTGTTCCAAAGAAATCTCCTGATCCCCTTAACTCTAAATCTTTTTCCGAAATTATAAATCCATCATTTGTGTCACACATTACTTTCATACGTTGTCTTATTTTTTCGCCATTTCCTTCATATTTCAAAATACAATATGATTGATATTCTCCTCTTCCTACTCTTCCACGTAATTGATGTAATTGTGCTAGCCCAAATCTTTCAGCATTTTCAACTACCATTATACTTGCATTTGGAACATTTACTCCGACTTCAATAACTGTTGTTGCAAATAAGATTTGTATTTTTCCATCTTTAAAGTTTTGCATAATTTCGTCTTTTTCCTTTGTTTTCATTTTTCCATGTAAATATGCAACTTTATAATTAGAAAAAGTTTCTTTTTGCTCTTTTTCAGCTAATTCTATAACAGATTTTAATTCCATTTCATCATTTTCTTCTACAAGTGAGCAAACGATATAAGCTTGTCTACCATTATCAAGTTCTTTTTTTATAAAATTATTTACTCTTTCTTCCAAATTTTTTCTGACAGCATAAGTTTCTATTTTCTTTCTGTTTGGTGGTAATTCATCTATAATTGAAATGTCTAAATCTCCATATAATATTAATGCAAGTGTACGGGGTATTGGTGTTGCAGACATTGCTATTACATCAGGATTTTTAGCCTTTAACGCTATTGTTTTTCTCTGATTTACTCCAAATCTATGCTGTTCATCTGTTACAATTAATCCCAAATTCTTAAACACTACGTTTTCTTCTAGAATTGCATGTGTTCCTATTAAAATGTCTATCTCTCCTTGTTGTAGTTTTTCAAGAATTTCAGTTTTTTTCTTTTTTGTCACACTTGAAACTAATAGTTCAATACGAATTCCATATTTTTCTAAGATTTCCTTAAAACTCTCTAAATGTTGACTTGCAAGTATTGCTGTAGGTGCCATTATTGCTGCTTGATATCCACTTTTGACAGCTTTATATGCTGCAATTATTGCTACTACTGTCTTTCCTGACCCTACATCTCCTTGTAATAGTCTGTTCATGGTTTTATCACTTTCCATATCATTGTCAATTTCTTCTAAAACTCGTAGTTGTGCTTTTGTTAATTTAAATGGCAATGTATCAATTACATCAGACATTTTTACATCTTTATTAAACTGAATTCCATTTCTATTATGTTCATAATTGTTTTTTAATTTCAATAAAGCCAATTGTGTTGTTAACAATTCTTCAAAAACTAGTCTTTCACGTGCTTTATTGAAATCTGAAAATTCATGTGGGAAGTGAATTCTTTCTATTGCTTTATTTATATCCCATAATTCATTTTCTTTTATTATATAATCAGGCAATGTTTCTTCCAATTGTCCTTTTACTTCAAGTAATCCATTTTCTATTATTCTTCTTAATGTGTTTTGCTTTAACTCATAAGTTAATGGATATATTGGAATTATTTTTCCTGTATTTTTGCTTTGGTCAATTTCATCATATACGGGTGAATTCATTTCAAATCTAGAACCTTTTACAGAAATTTTCCCAAAAAATCTATACATTCTTCCTGGTTGGAATTTATCTCTTAAATATCCTTGATTAAACCATGTTATGTAACAAGTTCCTGTTTGATCTTTTACTACTAATTTGCTTATAGTCATTCTTCCTTTATGCATTTCTGAAATTCTTGATGTAGCCATTGCTTCTATCAATACTTCTTCTCCCTCAACACATTCATATAAATTTTTAGGTTTGCTTCTATCTTCATAATCTCTAGGATAATATGTTATCAAGTCTTTTAGTGTATATATATTTAATTTATTCAATAGTTTGACTCTATTAGGTCCAACTGTTTTTACATATTTTACATCTTTATCTAAATCCATATAAACCTCATTGGTAATTTAATATTTTTATATTTCTAACAACTTGAAATCTAATCCATCTGCACTAACTAGTTTAAATTCAATTCCTTCAATATTTCCTTCTATTGCTTCTGAAATTGATGCACCATGTAAATGTGCATAATAACATCTTTTTATTTTATACTTTTTCATTAATTCAACAAATTTCATTTCTTCTTCTGAATCTATTCTGGCTTTAGTAATTGGTGGATAGTGCATAAATACAATAATTTCTTTATTGTCATCATATTTTTTCATTCCATCTTGCAAAGAAATTTCTAATCTTATGAGTTCTCTATTTATAAGTTTTTTGTCTAGTTCTTCATTAGTCAGACTCCACCCTCTAGTACCACAAATAATTTTGTTTTCGAACTCATAACTACTATTGTATAAAAAATCAATATTTTTATATTCATTTTCTTGTAAGAATTTTTTCATTGCTGTAACAGTTGTCCACCAATAATCATGATTTCCCTTTAACAACAACTTTTTTCCTGGCAAATTTGTTAAATATTCAAAGTCTAATTTTGTATCATTTAAATAAGTTTCCCATGAAAAATCCCCTGGTAAAATTATCAAATCCTCTTCTTTTACTTTTTTTAACCAATCATTTTTTATTTTTTCTTCATGCTTTGTCCAGTTTTCTCCAAATATATCCATTGGTTTTGGTGAATTAAAAGATAAATGTAAGTCACCTATTGTAAATATTGCCATATTTTATTTTCCCTTCTATATTCTACTTTTTTATATTTTTAAATTTGGTACGGCATTAAGTGTATTTTCTGATAAATCTCCATTTAAATATCTATAATATCCTGCTGCTCCTATCATTGCAGCATTATCTCCACACAACTTTAAATCTGGCTTATATATTTGTATTCCTTTTGCCTCTAGTTTTTCAAACTCATTTCTTATATGTGTATTAGCAGATACTCCTCCTGCTAACACTACTTTTTTTATTCCTGTTATTTTAATAGCTTTTTCTATATTTTCTATTAAAACTTCTGTTACAGCTTTTTCAAAACTCATACATAAATCAGCCTTGTTTATATCTGGTTGTTTATGGTTTAGATTTATTACAGCTGTTTTTATTCCACTAAAGCTAAAATCTAAATTTTCAAAATGTGTTTTAGGTAAATCATAAACAGGATTTCCTTCTTGTGCTAATTTGTCCACTTTAGGTCCTCCTGGATATCCTAATCCTACAACTCTTGCGACTTTGTCAAAAGCTTCTCCTATTGCGTCATCTCTTGTCTTACCTAATACTTCCATATCACAATAGTCTTTTACAAACACTATTTGTGTGTTTCCACCTGATGTAAGCATACATAAAAATGGTGGTTTTAAATCTTTGTGAGTTATGTAATTTGCTGCAATATGTCCTTCCAAGTGATTCACTCCAACAAGTGGTTTGTTTAGTGAAAATGCTAATCCTCTTGCATAAGATAAGCCTACTAACAAAGCTCCAACTAATCCTGGCCCATAAGTAGGGGCTATTACATCTATATCTTTAAATTCAACATTTGCATCTTTTAATGCTTGTTTAGCAACTCTTGAAATTGCTTCTATATGATTTCTTGACGCAATTTCTGGCACTACTCCTCCATATTGTTCATGTATTTTTATTTGTGTATCTATTACATTTGACAAAACCTCTCTACCGTTTTTTACAACGGCAACAGAGGTTTCATCACAACTTGATTCTATTCCTAATACAATTATATCCTTCATCTTTTTTTCCTTTTATAAATTAAATATTCCCATTGCTAATTTTAATATCCATAAAGTCATCTTTTCAATTATTGGTGATATTAATGTTCCTGCAATTCCTGTTATCCATATAACTAGAAATATAATATAAAAAATATTTTCATTTTCAATAAACCAATTTTTTGCATTATGTGGTAATATTGGTAGAAATATTTTTGAACCATCTAATGGTGGTAATGGAATCATATTAAATACTCCTAATCCTATATTCATTGTTACAACACTTGCTATTATTGATATAATAATTTGTCCTACATTACTTGTGTAAAATGCTACTGTACCAAATTTAAATATTGCACAATATATTAGTGTGAATATTATTGCTGTAATAAAGTTCATTAATGGTCCTGCAAATGATACTATTGCATCAGCTTTTTCTACACTTATATTTCTGTTATAATTTCTTGGATCTACTTGAACTGGTTTTCCCCATCCAATATGAGCAAATAATAACATTGCTATTCCTAATGGGTCTATATGATCAAATGGGTTTAAACTTAATCTTCCTTGTCTTAATGGTGTATCATCACCCAATTTGTAAGCTGCTAGGGCGTGTCCAAATTCATGTACTGTTATTGCTAATAAAACTGCTGGAATTGATAATAATAAGCCAAATATTCCTTCTAACCCATAGTTCATTAATGATATCACTACTAAAATTCCTACAAGTATATATAATGTTTTTTTGTCAAAACTAAATCCAAACATAAATATTCTCCTATCTTTTTCTTATATAATATATCATATCTTTTTAAAATAATCAATTGTTTTGATTGATGTTCTGGAAAAAACGCATACATATTTTCATAACAAAAAATCAGCATTTGTAAAAACAAATGCTGATTTTTAATTTAATTATTTAGAATTTTTCTCTTTATAATTACTATTCCTATAGCTATTAGTATTAATCCACTTAATATTGTTATACTATATATTATCTCATAATTTATTCCTCCAGTTGGAGGTGTAATTACAATTTTTGCAACATCATCATCTTTTTCATGTTTTCCTGGCAGATTTTTACTTACATCATCACTAACAAATCTCTTAGTTTGACTTGGAACATAGTTACCTGGCTTTGATCGTCTTGTTTCTGGTGTTCCGTCATCTTTCTTTCCTTCCATTGTTCTTGCTGTTTTTGCATTTATTCGTAGTATTTCAATATGATTTTCATATATGTTTTCTTCTGAGTCCGTTAATAATTTACTTGCTGTGGCATATATTGTTTCAGATGTATCTCCTGGTTCTAATTCACTAAATTTTGTTGTTAAATATGCATTGTATTTGCCATTTTTTATAATTTCAATAGTTTCTTTATTAATAAGCTCATTCCATTTAAATCCTGAACTTGTATTTTTAGGATTTATTTTTAACCAATCTCCTTCATTTTCCCAACTATATTTAATATCTGTATCAACATAATCTGCAAGATATACTGAACTTTTTATTATTGAACCTTTGTCAATTTCATTTGTTCCAAAATTATAAAATTCTGTTTTATATTTTCCATTTATATCTTTTTCTTGATAATCTATGTCTTTCTCACTATTGTTAACAACATTTATTGCATATTTTATCTCAAGTTGAGCTCCTTGCATCAATTCTGCATCAATTTCTATTAACATTTGTTTTTCTAATGCTTGTAATGCTTCTCTTCCATTAGTTATTTTTTGTTTATAACCAATTGCTTTAACATAATTTAAGTGATTTTCTACTGGATTTCCTTCTATTAGTTCTTGACCATTTGCTAATGTTATTTTTATATAATTTATAGTTTTTTGTACATATATATCTTCTCTTGCTCTCTCAACAATACCAAAATCAAATACATTTAATTCATTTCCAAATGCTACCTTGCCATTTTCATCTAATACTTTTGATGTTTTTTGTGTATTTGAATCAAATTCTACTTGCATTTCAAATGGTTTACTATATGCCGTCATATAAATGCCATCATCAAAATTACTATATTGTAAATCTTTAATTTTAATTCTTTCTTCTATGTTATCTACTGCAATTGAATATCCTTTGTCTATTTTTAAATGCCATTGGTCATCTTCACTTATATTCTTAAATAAATTATATAATTCTGTATTTTTATTTATAATTGTAGATTTATAATCTCTTCCGCTTATAGCAATATCACTTATTGTTGAAGAGATTGTTCCATCTATTTCTGTACCATATATAAATTTAATTAAATATGTATCTGTTACAACACTATATCCATCTTCATTATTTCCAAAAGAATAGTATCCTACATTGTTTGAATATGTTACTGCTGGTTTTGTACTTCCGTCCTTATTATATAAATTTGCAAGTACAGTACTTCCATCATTGTTAACTTTATAAAGTTCTACCTTAACATTTTTTACCGTTTTTTCTGAATCAGATTTTTTACCATCGCCTAATCTAAATCCATCTACTAATTCTCCATTGTCTTCCCATAATGTTCCTGATAATGTTTTGACATCATCTTGGCATAATACAAATGTTGGTGCTATGTCTGTATCATTTTCTTTTTGGGTAGCTTCTAGTCTGCCATCTCCATTAATAAATATTCCTGCATTTCCTGGATGTGATTTATAATCATACCCTGCATATGGGTTCCCAGTTCTTTTTCCAGTTTCCTGTTCTGCATATAATGTTTCTGTTCCATACTTTGTTGTGTATGCTGTTATTTCTGATGCATTATTTAAAGGTGGTGTGTTGTCATCAAATAATTCAGGCAATTTTGTTTGATCTATTTTATATCTTATGAATATCTTATTTGCTGATTCTTCTAAACCATTTACTTCCATTCCTAAATTACTTAATGTAATCTCATTATATTTTTCATGATTAATAGAGTTTGTACTTGTATTTAAAGGTATTCCACTTATTAATCCATTTGTTGTATTTATTGTTCCATATGTAATATCACTAATTACATATTTTGAGTCATAATAGTTTGTTATACTATCTACAATTGTTGTTAATGTATTTGATAAATTTGCTATTGATATTTGATATGTTACATATACTTCCATTGCATTTTTATTTACTGTTTTTAAATATGCTATATCTGCTGGATTTACTGGTCTTCTATATGTATATGTATCTTTATTTTGGAATTTTGTTTTTAGTCCACCTTCAGCTTCAAGTTTATCATTTCTTACTCCATATACATATGTGTATTTTTGTTTGTTCATTTCAACTTCAACTTTACTTATGTCTGTAAATAATGCTACATCTGGTTGCTCTCGTAAAAATAATCCTAAGTTTACATTTTGTATTTTCTCTACTGTTACATCAAATGTTCTTAATATATGTCCACTTCCTTGGCAGTTTGGACATGTATGGTTTCCTGTTATTACCTTCCAATTTTGTTCTGACTCTGTTCTTACATATTTTCCATTTCCATAGCAATATTTTATTGTTGCTGTTTCTGTTCTTGAACCTGCATTTCCTGCTATTGCTTTATAGTTATTAAATGATGTTATAACGTTCTTTGTTGATGCTGTTATTTTTCTTTCATCATAACTTACTTCTGATAATGTTTTTGTTCCAGATGTTATCATTGTAAATGTTCCATCTATTGCACTTCTTCTTGTTTCGTCTTCTATTCCTCTTGATTTATCTGCTCCTGTATTTGATGTTGCTACTGTTGTATATTTTAATCCATCATATTCAAATTCTATATATGCTGTATTTAGTTTAGTTTTTACTGTTTCTGCATTTTCATATAATTTATATACTTTTTGACTATTATCATAATTTACTTTTATTGTATAGCTTCCATCTGCTCTTGTTGTTGTATATGATGTTGCATCAAATTGGTATCCTTTTGAATCTTTTAATACTACTTTTATTCCTTCTATTCCTGATTCATCACTATCTAATGTTCCATTTATTACATTTGCTTTTACATCAGGTTTATCTAGCCATACTTTTCCTTCTATTTCTATATACCCATCATATTTAGGTTCATATTTATTGTTCAATGTTATTATTATATTTCCATTTTCGTCCACAGTTTTATTATTCGCTATTAATGCATATTTATTATCTATACTAGATTCAGATATTCCATAAACAATTTCATTTCCATATGCATCATATTTATCTAAATTACTAAATTCTGCTCTCCAACCGTTTTCTGCATTTAATGTTTTAGTTATTGTAGGATTTCCATTTACATATAGTGTTATATTTAATGAAGATGGCCTGGTTTCAGCAATGTTATCTTTATCATCCCATTTTTTTACTACGTTTACTTGAGTTTTTAATGTATTTACAATTTTAAAACTATAATTGTTTCCATTCTGGATTATTTCACTCCTATATCCTTCAGGAGGGTTCACTTCTTGGACTGTATAAGTAACATCTTCTTTTAATTCTGTAAATGTTCCTTTCCATCCATTATTTTGATTTAATGTTATACGTTTTCCTATGTCAGCATCATTTTCTAATAATTTTACTTCTATTTCTGGTCTTGTATTATATTTGTTATCTCCATCATTCCATTGTTTTTCTACTGTCACATCAACTGATTTTTTTGTTGTTTCTCCTCTTTCTACTAGTAATACATTTTGACGACCATAGGCACGATAAATGTAAATTTTAGCTTTGTATTTGTACGTTTTAGCTATTTCTTTATATTTAGCTTTCATAACTTCTAAAAAAGCTCTAACTTCAACCTCACTATTACTATTTAAGCCAAATTTTGTTCGCAAAGTTTCTCTGTCATCCCAATTTGGAAATGGATTTTTCCAATATTCAACTGGATCAATAAAATTATAAATACTGTTCCATTCTGCCAAATAGCTCCATAAGGCATATTGAGATTGATAACCATATCCCCAAACATAATCATTATCTTCTCTCCAATCCCAAGTATTACCACTCTTTATTAATTGCTTTTTTTCACATAATATTGCCCCAAGTACATTATTTTCTTCTCTTGAATCTGTTTTTAAATCTGTTCCGTCTTTCCAAGTTATTGTATTTCCATCTAGTGTTATCACAAATGGAGGATCCCATTTATAAGCATTTTCATTCATGTATTCACCATGTTCTATACAATACAAATTGTTATATCGAATTAAATCGTTAATACAAAATGCATACTTATTTGTATTTTTATTATAGTCTAATGAGTCATGTTTTGCTGCATCGTCTCTTGCAGCACTTGATTTTTGACTTAGTAAAAAGATTAAAATAATTGTCACAATAGATATTATACATATAGATATAGTAGTTTTTACTATTTTTTTTCTCATCTTTTACCTCCTCTCCCTGCTTATTGATATGCTTATTATATCACTTTTTATTAAGAAACATATTGCAGTAAAAATTAACACTATATTTATTATAAATAAAATTATATACATACTTGTTGTTCCACCTGTTGCTACTCCTACTATTACATCTGCTGCATTCATGTCATCTTCTTTTATGTTTTGGTTGTTTGGTTTTGAGTCTATATCGGCTTCTCCATATTTGTTATAGTCTTCATATATCTCTGCTCTATTATTTATTAAGCCTACATTATCTGCTGTCATAACTTTTGTTAAAACTAATTTTATCTCTTTTTCTTCTCCTGGTTTTATCTCTTCATTTTCTAGTTTCTTTGTATGTAAATTGTTTCCTATTAGGTACCAATCTTGGTTCAATTCTGAACTAAATGTTAATCCATTTGGTAAATAATCTACTACATTTTTTGCATATCCTGCTATATCTCCAGTGTTTTTTACTTTTATTGAATACTCTATTACTACTAGTGAGTTATTTAATTGTTTTTTGTGTATTTCAACTTTTGCTAATGTACTGTTATTATAGTCATATGCTTTTGTTCCTTTACTATTTTGTACAACTATTCTGCTTATATGTTTTTCTAACTCTAAATCAAATGTTACTTTTTCTTTTAGTCCTATATTTATATTGCTTATATTTCCTTTAACACTTATTGTATCTGTAACTGCTATTTTCTCTTCTTTTCCGTCTATATTTACCACATTCGCCATTGCTTTAGAGATTAATGATGTATCCGCTCCTTCTAACATATATAATGTTGGTTCATATTTTTCTACATCATATTCAAATAATATCTTGTAATCTCCTGGATTTATGTTCTTTAACTCATATTTTCCATTATTGCCTGTCATTGTTTCTATTACATTATTATTTTCATCTTTTAAATAACTCTTTGTGTTAACATCATATATTCTTATTTTTATTCCACTTAAGTTTGTTTCATCATTATCTTTTATTCCATTTCTATTTGAATCTAGCCATGCGTATCCACTTATTGTTTTCTTTTTATTTGTATCATCTGGATTATCTGGGTTATTTGGATTGTCCGGATTATTTGGATTATCTGGATTATTTGGATCTTCTGGTTTTACAATCTCACCTGGTATATGTTCTGGTGGATTATCTGTTGATTTTTCTTTTAGTCCTATATTCATATCAAATATATTTGTTGTTAAATCTTCTATTTTTATTGCTGCTACATATTTTTCGCCTTCGATTGTTTTCATTTTATATAAGTCTACTTTTGAATTTAATGATGTATCTACACCTTTTGCATTTTTGGTTGTAAACTCATATTTTTCAGTATCATATTCAAATACTACTAAATATTTTCCGTTACTTATATTTGAAAAACTGTATTTTCCATTACTATCTATTTTTACTTGTAATATGTTTCCGTTTTCATCTGAAAGAAATCTATTATTTTCAATATCATATATTTTAACATCTATATCTGGTATTACATCTTCTGTTGCATCTCTTCTACCATTTTTATTTTCATCAAACCATGCATATCCACTTATAACATTTTTAATATCCTTATCTGAATTGCTTGCTTTTAAGATATGTGTTATTATTTGTGAATTGTAATTAAGTTTTTCATTTATTATTGCAGTCGTTGTATTAATTATTACCTTTCCATCATATATTTGTGGAATAAATTGTACTTTAGCTTTTATATTTAATCTAATTGTTTCATTAGGATTAATTTCTATTATATATAAAACTGTATTTAATTCATCATTATCTGTTCTTTGGGCTTTTATTTGACCATTTTCTGAAATTGATAATAATTGTAAAAATTGTGGCATTTCATCTTTTACTAATAATCTATTTGGTGCTTCTCCTAAATTTGTTACATCTATAATATATTCTACAATATCTCCCTCTGAAATTATTTTTTTCCCCTGTGGGCTTTTCATATTAACTTTAAGTTCTACACGTGGTATTCTTTCATATAACATATTAGATCTATATTTTTCATTTTTATTATCACTAACAACTAAATTTATATTAGTTATATCTGTGTCAATATTAATTGACATATATATATAATAAGATTTTATTTCACCTGCTGAAAGTTCACTTATTTTAATCGTTTCTAAGTCATTTAATTGTAACTCTTGTGAGTTTTCTGCTGTTTTAAAATACTTAATATTCATTCCATTCTTTATAATCTGTATTTCTAAATTTTTTAGTGTTGCATTAGTTAAATTTTCAACATAAATCATATATCTGGTATCATCACCTGGCAATAATTGTGTAGACTCATCAATAGCTCTTTTTATTGTTACTCTTACATTTGCTTCTTTTACAGCATTACTAATTTCTGTACCTTTTATTATTTCTTCATTGCATATTACTTTTGTTTCATTTATTATATTAGTGTTTTTGGTGCCTTTATTAACTCTAACTTCATATTCAATTTGATAAGGTTCTGTTGTACTTAGTTGTGGCATTGTTATGTTAATTAACTCATTTAACTTTTCTTCATCTGTTATTTCCTCATAATATGCATTTTCTGCATATATTGGTCTTACATAAGTTGTTCCTTCTGGCACATCTAGTTTTAATTGTACATTTTCAAGAGTTGTTGTTCCAACATTTTTAACTATAGTTGTATATTTAATAACTTCTCCCTCTTTTACTTCATCTCCGTCTTTCAATGTATCACGTCCTACTTGTGCTGTTGTCTCAACTTTTACACTCGCTACTAATGAAGAACTTAGTCCAATTACTCTAGAACTTTCTTTTACATTTGTGCTTAATTGTGTATCATATACAACTTCATATTCTGTAAATGAAATTGCACTTTCTTTTATTGAACTTGGCATTTGGATTTTTACTTCTGCATCAAAATTTTCTCCTCTTGCTAACTGTTCAATTTTTATTAAATATAATTTCGTATTTTCTTTTAATTCTTCTGTCCATCCATTCGCTGTGTTTTCAATATCGTCTGTTGCATTACTGTTTTCTGTATAATATATTTTTGCATTTTCTGCTACTATATTTTTTAAGTTTGTTATTAATGTATTTGTTTCATTTTGTATTGTATTTCCTTCTATTGGTAATTTTCCAATTACTCTTATGTTTTTTATATCTGTATCTTTATTATTAATTAATTTAACGTCAAATTTAAATTCTTTTCCTACATCTGCTTGTTTTACTTGTTGTAAAATTTTTTCTGTTCTTGATGTATTTGCATTTGAATTTATATTAAATATTTTTATTAATTCATCTGGAGCAGATATTTGTACTGCTTGTTTTTCTGTTCCGTAATTTTCTTCACCTTCATATTGTATTGCGTTTTCATTTACATATATCAATGTTATTTCATCTGCTTTTGACATAGCCTCTTTATTTAGTGTTACTTTTAAATTTAGTTGTAGATATGGTTGCATCAAATCTGATTCAGGATATTTTGTTTGTTCTCCTTGAAATTGAACTGAAAATATCTTGTTTGTTGGGATAAATCTTACATTTTTTATTGTAAATTCATTTGCATTTTGTTTATTTGGCTCTGATATTAATTCTACATTTTCTACATCTGATGGGAATTTAATACCTATTTGTGCATTTTTATATAAATC
>CAKOXV010000005.1 GCA_934130355.1 uncultured Clostridia bacterium
GCCATTAATGCCTAAAAAAACAAAATATAGAAAAATGCAAAAAGGTAGAAATAGAGGAAAAGCAACAAGAGGAAACAGAGTAACAGATGGAGAATATGGAATACAAGCAGTAGAAGCTGGATTAATAAAAGGAAATCAAATTGAGGCAGCTCGTATTGCTATGACACGTTATACAAAAAGAGGTGGGCAAGTTTGGATTAAAATATTTCCAGACAAACCAATAACACAAAAACCAGCCGGAACTCGTGGTGGTAAAGGTAAAGGTAATGTTGAATATTGGGTAGCAGCTGTAAAACCAGGTAGAGTAATGTTCGAAATGGCAGGAATACCAGAAGAAACAGCTAGAGAAGCCTTGAGATTAGCTATGAACAAACTTCCAATAAAATGTAAATTCGTAGCAAAAGAAACTGTAAACAAGGTGGGTGATAGTGATGAAGATAAGTAAAATAAGAGAAATGTCTTCACCAGAATTAGAAAAAGAACTAGGTGAACTAAAATCAGAATTATTCAAATTAAAATTTAGTTTAGCTACAAACGGATTAGATAACCCAATGAAAATCAAAGAGGTTAGAAAAGACATAGCTAAAATAAATACAGTATTAACAGAAAGAAAAATAGCAGAAGCTAAAGCATAAATATAAAATTAGACAGAGATTTAAAAGGAGGTATAAAACCTATGGAAGAAAAAAATCTTCGTAAAGTTATGGTTGGTACTGTAACATCTGACAAAATGGATAAAACAGTAGTTGTTTCAGTAGAAACAAGTGTAAGCCATAAAATGTATGGAAAAACAGTTAAAAGAACATATAAATTAAAAGCACATGATGAAAAAAATAGCTGTGAAATAGGAGATAAAGTAAAAGTAATGGAAACAAGACCACTTTCTAAAGATAAGAGATGGAGAGTAGTTGAGATTCTTGAAAAAGGAGGAAAATAGAACATGATACAACAACAAACAATATTAAAAGTTGCTGACAATACTGGAGCTAAAGAAATTATGTGTATCAGATGTATGGGTGGTTCATATATGAAGACAGCTAACATCGGTGATGTTATAATTGCCTCTGTTAAAACAGCAACACCAGGTGGCGTTGTTAAAAAAGGTGATGTAGTTAAAGCTGTTATAGTAAGAAGCAAAAAAGGACTAAGAAGACAAGATGGTTCTTATGTTAAATTTGATGAAAACGCAGCAGTTATAATAAAAGATGACAAAACACCAAAAGGAACACGTATATTTGGCCCAGTTGCTAGAGAATTAAGAGAAAAGGATTATATGAAAATATTATCATTAGCACCAGAAGTTTTATAATATGTAAAGAAGGAGGTTAAACTCAATGAGAATAAAAAAAGGAGATACAGTTCAAGTTTTATCTGGAAATGACAAGGGTAAAAAAGGAGAAGTATTAGAAGTTATGCCAAAAGACTCAAAAGTAGTTGTAAAAGGTGTAAATATTAGAAAAAAACACATCAAACCTAGAAAACAAGGTGAAGAAGGTGGAATCGTTCCAGTTGAATGTGCTATAAACAGTTCAAAAGTTAATGTAGTATGTTCAAAATGTGGAAAATCTACTAGAGTAGAATACAAAATTGAAGATAATAAAAAAGTTCGTATTTGTAAAAAATGTGGAGCTGTAATCAAATAATAGAAAGGAGGATTAACTAATAATGGAAAAATTAAGAGAACAATATGAAAAAGAAGTAATTCCAGCATTAATGAAAAAATTTGAATATAAATCAACTATGCAAGTTCCAAAGCTTGACAAAATAGTTATAAATATAGGTTTAGGAGACACAAAAGAAAATCCTAAATCATTAGAAAATGCAGTAAATGATTTAATGCAAATCACAGGTCAAAAACCAATGATTACAAAAGCAAAAAAATCAATTGCAGCATTCAAATTAAGAGAAGGAGCTAACGTTGGATGTAAAGTAACATTAAGATCAGACAAAATGTATGATTTTGCATACAAACTATTCAATGTTGCATTACCAAGAGTTAGAGATTTTAGAGGTGTTTCTGCAAATTCTTTTGATGGAAGAGGAAACTACTCTATGGGTATTAAAGAACAATTAATATTCCCAGAAATCGAATATGATAAAGTAGACAAATTAAGAGGTATGGATATCATATTTGTAACAACAGCTGAAACAGACGAAGAGGCAAAAGAACTATTAAAATTATTAGGAATGCCTTTCAAAGCATAATTAAGGAGGAGAAAAAGCAATGGCTAAAAAATCATTGAAAATAAAACAAGCTAGACCACAAAAATATGCAACTAGAGAATATAATAGATGCAAAATTTGTGGAAGACCACATGCTTATATTAGAAAATATGGAATTTGCCGTGTATGTTTCAGAGAATTAGCACACAAAGGTGAAATTCCAGGTGTAAAAAAAGCAAGTTGGTAATATTATAGCAACGAAAATAGAAAAAGTTTGAATAAAGGGTAATTACATATTCACAAAAAAGAAAAAAATGTGAAAAGATGTGACCCATGTCAAAAAAAGGAGGGAAAGTAAATTGAATACTACAGATCCAATAGCAGATATGTTAACAAGAATAAGAAATGCTAACAGTGCTAAGCACAAAACAGTTGATGTACCATCTTCAAAAATGAAAACAGCAATAGCTGAGATATTATTCAAAGAAGGTTATATCAAATCTTATGAATTAATAAATGATGAAAATCAAGGAACTATCAGAATAACTCTTAAATATGATGAAAAAGGAACAAGAGTAATTGATGGAATAAAAAGAATAAGCAAACCAGGATTAAGAGTATATGCAAATAAAGAAGAATTACCAAAAGTATTAAATGGTTTAGGAACAGCAATAATTTCTACATCACAAGGTCTAAAAACAGACAAAGAAGCTAGAGAAGCTGGAATTGGTGGAGAAGTATTAGCATACATTTGGTAATTATAAAAGATTTTGTTAAAGGGAAAAATTAACCTAAATGTGAAAGCTATAAAGGAAATTAACGTTAGGCGAACGCCCATAAAAAGAAAAGGAGTGAAACAAAATGTCAAGAATAGGAAATAAACCTATCGCAGTACCAGCAGGTGTTGAAGTTAAAATAGACGGACAAAAAATAACTGTAAAAGGACCTAAAGGTACATTAGAAAAAGAAATACATAAAAATATTTCTGTATCAATGGAAAACAATACTATTAAAGTAACAAGACCAAATGATGAAGCTTTAAACAGAAGCTTACATGGTTTAACAAGAACTTTAATAAATAATATGATAAATGGTGTTGAAAAAGAATACACAAGAGAATTACAAATAAATGGTGTAGGATACAGAGTTGCAAAACAAGGAAACAACTTAAACCTAACATTAGGATATTCTCATCCAGTAATATTTGAAGCACCAGAAGGAATTTCATTTGATGTTCCAAACCCAAATACTATCATAGTAAAAGGAATTGATAAAGAATTAGTTGGCCAAACAGCAGCTAATATAAGAACAAAAAGACCACCTGAAGTATATAGAGGTAAAGGTATTAAATATGCTGAAGAAGTTATTAGACGTAAAGTTGGTAAAACAGGTAAATAAACTTTAGAAAGGAGAAAAAATAATGGTTAGTAAAACAGATAGAAAATTAGAGAGAACTAGAAGACATGCAAGAGTTAGAACTAAAGTATCTGGAACAGCAGAAAGACCAAGACTATGTGTATACAGAAGTAACACAAATATATATGCACAAATTATTGATGATGTTGCTGGAAAAACATTAGTAGCTGCATCAACATTAGACAAAGAAGTAAAAACTAAAAAAGCTAATGTAGAAGCTGCTAAAGAAGTTGGAGCTTTAATAGCTAAAAGAGCAACAGCAAAAAAGATAAAAACAGTAGTATATGACCGTAGTGGATATATATACCACGGAGTTGTAAAAGAATTAGCTGAAGCTGCAAGAGAAGGAGGCTTAGAATTCTAATGGAAGAAAATAAAATGCCAGAATTAAAAGAAAAAGTAGTAGCTATAAATAGAGTTGCTAAAGTAGTTAAAGGTGGTAGAACATTTAGATTCAGTGCTGTAGTAATCGTTGGAGATGGAGCAGGACATGTAGGAATCGGAAATGGTAAAGCTGCCGAAGTACCAGACGCTATTAAAAAAGCTATTCAAGAAGCTAAAAAGAATTTAGTAGAAGTTCCAATCGTTGGAACAACAGTACCTCATGAATTTGTAGGAGAATTTGGTAGTGCAAAAGTTATGCTAAAACCAGCTAATGTTGGTACAGGACTTATAACTGGAGGAAGTGTAAGACCAGTATTAGAATTAGCAGGATATAAAGATGTACGTACAAAAGTTATTGGAACAAACAATCCAAGAAACGTTGTATATGCAACTATCGAAGGTCTAAAAAATATGAGAACTATCGAACAAGTAGCTAAAAAAAGAAATAAAAAAGTTGACGAAATAATGTAAGATAATTAAAAACAAGGTATATCCTTGTCATGATTCAAGGAGGTGTAAAAGAATGAAATTAGGAGAATTAAAACCAGCCGTTGAGAAAAAAGATAGAAGAAGAGTTGGACGTGGTATAGGTTCTGGACTTGGAAAAACATCAGGAAAAGGACATAAAGGACAAAAAGCAAGAAGCGGTGGAGGAGTAAGAAGAGGATTCGAAGGTGGTCAAACACCATTATATAGAAGACTTCCAAAAAGAGGATTTACAAATATTCACGCTAAAAACTATACAGAAGTAACATTAACAATGTTAAATAAATCAAAGGCAACAGATGTAACAGCAGAAAGCTTAGTAGAAGAAGGAATAATCGGAAAAGTAAACGATGGAATCGTAGTTATAGCAACAGGAACATTAGAGAAAAAACTAAATGTTAAAGCTAGCAGATTTACAGCAGCTGCTAAGGAAAAAATAGAAGCCCTAGGCGGAAAGGCAGAGGTGATTTAGTTGCTTAAAACAATTAAAAACGCTTTAAAAACACCGGATGTAAGAAAAAGATTAATGTATACATTGCTACTTATTGTATTATTCAGATTAGGATGTTATATTACAGTACCAGGAGTAAATGCAATAACATTAAATCAAGCAATGACTACAAATGGAATTTCAGGATTTATAGACTTAATTTCAGGAGGAGCATTTTCAAGATTCTCAATATTTGCAATGTCAATAAGCCCATATATAACATCATCAATTGTTGTTCAATTATTGGCAATGATAATACCTTCTTGGGAAAGAATGGTAAAAGAAGGTGGAGAAGAAGGAAGAAAAGTTATGAACAGATGGACTAAAATTATAACAATAATTTTAGCATTCGTAGAAGCACTAGGAATTTATCTTTCATACAGATCTTCTGGAGTATTTATAAATCCAGGATGGTTAACAGGATGTCTAGTAGTAGGAACATTAATAGCAGGAACATCTTTACTAATGTGGTTAGGAGAACAAATCACAAGTAAAGGAATTGGAAATGGAATATCAGTTATAATCTTTATAGGTATTATATCTGGATTACCAAGAACAATAACAACTATATATGGACAAATTATGACATCATCAGGATTTAGTACAACAGGATTAATAACAGCATTAGGAATAATAGTAGGAGCACTTCTTTTAGTTGCAGGAGTTGTATTCGTACAACAAGCAGAAAGAAGAGTACCTGTTCAATATTCAAAAAGAGTTGTAGGAAGAAAAATGGTTGGAGGTCAAGGAACACATATACCATTAAAATTAGCAATGGCTGGAGTAATGCCAGTAATATTTGCGTCATCATTTATGACATTCCCTGCAATGATAATATCAATGTTTTCAAAAGATCCATCAGCACTAACAGGATTTTGGGCAGGAGTATATAAATTCTCTATAGCCACATCATCTTCAAGTGTAGGCTGGGGATATTCACTAGCAAATGCAATAGTATACTTACTATTAATAATGGGATTTACATATTTCTATACTTATGCTACTTTCAATCCAGCAGAAGTATCAAATAACATTAAGAAAAATGGTGGATTCATACCTGGAATTAGAGCTGGTAAGCCAACAACAGATTACTTATCATCAATAATTTCAAAATTAACACTATTTGGAGGACTATTCTTAGCAGTTATAGCTATTCTTCCAATGTTGTTAAGATTCACAAGTCTAAATGTTTCATTTGGTGGAACCTCAATATTAATTGTTGTAGGTGTTGCATTAGAAACAGTACAACAACTAGAATCTCAATTAGTAATGAGACACTATAAAGGATTCTTAGAATAGAAATAAAATAGCGCTTATCGAAAGATAGGTGTTATTTTTTTGCATAAATTTTCTAATGCCTCTCGAACCAAAGATTTAATATATTACTATTCCATAGCAAAAACATAGCTGGGGTCATCCCCATAGTGGGTCTTTGCTTTATTTCATAGTAATATATTAAATCCTTTTGTCAAATGAAAGAAACGCATTTTATTAAATAAGACTTTCTAATGTTAAGTTTTGATACACAAACTCTTACATTACTTTTTCACATAACTTGTGCACAGGGTAGGGAGGTTCGAGGAAGCATTAAATAATTTATGCATAAAATCCTAAAAGCATTGACAAACTAGGAAAAATAAGCTAAAATATAAATGCAAAAAAAGGGGAAGCCTCTAATAAAATAGAGGCAAAATTTTTTCAAAGGAAAGGAAGAAAAGATATGAATATTATTATGTTAGGAGCACAAGGAACAGGAAAGGGAACTGTAGCAGGATTACTAAGCGGAGAATTAGGAATTCCACAAATATCAACAGGAGATATTTTCAGAAAAAATATAAGTGAAAAAACACCACTAGGAATAGAAGCAGACAAATATATATCAAAAGGAAATTTAGTACCAGATGAAATAACAGTACCAATGGTAAAAGATAGATTAGCTTGTGAAGATGCAAAAAACGGAGTAATATTAGACGGATTTCCAAGAACAATAGAACAAGCAGAAAAGCTTACAGAAATCTTAGCAGAAAAAGGAGAAAAAATAGATTTAGTAGTAAATTTAGTAACACCAAAAGAAGAATTAATAGATAGAATGTTAACAAGAAGAGTATGTACAAATCAAGATTGCAAAGCAACATATAATATAAAATTACATCCACCAGTAAAAGAAGGAATCTGTGACAAATGTGGTTCACCACTAAAACAAAGAGCAGATGATTCAGATCCAGAAGCAATAAAGAGAAGATTAGAAATATATGAAGAAAAAACAAGCCCATTAGTAGAATACTACAAAGAAAGAGGAGTATTAAGAACAGAAACAGTAAGTACATCAATAAATAGAATGGGAAAAGATGTTGCAAAAGATGTAGTAGAATATATAAAAGGAATGTAAGAAAATGGTTACAATAAAATCAAAAAAAGAAATTGAATTAATGAGAGAAGCAGGACGTGTAACTGCATTAACACATAAAGCGATAGAAGAAGCAATAAAACCAGGAATGACAACAGCAGAATTAGACAGAATAGCAGAAGAAACAATGAAAAAATATGGTGCAGTTTCTGCTGAGAAAGGATATAATCCAGGGATAAGGGGAGTTCCTCCTTATCCTGCAGCAACATGTATTTCAATTAATGATGAAGTAATACATGGAATACCATCCAATAAAAGAATAATAAAAGATGGAGACATAGTAAGTGTAGACTTAGTAGCATTAAAAAATGGATATAATGGAGATGCTGCAAGAACATTTATGGTAGGGAATGTTTCAAAAGAAGCAAGAAGATTAGTAGAAGTTACAAAACAAGCATTTTTTGAGGGAATAAAATATGCTAAAAAAGGAAACCGAATTGGTGATGTTTCACATGCAATAGGTGAATATGTAAAATCACAAGGATATTCTGTAATAAGAGAATTTGAAGGACATGGAATTGGAAAAGAAATGCATGAAGAACCAGAAATACCAAATTACGGAAAAGCTGGTAGAGGAATTAGACTAGAACCAGGTATGACACTAGCAATAGAACCAATGGTTATAGCAGGAAAACCAGACATTTGGGAACTAGAAGATGGATGGACAATTGTGACACAAGATGGAAGTTTAGCAGCACATTATGAAAATACAATTTTAATTACAGAAAATGAGCCAGAAGTATTGACAATGCTGTAAAAATATTATATAATGTATGAGTTAATACCAAAAATGGAAAATTATGACTCAAAATTAACACAAAAAAGCAGTAAAAACTATAGATTTCTATAGTTTAAAGCTCTTTAAGAAGGAGGAAAAAGACTTGGCAAAGGAAGATGTTATAGAAGTTGAAGGAACAGTAGTAGAAACACTACCAAATACTAATTTTAAAGTAGAACTTGAAAATGGACATCAAATTTTAGCACATATCTCAGGAAAACTAAGAATGAATTACATTAAAATATTACCAGGAGATAAAGTTAAAGTTGAATTATCACCTTATGATTTAACAAGAGGAAGAATCACTTGGAGAGCAAAATAAAAAAGAAATTAACCCAAAATTTTAAAAATATAATAAAGCTGTAAAACAGCAATAGAAGGAGGGGGATATTATGAAAGTAAGACCATCAGTAAAACCAATTTGCGATAAATGCAAAGTAATAAAAAGAAAAGGTGTTATTAGAGTTATATGCGAAAACCCTAAACACAAACAAAGACAAGGGTAACCCTTAAAAAGTTTATAACACAAATTAGGTAGCGGCTGTTAAACTGAAAAAGTTTACATATCAATTTGTGTTTATATATATGTCCGAAAAAAACTTAAAGACTAGTCAAGACTAGTGCATTTCACCTTTAAGCAAAGATAGGACAACACTAAATTTAGAAGAAAAAAATTTGGAGGTGCAAAAACATGGCTCGTATAGCAGGAGTAGACTTACCTAAAGAAAAAAGAGTAGAAATAGGACTTACATATATCTATGGTATAGGAGTAGCTAGCTCAAACAAAATATTAGCAAAAGCTGGAATAAATCCAGACACAAGAGTAAAAGACCTAACAGATGATGAAGTTAATAGCATAAGAAAAGTTATTGACGAATCATACAAAGTTGAAGGTGATTTAAGAAGAGAAGTAGCTCTTAATATAAAAAGACTAACAGAAATTGGATGCTATAGAGGACTAAGACATAGAAAGAGTCTTCCAGTAAGAGGACAAAGAACAAAAACTAATGCCCGTACAAGAAAAGGTCCAAGAAAATTAGTAAGTAAATCAAAAAAAGCTGTATAAAAAGTAAATAACAATAAAGTGTTATTTATGAAGGAGGGAAATAAAGAAAATGGCTAACAAAAATGTAACGAAAAAACCAATAGCTAGAAGAAATAGAAAAAACATTGATAAAGGTGAAGCACATATTCACTCTAGCTTTAACAACACAATAGTTACAATAACAGACACAAATGGAAATACAATATCATGGGGAAGTGCTGGAGGACTAGGATTCAAAGGTTCAAGAAAAAGCACACCATTCGCAGCTGGAGAAGTAGCTGAAACAGCAGCAAAAGCAGCAATGGAACACGGATTAAAAACTGTAGAAGTATATGTTAAAGGACCAGGAGCAGGAAGAGAAGCAGCAATAAGAGCACTTCAATCTGCAGGTCTAGAATTAAGCAGTATTAAAGACGTAACACCAATACCACATAATGGTTGTAGACCACCAAAAAGAAGAAGAGTATAATAGAGTAGAAATAAAGAAAGAGGTGTAAATAAAAGATGGCACGTTATACAGACGAACAATGTCGTATTTGCCGTAGAGAAGGACAAAAATTGTTCTTAAAAGGATCTAGATGTTATTCTGATAAATGTAGTATATCAAGAAGAAACTACGCTCCAGGACAACATGGACAAAAAAGAGCAAAACTTTCTGAATACGGAACACAATTAAGAGAAAAACAAAAAACAAAATCATATTATGGAGTTGGAGAAAAACAATTTAGAGGATATTTCGAAATGGCATCTAATAAAAAAGGAGTAACAGGTGAAAACTTATTACAAATATTAGAAAGCAGATTAGACAATGTAGTTTACAGACTAGGATTTGGGGCTTCAAGAGCACAAGCTAGACAATTAGTAAACCACGGACAATTCGAAGTAAACGGACAAAGAGTTGATATCCCATCATATTTAGTAAAAGCTGGAGATGTAATCACAGTTAGAGAAAACAAAAAAGAAAACGGAGCAATAAAAGTAAACGTAGAAGCAAATGCAGCAAGACCAGTTCCAGCATGGTTAGAATTAAATAATGAAACTTTAAGCGGTAAAGTAGTAAGATTAGCATCTAGAGAAGATGTTGATATTCCAATTGAAGAGCATTTAATAGTAGAGCTTTACTCTAAATAGTTTTTAAATATTAGGAGGTAAAAATGATAGAATTTGAAAAGCCAAATATTGAATGTCTAGAGGTTGACAACACAAATAATTATGCTAAATTCGTATGTGAACCATTAGAAAGAGGATATGGTGTAACAATAGGAAATTCACTAAGACGTATATTGCTTTCATCATTAACAGGATGTGCAATAACAAGTGTTAAAATAGAAGGAGTATTACACGAATTTTCTAGCATACCAAATGTTGTAGAAGATGTACCAGAAATTATAGTTAATTTAAAAAATGTTAGACTAAAATTTACTGAGAACGAAGAAAAAGTTATGAGAATTAACTTTAAAGGAGAGGGCGAAGTAACTGCAGCAGACATCATAACAGATGGAACTGTAGAAATCTTAAATCCAGACTTACATATAGCAACTGTATCAAAAGGTGGACAGTTGGTAATGGAAATGACAGCAGATATGGGAAGAGGATATTCCCCTTCTGAAAAAAATAAAAAACCTAACCAAGACATATCTGTGCTTCCAATAGATTCAATTTATACACCAGTAAAAAAAGTAAATTATCAAGTAAAAAACACTAGAGTAGGCCAAATGGTTGACTATGATAAATTAATTATTGAAGTTTGGACAGATGGAAGTTTAAAAGCTCATGAAGCATTAAGCTTAGCCGCAAAAGTCATGACAGGACATTTAGAACTATTCATAGATTTATCAGAAGCAACAAGAAATACACAAGTAATGATAGAAAAAGAAGAATCTAAGAAAGAAAAAGTTTTAGAAACTTCAATCGAAGAATTAGAATTATCTGTACGTTCATTCAACTGCTTAAAGAGAGCAGGAATAGCTACAGTAGAAGATTTAACAAATAGATCTGAAAGTGATATGATGAAAGTTAGAAATTTAGGAAAGAAATCATTAGATGAAGTAATTGCAAAATTACATTCATTAGGATTAAGCTTTGCTGAAGAAGATGAATAGAGATAAGGAAGGTGAAAATAGTGGCTACAAATAGAAAATTAGGTAGAACAACAGATATAAGAACAGCAATGTTAAAAACTTTAACAACAGATTTATTATTACACGGAAAAGTTGAAACAACAGAAGCTAGAGCAAAAGAAGTAAAATCAATAGCAGATAGCTTAATTGCATTAGCAATAAAAGAAAAAGACAACTTTGAAACTGTAGAAGTAAAAGTAGTTAAAGCAAAATTAGATTCAAAAGGTAACAAAGTTACTGAAATGGCAAAAAGTAAAAATGGCAAAGAATACTTAAAAGTTGTAAAAGAAGAAACAACTGAAAAAAGACAAAAAGATATGCCATCAAAACTAAATGCAAGAAGAAAAATGTTTACAAAATTAAACAAAGTAAAAGATACAGATGTAGTAGAAAAATTATTCAACGAAATCGCTCCAAAATACGAAGGTAAAACAGGAGGATATACAAGAATAGTTAAAGCTGGACCACGTAAAGGAGATGCAGCTGAAGTAGCTATATTACAACTTGTTTAATAAATTAAAAGAATATAAAATTATCAAGAGTGGAGTAGAGAACGGCTCGTTAATACCACAGCAACCTACCAAAAGGCAAGGTGCTAAAACCGGCAAAGCATAAGCTTTGAGTGATGATTACAAGATAAAGAACTCTTAGCGAAAGCAAGGGTTTTTTATTTTACATAAAATTTAAAAGGAGAACAGTATATGAAAAAGTTTTATTTTACATCAGAGAGTGTAACAGAAGGACATCCAGACAAATTGTGTGACTATATTTCAGATACAATATTAGATGAAGCATTAAAACAAGATAAATATTCTAGAGTAGCAGTAGAAACATTTGCATCAGCAAACAAAATAACAATAGCTGGACAAATAACAACAAATGCTCAACTTGATATTGAAAAAATTGTAAGAGATAGAATTAAAGAAATAGGATATGACAATGCAGAACTAGATATAGACTATAGAACTTGTAAAATAGACATAAATGTCACAAAACAAAGTTCAGATATAGCACAAGGCGTAGATGTTGGTGGTGCAGGAGATCAAGGAATAATGTTTGGATATGCATCAGACGAAACAAAAGAATACATGCCTTTTGCAATCTCAATGGCACATTCACTAGCAAGAAGATTGACAGAAGTTCGTAAAACAGGAATCATCCCATATCTAAGACCAGATGGTAAAACACAAGTAACAGTAGAATATGTAGATGGAAAAGTAAATAGAATAGACACTATATTAATATCGACACAACATAATGCAGATATAGATATGGAAACTCTAAAAAAAGACATAAAAGAAAAAGTAATAAATGAAGTAATTCCATCAAAATACCTAGATGAAAATACTAAATATTATATAAATCCAACTGGAAGATTTGTAATAGGAGGACCTCTAGGAGATACAGGACTAACAGGAAGAAAAATAATAGTAGATACTTATGGTGGATATGCACGTCACGGAGGAGGAGCATTTTCAGGAAAAGATGCTACAAAAGTTGATAGAAGTGCTGCATATATGTTACGTCATATAGCTAAAAATATAGTAGCAAATGGATTAGCAAAAAAATGTGAGATCCAAGTAGCTTATGCAATTGGAATGGAACAACCAATGTCAGTATTTGTAGATACTTTTGGGACAAATACAATTCCAGAAGATGAAATTCTAGAAATAATAAATAGAAATTTTGATTTGACACCAAAAGGAATTATTGATTATTTAGGATTACGTGAGCCAATATTTACAAAGACTACAAATTATGGACATTTTGGAAAACCTGAATTGCCTTGGGAGAAGATTATTGAATTAAAATAAAACAATAAATTAATCAAATAAACTAGAGAAATAAATATAAATAAAAAAAAGATATATAACTATTTCATTGCAAAAACATAGCTGGGGTCATCCCCATAGTGGGTCTTTGCATTATTCAATAGTTATATATCTTTTTTTATTTATATTTGTTAGCATTAATTTGAAAATTGCATATAATAGCCATAAGGAGGAAAAGACATGGAAAACTTTATCATAAATGCAATACTTTGGACATTGGCTTTTTATGGCTTATTTGAATTGATTAAGCAGATAATAAATATATTGACATATACAAATCTAAGAGCAGATGGAATATACATAATAATAGGAGTGAAAAATCAAGAAGAAAGGATAGAAGGTTTTTTACGTTCAAGTTTGTTTAAAATTTTATATGGAAAAGAAGAATGTATAAAAGATATAATAGTGGCAGATTTAGGCTCAACTGACAAAACAAAAGAAATAATAGGTAAAATGTCATTAGATTATGATTGCGTAAAAACAACTAATTGGAAAGAATGTAAAGAAATAATAGACAATATTGAAAAAGTTAAAACTGATTGAAAATTGCATAAAATTATGATAAACTAAAAATATTAAATGAAGAAAAAGGAGCACTAAATGTTAGAAAAATGCACAATATGTCCACATCAATGTGGAATAGATAGAACAAAATATGCAGGAAGATGTAAATCAACAGACAAAATAAAAATAGCATTATATTCAACACACAATTTTGAAGAACCATGTATTTCAGGAGAAAATGGTTCAGGAACAATATTTTTTTCAAACTGCAATATGAACTGCATATACTGTCAAAATTATGAAATAAGTCAACAAGGAAAAGGAAGAGAAATAACAATAGAAGAACTTGCAAATATAATGCTAAAACAACAAGAAAAAGGAGTAGAAAACATAAATTTAGTAACACCTACAAGTTATGCACTACATATAATAGAAGCAATTAAAATAGCCAAAAGACAAGGGCTAAAAATTCCAATAGTATATAATACAAATGGATATGAGAGTATAGAAACTCTAAAATTACTTGAAGGTTATATAGATATCTATCTACCAGATTTAAAGTATTATTATGATGAATTAGGAAAAAATTATTCAAATGTAGAAAATTACTTTGAAATAGCAACAAATGCAATAAAAGAAATGTACAGACAAGTGGGAAGCCCACAATTAAATGAAAATGGAATTATGCAAAAAGGATTAATGATAAGACATTTAATATTACCTAATAATGTGCAAAATAGCAAAAAAGTATTAAAATGGATAGAACAAAATCTTCCGAATGATGTTTATGTAAGCATTATGGCACAGTACTTTCCAACATATAAGGCTAAAAATGTGGACAAGTTAAATAGAAAACTTAATAAAAAAGAATATGAAGAGGTTGAAAATTTTTTATACACATTAAATTTGGAAAATGGCTATATTCAAGAACTTGGAGAACATGAAGAAGAATATGTGCCAAAATGGGAAGACTAGAAATTAATATTTTAAATAGCTACCTCATGTATATGGATAATCCCACCATTGCCCCTACATATATATTGAAGACATTCCAAATTTTGGACAAGCTAAACTTGAGTATATAAAATATTAAAGTACAACCCGAGCCTCTCTCACTTAGTCCAAAAATTAATATATTACTATGGAATAAGGCAAAGACCCCCGACGAAGACCCTAGCTATGTTTTTGCCATGGAATAGTAATATATTAATTTTTGACGTGAGCATTCCTCGTTTTGTACTTTAATATTTTATATACTCAAGTTTAGATGCACAAAATTTTCCATTATTCAATATATATGTAGGGGCAATGGTGGGATTATCCATATACATGAGGTCGCTAAAAATGTCACAAAAAAGTGTTTACAATATAAAACAAGTATGATATATTTGCGTTGTAGCCAATTGGGTGCATATTAAAAAATAGGAGGAATAAGTAATGACACAAGCAGACAAAAACTTCATAGAAACATGTAAAGAAATAATGAAAAACGGTTTTTCTTCAGAAGGAACAAATGTAAGAACAAGATGGGAAGATGGCACAGAAGCAAATTATTTTTCAATAGTAGGAGTACAAAATAAATATGACTTAGAAAAAGAATTTCCAATGATAACATTAAGAAACAATAGTAAAACTATAAAAAATGCAATAGATGAAATATTATGGATTTGGCAAAAAAAATCTAATAAAATAAGTGATTTACACTCTCATATTTGGGATCAATGGGCAGGAGAAGATGGAACTATAGGAAAAGCTTATGGATATCAATTAGCTAAAAAGTATAAATTTAAAACAAAAGAAGGAATAAAAGAAATGGATCAAGTTGATTATGTATTATATTTGCTAAAAAATGATCCATCAAGTCGTAGAATAATGACAAACATCTTCAATCATGAAGAACTAAAAGATATGAATCTTGAACCATGTGCATATGGAACACAATGGCTTGTAAAAGAAGGAAAATTACACTTGATTTTAAATCAACGTTCACAAGATATGCTTACAGCAAATGGATGGAATGTTATGCAATATGCTGTTTTACAATGCATGTTTGCACAAGTTGCAGGTTTAAAACCAGGAACATTAACTCACAATATTGGAGACTGTCATATTTATGATAGACATATTCCTCTTGTAAAACAACTTATTGAAGCAAAACCTGTGGACTGTAAGCCAAGATTAATCATAAAAAATCCAACAAAAGACTTTTACGAATTCAAAGTAGAAGATTTTGAAATCGAAAATTATGATTATAACAAAGATGTGAATATTGGAAAAATTCCAGTTGCAGAATAAGTTTAAGGAGAAATAAAAATGTTAAGTTTAATAGTTGCAAAAGCAAAAAATAATATAATAGGAAAAGACAATGCACTTATATGGTATCTTCCAGAAGATTTAAAAAGATTTAAAAAATTAACAACAGGACATACTATAATAATGGGAAGAAAAACATTTGAATCATTAGGAAGAGTACTGCCTAATAGACATCACATTGTTTTGTGCAATGATGCACAAATGAAAAATGACAATGAAAATGTCGAAATATTAAATGATATATCAATGTTAGATAAATATGTTAAAGATACAGAAGAACACTTTGTTATTGGAGGAGCAACAATGTATAGACTATTAATGCCAATGTGTTCAAAAATGTATATTACTGAAATAGATAAAGATTTTGAAGGAGATGTTTCATTTCCTGAAATTGATTTAAATGAATGGGAAGTTATCGAAAGAGAAAAAGGTCCTGATGATGGTATAAATTCATTTGGCTATGAATATGTAACATATAAAAAAATATAGAACTCACTTAAATAGTGAGTTTTTTTATATGTTTTGGTTAAAATAGAAAAAAGGAGGTAAAAATGTTTAAGCCAAAAGGAATTTATTATGAAAAAGAAATAATAGAATATCCATTAGGAAAACAATTAATGGAGCAATACAAAGATGTGCCAAAAACAATAATAGAAAACCACAATAATATAGAAGAAATGAGAAAAAAGCAAAACTCAGAATTCCCGGATATGAAAAGAAATCTAATAATAGGAGTACGAAAAACACATAAATTCGTAGAAAACCACAAAACATCAGACTATTTAGTACCATATACTTCATCAGGATGTACAGCAATGTGTATGTACTGTTATTTGGTATGTAATTACAATAAATGTGCATATTTAAGATTATTTGTAAATAGAGAACAAATGCTAGAAAAAATAATAAAGACTGCACAGAAAAGTGAAAAAGAATTAACATTTGAAATAGGAAGCAATAGTGATTTGGTTTTAGAAAACACAATAACAGGAAATTTAGTATGGACAATACAAAATTTTGCAAAAACTGACAAAGGATTTTTAACATTCCCTACAAAATTTGACATGATTGATGATATTTTACCATTAGAGCATAATGGTAGAATAACAATAAGAATGAGTGTAAATCCAGAAGAGGTAATAAATAAAGTAGAATTTGGAACATCAAGGTTAAAAGGAAGAATAGAAGCAATAAATAAATTAGCAGAAGCGGGATATAAAATAGGAATATTAATAGCACCAGTAATATTGGTAGATAATTGGGAAAAGCTGTATACAGAACTAATACAAAGATTAAATCAGGAACTATCAAACAAAGTAAAGAAAAACGCCTTTTTTGAAATTATATTTATGACATATAGCTATGTTCATACAAAAATAAATGAAGAAGCATTTCCAAATGCAATTAATTTATATGACCAAGAAAAAATGACAGGAAGAGGAAATGGAAAATATGGATATAAAGAAAAAAATAGGATAGAAGCAGAAAAAATTATAAGAGAACTTATGAAAAAATATTTTTCACAAAATAAAATCGAATATATAGTGTGATTGTAATATTTTTGTAACAAAAAAATAATATAAAAGTAATAAATAAGCTAAATAGAGTACTATATAAATTTTTTTGTAAAAAATAGGTAATTAGGTATTGCAAAATATATTGAAATATGTTAAAAAAAATATAGGCGAAAGCAAAAAATTTAATCCCAGGGGGTGAATTGTATGAATAAAAGTACAAAAGTATTAACAGCAGTTGTAGTATTTCTAGCTGTAGTATTAGTCGCAGTAGGATATGCAGCAATTACAAGTGTTAACCTAAAAATTTCAGGATCAGCAAAAGCTGAAGGACAACAAACAAACTTTTCTGTAGAATTTACAGGAACACCAACAACAGGAGGAGATGGAACAACAACAGCAACATTAAGCACAACAGATAAAAAAGCAGCAACAATGAATGTTACTGGATTAACAGCAAAAGGAGAAAAAGCAACAGCTACATTTACTGTAAAAAACACAAGTGCTGACTTATCTGCTAACTTAGCAGCAACAGCAACAAACGATAATGAAACATACTTCAAAGTTACTTATTCAATTGCTAATCCAACAACAATAGCAAAAGATGGAACAACAACAATAACAGTAACAGTAGAATTGCTAAAAACACCAATACAAGAAACAGAAGCAGAATTAACAGCAAATGTTCAAGTTTTATTAACTGCAACACCAGTACAACCAAGTTAATTAAGAAATAAAAATAAACTAGTCAAGGAGGAGAAATGAAAAAGGAAAAAATAAAATTGTATACAATACAAATAACTTTAATACTATTTCTCCTTTTGGCTATGTTTTGGGGTAATGTTTTTACAAGACAGATAATAGCGGTAGTATTATTAGTGTTTATGATAATCAGTTTAGTATTAATAAGAACAAATACAATAAAACCACTTGATGGTAAACAAGTAACAATCTTATTGGGAGCATTTGGAACAATATATATAGCAATAATATATATATTAGGAATATTTACAGGATTTTATAATTCAACAGTAAAATTAAGTGTATGGTCAATATTAAACTATATAATTCCATATACAATAATAATAATATCATCAGAAATAATGAGAAGAACATTGTTATTAAAAGAAGACAAAGTAACTTCAATATTAATTACAATATCAATGGTATTATTAGATGTCATTTTATGGACAAACATTTATGAATTAAAAACAATAAAAGACTTTTTTACATTAATAGCATTTATAATATTTTCATCAGTAGCAAATAACTTATTATATAACTATATAATCATGAGATATAAAGATGCGAGACCAATTATAATATATAGAATGATTACAACATTATATATATATATAATTCCAATAACACCAGACACATATATATTTCTTGAATCAATATTAAGAATTATAGTACCATATATAATTTATGTTATCATAGAAGGATTACATTCAAAAAATAACCAAATAATATCAACAAAACAGAAGATAAAAGAGATTATAATAAGTGTAATTTTATGCATAATAGTAGCATTAATCGTAATGCTTGTTTCATGTAGATTTAGATTTGGAGCATTAACAATAGGCTCTGGAAGTATGACAGGAACAATAAATAAAGGTGATATAATCATATATGAAAAATATAAAGAAAATGAAAATGTAAAAACAGGAGATATAATAGTATTTACAAGTGATGATACTAGAATAGTTCATAGAGTAACAGAACAAAGAAATTTAGGAGACGAAATAAGATATTATACAAAAGGTGATGCAAACGAACAAGAAGACCAAGGCTATAGATTACGAACTGATGTAGTTGGAAAGGTTAAATTTAGAATACCTTATATTGGGTATTTAACATTATTAATAAATGATATGTTTGAATAGGGGGAATAAAAAATGCCAAAAGTATCACAAGAAGTCATATTACAACATCAAAAAAGAAGAAGAAGAACTAAAATAATATTAGGAACATTAGGAGTAGTTTTTCTTGTAATTGCAATAGCTTTAATTAGTATATACTTTATTGCAAGTAAAAATGAATATAACAAATATAATGAAAAAGCTAAAGTAGATTACAAAGTAAATTTAAAAGAAAATGAATTCTATGATGATAAAACAGTAGATGGAAAAATGAGTGTAGTGGCAAGCCTAATTAAAAACATAGAAGTAGGCTTCAAGTATAACTTAAATTTAGAAAATAGCCAAGATTATATTTATAGTTATAAAATAATTGCAAAAACAGATGTAAAAGAAGGATCAAGAGCAAATTCAGTATATGAAACATCACAAGAATTACTAAGCAAAGAATTAAAAACAAGTAGTTCTCCAAATCTTGAAATTTCAGAAAAAGTAGTAATAGATTATAATGAATATAATGAAAAAATTAATAGATTTATAAATATGTATAATCTAGATAACACATCAAATGCATTAGAGCTAAGTATGTATGTTTATGTAACAAATGTATATGACAATGAAAGAATAAACAAAGAAAGCAAAGTTATGACATTAAACATACCTTTAACAACTAAAACAGTTGATATAAGCATAAATTCAAATGTAATTGAAGATGAAGGAAAAATACTTTCAAAGAGAAGTGAATATCAAAATATAGAATGGATGTTGCTTGCAGGATTAGTAGTGCTTGTAATTGGATTAATCTTTTTTGCAAGATTAATAGTATATACACTAGTAAATAGAAGAGCAGAAACAATATATAGACAAGAATTAAAGAAAATATTATTTAATTATAAAAGTTATATTCAACAAACAAATAGTGAAATAGATAGTAAAAACTATAAGATAATACAAATAAACACTTTTGAAGAAATACTAGGAATGAGAGAAACAATGCAATCACCAATTTTAATGTATACAGATGAATCAGAAGAAAGGACCAAATTTATGATTATAAATGATGGAATTCTATATGTATATGTATTAGGTGCAAAAGAAATTAGAGAAGATTTAAGAGCCAAAAGTGCAATGAAACAAGAAAATAAAAAATAATATAGGGACGAATAGTATGAGAAAAGTGAAGCTAAGCAGACAGACTTTACTGCTATTCCTTTTACTATTGCTAATAGTATTAATGGGAATAGGATATTCTGCGATAAACTCAGTAACAGGAGAAATAGATGGAAAAGTAATTGCAGATATACAAAGTGGAGTATTTATAGCAAGTGTAGAATACAGTAATGATGTTAATGCAGATTTGGACGCTTCTACAATAAAATATTATAAAGGAACATATCTGCAAAATACAGTAAAATTATCAGATACAGATGCTAATTCATCAATAACATATAAAGTAACAATATATAATAATTCTGATGACTTTACCACATTCTCCGGAGTTGAATATGATGAAGAGTTTTATGATAATTCAGACATAATATTTGAAACAAGTGGCTTAGAAAAAGGGAAAACAATAAATAAAAAAGAATCAAAAGATATATATATAACATTTAAATATAAAGATGGAGTTATTCCAGAAAATAAAATCTTAAACGCAAATTTAAGATTTAAGTTTGATTGGATAACTAGAATGATGGTAGCCAATCGAAATGACTCTAGTGCCACATATCTAAGAGGAACAATCACAAAAGATAAAATCGAAACAATAAATTTTGCTAGAGGAAGCACAATATCTGATGAAACAATATCAAGTTTTGATGCATCTGAAAAAGAGAATCAAACTATAATAGGATATTATACAGATATGGATGGTAATGGATTATATGAATTAACATTTATGAGTGAAGGAATAATTGCGGCAAATGTAGATGCTTCATATTTATTTGGAGACATGACAAATTTAAAACAAATACTGTTTGACAATTTTTCTACAAAAGGTGTAACAAACATGTTTAAGATGTTTGGGGCATGTAGTGAATTAACAAGTTTGGATTTGACTAGTTTTAATACAAATCAAGTAATATCAATGTCAAATATGTTTGATAGTTGCTATAAGTTGATATCTATATATGTAAAACCATATAATGAGGAAAACAATGTGGGTTGGGTGACTTCTGCAGTAACAGAATCAAATCAAATGTTTAATGCATCAACTAATTTAATTGGAGGAAATGGAACTGAATTTGATGAAAATAATATAGATGTAAATTACGCGAGAATAGATACAGTTGAAACTCCTGGATATTTAACAGACATTTCCGATAAACCAGTTATAATGATGAAAGGTAATAATGCTAGTGTTACTCCAAATTATTTGAGAGGGACAATTGCTAAAAACAGAATTAGAACAATAAGTTTTACAAGGGGAACCACACCACCAGAGGAAATAATAGAAAGTTTTGACGCTTCAGAAAAAGAAGATAAAAGTATAATGGGATATTATACAGATGCAGGTAATAGCGGATATAACTTGATATTTATGAGTGAATCAGTAATTGCACCAAATGTAGATGCTTCATATCTATTTTGCAATTTGAATGTTATGAATCAAATAACATTTGATAATTTTAATACAAATCAAGTAATAGATATGAGTCATATGTTTGAAAAGTGTGAGAATCTGAAAAACTTTGATGTAAGCAAATTCAAGACAAATCAATTAACTAACATGAGTTATATGTTTTATTATTGTAGAGGTATAACAGATTTAGACTTAAGTAATTTTAATACAAGTCAAGTAACCAATATGAGCTATATGCTTTATGCTTGTGATGGCTTAATAAATTTTGATGTAAGTAAATTTAACACAAGTAATGTTACAGATATGAGTCATATGTTTGAGCTTTGCAATAAGTTAAATAACATAGATGTAAGTAATTTTGATACAAGCAAAGTAACAGATATGAATTTCATGTTTGAAGCATGTAAAGCTTTTACAAGCTTGGATGTGAGTAATTTTGACACAAGTCAAGTAACAGACATGGGGGCTATGTTTGCATGGTGTACTAATTTAACGAATTTAGACTTAAACAATTTTGATACAAGCCAAGTAACAAATATGAGAAGTATGTTTGAACATTGTGATGCTTTAACAGATTTAAATATAAGCAAATTTGATACTAGTAAAGTAACAGATATGAGTTATATGTTTGATTTTTGTGATAGTTTAACGAGCCTAGACTTAAGTAACTTTGATACAAGTCAAGTAAATGACATGAAAGTTATGTTTCGTTGTAATAGTCTAACAAACTTGAATATAAGCAGTTTTGATACAAGTAATGTAACAGATATGAATTCAATGTTTAATGATTGCAGTAGTTTAACAAGTATAGATGTAAGTAATTTTAATACAAGTAATGTAATAGACATGACTAGTATGTTTTGGGGCTGCAGTAGTTTAACAAGCATAGATGTAAGTAATTTTAATACAAGTAATGTAACCCGAATGATTCAAATGTTTCAAGAGTGTACTAGTTTAACAAGTATAGACTTGAGCAACTTTGATACAAGTAAAGTAATAGATATGAGATCATTGTTTAATGGTTGCAGTAAAATAACAAGTATAAATATAAGCAGCTTTGATACAAGTCAAGTAACAAATATGTGGGGTATGTTTTCATATTGTAATAACTTAACAAGTATAGATATAAGTAGTTTTAATACAAGTCGAGTTACAGAAATGGGATGGATGTTTTCTAAATCTGCTAAATTATCCCAAATTTATGTTAGTGAATTTTCAACTTTAAAAGTTACTAGTTCAGATCATATGTTTTATGATTGTACAAGTTTAGTAGGTGGAAATGGAACGAAATATAATTCTAGATATCAAGACAAAACTTATGCAAGAATAGACAAATTAGGGGAACCAGGATATTTTACTGAATTAACAAAGGTTAGCAGAATGATGGCAGGTAACAATAGTGCTACAAATTATTTAAGAGGAACAATTGCAAAAAACGAAATAAAAACAATAAAATTTATTAGAGGAACTACTCAACCAGAAGGAACAGTATCAAGCTTTGACGCATCTGCAAATCATGATGGAAGTATAATGGGGTATTATACAGATGCTGGTGATGGTTTATATGAATTAACATTTATAAGTGATTCAATAATTAAAGCCAATACAAATGCTTCATATTTATTTCATAATTTAACAGAATTGGAAAAAATCTCATTTGCTAACTTTAGAACTTCAGATGTAACTATTATGACTTCAATGTTTCAAGGCTGTAGCAAGTTGAAAAATTTGAGTTTAGGTAATTTTGATACAAGTAATGTTACAAGAATGACACTTATGTTTTATAAGTGTAATAATCTAGTAAGTTTAGATGTAAGCAGCTTTAATACAAGCAAAGTAGTAGATATGTATGCTATGTTTAATCAATGCAGTAACCTAACAAGCGTAGATGTAAGTAAATTTGATACAAGTCAAGTAACAAGTATGGGATTTATGTTTGGAGGTTGCCTTAAATTAGAAAGTTTAAATCTAAGTAGTTTTGATACAAGTAAAGTAACAAGTATGACCGTTATGTTTAATCAATGCAGTAGTTTAACAAGCTTAGATTTAAAAGGATTTGATACAAGCAAAGTTACTACTATGAGTTATATGTTTGCATATTGCACTAAATTATCCACAATTTATGTTGATGACTTTTCTACATCAGCAGTAACTGATGATGCAAATATGTTTAATGCATGTACAAGCCTAGTAGGAGGAAATGGAACGAGATACAATGCTAGTTATAAGACTAAAACTTATGCAAGGATAGATAAAGCAGGAGAACCAGGATATTTTACCCAAAAGTATAATGAAACAGTAATGATGAAAACATCTGGAAGTGATAATAATTCAAATTACTTAAGAGGAGGAATTAAAAAAGTAAATATAGAAAAAATCAAATTTGTAAAAGGAAAGACTCAGCCAACTGGAATAATATCAAGTTTTGATGCTTCTGAAAATCAAGATGGAAGTATAATAGGATATTATACAGATATAAATGGAAATGGCTTATATGAATTAACATTTATGAGTAATTCGACAATAAAAGCAAATGCAGATTCATCATATTTATTTATGTATTTGACAAATTTAAAAGAAATAACATTTGATAACTTTAAAACAACAGGCACAACTAATATGCTGTATATGTTTTTCTATTGTAGTAATTTAGCAAGTATAGATTTGAGTAATTTTGATACGAGTGAAGTTACAAATATGCAATATTTATTTGGATATTGTAGTAGTTTAGAAAGTTTAGACATAAGTAGTTTTGATACAAGTAAAGTTACAAATATGGGAACAATGTTCCTAGAATGTTCAAAATTATCTAAAATTTATGTTGATCAATTTGCAACATCAGCAGTAACCAATTCAGGTGGAATGTTCTATGGATGTACAAATCTAGTAGGAGGAAATGGAACAACTTATGATGCTAGTAAAAATGATGCAACTTATGCAAGAATAGACAAGTCTGGAACACCAGGATACTTTACTTTAAAAAACAAGAGTGAAGTAATGATGATGGCAACAGAATTAAGCGGAAGTAGTTCTAACTATTTAAGAGGAACAATTATAAGAGGACAAATAGAAAAAGTAAAATTCGTTGAAGGAACAACACCACCAACAGGAACAACATCAAGTTTTGATGCTTCAGCAAATCAAGATGGAAGTATAATGGGATATTATACAGATACAGATGGAAATGGTTTGTATGAATTGACATTTATGAGTGATGCGATAATTATTTCAAATACAAATGCATCAGGATTATTTATGAATTTTACAAATTTAAAAGAAATAACATTTGATAATTTTAAAACAACAGGCACAACTAATATGCTGTATATGTTTCTTTATTGTAGTAATTTAACAAGTTTGGACTTAAGTAATTTCGATACAAGTAAAGTTACAAATATGCAAACAATGTTTGCAGGATGCTCAAAGCTATCTACGATTTATGTTAAAAACTTTTCAACACTTGAAGTTACTTCTTCTGGAGATATGTTTGGAGGATGTACAAGCCTAGTAGGAGGAAATGGAACAACATTCAACTCTAGTTATACAGATGCAACATATGCAAGAATAGACAAGTCTGGAACACCAGGATATTTTACACAAAAATAAAACAGAGAATAGAAGTAGAAAACCAAAAAATTCTACTTCTATTTTTTTATCCATAATAATACAAAATACTTTTAAATTAACACAAATAAAAATTTAATAAACTACTTGAAAAATATGCAAAGAAAATATACAATGTATAATAATAAAATACAAAAATTAGCAATAATTTTTTACAAAATCTTATCCTAAAATAGCGAAACATATTGAAGATTAAATATAAAAAATAAACGAGGAAAGGAGATGGTGATATATCTAAAATTAGATATATCATACAAAAGATAGTATGAGAAAAGTGAAGCTGAGACAAAAAACTTTAATACTATTCCTTTTGCTATTGGTAATAGTATTAATGGGAATAGGATATTCTGCAATAAATTCAATAACAGGCGAAATTAAAGGAATTGTAATCGCAAACATACAAGATGGTGTATTTATAGCAAATGTAGAATATGTGAGTAGTGTTAATGCAGATGTAGACAATTCAGCAATTGAGTATTATAAAGGCACATATTTGCGAAACAAAGCAAAACTATCAGATACAGATGCAAGTTCTTCAATAACATATAAAATAACATTTTATGATAATTCTAATAGTTCTTATACATTTGTAGGAGTAGAATATGATGAAGAATTCTATGACAATGTAGACATAATATTTGAAACAAGTAGATTTGACATAGGGCAAGACATAAACAAGAATGAAACAAAAGAAATGTATATAACATTTAAATACAAAGATGGAGTTCTTCCAGAAAACAAAACTCTAAATGCGAATTTGAACTTCAAATTTGAAAAAATAAATAGAATGATGGTAGCAGGCAACAATTCTAGTGGAAACTATTTAAGAGGAACAATTGCAAAAGACCAAATAGAAACAATAAGTTTTACAAAAGGAACTACACCGCCAACAGGAGTAACATCAAGTTTTGATGCTTCTGAAAGTCAAGACAATGGCATAATTGGATATTACACAGATACAGATGGTAATGGACTATATGAATTAACATTTATGAGTGAAGGAACAATTTTAGCTAATACAAATAGTTCATATTTGTTTTTCAAGTTGACAAGTTTAAATCAGATAACATTTGACAATTTTGATGTAAGTGCTACAAGTAAAGTAACAGACATGAAATATATGTTTTATAGTTGCGGAGGTTTAACTAGTTTGGATGTAAGTAAATTTGATACAAGCCAAGTAACAAGTATGAGTTATATGTTTTCTTCTTGCGGTGGTTTAACGAGTTTAGATTTAAGCAATTTTAATACAAGCAAAGTTACAGATGTGGAGTATATGTTTTATAATTGTAGTAATTTAACAAAGTTAGATGTAAGCAAATTTGACACAAGTCAAGTAACATATATGAGACATATGTTTAATGGTTGCAGTGGTTTAACCAGTTTAGATGTAAACAACTTTGATACAAGTAAAGTAACAAACATGAGTTATATGTTTTCTTCTTGCAGTGGTTTAACTGATTTAGATGTAAGCAACTTTAATACAAGTCAAGTAACAGCTATGAATAGTATGTTTGAATCTTGTAGTGGTTTAACCAATTTAGATTTAAGTAACTTTGATACAGGTAAAGTAACAGAAATGTATAGTATGTTTGAATCTTGTAGTGGTTTAACCAGTTTAGATGTAAGCAACTTTAATACAAGCAAAGTAACAAATATGAGTGCTATGTTTTCTTCTTGCAATAGTTTAGCCAGCCTAGATGTAAGCAACTTTGGTACAAGTCAGGTAAGATTTATGAGTACTATGTTTTATGGTTGCAGTAGTTTAACCAATTTAGATGTAAGCAACTTTGATACAAGTCAGGTAATGTATATGAGTCATATGTTTACTCAATGCAGTGGCTTAACCAATTTAGATGTAAGCAACTTTAACACAAGTCAAGTAAGAGAGATACAGGATATGTTTAGAGATTGTTTTGGTCTAACCAGTTTAGATTTAAGTAACTTTAACACAGCAGAAGTAACAAATATGAGTGGTATGTTTGCGAATTGTGTCGGTCTAATCAATTTAGACGTAAGCAGTTTTAACACAAGTAAAGTAACAAGTATGGGTGGTATGTTTGAGGATTGCATAAATTTAACAAGTTTAGATTTAAACAGTTTTGACACAGGTCAAGTGAAATATATGAGTGACATGTTTGGGTATTGTAGAAAATTAACAACCATTTATGCTAAAGATTTTTCAACTTCAAATGTCAGAAATTCCTCAAGTATGTTTAACAAATGTACAAGCCTAGTAGGTGGAAATGGAACGACGTACAATTCTAGTTATACAGATGCAACATATGCAAGAATAGACATAGAAGGAACACCAGGATATTTTACGAGACTAACAAGAATGATGGTTGCAAGCTACAGTTTTGATGGAAACCATTTAAGAGGAACAATTGCAAAAGATAAAATAGAAAAAATAGTTTTTACCAAAGGCTCTACAGCTCCAACAGGAGCAATATCAAGTTTTGATGCTTCTGAAAATGAAGATAAAAGTATAATAGGATACTATACAGATACAGACGGAAATGATTTATATGAATTAACATTTATGAGTGAAAGCACAATTTTGGCTAATACAAATAGTTCGTATTTGTTTTACGGTTTAAAGAGTTTAAAACAGATAACATTTGACAATTTTAATGTAAGTAATGTAAGCAAGGTAACAGATATGATAAATATGTTTACTGGTTGTATTAGTTTAACCAGTTTAGATGTAAGTAAATTTGATACTAGCCAAGTAACAAGTATGAGTTCTATGTTTTATGGGTGTAGTGGATTAACGAGTTTGGATGTAAGCAAGTTTGATACAAGTCAAGTAACAAGTATGAGTTCTATGTTTTATGGGTGTAGTGGATTAACGAGTTTGGATGTGAGCAAGTTTGATACAAGTCAAGTAACAAGTATGAGTTCTATGTTTTATAATTGCAGTGGTTTGACGAGTCTAGATGTAAGCAGCTTTGATACAAGTCAAGTAACATTAATGGATAGTATGTTTTCTAATTGCAGTAGCTTAACAAGTTTAGATGTAAGCAAATTTGACACAAGTAAAGTAACAGATATGAGTTATATGTTTTTTTATTGCAGTAAATTAACAAATTTAGATGTAAGCAAATTTGACACAAGCAAAGTGACGGATATGATGCGTATGTTTTATAATTGCAGTGGTTTGACGAGTTTAGATGTAAGCAAATTTGATACAAGCCAAGTGACAGATATGAGTCATATGTTTTATAATTGCAAAGGTTTAACCGGTTTAGATGTGAGCAATTTTGACACAAGCAAAGTAACAGGTATGAGGGATATGTTTTCTGGTTGCAAAGGTTTAACCAGTTTAGATGTAAGTAACTTTGATACTAGCCAAGTAACAAATATGATGCAGATGTTTACTAATTGCAGTGGCTTAACGAGTTTAGATGTAAGCAAATTTGATACAAGTAAAGTAACAAATATGATGAATATGTTTTTTGGTTGCAGTAAATTAACAACAATTTATGTTAAAGATTTTTCAACTTCAAATGTTACAGAGTCTTCGAACATGTTCTATGGTTGCACAAGCCTAGTAGGAGGAAATGGAACTACGTACAATTCTAGTTATAAAGATGCAACATATGCAAGAATAGACACAGCTGGAACACCAGGATATTTTACACAAAAATAATTAATATAAATAAAAATTTAAGTAGAAGCAGAAAGTAAAGACTTTTTGCTTCTGCTTTTTTATGTTCCAAAACTCAAATAATTTGACAAAATACTTGAAAAATACGCAAAAACAATGTAAAATATATAATGATAAAAAGGCGAAAACAATTCGAGTTAGGAGAAAAAAGATGTATTTAATAATAGGATTAGGAAATCCAGAAGAGGAATACAGTAAAACAAGGCATAATATGGGATTTAACACAATAAACAAAATAGCAGAAAAATACAATTTAAAAGTAGAGCAAAGAAAATTCCAAGGATTATGTGAAAGTGCAATAATAGAAGGAAAAAAAGTAATACTAATAAAACCACAAACATACATGAATTTAAGTGGAAACTGTGTAAAAGAATTTGTAGATTTTTATAAAATAGAAAAAGAAAATATAATAATAATATATGATGATATGGACACAAAACCAGGAGAAATAAGAATAAGAAAAAAAGGAAGCAGTGGAGGACATAATGGAATAAAATCAATTATCCAATCATTAGGAACAGAAGAATTTCCGAGAATAAGAATAGGAATTGGAAGACCAGAACACAATGGAGACGAAATAAATTATGTCATAGGAAATATACCAGAAGCTGAAATAAAAGAATTAGAAAAAGGAACAGAAAAAGCAAAAGAAGCAACAATAGAAATATTAAAAAATGGAATTGATTATGCAATGAACAAATTTAATTAGAAAGGCAAAAAAATGATAGAACTTATAGTAAACAAAACACAAGAAAATAAAACAATAGCAGTTATAGAAAATGGAAAATTAGTAGAAATATATGAAGAAAATGAACAAAATAAAAAAGCAAGAAATGAAGGAAACATTTATATAGGAGTAGTAAAAGATATAATTCCAGGAATGCAAGCAGCATTTATAGATATAGGAACAGAAAAAAATAGCTTTATACATGTAAAAGATGTAATACCACAAGTTGATGAAAAAGTAGAAAAAAGAATAGAAACAAAAATTAAAGAACAAGTGAAACCACAGCAAAAAATACTAGTACAAATCCAAAAAGATAGTAATGATAAAAAAGGTGCAAGAACATCAACACATTTAAAATTAACAGGTAAATATGTAATATTAATGCCAAACACTACAATAGTCACAATATCACAAAAAATAACAGACGAAAATGAAAAAGAAAGACTATTAAAAATTATAAAATCAAAATTGCCAGAAAACACAGGAGCTATTTTAAGAACAGCAGCTGAGAAAAAAACAGAAAAAGAGCTAGAACAAGACTTAAATCAACTTATTAAAAAATGGCAAAAAATAAAAGAAGAATTTGATAATTCAAAAGTGGAGCCAAAGCTATTATATACAAGCCCTAATATTGTAGAAAAAATAATATTAGATATGCCAGAAAACAAAATAGAAAAAATAATAGTAAATGAACAAAGTGAATACGAAGAACTTAAAAAGAACTTAGAAGAATTGCAAGAAAAAAATATAAAGCTAGAAATAAAACAAGATTTATTAGAAAAATATGAATTAGAAAAGCAAATAGAAAAAGCAAAACAAAGAAAAATATGGCTAAATTGCGGAGGATTTATAACAATAGACTCAACAGAAGCATTAGTTGCAATAGATGTAAACTCAGGAAAATTTACAGGAAAAAGTAATCTAGAAGATACAATATACAAAGTAAATTATGAAGCAACAATAGAAATAGCAAAACAATTAAGATTAAGAGATATTGGTGGAATAATAATTATAGACTATATAGATATGCATAAAGAAGAAAACAAAGAAAAAATCGAGAAACTTTTGAAAGAATCACTAAAACAAGACAGGGCAAAAACACAAGTAGAAGGATTTACAAAACTAAACTTAATGGAACTAACAAGAAAACATATATGTAGTCATAATAGTTAACGCTAAAATGGGGACGGTCCTTTTCTTCGCGAATTTGGGGACAGACCTTTAAAATTATTTGAAAATATTATATAAACAAATTAAAAGGTCTGTCCCCAAATTCGCGAAGAAAAGGACCGTCCCCATTTTAGCTAGCGAGAGGTGAAAAAATGAAAGTAGGATTTATATCACTAGGATGTAGTAAAAATTTAATAGACACAGAAATAGCAATAGGGCATTTCAAAAACAACAAATATGAAATAGAAAATAATCCAGAAAAAGCAGAAATAATAGTAATAAACACATGTGGATTTATAGAATCAGCAAAAGAAGAAGCAATAAACACAATACTAGAAATGGCTGAGTATAAAAAGAAAAAATGCAAATATCTAATAGTAATGGGATGTTTAGTACAACGTTATTATGACGAACTAATAAAAGAACTTCCAGAAGTAGACTTATTCATAAAAATTGATGAATATAACAATATGTGGCAAAAAATAGAAAAACTAATTAAGAAAGACGAAGTAGAGATAAGCACAACACATACAAGCAAAAAAATAACAGAAATAAAGCCACTTCCAATGCCAACAGCAAATGAATTTTATGAAAGAATTATAACAACAGGAAAAAACTTTGCATATTTAAAAATAGGAGAAGGATGTAGCAATAGATGTACATATTGTGCAATTCCATACATAAGAGGTCCATTTGTAAGTAGACCACAAGAAGAAATAATAGAAGAAGCAAAAACACTTGCAAAAAAAGGAATAAAAGAATTAATAATAATTGCACAAGACACAACAAAATATGGAGTAGACATTTATGGAGAGCCAAGACTAGCAAAACTATTAGAAGAATTAAGCAAAATTCCAGAAATAAAATGGATTAGATTTTTATATTCTTATCCAGAAGGAATAACAGATGAACTAATTCAAACTGTTAAAAACAATGAAAAAATCTGCAAATATTTTGACATACCAATTCAACACATTTCAGATAAAATCCTAAAAAAGATGAATAGAAGAACAAACAAAAAACAAATAGAAAACTTAATAAATAAATTAAGAAAAGAAATACCTGATGTAACATTAAGAACAAGTTTGATAGTAGGATTTCCAGGAGAAACTGTTGAAGATTTTGAAGAATTAGAAGAATTTGTACAACAAGCCAAATTTGACAAATTAGGTGCATTCATGTATTCAAAAGAAGAAGGAACACCAGCTGCTAAGATGACAGGACAAATACATGCAAACACTAAAAAGGCAAGATACAATAAAATAATGGCAATTCAGCAAAAAACTTCAAACGAAAAATTACAAGAAAAAATAGGAAAAGAATTTGAAGTTTTAGTTGAAGACAAAACTTTTGATGGAAAATATTTAATAGGAAGAACTAAACAAGATGTTCCAGACATTGATGGACTTATATACATAAAAAATGAGACAACAGAGCAATTAATAGACAAATTTGTAAAAGCAAAAGTCATAGAAGTAAAAGATTATGACTTAATAGGAGAGATTTGTTAAAAAGGGGGAAGAACCATGGAAGAAAATGAAAAAGACAGATATGTTTTTGAGATTTTAGCTTTATTTGAACAAGAAATTGATGCAAAATTACAAGAAGAAAAAGGAGAAGCTGAAAGGATAAAATATTATGAAAAATTCAATATAAATGGAATTGACTTTGAAAATATATTTATAACAACAGAAAGAGATGAAAAAGGAAAAGTCAGCTACCATGTATATTGTGGAGGTTCTTCAAATGAAATATTGTCAATAGATGACAAAGGAAATGTAACAATAAAAAATGAAGAATTAGGAAAGTATTTAGGCGAAGATGTCGATTTAGAGAAAACAATGTCTGAAAATGAAAAAGACCCAAAAGGCTTAAGAGGAATTTCTGAAAAAATGAAGCAAGAAGAAGAAAAAGAGCAAAAGGAACAAGACAAGCCAGATGAGCCAGACAAAGAAACAGAAAAAATCGAAGAAGAATTAGAAGAACAAGGTGAAGAAGACTTAAAAATAAGCAAATACAGAAAAATAAAAGACACTGGAGTAGCCGAAAGAATGCCAGAAGTATTTGGTGGTTCAACAGAAAATGGTATAGCATTTTCAAACAAACTAAACAGATATATAATCATTTCAAAAGTCAATGGAAAAACTCAAATAAATGACAATGTTGAGCCTGCAAGAATGACATGGAAAAGTATTATAAGTATAGACCCAAATGGCCAAAGTGTTGAAAGAAAAGTGCCACATGCATTAATGAAAACAAATAGAAGTGATAAAGAAATAGCAGTTACAATTGGACAATATGGAGAAGTTGATATAGAAACAGTGGATGTGCTTCCTTGTCAAGAAAGAATCTCAAGAGAAGTAAGAGTTGATGGAGAAGGGACAGAAAAACAAGAAAGCCGTGAGATAAGAAATCAATTTGCACAAGAAGGAAAAGAATACAAACATGATATAGCACATCGAGTTCAAGATATAGAACAAGCACAAAGAGATGCAAATCAAACAGTAGATTATGATATAACAGAAGATGACTACATCCCAAACACAGAAATGACCTGGGGAGAATTAATGGAAGAAACAGGAGAATCTTTACCTAAACTAATAGAAAGATATAATAGAGAAATGGGAAAACAAGATGCAAAATCAGAAGATGTTGTAGAAACAATAGAAAATGATTATGGCAATATATCTCATGAACATGGATTAAATTAGAAAGAGGGATGTTATGCTAATAGAACAATTAATATTTATAATAATAGCATTTGCACTATTTGTCTACATGTTCTATCAATTAATAAAAAAGAATGACACCAAATATGTGCCAATATTAGCAATAGAAGCAGTTGGAATAGGAATAGACTTTGTTAGACTATATTTTGCTGATGGAGATATAGGAGCAGTAGCAAGAATAATAATATATACATTTTCAATAGTAATTCCAATACTAGTAATTGTGTTAGAAAGATTAAACAGCAATATGTCTGAAAAAATAAATATTTTTATTGCAAAAGTTTATTTAGTATTTGGAGATACCAAATCAGCTAAAAATAAATTACTTGAAATTGTTACAGAATACCCTGAAAGCTATCTTGGACATAAGTTATTAGCTCAAATATATGAAAAAGAAGGCGGACAAAGAAAAGCTGTTGATGAATATACACAAGCAATAGAAATAAATAAAAAAGATTATGATTCATATTACAAAGTTTCAAATCTATTAATAGATTTAGACAAAAAAGAAGAAGCAACACAACTTTTAACAAATCTATTAAGCAAAAAGCCTGATTATGTAGAAGCATCAATAACATTAGGAGACCTTTTGATTGAACAAGAAAATTACAAAGAAGCTGTAAACATATATTTAGATGCATTAAAATATTCGCCAACAAGTTATGATTTAAACTATAATTTAGGAATTGCATATACAATGTTAAATGACTTTCAAAATGCCAAAACATCTTATGAAAAAGCAGCTGAATTAAATACATTAGTTTATAATACTAAATATAGTTTAGCAGAAATAGCAATGATATATAAAGAACTTGATGAGGCAGAAGAATACTTTTTACAAACAATTGAAGATGAAGAACTTTGTGCAGATGCTTATTTAGAATTAGCAAAAATATGTATATTGAAAAATGAAAAAGAACAAGCAATAAAATATGCAAATGTTGCTATTCAAGAAGAGCCAAAAAGAATTGTAGAAAAAATTCAAAAAGATGTTACATTTGCAATAATAATTTCTAAATTATCAATACCATTTAATTTAGAAATTGAAGGCGAAGAAGAAAGAAAACATAAATTAACGCAAAAAGAATTAAATGCAAAAGAACATCTCGAACAAATGGTAGAAATCACAAAAAAGATAGGATATAATGATTTAAAATCAGAAAGAAAAAATGAACAAGATAAAACATCACAAATAAATTTTCACAAAGAAAGAGAAGAATAACTCATAAAAAAACGTAAATTTAATATACTAATAATATATTAATCATGTAATTTGATAAATCAAGTTCATGGTAAGCATGGAGGAAATATGAAATTTACGTTTATCGGTGGAGATTTAAGAATGGTAAAACTAGCAGAAATGCTAGCAAAAGAAAATGATATTTATACTTATGGATTAGAAAATGCAAAAGAATTAAAAGATGTGCCAAATATAATACAATGTGATACAATAAGAAAAGCTGTACAAGATGCAGAAATTATAATAGGACCAATTCCATTTTCAAGCAATGGAAATACAGTAAATGCACCATATTGTGATAAAGAAATTACAATAAGAGAAGTTATGCATGTAATAAATGCAAAAGTGCTTATAGCAGGAGGAATAACTCCAGAAGTTTATAATATGGCAAATGATGAATATATTGAAATAATAGACATAATGAAAAGAGAAGAACTTGCTGTATTAAATACAATTGCAACAGCAGAAGGAACAATTCAAATAGCTATAGAAAACACAAATAAAATTTTACACGGAAGCGAAGTACTTATATTAGGATTTGGAAGAATCGGTAAAGTCTTAGCTAGAAAGCTTGCAGGATTATCAGTAAAAGTTACTGCTGCAGCAAGAAAAGATGAAGATTTAGCATGGATACAAGCTTATGGTCATAAAGCAACAAATATAAATAATTTAGGCGAAAATTTAAGTAAATATGATGTAATAATAAACACAGTACCACACACAATATTAACAGAAGAAAAACTTGCATATATAAAAAAAGATTGTCTGTTAATAGATTTGGCGTCAAACCCAGGTGGAATTGATAAAAAAGCAGTTAAAGATAAAAATCTTAAATTTGTTTGGGCTTTATCTCTTCCTGGAAAAGTTGCACCAACAACATCAGCAGAATTTATAAAAGATACAATATATAATATAATTAAAGAAATATACAAGAGTTAAATAAGAAAGGAATAAAAATTATGGAAATTTATCAAGCAATAATATTAGGAATAGTACAAGGATTAACAGAGCTTTTACCAATCTCAAGCTCAGCACATTTAAAATTAATACCATGGATATTTAAGTGGCAAGAAATGCCAGAAAGTTTTGATGTAGCATTACATCTTGGAACTTTATTGGCAATTACAATATTCTTTTTCAAAGACTGGCTAAATCTAGTAAAAGGAGGATATGAACAAGTTGTAAAAAAGAAAAAATCAACAGAAGGAAAAATATTCTGGTACATAGTAGCTGTAACAATTCCAACAGGAATATTGAGCTTAGTTTTAGATAAATTTTCAGGAATGATTTGTGACAAGTTTGGAATAGAAATACCATTAATAGCAATAGCACTTATAGTTTTAGGAATAGTTTTATATTTAGTAGACAAGAATTCTGCTTCAGAAACAAAACTTGAAGATATGACATTTAAACAATCATTTTTAATAGGTATTTCACAAGCAATTGCAGCAGCATTCCCAGGAACATCAAGATCTGGAATAACAATGACAGTAGCAAGAGGCTTAAAAGTTGATAGAGAAAGTGCAGCCAAATATTCATTTTTATTATCAACTCCAATAATATTAGCAGCAGTTATTGTAAGTATAACAGATTTTGAGTTTACACTTGCATTTTTCATGGGTGTTTTATCAAGCTTTATAGTAGGATTAGTAGTAATTAAGTTTCTACTAAATTACTTGAAAAAAGGAAGCTTCAAGGTATTTGCAATATACAGGGTAATTCTTGGAATAATCGTATTAGCAATGACATTTATAAGATAAAAATAAGGAATGCATTAGCATTCCTTATTAATTGTTAAATATCTAACATTTTCATCATTTTCATCTTTTTTAAAGTAAATTCTAATACAGTTCTTAGGAAGAGCTTCTTCAATAAGTTCGCCCCATTCTATAATACAAATACCAGAAGAAAAATATTCTTCACCACCAATTGCATAAAATTCACTAACATCTTCTAGACGATAAACATCAAAATGATAAATATTTATATCATCTTTTTTATATTCATTAACAATAGTAAAAGTAGGACTAGAGATTTCTTCTTCAAGCCCGAAATATTTTAAAAATCCTTCAGTAAATTTTGTTTTACCAGCTCCTAATTCACCAGTTAATACAACAACATCTCCAATATGTAATTTACTTGCAAGTTTAGTTGCAAAATCCATTGTTTCATTACTACTATGTGAAGTAAATGTATAAGTCTCCATAAGCTTACCTCCATTTACTATTTTAACCGAAAATAAAAAAAATGTAAAGACTTAAGAAAAATTGAATTTTATACTTGACAATTAGAGGAAAAAACATTATAATAATAATGTTCTGTTTAGAACACAGATGGCGAAGTAGCTCAGTTGGCTAGAGCATTCGGTTCATACCCGACAGGTCGGCGGTTCGAATCCACCCTTCGCTACCAATAACAAATCTGTTTGAATTGCAGATACTAAAATCAATCAGTAAAATGATTGATTTTTTTGCTGTAACAAGAAATGAGGTAAAAAACATGCTAATACAAATATTATTAATATTAGTAGGATTCGTATTATTAATAAAAGGAGCAGACTTACTTGTAGATGGATCAAGTGCAATAGCAAAAAAATTAAGGATATCAGAAATAGTAATAGGTCTAACAATAGTATCAATAGGAACATCAATGCCAGAGCTATTTGTAAGTACAACATCTGCAATACAAGGAGCAGCAGACATATCAATAGGAAATATAATAGGAAGTAATATATGTAATTTACTATTAATATTAGGAATCTCAGCAGTAATACATCCAGTAGAATTTCAAAAACAAACAAAATGGATTGAAAATCCAATGTCAATAATCTTAACAGCGATATTTTTAATAATATGCAATACAAATCAAGAAGTTGGTAGAATTGAAGGAATTATACTAATATTGTTATTTATAGGATTTTTAGTATATACAATAATTATGGGAAGAAAAAGCCAAGATGAAGTGATACTAGAAATATCATTAGAAGAAGTAAAAAAGATTAATGTATTTAAAAACATAATGTTAATAATATTAGGAATAGTAGCATTAAAAATAGGTGGAGACCTTGTTGTAGAAAATGCAAAACTTGTTGCAACAGCACTAAACGTAAGTGAAAAAATTATAGGATTAACAATAGTTGCAATAGGAACAAGTTTACCAGAACTTGTAACAAGTGTAACAGCAGCAATAAAGGGAGACAGTGACATAGCAATAGGAAATATAATTGGTTCAAACATATTCAACATGTTACTAATAATAGGAGTAACATCAATCATTCAACCAATATCATATAATGTAACATATAATTCACAAATGACAATTTTATTTGTAGGTATGTCATTAATGTTAATATTCCCATTTATAAAGCCAAAAGACCAGTTATCAAGAAAAAATGGACTAATATTAGTACTACTTTATATATTTTATATGCTTAAATTATTTTTTGAAAAATAGCAGGAAAAAATCTTGCTATTTTTTTGTTTGCATAGTAAAATATAAGTTGAAAAAGAGCATTGAGAGGAGTATTAATTTTGAAAAAAAAATTAGAATACATTGGATTAAATTTAGAAGAAATACCAGAAACTCTAAAATTAGTTGAAAACTTACATTTTCAACCAAATGCAGGAGCAGATGAAAAAAAATATAAACAATACAGATTTGTATCTCCAAAAGAAATTGAAATTTTATTATCACCAACAAATAGATTAGAAAATTTAAAAGAAAAATACGAAAAAGCGGAGCCTTTGGCAAATTATTTAGAAGCCAAAGATAAAGAAGATGATGAAAAATATCAAACATTTTTAAGAATGTTAAAAGAAGTAAAAATAGAAGATATAGAAAAAATAGAACAAGAACAACAAGCAATAAGCAAAAGAATACCATTTAAGATAAGATATAATGGTAACTATTTGTGGCAAATATATTATGCAGAAGATACAGGCAAATACTTTATGATAGTTCCAACAGAAGACAAAGACTACTCAACATTTTTCTATGTACTAAAAAAACAAGTAGAAAAGAAAAAAGCAGGAAAAATATTTGTCCCAATATGTAATGTAGATTATGGCAAAGAACTTCTAAACAAAACAGAAATACAAAGTCTAGAAAACTATTTATGGACATTCACAAAAGATTGGCCATCAATATATGAAGTATATGATAAAAATGACAAAATAAGTCTACAAATAATTGGAGAAACCGAAGTATTGGGGAAAATAAAAACACAATATAAAGTAAAACTTTCAAATAAAATTGAAGCAACAAAATTTTTCAAACTAGCAAAAGCACTATTCATATTACAAACAGAATTACAACATCATTATAAATTTAACACACAAATAAATAAAGAAGGAAGTTTAGAATTTTATTATAATAATGATTTGATACAATATGATGATTTAAGTGATTGGGTAAATGAGCAATATAAAAAATTATTAGAATTAGAAAAGCAAACTCAAGAAGAAAATATAGAAGCACAGAAAAAGTTAGCTAAGCTAAAAGTACAGTCACAAGAATTAGAAGCAGAATATTTAAGCAAAGAAAAACAAATTTCAACATATTTAGAATGTAAAAAAACATTTTTCGGAAAAGTAAAATACTTTTTCAAATATAGTGGAAAAAAGGCAAAAAGCAAGCCAGAAAAAATTGAAAATGCAAAAAAAGTTGAAAATACTGAAAATGAAAAAATAGATGAAACATTAAAAAAACAATACACATTAGATGAATTACTACAAAAAGGAAAAGAACTACAAGAAAAAGAAACAAAATTAAAAAATAATCAAATGGACATTAATGCAATAAAACTTAGAAATGTAAATTTAGTTAAAAAAATTGAAAATGCCACATCTTATATAAACGAAATTGATAGTCACAAAAAAAGTATATTTGATTTTTGGAAATATAGCAATAAAGATGAAGTGCAATCATTAACAGAAGCAACAGAAGAAAAAGCATTAATAAAGCCACATGCAAAGATTTTTAATTTTGATGAAGACTTCGAAGAATTTGGAACAACAATAGATAAAATTCAAAGAAAAATATTAAACAAAAATGAACTAGACAGTATTTATTTAACAACAACAAATCAAATTGAAATAATCAATAAAATTAAAACAGGAAAAATCACTGGAGAAGAGATTGAAGAATACTTAAAACAAATAAAAGAAGAATTACAAAAAGATAAAAACATAACTGAAGAAGAAGCAATAGACATATTTGGTGGATTATCAGAAGACACAAGAAAAATGACTAAATTAGCAAACCAAACACATAGAGAGCAACCAAAAAATAAATATTCAATATTAAGAATATCAAAAGACTTAAAACCTGTTGAATATAAAGCAGAATTAGAAAATCAAATAGAAACAATAGAAAATGCAATTGAGAAAAATGCATTAACACAAGAACTAATAGGATATAAATGGACTTCAGAAGAAGAAAACATTGATACAAATGAATTTAATATATTCAATTTGAATGCAGAAAATGAAATTGAAAAAGCTATAAAACAAACAGAAATAGGAAAAATCAATTTATTTAAAATCAATTTTGAAAAAGGAATAAAAGCAATTGCTTTTTCAAATTGTGTATATTATGATAATCAAAATAGGACATTACCAGAAGGAATGGCTTTAGATACAAGAATATTAGCAAAAATAGCAGACACAGAAATAACACTACAAGATAAACAAGTGATTAGAATCGGAATATTAGAAGATGAAAAAGACGATACATCTAGACTAATAGTAAAAACAATAAATATTTTAGAATACACTGTAAAATAAGAGTGCTATGCAAGAAAGTAGAGGAATAAGATGGCAGAATTTAAATCAGGTTTTGTTGCAATATTAGGAAGAACAAATGTAGGAAAATCAACATTGATAAATCTACTAGTAGGAGAAAAAATAGCAGCAACAGCAAACAAAGTTCAAACAACGAGAACAGCAATTAGAGGAATTGCAAACAGGGAAAATTCACAAATAATTTTCATAGATACACCTGGAATACACAAACCAAAAACAAAATTAAATGAAACAATGATAGAGACTTCTTTTGGAGTTATAAATGATATTGATTTAATATTGTTTGTTATAGAAGCTACAAGCGAAGAAATTGGCAGAGGAGATATGAAAATCCTTGAAAAAATTAAAGAATCTAACAAAAAAGCTATACTAATTATAAATAAAATCGATTTAGTAAAAAGAGAAAAACTTTTACAATTAATAGACTTATACCAGAAAGAATATAACTTTGAAGCAGTTATACCAATATCTTCTTTGAAAGAAAAATATAGAACTGTAATATTAGATGAAATCGAAAAGCACCTAAAACCAGGTCCTGCATATTATAGTGTAGAAGAGTATACAGACCAGACTTTAAGACAACTTGCAGAAGAGACAATAAGAGAAAAAGCACTTATGTTTTTACAAGATGAGGTTCCACATGGGATATTTGTTGAAGTTGAAAAAATGAAATTTAGAAAAAATCAAAAAGGTGAAGGATTATATGATATAGAAGCAACAATATATTGTCTACGAAATTCACATAAAGGAATAATAATAGGAAAAGATGGAAACATGCTAAAACGAATAGGGCAAGCTGCAAGAATTGACATGGAAAATGACTTTGGAACAAAAGTAAATTTAAAAACATGGGTAAAAGTCAAAGAAGACTGGCAAGATGATGACTCAATAGTGAAGAAATTTAAATTACAATAAATTTTCGTAAAATGTTTCAATTAATTTTAAATATAACTATTTCACTTAGGCAAAACATATTCTGGGTCTTCGCATAGAAGGTTGCCTTTAGTTCAATAGTTATATTTAAAAATTAATGAAATTCAAATGAATAAATTGTAATTAAAATGCGAAAGATACAATTGAAGGAAGTGAGCTTATGATTAAAAAAATTGCATGGAATACATTTAAAAATACAGGAGATGTAAACACATATTTAGAATTAAAACAAATTCAGAATATAGAACAGCAAATACACACACCAATTGAACAACATAAGGGGGAACAAAATGGGAACAATAAAAATGAGTGGTATAATAATATCTGAAAATAATTTAGGTGATTATGATAAAATGCTAACAATGTTGACGCCAGGACTAGGAAAAATATCGTGTGTAGCAAAAGGAGCAAGGAGACAAAAAAGTGCCTTGCTCGCAAGCACACAATTTTTATGTTTTGGAGAATACATGCTTTATAAAGGAGCAAATACATATAATATTAACTCAGCTGAAACAATAGAAGTTTTTTATAATTTAAGAACAGATTTGGACAAGCTAAATTATGCAGTTGAAATTACAAAGATTATAAGAGATGTTACAGAAGAAAATCAAAATTGTTATAAAATATTACAATTATTTTTAAACACATTATATATATTATCAGAAACAGATAAAAATCCAGAACTAATTGTTAGTACATTTAAACTAAAACTATTATGTTTTTTAGGATTTACACCACAAATAACAAATTGTACAAACTGTAAACAAACTGAAAATTTACAATATTTCAGCTTAAAAAATAATGGTTTTAAATGTGAGGCATGTAGTAGGCAAGATAAAGGATGCTTGCAAATGAGCGAAAGTACAGCAAATGCAATTAAATATATAATAATGGCACCGCCTAAAAAATTATATTCATTTAATTTAAAAGATGATGCACTGAATGAATTAAAACTTATAACAAAATTGTATTTTAATGAGAAATTAGAATCTTGCTGAAATCAATACGTTGTTAAAGAGCTATGGAAACATAGCTCTTATTTGTTTCAATACAAGTTTTCCAAAAAAAGTGTAAGAAAATTTACTAAAACTAATGAAATAATAGAAAAACAATGATATAATGTGACCGCGAGATATAAATTAAAAGAAAAGGAAGAATATTATGGAAGAATTAGTGGACATACTAGTAGCAACATATAATACACAAGAAAAATACTTAAGAAAACAAATAGAAACAATATTAAAGCAAACATATCAAAACATTCAAGTATATATAAGTGATGACAAATCTAGTGACGAAAATGTAGTAAAAATATTAGAAGAATATGCCCAAAAAGACAAAAGAATAAAATTGTTTATTCAACCAGAAAATTTGGGATATAATAAAAATTTCGAATTTTTATTAAAACAATCAACAGCAGATTATATAATGTTTTCAGACCATGATGATTCATGGCATTTAGATAAAGTAGAAAAAAGCTTAAAAAAAATAAAAGAAGAAAATGTTGACATGGTATATTGCAATTGTAGACAAATAGACGGAAATGGTGTAGTTTTAAAAGAAAACTATTTCAAATATAAAAATGTACCATTAATTAAAAATAAAAATAAATTAGCGATATCAAGATGTGCAGGATTAGGATGTTCACAAATAATAACCAAAGATGTAAAAGACAAAATGCTTCCATTTAAAGAAGAAGTAATTGCACATGATTGGTTAGCAGCATTTATTGCAAATGAAGGAAAAGGAATAAGATATATAAAAGAACCATTATTTGATTATAGATTACACAACACAAATGTATTTGGAGGAAGAAATCTACAACAAAATATAGGAAAATGGAAAAAAGAAAATGGAAAAGGCTATAAATCATTTACAAACTACAGAAAAGATGTTATAAAAAGAGCATACTCTGGCGGAATAGAAATGTGCAAAAAATATGTAACAGATGAAAAAGACAAAAAATTTATAGAAAAAGCAGAAAAATATTATCAGAAAATATCAGGAAACAAAATTCTTTACTTTAATATTGGAACATATTTTAAGATATTAGACGGAAAAAATCAAGCCCAAAAAGAATTAAGAGAAATTGTTTTATTTCATTTTCCACTATTAGCTTATATCAAATTTGCTATGACAAGAGTGCCAAAGGAAAAAGCAGAGAAAGGAAAATAAGATGGAATTCATAAAATCAGTAATTAAAAATAAAAAATTAATATGGCAATTAGGAAAAAATGATTTCAAAAACAGATTTGCCAGCACAAGTTTAGGAACACTATGGGGATTTTTACAACCATTTATATTTATGCTAACTTATGTAATAGTATTTCAATACATATTAAAAACAGGAAAAACAGAAAATGTACCTTATGTAGTATGGTTTTTACCAGCAATGTCTGTATGGATGGGTGCAAATGATATGATATTATCAGCAAGTAATTCAATAAGAAGCTATAGCTACTTAGTTAAAAAGATTGTATTTCCAGTAGATGTCATACCAATAATATCAATAATGGCAAGTAGTTTTGTATCATTATTTTTAATAACAATATCAATTATAGTTAGTGCTGTATATGGATATATAGTAAATATATTTATGCTAATATATATATTATTTTGCATGTATTGTTTTGTAATAGCATTTACAAGATTTACATCAGCAGTAGTAACAGTTGTTCCAGACTTTGGACAAGGATTAAATATAATAATGCAATTAATATTTTGGTTCACACCAATAATTTGGAATATGAACATGCTAGATGGAAGACCTAAATTACAAATGCTAATGCAATTTAATCCATTCACATATTTAGTAACAGGAATGAGACAAGCATTTATAGAAGGAAATATTGTAACAGAAAGCCATGGAATGTATACAATAGTATTCTGGGTAATTACAGCTGTAATTTTCTTATGGGGTAATTATGTATTTAAGAAAAACAAAAAGGATTTTGCAGACGTATTATAAAAAAAGGAAGAGGAATAATATGGATGAACAAATAGATGTACTATTAGCAACTTATAATGGAGAAAAATATCTAAGAGAGCAAATAGATAGTATACTTAATCAAACATACCAAAATATAAGATTAATAATATCAGATGACTGTTCAAAAGATTCAACAGTGCAAATAATAAAAGAATATCAAAAAAAAGATAATAGAATAATTTTATATGAACATCCAAAAAACTTAGGATATATAAAAAACTTTGAGTTTTTAGTAACAAAAGTAGAAAATGAATTGTATATGTTATCAGACCAAGATGATGTATGGAAAAAAGACAAAATAGAAAAAACATTTAAGAAATTAAAAGAAGAAGATGCAGATTTAGTATTTACAGATGTAGAAATAGTAGACTCAAATTTAAAACAAATATATCCATCATTTAATAAATACATGAAATTAGAAAGAAAAATAAAAAAGACCACAGGTGTTGAAAGGCAATATCTATATAATTGTGTTACAGGATGTACTTTGATGTCAAAAAAGAAATTTATAGATAAAATTGTACCATTCCCAACGACATCAAAATATGTGGTACATGATTTATGGATTCGGAATAATAGTTGCAATGTATGGTAAAATGGTATATTTAGATGAAACAACAATATATTATAGACAACATGGAAATAATCAAATTGGAACTGAAAAATTATCACACAAATTTACTAAATTTGAAGATGTAAGAGAATTATTTATAAACGTTAAATTAGGCATATTTGGAACATATGTACAGAATAATGATAGATTTACAGAAGAGCTTAGAGCCAAAAATGAAAGAGCATTAAAATATTATACAGATATAAAAGACAAAAAATATATAAATTTTAAAGGATGGGGAGTGTTTCATGAACTATACAAACATGAAACAATATATTATTACATACTAAGCTTTATAATAATGAATATTCCAATTTTAGGAAAAGGATTATTTAAAATAAGAAACTTAATTAAAAAAATGAGAAAGGCCTGAAATTTATGGAGAACGATATTGTAATAGAAATAAAAAATGTAACAAAAGAATACAAGATATTTGACAGAAAAAAAGATAGGTTATTAGAAGCGGTTTTGCCTAAATATGAAAAACATAGAGTATTCAAAGCAGTAGACAATTTAAATTTGACTATAAAAAAAGGAGAAATCCTAGGAATACTTGGAAAAAATGGAGCAGGGAAATCAACATTATTAAAAATGGTAACAGGAGTTGTTTCACCAACAAGAGGAGAAATAAAAGTAAATGGAAAAATAAGTTCATTACTAGAATTAGGAGCAGCTTTTAATACAGAATTAACAGGATATGAAAACATATATCAACATGGACAAGTTATGGGATTAACACAAGAGCAGATAAAGGAAAAAGAACAAGATATAATAGACTTTGCAGATATTGGTGACCATTTATATCAACCAGTAAAAACATATTCATCAGGAATGTTCGCAAGATTAGCATTTGCCTGTGCAATAAATGTTGAACCAGAAGTTCTAATTGTTGATGAAGTATTATCAGTTGGAGATATGGCATTTCAAGAAAAATCAATAACAAGAATGAAAGAAATTAGAGAAAAAGGAACAACAATTTTATTTGTATCACACTCACTACAAGCAATAAAGAACTTTTGTAATAGAGCAATATGGATGCAAAATGGAAAAATAATAATGGATGGTCCAACAACAGAAGTTACAGAAAAATATAAAGAAAGTATGATTGACAAACCAAGAGAAAAAGTAGTAGAAGAAAAGATAAATAAAATAAAAAGTGAAGAACATAAAAAGGAAAAAACAATAAAAATCCAAAAGGTAGAATGTGACAAAAAAGAGTATAATCTATATGAAGATATAAACATAACAGTTGAATTGAAAAATGTTAAAGGAATAGACAAATATGGTGCAGGGCTATTAATATTAAATTCAAAAAGTGAATTAGTTACAGCATTAAATACAGTAAGAATGGAGAAATATTTAAACAAAGATGTAACAAAAGTAAAATTTAAAATCAAAAGAAACTGTTTAAATGAAGACAAATATTATGTTACGGTATCAATTTGTGATGAAAAAATAATGTTTAGCTATGACAAGGCAGAATATGCAACAAGCTTTAATGTAAAGGTACCCAAAAATAGTTTTGGAGTACCATTATCAGAAGGAATATATGCAGCAGATTATGAAGTAATAGAAGAATAGGGGGAAATATGCAAAAAAGTGTTTTAATAACGAACTATGAAATTGCAACATATTCAGGATCAGAAATAAATGCAGCAACAATAGCAAAAAGAATGAAAGAATTAGGGTATAAAGTGTACATAGTTGCATTAGACTTTTCTTCACCACTTTATGATGACGTAAAAGATAGTTTTGATGAATGTATAAATTTAATGAAAAATGATTTTGATTTTTCAAATATAGAATTTGATTATATTTGGGCACATCATTTTTCTATATTAGACTGGTTGATTTTTGAAAAAGGGGTAAAAGCAAAAAAAATCATATATAGCAGTTTATCAGGAAAGGAATATTTAGAAGCACCACCAATTTATGCAAATGAATTAAATGTGGTATTAGCAAATTCACCAGAAACGCAAGCACAACTATTAGCAGAAGGCGTAGAAAATTCACAACTTTTTGAAAATTATTCTTTTTTAGAGTACTTTAACAGAGATATTAAAATAACTCAATTAAAAAATATAGCAATAGTTTCTAATCATGTTCCTCAAGAATTAAATGAAGCTGTTCCAATGCTAAGAGAAAGAGGATATAATGTAGAAATATATGGAATAGAAGGAAAACAAGAGTTAATAACAGATAAAGTTCTAGAAAAATATGATGCAATAATCACAATAGGAAAAACAGTGCAATATTCAATGTCACTAAAAATACCAGTATACATATATGATAGATTTGGTGGACCAGGATATTTAAGAATAAATAATATAGAAAAAAATAGAGCACATAATTTTTCAGGAAGAGGATATGACAAAAAAACAAAAGAAGAGCTTTGTGAAGATATAATTAATGGTTTTGAAGATGTGTTGACAGAATTAGAAGAAATCAAACAATATGCATTTGAAAACTTTTGCTTTGAAAAAAACATAGACAAGCTTATACAACAATTAGAAGAAAAGCCAATAGTAAATTTACAAGAGATAAGAAACAAAAATCAAAAATATGCAAGAAATTTAATGGCAAGTAAGAACTTAGTCATATATGTACAAAGGAAAATGGAGAGAATCAAAGAAAAAGAAAAAGATCAAGTTGCTTATGAATATTTAGAAGTTCAAAAAAGAAAATTAAGCGAAAAAGACGAGATAATTGAAGGCTATAAAAAAAGAATGGAAGAATTAGCAGAAAATAATACTGAAAAAGAAAAGGAACTAAAAAATATTAAAAATTCAAAAACGTGGAAATTCATAGGAAAAGTTAGAAGAATAATAAGCAAAATAAGATAGGAGAATGAAAATGAAAAAATGTGATATTATTATACCTATTTACAACTCACCAGAATGGGTAAAAATGTGTGTATATGCACTATTCAAAAACACACCAGAAGAATATATTGGAAAAGTAATTTTAATGAATGATAATTCTAATGAATTAACATGTAATTGTATAGAAAACTTAAAAAGAAAATATCCTGAAAAAATAGAAGTATACAAAAATGAAACAAATTTAGGTTTTATAAAAAATGTTAACAGAGGATTAGAAAAAACAACAGCAGAATATGTTTTACTTTTAAATACAGATTGCTTAGTATCAACAAACACTATACCAAAATTAATGGGACATGTTGAAAGAAATCCTAAAATAGGGTTAATATGTCCAATATCAAGTAATGCAGCAAACATATCATTAGACATATTTGAAAACTATAGTTATATGCAAATGAATGACTTGTTATATGCAAATTTTAAAGACCAAAACTTTGATGCATGTACAGTTGTAGGAAATTGCTTATTAATAACAAGAGAATGTATAGAAAAAGTTGGTGGACTAGATGAAGCTTATGGAATGGGATATGGAGATGAAACAGACTACCAATTCAAAGCACATGAAAAAGGATTTGAAGCAAAAGTTGCAATAGACACTTATGTATTCCATAAATCAGAAGTTTCATTTGGAACAAGTAAAGACAAACAAGCTAAAGTAGAAAAAAATAGAAAAATCTTTTTTGAAAGATGGGGAAAACAATACAATGAAAAAATGGCTGAATATGTAAAAAATGACCCTATAAAATATATAAAAGAAAATCTAAAAATAGATAAAAAGCCTGAACCTGAAGTATTATTTTTCTTACCAGACATACACCAAAATGCTGGTGGAGTACACATTGTAGTAGATATAGTAAATTACTTAAATATAAATGGAGTATTTGCAAATATTTTAACAGAAAGAATGCATAGTTATGATGAAATAATGTTATTTGCACCATCATTTATGAAAAACATATCAAGTATAAAACCAAAAGCTATAGTAGGAACAGTATATCCAAGTATGTTTTTCTGTAACACAATAGGTAAACATTATGACATACCAGTAGTAAACTTTATGCAAGGATATGAACCATGTTTTGAAAATGGAAGACCTTTTGGATGGGCAGAATTAGCATGTAAGAGTAGCCAAAATATATTAGCTATATCAGAATTCTTAAAAGATAAATGCAAAAACAATTTTGGAAAAGAAGCAACAGTAATATCAAATGGAATAAATGCAGACTTATTATATAATAATAATGTACAAACAAACAAAGTAAAAAGAATAACAATGATTTTTAGAGATAATTATGCAAAAGGAGACTTTATTCTTACTGAGATATTAAAACAATTAACATTAAAAGATTATGAACTAGAAATAAACATTGTTCACATGGCAGATATAATATTCCCAATAAACAATAATTCAAAAGTAAAAATAAATGCTATAAAAGGACCTGTTACAAGAAGACAAATTTCAACATTATTAAATGGTTCAGATATATATGTAGATGCATCATTAATGGAAGGGTTTGGATTAACAGCATTAGAATCAATGGCAGCAGGAGTTGTACCAATAGTTTCTGAATCATTTGGAATAGGAGAATATGCAAAAGATGAAGAAAACTGTTTTGTTATCAGAGAAGTCAACAATGCAGACAAATATATGGAAAAAATAGAAAAACTATTGTCAGATGATGAAATGCTAAAAAATATGAAAACAGAAGCACAAAAAACAGCCTTAGAATTTGATTTTGACAACAAAGTGGACAAATATATAGAATACTTTAAAAATGTAAAAAAAGAAGAAATAAAACTAACTGAACAAGAAGAAGAAAAAATAAAAGAATGGGTTATAAGTGATGACAAGATTTTTAAAAGAAAACAACCAGAAACAACAATAGATCAAAATCCTTATGTAAGTCCAAAAAGAAAATTATATATAAAATTTTTAGGTTTATTCCCAAGAGGACTAAAAACGAAAGTAAAAAATTTCTTAAGAAAACTAATAAACGAATAAAGGAGAAATAAAATGAAAAATAAGAAAATTTATATTCCAATAATAATAATTGCAATAGCTATAATATTTTTCTCTTATGCACCTGTAATAACATTTGACACATCACATTATTTGTGGTTAGTAAACATGTTATCACCAAATGCAGCTTTTGCAGATTGGGATATAGCAAGAGGACTAGTATTTCCATTAATGATATATGCTTCAACAATTATATTTGGAGCAGGCTCAGATGGTATTTTAGTAACAATGTTTATAATGTATATGACAATGATAAGTTTTGTATACCTGACATTTAAAAAAGCAATCAAAGACTTCAAAGTATTTGAAAATGTAAGAAACAGAATTATATTAGGAGTACTTGTAAGCATACTAATTATATTTAATCCAATTGTATTTGGCTATTATCACGTATTATTAACAGAATTTGTAGGAATGACATTAGCAGTTGTAATGACATATTTATCATGGGATTGGATAGACTTTGATTTTAAAGATAACAAGAAAAAATATATAATATATACTTTAGTTTTTTCAATATTAACAGCATTTGCATGGAGTTTAAAACAACCTTATGTAAGTTGTGTAATGTTTCCAATATTAGTAGCATCATTAATTGCAATAATTAGAAAATTCAATGTAAAACAAGTAATACAGAGAATTGTCACAATTATAGTATGTATTATAATGTTAATAATTAGTATAGTAATATGGAATAAAATCTTAGAATTTGGACATGTTTCAATGCAAGAAGACAGAACATCAGAAAGCTTTTTAAGTAATGGAATAATAGATGGAATAACACAACTTGAAGAAACAGGAATTAATAATATAAAAGAAATAGAAATCAGTGAAAAAGATCAAAAAGAAATTGAAAATATAGCAAATGGAACATCAAAATACAAAAACTATAAATTATTCAAAAATAAAAATGAAAATTCAAAAGGAATGGTATTATTCTCAAAAGAAGAAAACCCATCAACAGGTGAATCAATAAAATTCTGGTTTAAAACTTTAGGAACAACACCATCAACAATAATAAGAAGTTATATAAATAACTATTTATGTACAATTAATATATTTAAAATCACATTTACAGGACCAGCATCAGAAGTAACAACAGAATTAAACTTATTTGGAGCTGCTGAAAATGAAGCAATTAGTTATAAAATATATAGAGACTTAGACTCAAATGTATTTCCAACATTAGAAGGATATGAGCCTTTTGTAGAACCATATAAATCAAAACAAGAACCAATAAAAATAGTAAATGTAACAATGAAAGCATTAGGCAGATTTAGCACAATGTGTGCAAAAGTAGGTTTCTTAATATTACCAATAGTACTAATATGGGTAATAGTAGTTACTATAAAAAATAGAAAAGAAACTAACAAACACAAACTTTATGATTTATTAATAGTATTATTAGGATTTAGTTATTTACATGTTCTTATGCACATAGTATTGGGAGCTTGCATAGACAGATACACAGTACCTGCAATAGTTCCAATGTATACTTCATATATAATTATCGGATATATGATATTTGAAAACAGGAAGAATAAGACTAAACTACCAAAATAAGGATTTGAAAGTAGCAACCTCCGTGTGTTATAATATTCTTAAGGGATATATAGACACAGGAGGTTGTTATTATGTTTTATGCAAAGATAACAAAAATAATGCTTTTTCTATTTATAATATTTGGAGTAATAATACTTTTTGATAATCCAGTTACAGCCCAAAGTAATTACACAGCCAGAACGTGGATTGATAGCCCCAAAAGTGAAGATATATCTTTTGAAAAAATGGTTGTATCTGGTTGGAAACTAAGTAATGACAAAGATTCTAAACTAAAAATATTAATAGATGACAAAGAACAGAAGATAGAAAACTTAACAACTAGAAGTAGAGCAGATGTAATAAGTACTATACCGGGATATGGCGGAATAGAACTAAACCCAGAACCAGGATATTCAGCAACAATAGATATCTCAGGAATTAAAAGAGGATATCACACATTAAAAACACAAATAATATCTGCTGAAGGAAAAATATTAACAGAACAAAGTAGAAAAATATACATAGAATCATATAAAGCCAGAACATATATAGACAGTCCCAAACAAAATGCAAATATAGAAGGAACAAAATTAGTTGTACAAGGATGGATAATGTCTGATGATTTATCTAGAGATGTAAAAATATTTTTAGACGACAAAGAACAGCAAATTACACAAACAACTACAAGAACTAGACCAGATGTAATAAGTGCTGTACCAGGATATGGTGGAATTAATAAAAATCCGGAACCAGGATATTCATCAACAATAGATGTATCAAAAATAAAAAGTGGAAAATATAAATTAAAAGTACAAGTCATATCAAGAAATGGTGAAATATTGACTGAACAAACAAGAGATATATTTATTGAAAATTATAGAGCAAGAACTTATATAGATTCTCCAAAACAAGAAGCGGTTATAGAAGGGGCAAGTTTGGCTGTACAAGGATGGTATATGAGTAGTGAAAAAACTAAAAATTTAAGAATATTAATAGATGGTCAAGAACATGAAATTATTCAAACTACAACAAGACCAAGACCTGATGTAATATCAGCAGTACCAGGTTATGGAGGTATCGAAACAAATCCAGAACCAGGATATTCAGCAACAATAGATATCTTAAAAATCAAAGATGGAAAACACAATTTAAAAGTACAAATTTTATCAAGTGATAATGAAGTAATGGCAGAAGATGAAAGACAAATAATAGTCCAAAAATATAAAGCAAAAACATATATAGATTATCCCAAAGGAAATAGTCAAACAAAAGATACTTTAACAGTATCAGGATGGGTAATGTCAACAGATGCAAATAGAAAAATAAATATTTACTTAAATGGAGAAAAACAAATAATAAATAATATTACGACAAGGCCAAGACCTGATGTAATATCAGCTGTTCCAAGTTATGGAGGAATTGATACAAATGCTCAACCAGGATATTCAACAACAATTGATGTTTCCAACAAAGAGGATGGGAAATATACATTGAAAGTTCAAATCGTTTCAAGCACAGGAGAAGTTTTAACTGAAGATACAAGACAAATCTATATACATATAAATTATGAATTTGGCATAGATGTCTCAACACACAATGGAACAATAGATTGGGGAAAAGTAAAGCAAAGTGGAGTAAAATTTGCAATAATAAGAGCAGGATTTAGAGGCTATGGAAAAGCTGGAACATTAGTACAAGATGCAAAATTTGTGGAAAATATGAAAGGTGCTATATCTAATGGAATTGATGTTGGAATATATTTTTATTCACAAGCAATAAATACTCAAGAAGCTATTGAAGAAGTTGAAATGATATTAAAATTGATAAGAGAAAATGGATTTTCAAAGAGTATTGCATTACCAATAATAATAGATACAGAAGAATCATCAGGAAGAGCTGACCAAATATCAATAGATCAGAGAACAAAGGCTGTAAAGGCATTTTGTGACAGGGTAGAACAAGCAGGTTATAAATCAATGATATATTCTAATAAATATTGGCTTTCTGCTAAGCTAAATATGAATGAATTGTCTCAATATGATTTTTGGCTAGCACATTATACTGGCACAAATGACCCAATAAATAATCCGTCTGATTACAAGGGGAGTTATCAAATTTGGCAATATAGTTCAACAGGTAGAGTTGATGGAATTAATGGAAATGTGGACTTAAATATTAAATATAAGAAGTATTCTTTCTAAACTAAAAGGCTCATTTTATTTGAGCCTTTTTACTATTAAAATTAATTCATATATTTTGCTGTATATATATTAAAAATAATGGAAAGTTTAGCTTGTCCAAAATTTGGAATGTTTTTTAATATATATACAGCAAATATATTGAATTTATTTAACTTTAATGATAAAATTCAAAAAGAATAAATATAAAATAGGAGGAATAGACGTGAAAACGCTAATAGTAGTACCTGCATACAACGAAGCATTAAACATAGAAAAAACAATAGCAGACCTAAAACAAAACGCTAATGAATATGAATATATAATAATAAATGACTGTTCAAAAGACAATACAAAAGAAATATGTGAAAAAAATGAATTTAATGTAATATCATTGCCAGTAAACTATGGACTAACAAGTGCTATACAAATAGGCATGAAATATGCTTATGCAAATGATTATGATATAGTAATACAATTTGATGGAGATGGACAACATCAAGCACAATATTTAAAAGAATTAGTAAAAGCAATAGAAGAAGATGGAAATGATATTTCAATTGGTTCAAGATTTGTAGAAAAGAAAAAGCCATTTACAATGAGGATGTTTGGAAGTAATATAATACAATCAACAATAAAATTAGTAACAGGGAAAAAGATTACAGACCCAACTTCTGGGATGAGAGCATACAACAAAAAAGCAATAAAAGAATTTGTGACAAATTCAAGCTTAACTCCAGAACCAGATACACTTGTATATATGCTAAAAAAAGGAATGAAAATACAAGAAGTACAAGTTGAAATGAAAGAAAGAGAATTTGGAGAAAGCTATTTAAATGCAGTAAAATCAATGGAATACATGTTAAGTATGATGTTTTCAATCATATTTATCAGAGTATTTACTAAAAAAGGAGGCAAATAAAATGTCACTTATACTAAGAATTATACTAATTGTATGTTCATTAATATCATTTATATTATGTATAAAAAAAGTAAAGCAATCTAAATTAAGAGTAGCAGATTCAATAATATGGCTTACAGGAAGCTTTTGCTTAATATTAATGAGTATATTTTCAAATGCAGTACAATGGATAGCAACAAAATTAGGATTTATAGCGCCTGTAAACTTCGTATTTTTAGTAGTAATAGGATTCCTACTAATAGAAAATTTTATGAACAATTTAAAAATATCAATGTTAAATGAAAAGGTAAAAAATTTAAATCATTATATAGCACTAAAAGAATATGAAAAATAAAAGGAGTACTGATTGTGGAAAAAATAAAAGTAACTATAGTTGTACCAGTATATAAAGTAGAGAAATACTTAAGAAGAAGTATGGATTCATTAGTGAATCAAACATTAGATGGAGTTGAAATTATATGTATAAATGATGGTTCACCAGATAATTCTTTAAATATATTAAAAGAGTACAAGGAAAAATATCCGGACAAGCATATTGTGATAATTGATAAACAAAATGAAGGAACTTGGAAAGGACGTTTAGATGGAATTGCAAAAGCAACAGGAGAATATATAGGTTTTGTAGATTCAGATGATTATGTTGCTTTAGATTATGCTGAAAAATTATATAATGCAGCAAAAAGTTCAAATGCAGATATAACAGTATGTGGATTTAAAAGAGTTAATTCAGAAACAGGAAATGCATATTCTACTGAAATGAATCAATTTGCGGGTAAAATAATTGACATGGACAAAAATCCAGAAGATATATTATCAATAAATACAGCATTATGGAATAAGCTATGTAAAACAGAATTAGTAAAAAACATAAGGATATTACCTAAAAATCCTAAAATTTTCGAAGATATGATATGTATATTATTAATATACATGAATACTAAAAAAATTACATTTATAGAAGATAGCTTATATTATTATATGGTAAGGCCTGATTCAACAATGGGAACAATAAAAAAAGAATATGTAGAAAGTACACAAAATGCCTTATTAGAAGTTAAGAAAATTTATGCTAAAGAAAATGCCACAAAAGAACTTTTATCAGTAATAGATGCAATGGCATTTATACATTTAGGAGTTTCACTAATGATTAAAGTTTCTGAAGACAAAACAAGTAATTTTAAAGAGGAATTAAAAAAGAGTGAAAAATATTTAAATGAAAATTTTCCAACATGGAAAACAACTCAATATCTAAATTTATTTTATTGCTTAAAACATAAATGCAATGTTAAACCAGCAATAATAAGAATAATTTATAAACTAAGATTATTTAGGCCATTTATAAATGTTTACAACTTCATGATAAATAAACTAAAAGTAGATATAAAATGGTAGAAAGAGGTATCAAATGAAAAAAACAACAAAAATATTATTTTTTATTTTAATATTAATATCTTTCATAATGTTAATAAAAGTTCCTAGAAGTGTTGCAGCAACTGCAAAAACAAAGATATGGTTCGACTATCCAAAACAAGGAACAGAATATAAAAAAGAATTAAATATACATGGATGGGTTATGTCAGAATTAGCAGAAAAAACAGTAAAAATATATATTGATGATAAAGACATAACATCACAAATAAAATTATATAATAGACCAGATGTAACCAAAACTGTAAAAGGATTTGGAACGGCAGAACAAAATCCACTTGCAGGATTTGATGGAACAATAGATATATCTGGATATAAAGACGGAAGTCATAAAGTAACTGTAAAAGTATTAGAAAATGCAACACAAAATGTAATTCAAGAAAACACAAGCATAATACAAATTAAAAAATATCAAACAAAAATATTTTTTGATTATCCAAAACAATCTGAAACAGTATTTAAAACAATAAATGTGCATGGATGGGTAATGTCAGAAGCAGAAAATAAAACAGTTCAAATATTTTTAGATGATACAGATATAACAAAACAAATAAAAAGATATGCAAGACCAGATGTAATAAAAGCAGTAAAAAATTATGGTACAGAAAAACAAAATCCACAATCAGGATTTGACGGAAATGTAGATATTTCTAAACTTACAGTTGGAAAACATGCTGTAAAAATGAAAGTAATAAATAATGATACATCAGAGACAATAGCAGAAGAAACAAGAAAAATTAATGTAAGAGATTATTATACAAAAATATGGTTTGATTATCCAAAACAAAACAATGAATATAAAGCTTCACTAAATGTACATGGATGGATAATGTCAGAACAAGCAGACAAAATTGTAAAATTCTATATTGATAATAATGATGTAACAGAACAAATAAAAAGATATGCAAGACCAGATGTAACAGGAACTGTAAAAGGATTCGGAACAGCAGAACAAAATACACTTGCAGGATTTGACGGAACAATAGATATGTCAAAATATAAAGATGGTAAACATAGTGTAACAATAAAAGTATTAGAAAAAACAACAGAAAGAGAAATTTCTCAAAGCACTACTACATTTACAATACATAAATATGCAACAAAATTACATGTAGATTATCCACATCAACAACAAAACAGTAAAAATGTTTTAAAAATACATGGATGGGTTATGTCAGAACAAGCAGATAAAAGTATGAAATTTTATTTGAATAATGAAGATATAACATCACAAATAAAATTATATGATAGACCAGATGTAATAAAAGCAATTAAAAATTATGGAACAGCAGCACAAAATCCAACAGCAGGATATGATGGACAAATTGATGTAGAAAAATTAACTGCTGGAAATTATACTTTAAAAATACAAGTAATATCAAATGTTACAAAAGAAGTATTAGAAACAGCACGAGTTCAAATAACATTAAACAAAATACTTTTAGAAAAAGGTGTTTATGGAAAATCAGGTCTAGCAATAAAAGGTGATTATAGAGGAAGTGACCTTATATATTACAAAATAGGTGACGGAGAAAATGTATTATTTACAACATTTTCAGTACATGGATATGAAGATGAATGGGATCAAGATGGTGCAGAATTAACAAAAATAGCAGAACAATTTAAAAATAAATTAATACAATTACAAGATAGAGAATTAGACAAAAAATGGACAATCTATATTTTCCCAATGGTTAATCCAGATGGACAAAAATATGGAACAACACATAATGGACCAGGAAGAACAACATTATATAGTGCTGCACCAGGTCACAAGGGTGTAGATATGAACCGTTGTTGGAGTTCAAATTTTGAAGAAAAAACAAATAATAGAAATTATACAGGACCAGAACCATTTTTAGCTTATGAAGCAAGATATTTAAGAGACTTTTTACTAAAAAATAAATCAAAAACAGGTCAAACAATACTTGTAGATTTACATGGATGGTATAATCAATCAATAGGTGATGAAGCTGTAGGAAAATATTATAGAGAACAATTAGGAATTACAAAACCACATAAAAGCACTTATGGAACTGGATATTTAGTTGGATGGGCAAAAGATAATTTAGGAAACAAAAATTATTCTGCTAAATCAGAACTAATAGAATTAGTACCAGTAGAAAACCAAGAAGAAGTTGCTTCAAGAAGATATGGAGAAAAATACATAACAGCAACAATAAATATGTTAAAAGGAATTCTATAAGGAGGAAAAGCATGTCAATATTAGTTACAGGAGGTGCTGGCTACATTGGTAGCCACACCGTTGTAGAATTGATAAAAGAAGGAAGAGATGTTATCATAATTGATAATTTTTCTAATAGTAAACCGGAAGTATTAGATAAAATAAAAGAAATAACCAAAAAAGACTTTAAATTTTATGAATTAGATTATCTAAACAGAAATGAATTAGAAAAAGTATTTGAAGAAAATGACATTGAAGCAGTAATGAATTTTGCTGGATATAAAGCAGTTGGAGAATCTGTAAAAAAACCACTAGAATATTATGAGAATAATATTTCAGGTGCAATAGTATTATTAGAAACAATGAAGAAATATAATGTAAAGAAATTTATATTTAGTTCATCAGCAACTGTATATGGCGAGCCAGAACGAATTCCAATAACAGAAGAATGCAAAACAGGTGGAACAACAAATCCTTATGGAACAACAAAATTGTTTATAGAACAAATTTTACAAGATTTATACAAATCTGATAACACATTTGACATAGCAATATTGAGATATTTTAATCCAGTTGGAGCAGATGAAAGTGGCTTAATAGGTGAAGAACCACAAGGAATACCTAATAATTTAATGCCTTATATTGTAAGAGTTGCATCAGGTCAATTAGAAGAATTGTCAGTATTCGGCAATGATTTTGACACACCTGATGGAACAGGTGTAAGAGATTATATACATGTAGTAGATTTAGCAAAAGGACATATTAAAGCACTAGAAAAACTTGAAAAACAAAAGACAGGAATATATATATATAATTTGGGTACAGGAGTAGGATATAGTGTCTTAGATATGGTAAAGGCATTTGAAGAAACAACAGGAAGAAAAGTAAAATATAAAATAACAGCACGCCGTCCAGGAGATATAGCTACATGCTATTCAAACCCAGAAAAAGCAAAAAAAGAATTAGGCTGGGAAGCAACTAAAACATTAAAAGATATGTGTTTAGATTCTTGGAGATATATACAAAGCAAAACTAAAAATTAATAAAAAAGGAAGAAAAAAATGGATAAAATTTCAGTAGTTGTTTCATGCTATAATGAGGAAAAAGCATTACCATTATTTTATAAAGAAATGGAAAGAGTAAGAGAGCAAGATTTTGGAGAATCTGTCGAATTTGAGTATATATTCGTAAATGATGGGTCAAAAGATCAAACATTAGATGTAATAAAACTATTAAGGTCTCAAGATTCAAAAGTAAAATATATATCTTTTTCAAGAAACTTTGGAAAAGAAGCTGCAATGTTAGCAGGTCTAGAAGCGGCAACAGGAGATTATATAACATTAATGGATGCAGATTTACAAGATCCACCAGCATTATTAAAACAAATGTATAATGCTATTATTAATGAAGGCTATGATTCTGTTGGAACTAGAAGAGTTACAAGAAAAGGTGAACCACCAATAAGAAGCTTTTTTGCCAGAATGTTTTATAAAATAATAAATAAAATATCAGACATAGAAATGGTTGATGGTGCTAGAGATTATAGATTAATGAAAAGGCAAGTTGTAGATGCAATTATTTCATTAAAAGAATATAATAGATATTCAAAAGGACTATTTAGTTTTGTTGGATTTAATACTAAATGGATTGAATATGAAAATGTAGAAAGAGTTGCAGGAGAGACCAAATGGTCATTCTGGAAACTTTTCAAATATGCATTAGAAGGAATAACAGCATTTTCAACAACACCATTAATATTATCATCTATATTAGGACTATTATTTTGTGGAATTGCATTTTTAGCAATAATATTTATAATAGTAAAGACTTTAGTATATGGTAATCCAACATCAGGTTGGCCATCACTTGTATGTATAATAGTGTTTGTTAGTGGTGTTCAATTATTCTCTATAGGTGTAATTGGACAATACTTATCAAAAACATATTTAGAAGTAAAAAACAGACCAATATATATTATAAAAGAAAAAGAGTTTTAAAAAGAAACTTTTTTGAGAAAGGGATAAAAATGAAAATAAGGAGAAAAGATATAATGAAAGTAGTATTTGTAATGATTTATCTAGTATTAACAGTATCAGGCTTAATTTTGATGAAAAAAGGTGGAAATGCAGGAAAAATAAAAATTGCAGCAGGAGAATTTAATTTAAGTATAAGCTTAGTAAGTTGTCTTGGATTTTTATGTTATATATGTAGTTTTTTACTATACACAAGAATAGTAATGATGTTTGAAAATTTAAGTTACATAACACCGATTTGCACAGGACTATCACAAATAATGATATTACTTGCATCATGGTTAGTACTAAAAGAAAAAATATCAGGTTTAACAATTGGAGGAGTTGCATTAGTAATTGTTGGAATTGTAATAATGAACTTAAAAATACAATAAGGTTTATAGGTAAATCCAAACAAAAACCTAAATATCTACAAGTAAGGATTGAAGAAAATGTTTAAATTTGGTCAAGATATAGGAATAGACTTAGGAACAGCAACAGTAATAGCTTATGTAAAAGGTAAAGGTGTAGTTTTAAGAGAACCATCTGTTGTTGCAGTAGACAGTAACACAAAAGAAGTTTTAGCAGTTGGACAAGAAGCCAGAAGAATGCTTGGAAGAACACCAGGAAACATAGTAGCAACAAGACCTCTAAGAGAAGGTGTAATTTCAGATTATACAGTAACAGAAAAAATGTTAAAATATTTTATCAATAAAATAAATGGAAAAACAATATTTGCACCAAGAACAATGATATGTATACCATCAAGAGTAACAGAAGTTGAGAAAAAAGCAGTAATAGATGCAGCAACACAAGCAGGAGCAAGAAAAGTATTTCTTATAGAAGAACCAATTGCAGCAGCAATAGGAGCAGGAATAGATATAGCAAAACCATGTGGAAATATGGTAGTAGATATTGGGGGAGGAACAACAGATATAGCTGTAATTTCTCTTGGAGGCTCAGTTGAAAGCACATCACTAAAAGTAGCTGGAGACAAATTTGATGAATATATTGTTAAATATATAAAGAAAAAACACAATATTATGATAGGAGAAAGAACAGCAGAAGATTTAAAAATAAATATAGGCTGTGTATATCCAAAAATTCAAGATACAGAAATGGAAATTAGAGGAAGAGATTTAACAACAGGACTTCCAAAAACAATAACAGTATACTCAAGTGAAATGTTAGAAGCAATGATTGAACCAGCAATGATGATAGTAGATGCAGTACATTCAGTATTAGAAAAAACACCACCAGAACTTTCTGCAGACATCAGTGATAGGGGAATTTATATGACAGGTGGAGGTTGTCTAATAGATGGATTAGACAAATTATTACAAGAAAAAACAGGAATAAATGTTATGATTGCAAATGATGCAGTATCTTGTGTTGCACTTGGCACAGGAAAAGCTTTAGATAATTTAGATGTATTATAAAATGAAAAGGGACCGGGGTTTGTTTAGCAAAACAGACCTGGTCTCTTTCTAATTTTATAGCAAAATTCTAAGATTTCCTACTAATTATGTGTTAGCAACAACCTCCTCTGTTACCACCGCAACAGCAGCAGATTAAAAGTATAAGAATGATTATCCAGCAGCAATCATCACCAAAACCGAAACCACATCCGCATCCTCTATTTTCTGGCATAAAAAACCCCCCTTTCCATTAAAAACAATCTTAACTAAAGTCGAACTTTAGGATTTTCTTTTGATAATATATAATATGGGATAAATAAAAAAGTGTTACAAAAAATACTTGATAAAAAAAAAGAACAATGATAAAATACAGGTAAAACAAAAGAACACTTAGAGGGGTTGAAGAAAATGGGAAATATAGTTTTATTAGATGATCTAACTGTAAATAAAATAGCAGCAGGTGAAGTTATAGAAAGACCAGCATCAGTTGTAAAAGAAATGGTAGAAAACTCAATAGATGCAGGAGCAACAAATATAACAGTTGAAATAAAAAATGGAGGAATCTCTTACATAAGAGTAACAGATAATGGAAAAGGAATTCCAGAAGATGACTTAGAAATAGCATTTGAAAGACACGCGACGAGTAAAATTAGATGTGCAGATGATTTAAGCACAGTAACTTCTATGGGGTTCAGAGGAGAAGCATTAGCAAGTATTGCAGCAATTGCAAGAGTTGAATTAACCTCAAAAACAGCAGAACAACAAAACGGATTCAGAGTTGTTGTTGAAGGTGGAAATGTATTAGAAAAAACAGAAGCAGGTTCACCAAAAGGAACATCAATTGTTGTAACAAACTTATTTTATAATACACCAGTAAGATATAAATTCTTGAAAAAAGATTTCACAGAATCAGGATATATAGAAGACGTAATTTCTAGAGTAGCATTAGTACATCCAGAAATTGCAATAAAATTAATAAACACAGGAAAAACAATTATTCAAACAAATGGAAATGGAGACTTAAAAACTGTAATATATAGTATATATGGAAAAGATGTAGCAGAAGCATTAATAGATACAGAATATACTTATGAAGATATGCACATTTATGGTGTAGTGGGAAAACCAGAAATTGCACGTTCAAACAGATCAAATCAAATATTTTTCGTAAATAAAAGATACATAAAAGATAAATCTTTAACATCAGCAGTAGAAAAAGCATTTAAAGGAATGTTACCTATAGGAAAATACAGTTTTCTTGTATTAAATATAGAAATGAATCCTGCAAAAGTAGATGTAAACGTTCATCCAGCAAAGCTAGAAGTAAGATTTGAAGATGAAAACACAGTATTTAAAGCAGTATATCACGCAATAAGAGATGCATTGTTAAAAGCTGAGCTAGTTGCAATACCAGAACATGCAACAAGTGAAACACGTGCAGAAAGCAAACTATTTGGTGGAAATAATAGAGAAATACCAAACTTACAAAAAAGCCAAGATGTATTGAAAAAGCTTCAAGAAATGAAAGAAAAAATAATGAAAGAAGCAGGAATACACAAAGTTGAAGAACCAAAAATTGAATATAAATATGAAACAACACCAAATGTAGAAATTCCAGTAAGTGTAGGAGCACCAAAAGTAGAAACACCAAATGTTGAAATGCCAAATTCAAGCATTGAAACAACAAATATTGAACAGTCAAATGTTGAAATACCTCAAGAAACAAAAGAAATGCCAGTGGTAGAAGCAGCATTTACAGAAGAAAAAGTTGAAAAAGAAGAACCAAATCCAAATATAATAGAAGACATAGTAAATAGCAAAATAGAAGAAACACCAGAAAACTTTGAAGAAATGTATTTAAAACTATTTGGAACAAAGCCAATTCAAGAAGAAACAGAAGAAAACAAAAAAGTAGTAGAAGATGCACAAGATATAGCAACATTAGGAAACACATCAATGTTTGATGGAATAGAAGAATTTAAGAAACCAAATTACAAATTCATTGGAATAGTATTTAATACATATATTATACTTGAAATTGAAAAAGAAATGTATATAATAGACCAACACGCAGCAGCCGAAAGAGTTTTATATGAAAAAATAAAAGCAAATTATTATAGTGATAATGAAAGAAATTCACAACTAATGCTTTTACCAGACATAATAACATTAACACATAAAGAGATGGAAGTTGCAAAAGAAAATATGGATATGTTTAGAAAAGCAGGATTTGTATTAGAAGAATTTGGAGAAAACACAATAAAATTAACAGGTGTTCCAGAAATCTGCTTAAACTTAGAAACAAAAGAAATGTTCTTAGAAACTTTAGATGAAATAAATTCAGTATCAAGAACAGCAAAACAAGAAATAGAAGACAGATTTATAGCAACAATAGCATGTAAGGCAGCAGTTAAAGCAAATATGGTATTATCAAAAGAAGAAGTAGACAGTTTAATGGATCAACTTTTAGTATTACCAAACCCATTTACATGCCCACATGGAAGACCAACAGTAATAAAAATGTCTAAATATGACCTTGAAAGAAAATTTGCAAGAACATAAAATCAAAAAAGGAGCAAAAATGGACAAGCCAAAAGTAATAGTAATTTGTGGACCAACTGCATCAGGAAAAACATCATTATCAATAGAATTAGCTAAAAAGATAAATGGAGAAATTGTATCTTCAGATTCTATGCAAATTTATAAATATATGGATATAGGAACAGCAAAGCCTACTAAAGAAGAAATGCAAGGAATAAAACATTATTTAGTAGACTTTGTTGAACCTGACCAAAGATATAGTGTAGCAGACTTCAAAAAAGATGCAGAAACAGCAATAGAAGAAATTTTAAAAAAAGGAAAAACTCCAATAATTGTTGGAGGAACAGGATTATATGTTGATAGTCTAATATATGGTATAGAATATCAAGAAATAAAATTTGATGCTCAATATAGGCAAGAATTAGAAGAAAGAGCAGAAAAAGAAGGACTTGAAAAATTATATGAAGAAGCAACTCAAATAGATCCTCAAGCAATGGAAAAAATAAGCAAAAATGACAAAAAGAGAATTTTAAGAGTCCTAGAAATATATAAAGCAACAGGAAAAAACAAAACACAACAAGAAATTGAATCTAGAAAAAATGAAGTAAAATATGATTATAAAGTATTTGCCATAAACTTAGAAAGAGCTCTTTTATATGATAGAATAAATAAAAGAGTTGATATTATGATGGAAAATGGTTTAGTAGAAGAAGTTGAACAACTACTAAAAAAATACAAAGAATTTCCAACAGCAATGCAAGGATTAGGATATAAAGAAGTGGTAGAATACTTACAAGGTGAGCTAACAAAAGAAGAAATGTGTGAAAAAATTAAAATGGAAACAAGAAGATATGCCAAAAGACAAATTACATGGTTTAAGAAAAATAAGCAAACTATTTGGATTGAACCTAAAGATATACAAACAATTTTAGCTCAAATTTAAAAGTTTAATGAAGAAAGGAGAAAGGCCTTGGCAAAAAGTAAAAAAATTATAGCAATTATATCAATAATAATAGTATTAGGATGTATATTAAGTGCTGTATATTTATTAATAATACATCCAACAGATGTATATGTAATAAAACAAGGTTCACTTTCAGAAGAAGACGAAACAGCAGGATATGTAATAAGAGATGAAATTGTTATAAAAGGTGAAAACTATGAAAATGGAATATATGCAATTGCATCTGAAGGAAAAAGAGTAGCAGTTCAAGATTCTATATTTAGATATTATAGTGATAACGAAAAAGAAACAAGAGACAAGATAAATGAATTAAACAGCCAAATACAAGAAATGTTAGCACAAGAGAAAAATACACCTTCAGCAGATATAAAAGTTATAGAAAATCAGATTGAGGAAAAAATAAAAAATATAAATAGATTAACAAATTATCAAGAAATTACAGAAAACAAAAAAGACATAGACAATCTAATTAGCAAAAAAATTAATTATTTAGCTGATGCAACAAAAAACAAAGAAACAAAACAATTAATAAAAGAAAGAAATCAATATGAAGAACAACTAAAAAAAGGCTCAGAAGAGCAGAAAACCAAAATTGCAGGAATCGTTTCATATAGAGTAGATGGGTTAGAAGAAAAACTTACACCAAATAATTTTGATGAAATAACAGAAAAATATTTAAACTCATTAGATTTAAAAACAGGAAATATAGTATCAGCAAGTAATGAATGTGGAAAAGTAATAAACAATTTCAAATGTTATATAGCAATAACAATGAACTCTAAAAATGCGATGAAAGCACAAGTTGGGGACACTCCAACATTAAGAGACGCAAACAATGTAGAATATAAATCTAAAATTGTGCAAATAAACGAAGAAAGTGGAAAAAGAACAATAATATTTCAAATAAATGTTATGACAGAAAACTTAATAAACCATAGAAAAATTGCATTAGATGTAATTTGGTGGGATGAAAGTGGATTAAAAGTCCCAAAACAAGCACTAACAGAAGAAAATGGACTATATTATGTAACTATTAATAAAACAACTACTCAAACAAAAACACTAGTAAAAGTAAAAAGACAAACAGATAAATTTGCAATAATTGAAGCTTATGAAAACAAGGAATTACAAGAGTTAGGATATAGTGCTACAGAAATAAAAAATTATAAAAAAATCGCAAACTATGATGAAATAGTAATTGAACAATAATGTTACAATATTGTTACAGGAATGTTAAATTTTTATTACAAATTGAAAAAGTATTGACAAAATAGAAAAAAAGTTAGATACTTAAGGCAAAGTTAAAAAAATACGAAAGTGTAAAAATATTAGGAGGTTAAGAAAAATGGCAGGAGCTATAATGGACAAAGTATGGGGACTATTCGGAGGGGTAGACCAAGATAACGATGAAGATGTTGATAATGATGAAGGATATGATTACGAAGAAAAAGGTAACTATGATGGAGAAGAAGAAGAAAGAAAATTCTTCGGAAGAAAAGGAAAAGTAGTGCCAATAAATGCACAAGGACAATCTGTAAAAATGGTAATATCTCAACCAACAACATTTGAACAATCAGAAGAAATTTGTTCTTTATTAAAAGAAAAAAAATCTGTAATCGTTAATTTAGAGTATGTTAACAAAGATGTCGCTAGAAGAATAGTAGACTTTATTAGTGGAGGAGTTTATGCCTTAGATGGACATATCCAAAAAATATCAAATTCAATATTCTTAATAGCTCCAGTAAACTATGAAATAACAAATGAAATGGCAAGAGAAGAAATAAAAAGCAAACTATCTGTTTCTTGGTTAAAAAATAATAGTATAAACTAACAAAAAAGCAGGAGGCGAGCTAATATGATTACACCATTAGATATAGAAAATAAAAAATTTAGTAAACAAATGATGAATGGATATAATGTCGATGAAGTAGATGAGTTCTTAGATGAAATAATGGAAGATTATGAAGCAAATTATAAAGAACTTATAGCATTGCGTCCAAAAGTAGAAGAATTGAATGGTTCATTGGAACATTATAAAAATATAGAAACAACATTACAAAATACATTAGTAATGGCTCAAACTACAGCAGAAGAAGTAAAAAATGTTGCAAAACAACAAGCAGAACAAATAGTAAGTGAAGCTCAAAGAAGAGCAGATGATATAGTAAGACAATCACAAGAAAGTTCAGTTAAAGCTGTAGCAGAACTTGAACAACAGATTAGAATGAAAGAACAACAATTTAATGATGTGAAAAAACAATTTGATATATATAAAGCAAAAATGGAATCATTGTTAATTTCACAATCTGAACTAATTAAAGAAATAAACAAAGAGGATGAATAATCCTCTTTTTCTTTTTAATACTCAAAGAGCCACACTTTCTTGGTACTTGCAGGCATGACTCTCAGGTATATAGTGCACCAAAAGTACCAAAAATGCATTACAGATTTTGGATAAGCCAATCTTCCCACAGAAGTTCTAATTTAATAAAAAAAGCCGCTTTCACTTAGCTAAAAATTAATATTAACTATGAAGTAAAGCAAAGACCCCCGACGAAGACCCCAGCTATGTTTTTGCTACGGAATAGTTAATATTAATTTTTATCGTGAACATCCCTCTTTTTATTAAATAAGAACTTCTAGTGTTAAGATTAGATACACAAAATCTTTCATTTATTTTCGGTACTTTTGGTGCACTATATACCAGGGACTTATGTCTGCAAGTACCAAGAAAATATGGCTTAGGTTGTGTTACAATATTACAGAATTATTAAAACTATATTACAATTTCATTAAAACACTTGACAATAGACAAAAAAAGAATAAAATATTAGTATAAAAGAAAGGCTGAAAAAGCAATATGAGAATAATAAGTGGAAAAGCAAGAGGAACAAAATTATATACACTAGAGGGAGAAAACACAAGACCTACATTAGATAGAGTAAAAGAATCAGTATTTAATATAATACAAGGAGAAATAGAAGGAAAAAAAGTATTAGACTTATTTTCTGGAAGTGGGGCAATAGGTTTAGAATTTATAAGCAGAGGAGCCGAAAAAGCTGTTCTATGTGATAAATCAAAAGAAGCAGTAGATATTATAAAAAAGAATATTGAAAAAACAAGAACTCAAGACAAAGTGCAAGTGTTTAATACAGACTTTGAAAATTGTTTAGAAAAAATAAAAAATGAACAATTTGATATAATTTATTTAGATCCACCTTATGCAACAGATTATATAGCAAGAGCATTAGCAAAACTTTTGCAGCTAAATATCATAAAAAAAGAAAGTTTAATAATCATTGAAACAGACGATGAACAAAGAATAGAAAAAGAAATAGAAAACCTAGACATTGAAATTATTGATAAAAGAAAATATGGAAGAGCAGCAATAATATTTTTAAGTCAAAAGCATTTAAATGCCTAGAAAGGGGTAAACAATGGAAATATTTACATTATTAGAAACATTAGAAGATTTATTAGAAAATAGTAAAGGTCTACCATTTACAAATAAAGCAATGGTGGATAAAGAAGAAATGCTTGAAATAATTAAAGAAATAAGAATAAAATTACCAGATGAATTAAAACAAGCTAAATGGATAAAAGAAGAAAGACAAAGAATATTAGTTGAAGCTCAAAAAGAAGCTGATGGAATTGTAAAAGAAGCAGAAAATAGAATTATTTCTATGATAGACGAACATGAAATTACAAGAAAAGCTTATGAACAAAAAGCAGAAATCATAGAAACAGCTAATGAAATGTCAAGAGAAATTTCACAAGGTACAAAAGAATACGCGAATAATTTATTAGATACAACAGAAAATGTTCTAACAGATACACTAGCAAAATTAGACAAGAACTTAGGAGAAGCTGTTAGATTAATGGAAATGTCTTTAGAAGATACAATAAAAACAATTCAAAATAGTAAAAAGGAACTTCAATAAAAATTGGGGGCACCCCTTTATTTAAAAGGAGTGCTCCCTTTTTCAAGTAAGTTTATTGATGAAGGGATGATGAAGTAACAAATGGCAAAAAGAAAATATAAAAAAAGACAAAACCAAAAGAAAAAGCTAGACTTTGGAGTAATAATAACAATAATTTTTAGTTGTTTAATAGCAGGTTTAATATACACTCAATCAGGGTATTTCGGAATTTTGCTTAGTGATTTCTTTGGGGGAATGTTAGGAATAATAAAATATGTAGTACCAATAGGCGCATTTGCAGTAGCAATAAAAAAGATGGCAAAAGATGATGATGGTTACTTATCTTCTAAAATAGCTCAATATACATTATTATTAATTTTTATAGCAGTAATACTTAGTGTATATCAAATTTATAATGGTGGGATAAATATAGAACAAGGTATATCAGATATAATAAAAGATGCATATACTTTGGGTGAAAGAAACATGGGGGGAGGAGCCCTAGGAACATTAGTTGCAGTACCATTATTCAAACTATTTGGAAAAGTTGGAACAATAATTATAAGTATAGGAGTAGCAATAATATTATTTGCGGTGACATTTGGAATAGATGCTTCAGAAATAGTAAGTAATTGGACTCAAGAAATGATTGAAAAACGTAAACAAAAACATGAAGAAAGAATGTTAGCAAAAGAACAAAAAGAAGATGATGAGCCAGACCCAAGAAATGTACCACAACAAAAAGAAGCCCCAGACTTAAAAGCACAAATAAAAATAAATCTAAATGGAAGAGAACTTGAAGAAGAAAAAGGTAGAAAGAAATACAAACACGAAAAAGATGATTTAGTTCCATTAGGAATGGAAGAAAAACCAAAAATGGAACCAGATTTTATCGAAGGAAATTTATTTAAACAAGAAGAAGAAAAGAAAGAAGAAAAAGTAAAACAAGTATTACAACTTGAACATGCAGTTTCAGTAGAAGAAGATGAACACTATGAATATCCACCAGTAGAACTATTAAGCAAGGGAAATAAAAAAGCATTAAAAGGTGGTGCAAAAGCCTTAACAGATGTAGCAACAAGATTACAAAAAACACTATATAGTTTTGGGGTTCAAGCAAAAGTTGAAAATGTTTCAGTAGGACCAGCAATAACAAGATATGAACTAAAACCAGCAGAAGGAGTTAGAGTAAGTAAAATTGCTAATTTGGCAGATGATATTGCTTTAAACTTAGCAGCAGAAACAATAAGAATAGAAGCACCAATACCTGGAAAACAAGCTGTTGGAATAGAAGTACCAAATACAGAAAAAGAAACAGTTCACTTCAGAGATGTTGTAGAAAGTGATGATTTCCAAGATGCAAAATCAAAATTAAGTGTAGCACTAGGAAAAGATGTTGCAGGAAATATGGCAATAGCAGATATAGCAAAAATGCCACATGCATTAATCGCAGGAGCAACAGGTTCAGGAAAAAGTGTATGTATTAATACAATAATAACAAGTATAATATATAAAGCAAAACCAAGTGAAGTAAAATTTGTAATGGTTGACCCTAAAGTAGTAGAGTTATCAGTATATAATGGAATTCCACACTTATTAATTCCAGTAGTAACAGACCCTAAAAAAGCAGCAGGAGCACTTGCATGGGCTGTACAAGAAATGGATAACAGATATAATGTATTTGCACAAAAAGGAGTAAGAGACTTAAAAGGATATAATGCATTAGCAGAAAAAGAAGAAGGAATGGGAAAACTACCACAAATAGTAATAATAATTGATGAGTTGGCAGATTTAATGATGGTAGCTGCAAAAGAAGTAGAAGATTCAATATGTAGACTAGCACAAAAAGCAAGAGCTGCAGGAATGCACTTAATAATTGCAACTCAAAGACCATCTGTAGACGTAATCACAGGAATAATAAAAGCAAATATACCATCAAGAATAGCATTTGCAGTATCATCACAAGTAGATTCTAGAACAATTTTAGACCAAGTAGGAGCAGAAAAACTATTAGGAAAAGGAGACATGCTATTTTATCCATCAGGAGCACCAAAACCTACGAGAGTGCAAGGTGCTTATGTATCAGATGAAGAAGTAGAAAAAATTGTATCATTTGTAAAATCAAATGGAGAAGCTACATATAGTGAAGATATATTGCAAAGTATTGAAAATAGTAACAAAACAGATAAAGAACTTGCAGCAGAAGCAGAAGGAACAGATGATGATACAGATCCATTTTTAATGGAAGCAATAGATGTCGTTGTAGAAACAGGACAAGCGTCAACATCATTTATTCAAAGAAGATTTAAAGTTGGATATGCCAGAGCTGGAAGAATTATAGACCAAATGGAAGAAAGAGGAATAATCTCAGGCTATCAAGGAAGTAAGCCACGTCAAGTGCTCATGTCAATGGAACGTTGGCAAGAATTAAAGATGGGAGAAAACAATGCTAATTAAAAAAAATCAAAATGAAGAATTGGAAAAGGTTTTAAAACAAAAAGATATAGATGAACAAGCAAAAAACCTTCTCCAAGGAATATTATATAAGATTGAAGTAGCATATAAAGATTATCAAAAGGTAAAATCTAAAAAACAAACAGAAGCAGAATATGTTGAAGAAATAATAAAAAACATAAGTAAAAAATGTGATAAAATAAAAATTGTAAAACCAACACAAAAGCTAGCTGATGAAGAAATACAAAAAGAGTTAGACAAAAACAAGTTTTATGTTGGAAAAGAAATTGTAAGTTATCCTATTGAAGAAAAAATTTTGTATGCAATAGAGAAAAAATCACGTAATGAGAAAATATTAAACAACAAATATGGAGAAATAGCAATAACATTATCACATTTAATAAACGAGGGAAAAAACATGGACAGAATAGAAGTTCTAAGGGACTTTAATGGCTGGTCATGGACAACAATAAAAAGTGAAATTGAAAATCTTGAAGCAAACTTAATTTATCAAACATTACAAATAATGTTAGGAGAAGAATTTCTTAACAATTGGTGCGAAGATAAAGACGGAATAGTAGACTATTTAGAAGAATTTTCAGTTCAAATGAAATCACAATATGGTGAAAAAATAGCAGAAGAACAAAAAGATTTGTTAATAAAAATTTCTTTAGCAAACATGCTAAAAACAGAGCCTATGTTTTTACAAGAAATAACAGAAAAATTGCAACAAATTACAAATCAAATTGAGAAATATGAAAATACAAAATCACGAATTGATGAATTAACAGCTCACAAAAAAGAAGCATTAAAACAAATAAATGAATTGGAAAAAGTATTAGGACAGAATTTTAGATTAAAAGAAGAATATGAAAGAGTAAATGCAAACGCAGAAATTGAGCAAAAAATATTTAATATAAAAACATTTAAAAGACAATTAGAACAAAAGAAAGAAAAATTAAAAGAACAAATAGAAGAAGATAATTATTATTTAAATCCTTCAAATTATATAGAAGAAAAAAATAAATTATTAGAGCAAAAAGAAGAAATACAAGAAATGCTTAATATGCCAGAACAAGAAGAAAAACTTGTAAGAGAATATCTTAAAAACTTTTTAAAATGTTTTGAAATATTAATTCAAAATGCAAAAACACAAGAAGAAATCATAAAATTAATCTATCAACTTAGGTATTTCATATTACTACCTTATAAAAACAAAAAAGTTACAAAAGATATTATATCATTAGAAAATAAATTATTAGAAAAAGCAATAGAAAAAAAGGTAATTGTTTCATTACCTTATGAAATCATGCAACATGTATTTGAAACAAGAATAATAATATTAGAAGATTTATATTATGAAATAACAACTAATGATAATAAAAAGTATGTACAAATATTTGATGAAAATGTAAGTGAAGATAAATTCGAAATTGCATTAACAGATAATATTAAAACAAACAAAAAGATAAAAATATTTATTTAATAGGAGAATAGCGTATGAAAATAACATTTTTAGGTGCCACCAAAATGGTAACAGGTTCAAACTTTTTGGTAGAAGCTGCAGGCAAAAAATTCTTAGTAGATTGTGGTATGTATCAAGGAAAAGCAGAATTAGAAGAGGAAAATTACAAACCATTTGATTATAATCCAGCAGAAATAGATTTCATGTTATTAACACATGCACATATAGACCACTCTGGAAGAATTCCTAAACTATATAATGAAGGATTTTCAGGACCAATTTATGCACATAAAGCAACATGTGATTTATGTGGAATAATGTTACCAGATAGTGGACACATTCAAGAAATGGAATCTCAATGGAAAAACAAAAAAAGATTAAGAAAAGGAGAACAAGAACTTCCACCACTATATACAGCAGAAGATGCAATAAGATGTCTAGAAATATTTACACCAGTAAAATATGATGAAATCATAGAAATAACACCAGAAATTTATGTAAGATTTAATGATGCAGGACACATGTTAGGTTCAAGTATTATTGAAATCTGGGCAAAAGAAGATGGAAAAGAAACAAAAGCAGTATTTACAGGAGATTTAGGAAATAATGATATCCCATTACTTGCATCACCAACAATGATAGATAATTGTGATTATCTTGTAATGGAATCAACATATGGAAGCAGACTTCATAACAGAAATGAGCAAAAAGCAGAAATATTCTTAAATGTTGTATCAGAAACGATTGATCATGGAGGAACAGTAGTAATTCCATCATTTGCAGTAGGAAGAACACAAGAAATATTATATGAATTAAACAAAATAAAAGAAACTAGAGATGACGAAGAATTTAAAAGAAAATATAAAACATTAATGAAAGCACCTGTATATGTAGACAGTCCACTTGCAATATCAGCAACAGAAGTTTTTAAACAAAATACAGATTTATTTGATGATGAAATAAAAGAAGAAATGGAAAAAGGAGATAATCCTTTAGAATTCCCAGGCTTAAGATTTACTCAAACAGCAGATGAATCAAAAGCACTAAATGAAAGTCAAGAACCAGCAATAATCATTTCAGCAAGTGGAATGTGTGACGTTGGAAGAATTAAACACCATCTAAAACATAATATTTGGAACCCAAATAGTACAATATTATTTGTAGGATATCAAGCAAATGGGACACTTGGATATTCAATTGTAAATGGAGCTAAAAAAGTAACAATATTTGGTGAAGAATTTGCAGTAAATGCTAGAGTTGAGTATATTGAAGGATATTCAGGACACGCTGATCAAGAATGGTTAATGAATTTTATATATTCATTTATAACAAAACCAAAACACATCTTTTTAGTACATGGCGAAGAAGATTCGCAAGAAGTATTAAGAGACAAAATTATAGAAGAAACAGGGATTGGAGTTTCTATTCCAGAATATGGTGAAACTTATGAATTAAGTGATGATTTAAAAGTTGTTAATAAAATAAAAATACAAAAGAAGATTGGAATGAAACAAGAAATTCAAGAAAGACTAAACAAATTACAACGTGAAATGAAAGAAATGGATACAATTGTTAGAGAAGACATTGAAGATACTAGTCTTAAAGAAGAAGACATCTTTAGAATAAATGAAAAGATTAAAGAACTAGAGAAAAATATAGTTAATATAATAGAAGGATAATAAGGAAGGACTTTAAAATGGAAAAATACCTAAATGAAGCAATTATCGGAAACAAGAATATGTTAGTAACTTTTTCTGAAAATGGGGAAATGTTAAGATTATCATATCCAAATAAAGATAATAGACAATATTTAAAATATTTTCATACAGGAGTAAAAATAAACGATTCAGAACTAATAAAAATGAATGAAGATATTAATAATAATTATGTACAATATTATGACACAGATACAAATATATTAAATACAGAAATAACAAATACATATTTCAACCTAAAAATTTTACAAACAGACTTTGTATCAATAAAAGAAGACATCTTAATAAAAAGATATACATTCATAAATGAAAATAATATTGGTCTAGACACAAAATTTTTAATACATTCAGAACTTTTATCAGACCAAAACAATTTTGTTAGTGGAATGAGAACAGATACAGGAATGATACAATATGCTCATGACTTTTCAGTTGCAACATTTTCAAAAACACATAAAATTTTGGATGTTCAAATTAATGGAAGTTCTGAAAACATCAATTCAGGAGTTATTGGTGGAAAAGATTATATTGGAATGTCAAAAGATTCAAGTGTAAGCTATGACCTTGGAATAATAGAACCAGGAGAGAAAAAAATTCTTGAAATTTGTATATATATTGATGAAAACAAAAAAACAATGCAAGCAATAGAAGACGAAATTGAAAGAATCAGAAAAATAGACTTAAACAAAGAATATTCAAATGTAAAATCATATTGGAGAAAATATGTAAAAGAGCATAATGGATTAGGATTAAAAGAACCAGAAAATAGTTACGAGGAAAAAATTCAAAGCATATACAGAAGAAGTATATTACTATTTCCACTATTAACAAATCAAACAACAGGAGGAATAATAGCAGCACCAGAAGTAGATGAAAATTTAACACAATGTGGAAGATATGCATATTGTTGGCCTAGAGATGCAGTATTTATTACAAAAGCATTAGACATTTTAAAAATGACTAAAGAAACAGAAAAATTCTATAGTAATTTCTGCAGAATGACACAAAGCAAAAATGGAATGTGGGAACAACGTTTCTACACAGATGGAAGGTTAGCACCATGCTGGGGATATCAAGTTGATGAAACAGCAAGTGTAATATATGGAGTATACTCACATTACGAATATACTCAAAATGAAAAATTCTTAAAAGCCAATTTATACATGTGTGAAAAAGCAGTAGATTTCTTAAAAAGATATGTTAAAGACATATTTGCTCAAACAGGTATTTATGCACCAAGTTATGATTTATGGGAAGAAAATGAAGGTATACATCTATATTCTTTATCAGCAATTTTCGCAGCATTTGAAGCAATGCTTAAAATATATAATGTATTAGGTGATAACCTTTCAGATTTTGAAAATAACAGACTAAAAGAAGAAAAAGTAAACAAAAATATCCGAGAAATAAAACAATTACAAGTAGAACTAAAAAAATATATTGAGGAAAATTTTTATGATGAAAACAGAAAATCTTTTGTAAGAAATAAAGAAGATAAAAGAATAGATATAAGCTTACTTGGAGCAGTGTATCCATTTAAAGTATTTTCAACAAAAGAAAAGAAAATATTAAATACAGTAGATAATATCAATTTGACGATAAGAACATATACAGGCGGATATCAAAGATATGAATATGATGGTTATAGAAATGGAGCTCCATGGCCAATTGCAAATTTATGGCTAACATTATATTATTTAGAAAATGGAGAAAAGAAAAAAGCCAAAGAAACATTTGACTTTGTGCTAAAAACAGTTGGAAAACATAGTTATTTAGGAGAACAAGTAGATAATAAAACATTAAAACCAAATTGGGTTATTGGTTTAGGTTGGACTCATGCAATGTTTATCATTGTGCTTGAAAAAATGAGATAAAAAAAGTATGCTTTTGCATACTTTTTATTTTTGGGTTAACATTGGACCAATATCAGTAACTGTACCAGCTCCAAGAGTTAAAACAATATCATCTTTTTGAACATGGTCTTTTATATAAGAAGCACAACCTTCAAGAGAAGGAATATAAATTGCATCTTTTCCTAATTTTGTAATTGCATCAGCCAAATCTTTAGAAGAAATATTATAAGTGTTAGTTTCTCTTGCTGCATAAATATCAGTAACAATAATATTATCAAAAGAAAGTAAAGCTTTAGCAAAATCATCTAAAAGATTAAATGTTCTACTATATGTATGTGGTTGAAAAATAACCCATGATTTATTATAAGTTTTATTTTTTAAAGCTTTAGCAGTAGCAATTACTTCTGTTGGATGATGACCATAATCATCATATACTTTAGCACCATTAACAATTCCTTTATATTGGAATCTACGTTCAGCTCCAGTAAATTTTTCTAAAGCAGTTTTCATGCAATCAACAGAAATTCCATAACTATCACATAATGAAATACAAGCTAATGCATTTAAAACATTGTGTCTACCAGGAATTGAAAGTTTAAAATGTCCGAAAAGTTCATTATTTTTATAACAATCAAACTCTGGAAAACCATTTTCGTCAAAAGCAATATTTTTTGCACAATAATCGACATCTTTATTTTCTATACCATATTTAATAACAGGTGCTTTAGAATGTTCAGGTAAAATTAAACAATTTGCATCATCTGCATTTATAATAAGATGACCATCTTTTGGCAAAAGCTCAACATATTTTATAAAAGCTTTTTTGATATTTTCAATATTTTTGTAATAGTCTAAATGATCATTATCAATATTTAAAATAATTTCACTTCTTGGACTGAATTTTAAAAAGCTTTCAACATATTCACAAGCTTCAATTATAAAGTTTTCACTATTTCCAACTCTATAATTTCCACCAAGTTCTTTAATAATTGCTCCAACTTGAATACTAGGATCTCTAAGAGCTTCTATAAAACATAAAGATACAAGTGAAGTTGTTGTAGTTTTTCCATGTGTTCCAGAAATTGCAATAGTATTTTTATAACATCTTGTAAGTTCACCTAAAAAGTCTGAACGTTCAATAACTGGAATTCCAAGTTCTTTTGCACGAACAAGTTCAGGATTATCTTGTTTTATAGCAGCTGTATAAACTACACAGTCAGCACCTTCAACATTTTTTGCATTATGTCCGACAAAAGTTTTAATATTTGCTTTATTTAATATATGTAAAATTTCTGAATCAACATTATTACTTCCTGAAACTTCAAAACCCCAATTAACAAGGATTTCAGCAATTCCACTCATACTTATACCGCCGATTCCAATCATAAAGATTTTTTTGTATTTCTTAATATTTTTAATATTAGGCATTATAAACACTCCTTAAATTTATTTGGCAATAAATTAACATTTTTTATTATATACTTATATAATGCAAATTTCAAGGCTTTTGTTACAAAAAATATGGAACTAATAATAGTTTTAATACACACCTCGACACAAATGGCTTCATGGCACCACTGGAACTAGGTATATATATTAAATAATGGATAATTTTGTGCATCTAAACTTGAGGATAGAAAATCTTAAAGTACATACACGAGGAATGCTCACGTCAAAAATTAATATATTACTATTCCATGGCAAAAACATAGCTGGGGTCATCCCCATAGTGGGTCTTTGCCTTATTTCATAGTAATATATTAATTTTTGGACTAAGAGAGAGAGGCTCGTGTTGTACTTTTAGATTTTATATGAAAGTTTAGCTTGTCCAAAATTTGGAATGTTTTTAATATATATACCTGGTTACAGTGGTGCCATGAAACCATTTGTGTCAAGGTATGCATTAGAACTATTAATTAGCAACATAAATTTAAAATAAAAAAATATTAAAAAATTTGTAAAAAAAGAGGGAAAAAAATTAGAATAGGAGAATAATATACATAGTACATAAGAATACACGTATATGTACAAATTTAAAATAACAGTGGAGGTGCACACAATGCAAATAACAGACGTACGTTTAAGAAAAGTAAATTCAGAGAACAGAATGAAAGCTGTTGCTTCTGTAACATTCGATAATGAATTTGTTATCCATGATATCAAAGTTATCGAAAGTCAAAATGGATTATTCATTGCTATGCCAAGCAGAAAAACTCCAAACGGAGAATTCAAAGACATAGCTCATCCAATCAATGCTGAAACAAGAGAGAAAGTTCAAAAAGCTATATTAGAAGCTTATGACGCTCCTGAAACAGAAGAATCAGCAGAATAATTATAAATACAAATTAATTTCGAAGAAGATACATCAAATAGATGTATCTTTTTTGAGTTATAAAATAAATCAAAAAATAAGTAATAAAAAAGGAACAACTTCAATATACATTAATAAACAAAAAATGTAGAGGAGGTTTTTTCATGGAAATAAACACAACAAAAGAGACTTTAAATGTAAACAAAGTGATATGTGAAAAGAAAGAAATAATCAATATACAAGGAGATGTAATAGTTCCAGATTCAAAGCCAGATATATTAAATGCAATCACAACAAGTGGAAATGTATGTATATACAAAAAAGAAATAATGGACGGAAAACTTAGAATAGATGGTAATATACTTACATATATTATGTATTTAGCAGATAGTAGCACAGACAATATAAGAGGATTAAACACAGGGCTAGACTTTTCAGAAAATATAAATATTCCCGAACTAGAAACAGGAATGAATGTTGAATTAGCAACATCAATAAAATTTATCGAATGTAAGGTATTAAATGGTAGAAAAATTGCCATAAAAGTTACACTAGAAGTAAGGATGAAAGTATATTCAAAAGAAACAATTGAAATAGTAACAGATTTAAATAACGAAAATGTTCAAATATTAAGTAAAAATCTAACAGTTAATTCATTACTAGGAGATGGCACAACAAAAGCCTATATTAAAGAAAATATATCAATACCAAACACAGATAACCTTGCAGAAATTTTGGGATTACAAATATGTTTAGTAGACAAAGATACAAAAATAAGTTACAACAAAGTATTAGCAAAATCAGAAGTTGAAATAAAAATGACATATTTAACAGAAGATGGTCGTATATGTAAAAATCAAACAAGATTACCACTTGTAGGATTTATCGATATGCCAAATATCAAAGAAGAAAATGTATGTGACACAATATATGTAATTAAAAATATATTAATTAAGCCTAATGCCATAGAAGAACACTCAGTATATATAGAAATAGAAACAGAAATTTCATGTATGGCTTATGAAGAAAAAGAAGTAAAAGTTATTCAAGATATGTATTGTCCGGGACAAAAGATGAATTTTGAACAAACAATGGCAAATACAATAACAAGTAAGCAATGCAAAAAAAATACATGTAATATAAGAGAAAAGGTAAATGTTCCAGAGCTTGAAAATGGAACAATTGTAGATGTTGATATTACTCCAAATATTAACAAAGAAAGCAAAATGAATGGTAAAATTTTATTTGAAGGTGAAATTGAGCTAAACTTTATTTTTACAGATAATTCAGCAATGGGAGTAAACAGCAAAAAAATAACACTTCCTTTTGAGCAAACAGTTGATGGAGTTTCAGAAAATTGTAAGGCAGACACAGAAATTGAAGTTAATTCACAAGAATTTTCTGAACAAGCAGGAGTTGTAAATGTAAATTTAGACTTAAATTTTGAAACAAATTCTTATAGCACAGCTTCAATACCTGTAATAAGCAACATTTCAACAGAAGATGAAAATAACATGCAAGACTATAGTGTAATAATATATGTTGTAAAAGCTGGAGACAGTTTGTGGAAAATCGCAAAAAGGTATGGAAGTACAGTTGACGACATTGCAAGAGTAAATGGAATTGAAAATCCTGATAGAATAAATGCCGGAGAAAAAATATATATTCCTAGATATGTACTAAGAAAAGTAAATGTCTAAAATCTATTCAAGAAAAAGGTTTATAATCAAAAGAAAAAGGAAGATAATCAAAATTACACTAACACTAGTCATAGCTGTAATTATATATAAAATAACAATTGGTTTCGTTGGTCCTGTTTTTGAAACATTATGTGAAGAAAAAGTAAGAATAATATCAACAATAATTTCAAATCAGGAGTCAACGAAAATCATGAATAAATATCAATATGAAGAATTATATACAATTGAAAAAGATGAGGTCGGAGATGTAACAATTATAAAATCAAATGTAGTTCCTATAAATAATATGATTTCTGATCTAACTGAAGCAATTCAAAATAGATTTAATGAAGTTGAAAATACTGAAATTAAAATCACTTTGGGAAATTTATTAGGAGGGTATTATTTCTCAGGAATTGGACCTTCTATACCTATTAAAGTACGAAGCTCTGGAACAATTGATACAGAAATAAAAAGTGAGTTTATAGCACAAGGCATAAATCAAACATTACATAGAGTCTATGTGAATTTTGAGTGTTATTTTAAGGTTATAACACCTGTTAAAAATTTTGAGAAAAAGGTTACTAATCAGGTTATAATTGCAGAACATGTTATTGTTGGAAATATTCCAGATGCCTACTATAATCTTGAGGGAGTGAATAGCACTGGGGATATGTTGAATTCGATTAAATAATCTAAAAGAGAAGTACAATGTGCACTTCTCTTTTTAAACTATTAAACAACTTCAATATACCCTCTTGTATAAAAAAAAATACTTTGATATAATTTAAACATAATAGCAAAGGAGGAGATAAAATGGAAGAACAATGCAAGTGCGGATGTAGCGGAAAAGACGAATTTTTAGAAGGTTTATGTGAAAAATATAAGCCAATAAAAGACAATTTAATACAAATGTTAAACGAAGTACAAGAACATTATGGATATGTACCAATGAAAGCTCAAAAAGTTTTATCAGAATATTTAAATTTACCAATGGCAGAGATATATGGTGTAGTAACATTTTATTCAAGATTTACACTAAAACCAAAAGGAAAATACAACATAGCAGTATGTTTAGGAACAGCATGTTATGTAAAAGGTTCACAAAAAATAATGGACAGATTAAAAGATAGATTAAAAATAGAACCAGGAGAAACAACGCCAGACGGAAAATTTTCAATAGAAGAAACCAGATGTGTTGGAGCATGCGGATTAGCTCCTGTATTTACAGTAAATGGAAAAGTATATGGAAAAGCAACAGTGCAAATGTTAGACCAAGTCTTAGATGAGCTATAAATGTAAAAAAAAGGACCGTCCCCAAATTCGCGAAAAAAAGGACCGTCCCCAAATTAACAAGGGGGAATAAAATGAAAACTTTAGAAGAGATTAACCAAATAAGAGAAGAAAAAAGAAAAGAATTAGAGTTGAGAGTAAGTACAAAAGCAGATACAAGAGAAAAACATATATTGGTGTGTCACGGAACAGGTTGTACATCATCAGGAACGCCAGAGATATTAGAAAATTTTAAAAGAATATTAAAAGAAAAAAATGTAGAAAATGTTAGAGTGATTAAGACGGGATGTTTTGGACTTTGTGCAAAAGGACCAATAGTAATTATAAGACCTGAAGATACATTTTATTCAAATGTAAAACCTGAAGATTGTGAAGAAATTATACAAAAACATATTATTGATGGAGAGACAGTAACAAGACTTTTATGCAAAGATATTGATGGAAGTATAGTAAATAAATTAGATGAATTAAATTTTTATAAAAAGCAAAAAAGAATTGCATTGAAAAATTGTGGTGTTATAGATCCTGAATGTATAGATGAATACATAGCATTTGATGGATATAAAGCATTAGAAAAAGTATTGAAAGAAATGAGTCCAGATCAAGTAATACAGATAATTAAGGATTCTGGATTACGCGGACGTGGGGGAGCTGGTTTCCCAACAGGTAAGAAATGGGAACTTACTAAACAATATGTTTCAGACCAAAAATATGTAGTATGTAATGCTGATGAAGGAGACCCTGGGGCATTCATGGATAGAAGTATATTGGAAGGGGATCCACACTCAGTACTTGAAGCTATGCTTATTGCAGGTTATGCAATTGGAGCTAATAAAGGATATATATATGTAAGAGCAGAATATCCAATAGCAGTAAAAAGATTTCAAAAAGCAATTGACCAAGCAAGAGAATATGGAATATTAGGAAAAAACATATTTGGAACAAGTTTTGAGTTTGATGTAGAAATTCGACTTGGAGCGGGTGCCTTTGTATGTGGTGAAGAAACAGCATTATTAGAATCAATAGAGGGAAAACGTGGTCAGCCAAGAGTAAAACCACCATATCCAGCAGAATGTGGATTATGGGGAAAACCAACATTAATAAACAATGTAGAGACATTTGCAAATATTACAAGAATTATTTTAAATGGAGCTAAATGGTATTCTTCAATAGGAACAGAAACATCAAAAGGAACTAAAGTATTTGCTTTAGGAGGAAATGTAAATAATATAGGATTAGTAGAAGTTCCAATGGGAACTACACTTAGAGAAATTGTATTTGACATTGGTGGAGGAGTGCCAAATGGAAGACAATTTAAAGCAGCACAAACAGGTGGACCTTCAGGAGGATGTATTCCAGCAGAACATTTAGACACACCAATAGATTATGAATCATTAAAAGCAATAGGCTCAATGATGGGGTCTGGTGGATTAATTGTAATGGATGACACAAAATGTATGGTATGTCTTGCAAAATTTTATCTAGAGTTTACAGTAAGTGAAAGTTGTGGAAAATGTACACCATGTAGAATTGGAACCAAAAGAATGCTTGAAATACTTGAAAAACTATGTTCAGGAGAAGGTTCAGAATATGATATTTATAGATTAGAGAAATTGGCTGTAAATATTCAAAAAGCAAGTATATGTGGATTAGGACAAAGCGCACCAAACCCAGTTATAAGTACTCTAAAATATTTTAGAGAAGAATTTAGACAACATGCTATTGAAAAAGAGTGTAGAACTCTTGAATGTAAAGCTTTGTCTAATATAACAATATCTCCTGAAAAGTGCAAAGGATGTGGATTATGCCAGAAACATTGCCCAGTTGGAGCAATTGATGGAGAGGCTAGAGAGAAGAGAGTTATTAATCAAGAAAAGTGTATTAAGTGTGGAACTTGTTTGACTAATTGTCCGTTCCATGCCATCGGAAATTGAAATAGTTGAAAAAGAAAGTGAGGGAAAAATATGGTAACAATAACAATTGACGGAGTAGAAGTAAAAGCACCAGAAGGTTCAACAATATTAGAAGCAGCAAAAATAGCAGGAATAGACATACCAACCTTATGCTTCCTAAAAGATATAAACGAAATGGGAGACTGCAGAATGTGTATAGTAGAAGTAGAAGGAAGAAGAGGATTTGCAACATCATGTATACAAAAAATTGAAGAAGGAATGGTCATACACACACATACTCCAAATGTATTAGAAGCAAGACATGTAATTCTTGATTTAATAATTTCAAATCATGCAAAAGACTGTTTAACATGTACACGTTCTGGAAACTGTGAATTACAAACATTAGCAACAAAATTCAATGTTCTAAAAGTAGAATTTCCAGGAGAAGTAACAAAACACAAAATTGACAATTTATCACCATCTATAGTAAGAGACTTTAATAAATGCATTTTGTGTAGAAGATGTGTAGCAGCATGTAAAAATGTTCAAAAAATAGGAGCAATAGACTGTATTAATCGTGGATTTGAATCATGTATTTCAACAGTAGGCGACCATAGTTTAAATGATGTAAACTGTACAAATTGTGGGCAATGTATACAAGCATGTCCAACAGGAGCATTACATGAAAAAGAAACAATTGATGATGTATGGGTAAAACTAAAAGATCCAGAAACATATGTAGTAGTTCAAACAGCACCAGCTGTAAGAGTAGCTTTAGGAGAAGAATTTGGAATGCCTATTGGAACAAATGTAACAGGGAAAATGGTAACAGCATTAAAAAGATTAGGATTTAATAAAGTATTTGATACAAATACAGGGGCAGATTTAACAATAATGGAAGAAGCAACTGAATTTATAGAAAGAATACAAGGAAACAAAGTGCTACCAATGATTACATCATGTTCACCAGGTTGGGTAAAATACATAGAAATGAACTATCCAGAATTATTACCACATTTATCATCATGTAAATCACCACATCAAATGTTTGGAGCAATTATAAAAACATATTTTGCAGAAAAACAAGGAATAGACCCAAACAAAATTTATATGGTATCTGTAATGCCATGTATAGCCAAGAAGTTTGAAAGACAAAGAGAAGAAATGAAAGAAAATGGTTTATATGATGTAGATAATGTAATTACAACAAGAGAACTTGCAAGAATGATAAAACAGGCAAATATAGAATTTACAACATTAGAAGACTCAGAATTTGATGACCCAATGGGAGAAGCAACAGGAGCAGCTGCAATATTTGGAACAACTGGAGGAGTAATGGAAGCAGCTTTAAGAACAGCACAAGACATACTTACTTGTCAAAGTTTACCTAAAATAGACTTTGAAGAAGTAAGAGGCGGAGAAGGAATAAAAAAAGCAACAGTAAACATTGCAGGAAATGACATAAAAGTTGTAGCAGCAAGTGGATTGGCAAATGCACAAAAAATAATGGAAGAAATAAAAAACGGTAAAGCAGATTACCAATTTGTTGAAATAATGGCATGTCCTGGAGGATGTGTAATGGGAGGAGGGCAACCAATAAAAAGCTCTAAAATTAGAAGAGAAGTGGATGTTAGAAAATTGAGAGCAGAAGCTTTGTATTCTATAGATGAAAAGAGTGTAATAAGAAAATCGCATGAAAATCCAACAATTAACAAAATTTACAAAGAATTTTTAGGTCGTCCTGGTAGTGAAAAAGCAGAAGAATTGCTACATACGCATTACACAGAAAGACCAAAATATAAAATATAAAAATAATACAAAATGTAACAAAAATGTAACACAATTGTAACAATAAAGTTATTGACAAACCAAGTTATAGATAGTACAATAGAGTTAAATTCGAGAAATAAGTAGAAAAATAGGAGAAGGAAACAAATGGGTAAGAAAAAAACAAAAAACAAAAGAAATAGAGAGTTAAAAATAATATTTTTTATTATCTTAGTGGCAGCGGCACTATTTATAGTGTCAACTTATGCGTGGTTCTCAACTCAGAAAAACGTATCAATCACTAACTTATCAGGATTAGTAGAGGTTGCAGAAGGTTTGGAAATATCGCTAGATGCAAAGACATGGGCAAATGAAATCGTATTAGGCGATAATATGAACATAATTGATAATGCATATACAGGACACAAGAACATATCTCCAAAAGAAATGCTACCAGTATCAACATTAGGAAAAGTATCTGGCTCACAAAAAGATCTAAAAATGATTAGAGGAAAAGTAACAAACTCAAAAGAATTAAGTGATATTATATATATGGATGAATCATTAGCAAGCAATCCTGATTCATCAACACATACTCCAACAAATGCAGCATACCCAGGATATTTTGCATTTGATATATTCTTGAAAAACTCATCAAAACAATATGATAAAGATGATGCCCTACAATTAAACTATGATTCAGCATTAAAAATAATTGAAAACGGAAATGAAGAAGTAGGATTACAAAATACAGTTAGGGTTGCATTAGCAAAATTTGGTACAGGAACTATAACATCAGGATCAGGAAGTAATGTAGTAAGATCGGGAGTTGCAGACGTAATGGCAGGTCAAACAGAAATCTTACAAAAAACTGGAGCTATTGAGGGCGGAGATACTGTATATATAACAGATGTTGCAATGTGGGAACCAAACTCAAATGATCACGTAGAATACATAGTAACAAATAATAACGTTATTACTTGGTCAGCATCAGAAGGTGCTAAATATGGAACATATTCAGAAGACAAAAAGAAATATTTATTTAGTGCGACAACTCAAATGCCAACATATGCATTATCAGACAATGCAGTAGGAAAATCAATGAAAGATATTTACTGGTGGAATGTGGATACATCATATAAAATTGAAGGAGATGAAACAAACCATTCAAACTCAGGATTATTAGAAAAACAAATGGCTCTTCAAACAACAAAAACAAGTGAGACAGATTATAGAATAAAAGAAGGTGTACAAAACTTATTTAGTACTAGCAGCACAGGAGATAACAAAGTACCATTTACAATCGCTCCAAATAGTATAGTAAGATTAAGAGTTTATGTATGGCTAGAAGGCCAAGATATAGATTGTATTAACTATGCATCACATGGTGGTGGTGTAACACTTAACTTAGGACTAGTAAAAGGATCAACAGAAGGAACACATTTAGAAGGTGAATAATTAATGTAAATAAAAGGCAAAAGGATGAACTTTTGTCTTTTGTTGTAATATAAATGTAACACAAATGTAACATAAAACAGCTTGTACCTAGGTAAATTATGGTGTATAATTAAGTTAGTAATTACCGATTAACAAAATAAAAGACAGGAGGTAAAAATGGCAGAAGACAAGTTGTTAAGAAATAAAAAAACAAAAGAAGAAAACATATATGCATTAGACTTGGATTTTGGCGAAAATACAGAAGAAATAGAACCAATAAAAAAAGTCAAAAGAGGAAGAGGACGCCCAAGAAAAAATCCAATAGGACTTGAGACAATAGTAGAAGCTCCAAAACAAAAAGCAATAAAAATGCATACAGAAAACAACATAACAGAAATAAAATTAGCAGAAAATGAATATAAAATCGAACTACAAAAAGATGAATATAATATATATACAGAATTAAATGAAACATCATACATAATAGTAAGAGAACCATGTTTAAGGATGGTATCAGGTGGAAATTATATATTACTAGAAAGACAAGAAGATGAACACACAATAACAACAAACCAAGACTTCAAAATAAACTATGTCATAGATAACTTACAAAGAAGAAATAATGTTGTAAATTTTAAACTTACAAATTTAACAGAAGTTGTAGCAGACAAAAATGGACTAGTTTTTGAAATAGATGAAGAAAAGGTTGTCGAAAATAACTTAGAAGATAATAAGACATTAGTTATTTCAGAAGAAGATGGAAAAGTTTACCTACCTTACACAAAAGAAGAAATAAAAGAAGAAATGTCACAAAACAAAGGCAAAAAAATATCTGAACTAATAGAAGAAAATTATATTTTACCATTAGATAAATATAAAAATTCAATGAGAGCTAGATTTAGAGAAGGATATAACCTAATGTATAGAAAAGAAGGCAAATCAAAGAAAAGTGCATTTATGTTAGGACTAGAATTAATGTTTGAAACACACTTGCATCCAGCAATAATTTCAGCATGTAAAAGTTTGGAAGAATTAGACATATATTTAGATTGCTTAGAAGATAATGAATTAGAAAAATTCTCATGTTTTAAAATTATATATAAGAGCCTTCCAACACTTAGAAAAAAAGAAAAAGTTGAGGAATTTTAAACAACAAAATTTATAACTAAAAAGTACCAAAAATGGTACTTTTTTTTAATAAAAAAAGAGCAAAAAATGTTGAAAAAAATACTATGTTGTGATATAAAATATATAGAGAAAATAGACGAAAAAGTTGTATTAAAATGCGGAGGAAAAATATGTTAAGAAATAAAAATACTTACAAGAAAATAAGAAATATTTTAGTACTAATTATGGCAATTGGTATTATTTTTGGAATATATAAATATATAGAGCAATCACGTGCAGAAGATATAATTTTAGTAAAAGCAGTTGCAATTGACAATTATGGATACATAGAAAATGAAGAAGTTGATATAGAAGCTAAAAAAATAGAAGACAATTTGTATGAAATTGAATTGCCAGAAACAATAAATACAAAAAAAATAGCTGAAATATCAAATATCATGCTAAAAGATGCACAAGACCAAAAAACAATAGTTAAAATAGAAAACAATAAAATATACTTAACAGATGACCAAGTGAAAAAAAAAGAGATTGAAATAAATACAAAATATGATGTAGCTATTTTAAAAGAACAAGAAGATAATACTTATGAAAAAACATTGTTATTAGGCAAAAATGAGAGTGAAAGAAAAACAATAACACAAGATGAAGAAATAGTAACACTTTACAATAAAATTTTAAAATATGAAGATAGTGGTAACAACAAAATTGTTGAATTAAAAGGATATTTGCCGGAAAATGCAGAAATAGAAGTAAAAGAAGTAACACAAGAGCAAATTACACAAATATTTGGAGAAAATAATGCTAAAGTTAAAGTTGCTTATGATATAAAAATACTTCAAAAAGTCATAACAAAATTACCAGAGGATGAAATAGAGCAAGGAAATGAATCAGGAGAAATAGAAGAAACTATAGAAATAAAACCAGAAGATTTTGGCGAAGTATGTGAAGTTTCAATAAAAGATTTAAACATAGTAGAAAAATCAAAGGTATATCACGTTAAAGAAGATAATACTTTTGAACAAGTAAATGTAACAGAAAATACAGAAGGAAATATAAGTTTTGAAGCAAAAACTTTCTCAATATATGCTGTAAGTGATGGAGAAATAGAACCAGATCCAGGGGTAAATACAGGTTCATGGACTCGATCAATTACACTAAAAAAACCGAGTGATGCTGACTATGTGAATTATCCACTTCCTACAGGCAATGTTGGTAACACTAATTTTTATGTACCTTATGGAACACTTTTTGGTGGAATGGAATATGGTGGAGATCATCCAATTGTTGCATTTAATGGCGGTGCATGGACATCATCAACATGTCGATGGCATTCTTTTGGAAGTAACGTAGCTCCACCCTATGGCTATAAATTAAAGGTTGGAACATGGGAGTTTGAAACAGGTGAGGATAGAGATGGGTCATATTCTGGAAACAGGGCCACAGTACACGTTGTGGACCCACCAAAAGTTACAGTATCATATCATTGGTCAAGTTGGAGAAATTCTGCTTTAACAGTAGGATTAACTGTTACATCATCTTCTGGGTGGGCATCTTCTAACTCTTATAGATATTATATATCAACATCAGACAGTACACTAACAGGTGGTAGTTGGATTAATTATACACCAGGCACAGAAAATACTGTAACTATAGGGGGAGCAACTGGAACTTATTATTTGTTTGTGCAAAAAGTATTAAGCTCTGATTCTTCAGTTTCAGAAGTTGTGAATGCAGATGCTTATTCAGTAGATGCATCAGTAGGTGTGGATTGCCATAGATTCGGACCATATTATTTTGATTTTACAGAACCGAACCAGGGAACTTTTAGTGCAAGTACATATTATACTAATCAATCAAGTGTTACACTTTATGTAACAGGCCCATCTGATGCGCATTCAGGAATTGATAATGTAGCAATAAGTGGAAAGTATGGTGATGGTGGAAATGGTTATAGGATATCTTATAATGCAGAATATAATTCAGGAAACAATAGATATTTTACATCAATGCCCTTTTCAAGTTTACCAAATAGTTCAACATCCAAAACAAATAATGGAGAAGGAATATATAAATTTGGTTATTATGTTAAAGATAAAGCTGGAAACAAAAAAGAAATTATGCCATATCTAGATGTAGTATATGACACAACAGCCCCAACAATATCAGTAAGTCCAACATCATGTTCATGGAGAAACTCAGCATTAAGTGTAACAATAACAGCAACAGACCCAACATCAAATGGATCAAATTCAGGATTGTCAACAAGCAATTCATATCAATATTATTTATCAAATAGTGCAACAGCATTATCAGGAGGAACATGGACAACATATACAAGTGGCACAGCTGTTACATTAAATCCAAGTAGTGGTGGAACATACTACTTATTTGTAAAGAGAGTGACAGATAATGCGGGAAACACAAGTACAGCAAATGGAACATCAACAACAGTATCAGGAACAACATATCAAAGATTTGGAGCATACAACTTTGATAAAAGTGCACCAACAATAAGTGTAAGTACGGCTTCATGTACTTGGCGTAATTCAGCATTAAGTACAACAATAACAGTAGCAGATACAGGAGGTTCAGGACTTTCAACAAGTAACTCATATCAATATTACTTATCAAATAGTGCAACAGCATTATCAGGAGGAGCATGGACAACATATACAAGTGGAACAGCAATTAGCTTAAACCCAGGTACAACTGGAACATATTATTTGTTTGTAAAAAGAGTAAAAGATAATGCAGGAAACACAAGTACAGCAAATGGAACAGCAGCAACAGTATCAGGAACAACATATCAAAGATTTGGAGCATACCAATTTGACTATACAGCACCTACAAAAGGAACATTTAGTATAAGTGCAAATTATACAAACCAATCAAGTGTTACACTTTATGTAACAGGTCCATCTGATGCACATTCAGGACTTGACCATGTACAAATAACTGGTTGGTATGGAACTAGTTGGGTATCAACAAATGCTTCTACTAGAGCAACTTATGACTCAACAAATAATAGATATTATGTAACATATTCATTTGCAGATTTACCAGACACTACAACAGGTAAAAAAAATCAAGGGGAAGGAAGATATACATTTGATTATTATGTTTATGATAAAGCTGGAAATCGTATTTATGGTAGTGCACAGTGGGCAATATATGATTATACATCCCCAGTAATAGAAGTAAGTACAACAGCATGTAAATGGCGTAATTCAGCAATAAATACAACAATAACAGTATCAGACACGGGAGGAGCAGGACTAAAATCAAGTAATACATATCAATATTATTTGTCAAATAGTGCAACAGCACTAGCAGGAGGGTCATGGCAAGCTTACTCAAGTGGAAATGAAATTACACTAAATCCAGGAACAAATGGAACATATTATTTATTTATAAAAAGAATAAGTGATAATGCAGGAAATGCAAGTACAACAAAAGGTACATCAACAACAATATCAGGAACAACATATCAAAGATTTGGAGCATATCAATTTGATTATTCTAAACCAACAATAAGAGTAAGTACAGCATCATGTACTTGGAGAAATTCTGCAATAAGTACAACAATAACAGTATCAGAAAGTGGAGGATCAGGACTTTCAACAAGTAATTCATATCAATATTACTTATCAAACAGTTCAACAGCACTATCAGGAGGAACATGGACAACATATACAAGTGGAAAAGCAGTTAGCTTAAATCCAGGAACAACTGGAACATATTATTTGTTTGTAAAAAGAGTAAGTGATAATGGAGGAAACACAAGTACTGCAAATGGAACATCAACAACAGTATCAGGAACAGTATATCAAAGATTTGGAGCATATCAATTTGACTATACAAAACCAAAATGGGAAATATCAAGTGTAACAACAGACACAAAAAATGGTAGTGTTGTGGTTGAAATATTAGGAAAAGATGATGAAAGTGGAATAGCAAGTTCAGGTTTATTATTAACTAAAGACACGATAGGTGTATATATAAACGGAATAGAACCACAAGAAGCAACAAAAACATTAAGTTCTCCAACAATAGTATCAAGTAAACAAGTTAAATATACATTAACATTATCAAATATAACATTTTCAGAAGGTGATGATGTTACATTTACACCATTAGACACAATAGTAGGAGGAACAGCTAAATATAGAAATCAAGGAGAAGGATCTATATCAATAAAAATTACAGCAGGAACTCTAAAAGACCAAGTTGGAAATTCAAGTGATGAATTAAATACAAAAGCTGCTGAAGGTGCAGATACAATAGGACCACAAATATATGAGGTTCAAAAAACAAAAAATGCAACAGCAAAAACAGAAACAATAATATTTAACGTTACAGATAAATATTATAACCCATCAGATATACTTGCAACAAGTGAAATTATAGTATCTGTAGATGGAGTACAAGTAACAAGTATAACAAAATCATTAACATATAAAGAAATTAGAGCAAATGTAGAAGGAACAGTTAAAACATTAGGACATCAATACACATTAGTATTATCAAATATGGTGGAATCTTCTAAACAATCAGGAAAAAGCTATTTAGAGTGGAGTGGAACATTACAAGTAAAACTTGCAGCCCAATCAGTAAAAGACTTAAATGGAAATAGTATAAATAATGCAACAACAATAAGTGATTTTGTGGATTATGTAAAACCAGAAATAGAAAAAGTAACAGTATCAAATCCTAAAAACACAACAAATAAAACATATACAATGTCATTTAAAGCAGTAGACAAATATATAGATACAACAAAGAAAATTACAGAAAGTGATATAAAAGTTTACATAGATGGAGAAGAAGCAACAAGCATATCTAAAAAATTAACAAGTACAGCAGTAACAGCAACTGTAAATAAAACAATTAATGGCTCAATAGTAACAGGAAGTTCACAAACAGTAGGATATACATATACATTAGTATTAAGCAATTTTGAACAAAGCACAAAACAGAGTGGAAAAAGCTTTAAAGAGTGGAGCGGAACAGTAAAAATAGTAATAGTCCAAAGTGCTGTAAAAGATACTACAGGAAATACATTAGCATCTGCTGCAACATTTACAGGAGACAATGTAGACTTTATAAAACCAGTTATTGAAAGAGTATCAGCAACATCAAATACAAGTGCAAAAACACAAACAATAACATTTAATGTATATGATAAATATATTAACACAACAAAAACATTAGCATCAAGTGAAGTAACAGTATATGTAGATGGACAAGCAGCAACAGGAATAACAAAAACAATTACAAGAGTAAAGAACTTTACAGCAACAGTAAATGGAGATTCAACACATGTAGTAGGACAACAATATCAAGTAGTTTTATCAGGTTTTGAACAGTCAACAAGAAAGTCAAGAGATTACTACAAAAATTGGAGTGGAACAACATCAATAGAAATTGCACAAACAGCATTTAAAGATACATCAAGTAATACATTAGTATCAGATAGCGCAAGTAGAACAGTACAAGGAGCATTTGCGGATTTCTTGAAACCAGAATTCACATATAAAGCATCAACAACAACAATAGGAAATGGAAACAACGGAAATACTAAAAAAGTAACAGTATTATTTGACGTAACAGATAAATATTTTAGTTCAACAGATTTAGCTACAGATACATCAGCAAGCTTAATAACAGTAAAAGTAGCAAATACAGTGATGAACACAACTGTAAATGTAAATAAAACATTAACAAAGAAAAATATAATTGTAAGAAATACTCAAACAGATGTAGTAACATATAAAGCTACAAATTATACTTTAGTAACCAATGAGGCTAAAATTGGAGAAAGATATGAGCTTGTAGTACAAGGACTAGAACAATTAGATAGTAACGGAATTTCAAATGGTTATTCATATAGTGGTCCAATGAGTATAGCTTTCCCAAGTGGAAAAATAAAAGATACATCTTCAAACACAAATGATGCAACAACAATAACAATAGGTGTTGACGAAACAGATGGAAATGCTAATACAACAGCACCTTCAGGTGGAACAATAGTCGACGTAGTAGCACCAGTATGGGAATTAGCAAGTTCTTCATTAGATGATGGAATAATAAAATTAAGAGCAAAAGATAAATATTTTAGTGGTTGTACGATAACAGCTAGTAAAATAAAAGTGTATGTAAATGGCGTAGAATCAACAGTTGTTGGAAAAGATATAACAAGTGTAACACCAACAAATATAACAGAAACAGTAGATGGAAAAGCAAATACAGTTGTTGGAAAAGAATATACATTAAAATTATCTAATTTAACAACAGGAGGAGAATATGTTACATTTACTCCAAAAGAAACAATTGTTGGAGGAACAGCTAAATATAGAGCTGAAAATGGTGGAGATATTTCAATAAAAATAGAAGCAGGAACAATAAAAGACCAATCAGGAAATACAAGTAGAGAGCAAAGCTTCGATTTGGGAAGAATGGACTCAACATTACCAGAAGTATATGAAGTTCAAAAAACACAAAATGCAACAGCAAAAACAGAAACAATAATATTTAATGTTACAGATAGAAACTATGATCCAACAGATTTAGTAACAGCAAGTGAAATAACAGTATTAGTAGATGGAGTACAAGCGACAAGTATAACAAAAACATTAACATATAAAGAAATAAAAAAAGATATAGATGGAGTAACAAATAAAGTATTAGGACACCAATATACACTAGTATTATCAAACATAGTGGAATCTTCTAAACAATCTGGAAAGAGTTATTTAGAGTGGAGTGGAACATTACAAATAAAAATTGCAGAAAATGCAGCAAAAGATAAGAACGGAAATATTTTGAGTGCAGAAACAACAACAATAAGTGACTTTGTAGATTTTATAAAACCAGAAATAGAAAAAGTAACAGTATCAAATCCTAAAAATACAACAAATAAGACATATACAATGTCATTTAAAACAATAGACAAATATATAGACACAACAAAGAAAATTGCAGAAAGTGATATAAAAGTTTACATAGATGGAGAAGAGGCAACAAGTATATCTAAAAAATTAACAAGTACAGCAGTAACAGCAACTGTAAATAAAACAATTAATGGCTCAATAGTAACAGGAAG
>CAKOXV010000006.1 GCA_934130355.1 uncultured Clostridia bacterium
TTCACAATATAAATAATTATTATATGAACCATATCCTGCATCAGCAATTGGATATTTCGGATATTTTCCATATATTTTATTAAATTTTTCCATTAAAGGTACAAAACAGTCCATGTCTGAAGCATATTGTTTAACATCTACTGTAGCTATATATTCTTCACAAACACCAATTTGAAGGTTATATGCTGGTAGCAATTGATCGTTTCCCATATAGTCTGTTTTTATTCTCATAAATGTAGCACTCTTATCTGTTTTTGAGTAACTTCCTCTTTTTTCTTCACAAATTTCAATGTGCTTGGCATATTCTTTTAGTCTTTCTTTATACTCTTTTATTTTTTCATAATTTCTTTGAATATTAGTTTTTCTTTTTCCTCTTCCATAAACAAATTTGCTTTCATCTATGCTTAATATTTTTGTATAGTTTTCAAGTATTCCTTCAAGATATTCAATAGCATATTCTGTTCTTGTTTCAAATTTCACGCCTAATAACATTAATTCTTCTTTATTCATTTTTCCAATTAATTCAGTGATTTTACAAAATACTTTATTTCTATTTGTAATACAAGACTTTTTCCATACCCAAAGTATTCGTTAAATTTTCTCTTATAAAATTCCCTATTGTAGCAAAAGTAGGAGCAGTCATATCGTCTAATAAATACATATATCTAATATCCGTTTTACAGGCTTTTTCAATTCCTCTTAAGGATAAATAGCCATTTTCCATAAATGAGAATAATATAACTTTTAGTAAATTTTCTCGATTATATTTGGGTCGACCAGTTTTGTAACCTTTCTTTACAAAATATGAATTTAAGTCAATACAATCGATAATTTCACAAAAACTATATACTGGATCAGAAATTTCTATAATTTTTTCAATTTCTAGTGGTAATTTTAATTGTTTTGGTTTATAATTATTATTGGTATAGTTATTAGTTTTCATATATTAAATTATACCATAAACGCCTTATTTTTCAACAAATTAAGGCGTTTTCATATTAAAAAAGAGATTTGAGCTAAAATCTTAACTCAAATCTCTTTTTTCTTCGGGACTTTTTTTCAGCCCCTTTTCTAAACTTGTATATTAAATTAATTATTAATCTTCGTAGTTTGTTTTATCAATATACGTAAAATCATCGTCTTTTTCTATTTCATATTTTATTTCTTTATAATTTTATATTTACGTTACTCTACGCAAACATCTATGTTTTTAGTTATTATGTTGTAAACAAAAGATCTTCGAGAATACCAATTCTACATTTTTCAACATTTTTTGTAAAAATTGCACCTTTTATTACTACTTATATCGTCTAATATTTAGTTCGAAGAACGGAGGTGTTAAAATGTTGAATCTACTAATCATAGATAGTAATCTTAATAATTCAAAATGTTTACTAAATTATATTTCAGAAAACAGTTCTAAAATTAGAGTTCATTCTATTGCAAATACTTTAAATGAAGGCATAAGAATATTAAATTCAGGTTTAATAGATATTACAGTAATAAATGTAGTTGATAATTTTAATTCTATCATTGATAACATACATACTATCTCTAACACTTATTTTGAAAAATATAAGAAATCTATTATTATAATTTCTAACAGTGTTAGCCCCCCCTGCTCCGATTCTTATATCTATGAATGTATTTCTTCCAAAGAAGATATGTCCCTGGTATATTTGAAAATATGTGATATCGTCAAAAGTAAAATAGCAGAACCTAATAACTCTATTTTATTGGGTAAAATTTATGAGGAATTAAAATATATTGGATATAATCCATCATACTATGGTGCTAGATATTTAGCAGAAAGCATTGCATTAATATATGGCAATTATGATTGTAGTGAAAATTTAAATAAAAATATTTATCCTATACTTGCTAAAAGACATAACAAAACAATTAATACAATCAAAGGTGATATTAGATCTGCTACGAATTCAATGTTTTATGAATGTGATGAATTAAGGCTTAAAACTTATTTTAATTTTTATACTGTTTCTAAGCCAAAGCCCAAATTAGTAATATATACAATTTTAAATAAATTGTATAATGTTATTTAATTTAAATCAATACAAAAAAGCTAGTATTGCTTTTGGTATTATATTAATAGAAATGCCGGTATCAAAAAAATTGATACCGGCATGAGTTTAATGAAAAACACACAATTTGTAAATATTACCGGTAATTAATCTAATTTATTATCATCATCTAATTTGGGTATCGACTATTCTAATATTCCTTTCTACTTAAAAAGAGATATATAGATTAATCCATTTATTAGCTGATTTTAATAAAACCAGATTTCTTAATGTTGCTGCCGTCAACCTCATACTCAACATAAACGTATGTAGAGCCGAACTGAGAAAATTCCCAACAATAATACAAAGGATTATCGCTAGTACTAACAGTTCCAACACGGAAATACTGTTCACTAGGTCCTGCATATACAGTGGTCCCATTAGATACATTGATATACTTATCAGGATAATGCTCGTTACAAGGTAAATCTCTTACAGTTGCCGGATTATTCCGCCAAGTAAGCTTAGAATGTTCAATGTAAGCACGCTTTCTTCCACTAGTGGTATTATATTCAATATAATCCCAACCAGCCTGAGAAGCAAGTACAACGACATCTTCGCCAGCACTAACAGCTCCAACTTTTCTGTACAGATAAGCACCTTCCTGTCCATAATAGACATTGGAACTAGTGTTTACAGTTGCAACACAGGAATTAGAATCCGTCCAAATGTTAGGGTTAACAATGTAACCAGTCTTAGTACCACTGGAACTAGAGTATTCTACACGTACATAAGCACTACCCCAGTTTTCCAAGATAGTAAAACCTTCATGTGCATAAATAGAACCTACTCTCGTGTTAGTTGAGGTATCCGTCCAAACAGTTTGCTGAGTTCTTGCAATGCCAAGGCCTCCATTGTGGTAAGGTGCAGCAGCATTAGCCATCATTGCAGGAACTATGGTCAACACTGTTACTAAGCACAATGCTAAAGCTAAGAACCTCGTGGTGAATTTTTTGTTTTTTTCTTTCATGTTGTTCTCCTTCCTATGCATGTTGTGTATTTTCCAAAAACTCTATACCAAAATTCTATTGTAATGCTACAATAAAATTGGTATTAATCTTTATAGCATTTTCCATGCTTTGTATATATATTAACACATTTATAAACTAATTTTTAAAAAGTGAAAAAAAGGTAAAAAAAAGAAAAACTCTTCCTTAGTTAACACAAAAAGATTAGATAAATATTTGTTTATCTAATCTTTTTGTTTCTTATTTATTTATTTTTAAAGCATTTAATTCAACATTTTGACTTTTGCACCCTTCATTTTCACTCAATATACTTTCTTCAATTGTTGGTATTATAGTTAAATCATTAATATTATCTGTTTTTTCTATAACAATAATTTCAGAAGAATTTATTGTTGCTTTTTCTATATTATCTAATTCCCATTCTTCAATTTCTTTATCTTGGTAAATTATTTTCTTATTCAATTCATAAGTATATGCTACTAATTCATTCCCTTCTTTATCAAAAACTTTAGCTTCTCTATTTAGCATATTATTTAGATTTTTCGAATCAATATTATCTATTTGGGTTGAAACTGTTGCTATAATGTGTATTGGTGTTATTTTTATTTTTTCGACCTTTTGTGTCATGTTTTTATATTTAGATTCATTAAACTCAGGAATAATAGTTTCTGTATTTTCAGAAATACGACTTTTAGATACTTTCACATTAATTTCTCCATTCAAATCAAAAGTCCTGTAGTTGCCAGGTATATTAGCGATACCACCATTTTTTCCTGTATCTCCCTGATTTCTCATAACATTATTACGAAATGTTAAAGTAATCTCTTCATTCCCTTTTGTCATGTCATTGGTTAAAAAATACATTTGATATAATTTATATTTATAATCAGATATTTTAGTTAGAGTTTGTAGTTTTCCTGTCCAATAACCATTTCCATTGATAATAATGTCGTTTCCTCCTCCAGTTTCATTGAATCCAATATAAAATATATTTTTTATTCCTTTCTCTTTTTCTTGAATTAATAAATCTTTTTGACTTTCATTTTCTTTTAATTGTATAAATTCATCTTCAATCATAAATTCACCAAGTCTTAAAAATTCTTTATCTATTGGGGCAATATTGACATCAAATTCAAGTAAAACATAGTTTTCATCATAAATTGTAGACACTAAACTTACTACAGTTTCATCATGATATAATTTCTGCCCACTTTCAATGTGTTTGTATTTTTCATATTCATCTGAAAATTTGATTCCCGAAGTTACCCATTCAAATACAGGTTTCCCTGTCACCATTCCTCCAAAAGCCGCATAAGCTATGGCACTTCCTGCCAAAACAATTATTCCTGAAGCAACTGCTGTTGCTAATTTCCTTATACAACTATTTTTCATTGTTTGTATTATTATTTGTTTGTCTTTATGCTCTTTATTTAAGTTTAAATTATTTAGTGCATATTTTATTTTATTATTTACTCTTTGTGGTATTTTTTTATTTTCAAAATCTATATTTGATAATATTTCTTCAATATCTTTCATATCATTTCACCATCCTTTTCTAGTTGCTGTTTTATCTTTTCTCTAGCTCTAACCATTTTACTTTTTACAGTATTTTCTTTAATTTTCATTATCTCGCTAATCTCTTTAACAGTATATTTAGAACAATAATATAGAGTTAATATAAGTTTTTCTTCAGTATCTAAATTCTTTATTAGAACTTCAAATTCTAAATCATTAGAATCCTCATTTGCTGATATGTAATTTTCCATTTCTTTTTCTTCATATGATATAGTATACTTACCTTTTTTCCTATATATATTATTGCACTCATTAATCAGTATTTTTACTAGCCACGTTTTAAACAAAGAATCATCTTTTAATTTTTTTATATTTTTATAACTTTTATAAATTGTTTCTTGAATTGCATCTCCTATGTCATCATCATTGTTAAGTTTAGTCTTAGCAATTAAATATAATTCTTTTTCAACTGCCACTATTAACTCTGAAAATGCTTCCTTATCATTTTTTTTGGCTTTCTTTACAAGTTCTTCCATTACTCCTCCGAAATTTTAAAATATGTACATATTGATACTTATTAGACCATTAAGCACTCGCTTTTAGTTGCAAAAGTAAAAAATTTTAATATTTTTTTTATTTTTGCTAATATCTTATAAAAAATTATAGCAAAAAAGATTAGATTTTGCATCTAATCTTTTCTAAACTTGCCTATTAAATTAATTATTCAATCTCATCCTTATATTCTTCAACATTTTTAAAAAAGAAAAAAAGAAAGGAATTCTTAAAAGAATTCCTTTCTTATATGGAGACTGTAATTACATATTAAATTTCAATCGAATTTTGTCAGTTATTATTGCAATGTACTCTGAATTTGTTGGATTTCCTTTTCTGTAGTCCACAGAATATCCAAATATGTCTTGTATAAGATCCACGTTTCCTCTTACCCAGGCCACTTCTATTGCATGCCGAATTGCTCGTTCTACTCTTGATGCTGTTGTTTTATACTTTTTGGCAATATCAGGATACAACCTTGTTGTTATTTTTCCTAATCTTTCACTATCCTCTATTGACATTAAAACAGCTTCTCTTGTATAATAGAATCCTTTTAGATTTGCTGGCATACCTATATTGTGCAGTGTCTCGGTTATGTATGCAAACATTTCCCTTTCATTTGAATAAGACTGTTGACCCTCCTCTTCCTTTTTTTCAGTGAGTTTTAAGACGATACTTTTCAGAATTTTTTTGCTCCGTTCATCCTGAATTTTCTCAATCTCTTGCATGATGTCTTTGAATTCTTCTTGGGTGTACATAATTCATTCTCCTTTTCAAAATAGCTTTTTAGCTTGGGACTTATATATAATAAAACTTTTATGAGAATTTTTGTCATTCTATTTATAAAAGCTACCTTTTATATATACATATGCTAACTATTTTGAATTTATATATAATATTACTTGTTTTGTAAAAAATCTTACAAATATAGTTTTGTTGTTAAATTTTATTCAATCTCATCTTCACACTCTTCAAATTGGCTATTATATAACTTCTCATAAAATCCGCCTTTTGCAAGTAATTCTTCATGAGTACCCTGTTCAACAATATCTCCATGATCCATTACTAATATTAAATCTGCATTTTTAATAGTAGACAATCTGTGTGCGATAATGAAAGAAGTTCTACCTTTCATTAAATTATCCATTGCTTTTTGGATTTCAATTTCAGTTCTTGTATCAATAGAACTTGTAGCTTCATCTAAAATCAAAATTTTAGGGTCTGCTAAAATTACCCTAGCTATTGTAAGTAATTGTTTTTGACCTGCTGAAATTCCACTAGTTTCTTCGCTTAGAACTGAATTATATCCATTTGGTAATGTTTTTATAAAGTGATGTACATGTGCTGCTTTTGCTGCCTGTATTACATCATCATCAGAAGCATCTTCTTTGCCATATTTTATATTGTCTTTTACAGTTCCTCCAAATAACCAAGTATCTTGTAAAACCATTCCAAACATCTGGCGAAGGTCACCTCTAGTGAAATCTTTTATATTATGTCCATCTAGTAAAATTGTACCATCTGTAACATCATAAAATCTCATTAAAAGTTTAACCATTGTTGATTTTCCTGCACCTGTTGGGCCTACAATTGCAATTTTTTGTCCTTCATGTACATCTGCATTAAAATCTTTTATTACTATTTGATCTGGATTATATCCAAATTTGACATGTTCAAATTTGATATTTCCTTTTAACCCTTTAGTTGTTACTCCTTCAACGTTTGTTTCAACCTCTTCTTCTTGCTCTAAAAACTCAAAAATTCTTTCTGCAGCAGCAACCATTGCTTGCAACATGCTTGATACTTGTGCAATTTGATTTATTGGTTGAGTAAATTGTTTATTATATTGTATAAAGCTTTGAATATTTCCTACTGTTATTGTTCCATTTATTGCTAGATATCCTCCAGCCATAGCAACACCTACATATCCAATATTTGAGACAAAATTCATTATTGGGTGCATAAGTCCAGATAAGAATTGTGATTTCCATGCAGCTTTATATAATTGTGAATTTGACTTTGAAAATTCTTCTTTTACTGTTTCTTCACCATTAAATGCTTTTACAATATTCAAGCCTGAAAAAACTTCTTCTACTTGGCCATTTACATGTCCTAAATAGTCTTGTTGCATTTTAAAATATTTTTGTGATTTACCTACAATTATTTTTACAAGAAATGCTCCTATAGGCATAACTATCAATGATATTAAAGTCATTTGAAAACTTATTGATAACATCATTATTAATATTCCTATTAATGTACAAACTGAAGTTATTATTTCTGTTACACTTTGGTTTAAGTTCATACCTAATGTATCAATATCGTTTGTTATTATTGATAATACTTCTCCATTCGTTTTTTTGTCAAAATAATTCATAGGTAATTTGTTTATTTTTATTGCAAGATCATTTCTCATTTTATATGTAAGCTTTTGTGCAACTTGTGTCATTACAAAACTTTGGATGAAAGAGAATAATGTGCTTACTACATATAAGCCAAATAATGTTAATAAAATTTTACCAACTTTATTGAAATCTATCCCACCATTTCCTGAGATTTTATTTACTAACCCACTGAATATTTCGGTTGTTGCATTTCCTAAAATTTTAGGTCCTACAATAGAAAAAATTGTGCTTCCTATAGCAAATATTATTACAATTACTAATGCTATTCTATATTTTGCTAAATAGTCTTTTATTAGTTTTTTGGTTGTTCCTTTAAAATCTTTTGCTTTTTCTGGTGCTCCTTTTGGACCTTTTCCTGGTCCTCCCATTGGTCCTGGCATATTATTCCCCTCCTTCCTTTTGAGAATTTGAATTTAATTCTTCTTCAGACAATTGTGATAACGCAATTTCTCTATATGTTTCATTATTTTTCATGAGTTCTTCATGTGTTCCTTGACCTACTATTTTTCCATCATCTAATACTATTATTTTATCAGCATTTAATATTGTACTAATTCTTTGTGCAACTATTATATTAGTTTTGTTTTTAGTTCTTTGTGCCAAAGCCTCTCTCAATTTTGCATCTGTTTTGAAATCTAATGCTGAAAAACTATCATCAAACACAAATATTTCTGGTGATTTTGCAATTGCTCTTGCTATTGACAATCTTTGTTTTTGTCCTCCTGATACATTATTTCCACCTTGTGCTATTTCTGATTTGTATTTTTCATTTTTACCATTTATAAATTCTGTAGCTTGTGCTATTTCTGCTGCTTCTATCATTTTTTCATCAGACATATTTGAATCTGAATATTTGATATTACTTTCAATTGTTCCAGAAAATAGAATACCTTTTTGTGGCACAAATCCAATAACATCTCTTAAATCTTTTTGTGATACATCTTTTACATTAACACCATCTACTAATAACTCTCCACCTGTTACATCATAAAATCTTGGAATTAAATTAACAACTGTTGATTTTCCACTACCAGTACTTCCTATAATAGCTGTAGTTTTACCTGGTTCTGCTGTAAAATTAATGTCTTCTAATATCTCTGTATCTGCATCTGGGTATCTAAATGAAACATTTTTAAATTCTACTAATCCTTTTTTATTGGGGTCTAATTTTTTAGTTTCTTTTTTGTCTTGGATACTTGGTTCTGTTTCAATAACATCCATTATACGTTTAGCAGAAACTGATGCTCTTGGTAACATTATTGATATGATTGATATCATTAAGAAACTCATTATAATTTGCATAGCATATTGAATAAATGCTAACATGTCTCCAACCTGCATTATTCCTTGGTCTACAAAGTTTCCTCCAAACCATACTATTAGTATTGATACACTATTCATTATAAGCATTAAAAGTGGAAACATTATTGACATTGTTCTATTTACAAATATGTTTGCTTTTGTAAGTTCTATGTTTGCACCATCAAATCTATTTTCTTCTCTTTTCTCTGTGTTAAATGCTCTTATTACTGATTTCCCTGTTAAAATCTCTCTTGCTACTTCATTTAATTTATCTATTAAGTCTTGTAACTTCTTGAATTTTGGCATTGCTATTATAAATAATGTTGCTACTACTAATAATACAGTAATAACAGCTCCTCCTATAATCCACGCCATAGATGTATTACTTTGATTCATTACTTTTATAATTCCGCCAATTCCTATTATTGGTGCATATACTACTGTTCTAAATAACATAGCTAATAATTGTTGAATTTGTTGAATATCATTTGTACTACGTGTTATTAATGATGCTGTTGAGAATTCTCTTAATTCTTTATTAGAAAATTGTAATACTTTGTTAAACACTTTTTCTCTTAATGTTTTTGACATCTTTGCTCCAACTCTTGAAGATAGCATCATTACTGTTATTCCACAAGCCATAGTCATTGCCGCTAATCCCAACATTTTTAACCCTGTTGTAAATATATATTTCATTTGAATTGAATCTGTATCTACACCTGCATTTTGATAAATTTTCTTTACATAAGTAACTGCCGTTTGTTCTTTTATACTTTGTTGCATATTTTTTATTTGCTCTGATGCTTGTTTTAAAAATTGTTCTTTTTGTTCTTCTGTCATCTGTTCTAATTGTTCTGTTATTTGAATTGAATTTTCTTGATTTTTTATTGTTTGTGATATAATAATTGGTTCAATCATAAGCTGTGAAAGTTCTTCTCTTTCAGTCTTACTAACTTTGTTTAGAGTATATATTCCATTTTCTTCTGAATAATTTGATAAAATTTTATCTCTATTTTCTGCAAAAATTAATAGTGAATTCATATCTTCACTATTTATTTGCTCAGGAACTGCATCTTCAATTCCTCCTGCCTGTATTCCTTCATTTACTATTTTCGAAGTATAATTGGGTAACTCTAAATCTACAGCAGCTTGTAAACATAGTAATGATACTATTACTAAAACTGCCAACCATGATTGTTTTAAATTTTTTAATATTTTTAACATTTTTACCTCCTGATTAAGATTGCGTTGATATTTTAATGTTGAAGTATGTCTTTTACTAAGACATTTTGTGAATTTTTTGTAAATTTTATATTGATAGTAAAAAAAGGACTGTTTAAAACAGCCCAGTTTTTTAATCTCCTAGACAAATTCCTATGTTCCTAGCAGTTTTTACTAAATCATCATCCATTGTAACTCTTCTTAAATTGCTTTCTGCGGTGTTTCCTGAAACTGCTCCGATTTTTGTGTTATTTCCAACTACGTCTTCTAAAGAAACATAATCTAATTTTCCATTTTTTATAACTGTTAATACACCAAATTTTCCTTCTAGTGCAAGTTCCATAGCTTTTGAACCATATTTTGTAGATAAAACTCTATCAAATGCTGTTGGAGTTCCTCCTCTTTGCATATATCCTAATGTAGTGTTTCTTGCTTCTAATCCTGTTAGCTCTTCAAGTTGTTTTGCAACTACTTGACCTACACCACCAAGTTTTGTATTATCTACTCCTGCACCATTGTCTCTTTTGCCCATAACTGTAATTTCTCCACCTTTTGGTGCAGCTCCTTCTGCAACAACAACAACACTGAATTGTTTTCCTGCTGCTCTTCTTTTATTGATTTTTTCAACAGCTTTATTTATATCATAAGGTATTTCTGGAATTAATGCTACATCTGCTCCTCCTGCAATTGCAGATTCTAGAGCTATCCATCCTGCATATCTTCCCATTACTTCTAATACCATTATTCTGTGATGTGTTTCTCCAGTTGTGTGTAGTCTATCTAAAGCTTCTGCAGCAACTGATACTGCTGTATTATATCCAAATGTTATTTCTGTACATGCAACATCATTATCTATAGTTTTAGGAACACCTATTACATTTACGCCTTTTGTTGAAAAATCTCTTGCAGATTTTTGTGTTCCATCTCCTCCTAAAGTAAATATACAGTCAAATCCATCATTTTTAATATTTTCAACACATACATTAGATAAATCTTTATATACTATTTGGCCATTTTCTTCTACTTTATAATTAAATACATTTGCATTTGTTGATGATCCTATAATTGAACCACCTTTTGGTAAAATTCCTGAGGCTGTTTGATCATTAGCTGTACTTAATTTAACGTAATTATTTTTTAATAAACCATTGTATCCATCTATAAATCCATAGCACTCTATTCCATTATTTTCTGCAGTTTTTACTATCGCTCTTATTACTGCATTAAAACCTGATACGTCTCCACCATTGGCTAATATTGCTACTTTTTTTAACATATAAAACTCCTCCTATTCGGTATTCCATTAAATTATTAAAATTTTACCATATCTGGTAAAATTTTCGTTTACTTTATAATTATACCAACTTTTCAATTTTTTACAAGTGATTTATAATATTTTTTTATTTTTTCTTATTTACATATTAATTTATCATGTAACTCATCAATAAATTCATCTTTGACTATCTCTTTAAAAACAATAGATATTTTAGTTCTACTAATGTCAATATTAAAAATTTCTAGACTATTTTTATTAGCAATTTCTAATATTTTATCAAGTATTTCATCTCTCGAACTAATTCCAAATCCCACGATAGAAATTCTAGAAACATCTTTTTTTATAATGCTTTTTACTCCTGAAGCTTCCATTTTATGTGATATTACTGTTCCTGGATTATCATTAAAAGTCGAACCAGTTATTACTGACACATTATTCCTTTCAGCTATTTCCACACATCTATCATGTAAAACTTTTGCACCTTCACTTGATAATGAATGCATTTCTTCATAAGATATATCTTTCAACTTTCTTGTTTTTGTTATTTTGTTAGGGTCTGCAGTGTAAATTCCGTCAACATCAGAATATATATAACATTGTTTTGCCTGTAAAGCTGCAGCTAAAGCCACTGCAGTTGTGTCTGAACCTCCTCTTCCTAATGTTGTAATATTATTATTTGAGTCTATTCCTTGGAATCCCGCAACGACTACGATTTTTCCATCTTCTAATTCTTTTTCTATTCTGTTTGTATCTATATATTCAATTTTAGCATTTTGATTTTCATCATTTGTGTGTATTCCTACTTGCCATCCCATAAGTGATATAGCCTCATATCCTAAATAATTTAATAATATAGCTAATTTGCTAGCACTAATTTGTTCACCAGCACTTAATAGCACATCCATTTCTCTTGCTTTTGGCTTTAGTGATAACTCTTCTGCTTCTTTTATAAACTTATCTGTTGTTTTACCTTGTGCAGATACCACAACTACTATATTGTTATTTTCTTCATATAACTTTATTGTTTTGCTCGCTACAAACTGTAATTTTTCATTGTCTGCAACTGAGCTTCCTCCAAATTTGATTACAATTGTATCCATATTTTAACCTCTTTTGCATAAAAAAATAATAGTAATGATACTTAATTAAATACCATTACTATTATTATATTTTTTCAAAAGTTATAACGTGCAAAATTTCAAATATGCTTCTATAAAACCATCTATATTGCCATCCATTACGCTTTCTACATTTCCTACCTCATAATTTGTCCTATGATCTTTAACAAGTGTGTATGGACAAAATACATAAGAACGAATTTGACTTCCCCATGCGATTTCTTTCTGTTCACCTTTAAGTTCATCTATAGTGTCTTTTTGTTCTTGTTCTTTTAGGTTAAGTAATTTAGATTTAAGCATTTTCATTGCTGTTTCTCTATTTTGTATCTGGGAACGCTCTGATTGACAGCTAACTACAATATTTGTTGGAATGTGTGTTATTCTAACAGCTGATGATGTTTTGTTTATGTGTTGTCCTCCTGCACCAGATGCTCTATATGTATCTATTCTTAAATCATCTGGATTTATCTCTATTTGTACATCATCTGTTATTTCTGGTAATACTTCTAATGATGCAAAAGATGTATGTCTTCTTCCTCCAGCATCAAATGGAGATATTCTTACTAATCTATGTACCCCCATTTCACCTTTCATGTAACCATAAGCATTTTCACCTATAATTTCAAATGTTACACTTTTTATTCCTGCTTCATCACCTTCTAAATAGTCTAATTCTTTTACTTCATAACCGTTTTTTACTGCCCATCTTGTATACATTCTGTATAACATTTCTGCCCAGTCTTGTGACTCAGTTCCTCCTGCTCCTGGATGTAATGTTAATATTGCATTATTTTTATCATATTTTCCTGATAACAATGTTTCTAGTTGTAATTTTTCTATTTCATTTTCTAGAATTAATGTTGTCTTTATGATGTCTTTTGCAACATCCTCATCATTTTCCAAATTAGCAAGCTCAGTCAAATCTTCTAGATTTTGTATTTCTTGCATAATCTTTTGATATTTTTCTACTTTATTTTTTAATTGTTTTATTTGCGCTAAAACTTTACTTGTTTCACTTGGACTTTTTTGCCAAAATTCTTCTTGTACAGTTTGTCCTTCTAAATCTTTTAATTGTTTTTCTAATATTTCAATGTCAAAGAGACTCACCCAAATTTCTTGCTTTTGCTTTTAGTGCTTCTATTTTCTTAGAATTCTCTTCTAATTCTAGCATTATATCACTCCTATCTTTTATAATCTTCAATACTTAATTCTGGATATTTGAATAGTTGACCATCTTGTGTGAATTTTCCGGATTCCACGTGATTTTTCTCCATTGTTTTTGAGCCTTTTAAAAAATATTCATATCTTGATTTATTTGTTAATATTGCTCCTATTCCTAAAACTGGATCATCCCATGTTACATCTATAGCGTACCATGCTTCATTTAATTTCACATAGTTCCAAGCATGATTTTCTGTTTGATTTTTGTTGTTTGTCCCTGTCCCTATAACAATTACATTTTCAACACCAATTTCATTCATTAAATATTGAAAAGCTTTAGCATATCCTTCACATACACATCTTTTGTTTACTAGCGCCCCATATATGTCATATATATTATCTTCTGTCAAAGAATCTTCATATTCTATTGTATCTATCAAATAATTATGTATTGTTCTGATTTTTTGATAATCTGTTTGTCCTTTTACTTTTTCCAATATTTCTTCTTTTGCTGATTGTATTTGTTTTTCATATTCTTCTATGTCTTCTTTAGAACGAAAAAGATTTAATAAATATGAATCTTCTGACCCATTATTTATATATACATTATATTTTGTTCCTGTAATTTTCGTTATTTTTTCTATATTTATATACATTTTTGTAACATCTAAATAAAATACATCTGGATTTTCATATATAAATGCTTCTATTGCTGATTGATATTGCTTTTTTAATTCAACATCTCCATTTTCTTGTGATAGCAATGACTGAAAAGCATCTGAAAATTCAATTCTATATGTTCCTGTTTTCAAGTTTTCTTTGTTTTTTTCTAATTTGTTATATATTGTTTTTGCAGTATTTGTTAGTTGATCATAAAAATATTTATTTCTTACAGTATTTGTTGTCTCTTGTGTTTTACCATTTACTCCATCAAACATTGAATCATCAAAGTCAACATGCTCAGAATTCAAAGTTTCATATTTTATTATTGGAAAAATACTCTCACTTTCAAAACTAATTTCTATTCTACCATTTTGTGTAATTTCTTTATATGTAAAATATCCTAAAACAGCAAGTACAGCTATAATTCCAATAATAAATACTGTTAATATAAATGTTATTATTTTATCTTTCATCTAATCTCATCCCTTCTTCAAGGCACAAATGTATCACTTATTTATATTTTACTTTATATGGCAAAAAATATCAATACTTCATGAATAAGTTTTATTTTTTTGCAAATATTACTAATATGAATTTTAAAGATTTTTTTAAGTGTTTAATTGAATATAAAAAGCCTTATAATTTTTCAATTATGAATAGCAAATTTAACAGTACTCCAGAGCCTTGTCAACAAATTCCTAATGTTTATCCTAATGTTAGTGAGAACCTGGAATTTCTTAAAAACAAATATAATGTGTTATTAAATAATGATATTATAATACGTGAATTTAGTATGTTTGCATGTGACAAAGAATATCGTTCTTTTATTATTTGTATAGATGGGTTAGTTGATGCTATTTCTATTAATAATTTCATTTTAGAGCCTTTAATGTTAAAAAAACATAAAAACAGCAATAAATGTTCTCAAGAAAACTTATTAGAATATGTAGATTCTTGTTTGATACCTCAAAACAGTGTTAAAAAAATTACTGATTTCAAAGATGTTTTTGATGGAATTAATATGGGAGATTGTCTACTTTTCATTGATACTATAAATGTTGCGTTTGATATTGATGTAAAAAAATTCCCACAACGTGGAATTAGTAATCCTGAAAATGAAGCTGTTGTAAAAGGTCCTCAAGAAGGGTATGTAGAAAATTTAAGAACAAATACATCTCTTTTAAGACGTAAAATAAATAGTGAAAATCTTGTTATGGAAACTATTTCTGTTGGAAAAGTAAGTCAAACAAAATGTGGAGTATGTTATTTGCAAAACCTTGCAAATGGCGATTTAGTTGCAGAAGTAAAGTACAGACTCAGTAATTTAGATATAGATTCAATTATATCTACAGGTCAATTAGAACAGCTTATTGAAGATGAAGAAGGATTTGGTGTTCCTCAAATGCTTGCAACCGAGAGACCTGACAAATGTGCTAAATATATGCTTCAGGGACGAGTTGTGGTTCTTGTTGATGGTAATCCTTATGCATTGATTATGCCTGCAGTGATTGAAGATTTTCTTTTTTCACCAGAAGATACAAACTTAAGACCATTATTTGCTAATTTTTTACGTGGTATACGTCTTCTTGCATCTGTTATAACACTACTTCTCCCTGGCGTTTACATGGCAATTACAAGTTTTCATCAAGAATTATTACCTACAGAATTGTTATTTTCTATTCTATCTGCAAGAGAAAACGTTCCTTTTCCAATTATTTTAGAGTTATTGTTGATGGAAATTTCATTTGAACTTATACGTGAGGCTAGTCTTAGAGTTCCATCTGTTATTGGAGATTCAATTGGAATCGTAGGTGCATTAATTTTAGGTGATGCTGCTGTAAATGCAGGAATTGTTAGTCCTACTCTTATAATTATTGTTGCTATTACTGGTATTGCATCATTTGCTATTCCTGACTTTTCATTTGTCTTCCACATTCGTATTTTTAGATTTTGGTTTATAGCTCTTGGCTTTACAGCTGGCTTTTTAGGAATAGGTATTGGACTTTTCATTTATCTTTCTATGTTATGTAGTGTTAAGTCTTTCGGAGTTCCTTATACTACTCCTATTACTCCTTCTCATAATACTAGAGGAAATGGATTTTTTATTCCTCCTATTTGGAAACAAGAATATCGTGCTAGTTTTGTTTCTCCAAAGAAGGCTAAATCACAAGCAGATATAAGTATGAAATGGAAAAATTAAAAAGGGCTAACAGCCCTTTTTTTAATAGTTTTCAGCTTTAATTTCAAAATATGCTTTTGGATGATTACATACTGGACAAATTTCTGGAGCTTTTGTTCCAACTACAATATGTCCACAATTTCTACATTTCCATATTTTAACTTCTCCTGCTTCGAAAACTTTTCCTTCTTTTACATTTTCTAATAATTTTAAATATCTTTGTTCATGTTCTTTTTCTATTTTTCCTACTTCTTCAAACAAATATGCTATTCTATCAAATCCTTCTTCTTTTGCTGTTTTAGCAAATTCTGCATACATATCCGTCCATTCATAATTTTCTCCATCTGCAGCAGCTTTTAAATTAGTTGCAGTATCTGATATTTCTCCACCATTTAATAATTTGAACCACATTTTTGCATGTTCCTTTTCATTATCTGCCGTTTCTTGAAATATTGCAGCAATTTGCTCATACCCTTCTTTTTTTGCTTTACTTGCGAAATATGTATATTTATTTCTTGCTTGTGATTCTCCTGCAAATGCAGTCATTAAATTTTGTTCTGTTTTTGTTCCTTTTAATTCCATAATTTTACCTCCTATTTTTTCAAAAGTAGAATATCACATTTATCTTAAAAATGCAATGCTATTTTTTCATTACTTGATATTTTAGCCACTTATGGTTCAATACCACCATTACATTATATATATTAAAGTCATTCCAAATTTTGGACAAGCTAAACTTTCGTATAAAATCTAATAGTGCCAAAAGCGCCTCTTTCACTTAGTCCAAAAATTAATATATTACTATGAAATAAGGCAAAGACCCCCGACGAAGACCCCAGCTATGTTTTTGCCATGGAATAGTAATATATTAATTTTTGACGTGAACATTCCTCTTTTGGCACTCTAAGATTTTCTATACTCAAGTTTAGATGCACAAAATTTTCCGTTTTTTAATATATATGATGTAATGGTGGTATTGAGCCATAAGTGGCTAAATTATTTAGTAACAATTTTCTTTTCCAACGATATCTTCAAATACTTTTAAAATCTCATCAGTCAAATAAATTGCACCACAAGATTTTAATTCTTCATTGTTTTTTATTGCAACACTAATATTATTTTGTTCTCCATTAAAGAACTTGATTGCCCCTCTAAGTTTTGCTTTTTGTTCCTCTGTCAAATTTGTAATATTTAAAACTAGCATTTGAGGCTTTGTCTCACCAAAGTTCTTGATTTCTCTAGCAACAATTTTAGTTGCCTCATCTTCTTTAACACTAAGTCTTCCATCTATTAAAACAATATTTTCTTCTACTAATATATCTTGTGCCTTCAAATAAGTTGGTTCAAACACTATAATTTCAATTGTTCCATATAAGTCTTCTATCGTTACAAAAGCCATAATTTTATTATTTTTAGTATATTTCTTTTTTACTGATTGTATTATTCCAGCAATTCTTACTTCTTTACCATCAATTCCATTCTCTTTTTGTTCTTGCTCATCAATTTCATGTATTTTAAGTGAAGACATATTTGTTGATGCAATTATTTGTTCTCTTATTTTTTCTAGCGGATGTCCTGAAATATAAATTCCGAGCATTTCTTTTTCTATAGAAAGTAGTTCTTTTTCATTCATTTCAGGCTTTTCATCAAAGTTATATTTTATATCATTTAAATTATCTTCTTCATTGTCTCCACCTAAATCAAACATTGAAACTTGTCCATTCATTCCTTTTTTTGCATAAGATTGAATAGTGTCTATTATTGTTTCAAAAGATGCTAATAATGTTGCTCTAGTTTCTGGAAAATCAGAAAATGTTCCTGCTTTTATTAAACTTTCTACACATTTTTTATTTAATGCTTCTCCTGCCATTCTTTCACAAAAATCTGTAAAGCTTAAAAAATCTCCTGATTCTTCCCTATTTTTTATTATACTTTCAACTGGTTGCAAGCCTACATTTTTTATACTTCCAAGTCCAAAACGGATTTTTCCATCTTCTACTGTAAATTTTGAATAACTTTTATTAATATCTGGTTTTAAAATTTCTATGCCAAGTCTTTTACATTCATCTATATATTCTGGAACCTTGTCCAAATTTCCTAAAAAGCTATTTAACATTGATGCCATGAATTCTGCTGGATAATATGCTTTTAAATACGCTGTTCTATATGCCACAACTGCATAACATGCAGCATGTGATTTATTAAAAGCATATTTAGCAAATTCGGACATTTCATCAAATATCTTATTTGCAGATTCTGCATCTATTCCATTTCTTACACATCCTGGAACAATTATGTTTCCGTTTTCATCAACTTGCCCATTTATAAATACTTCTCTTTCTTTTGCCATTACATCAAGTTTTTTCTTTCCCATTGCTCTACGAACTAAATCTGCACGTCCTAAAGAATAACCAGCCAAATCTCTTACTATTTGCATTACTTGTTCTTGATATACCATGCATCCATAAGTTACATTCAAAATTGGCTCTAGGCTTGGATGTGTATATTCATTATGTCCTGGATTTTGTTTTCCTTTGATATATCTTGGTATTTGGTCCATTGGTCCTGGTCTATATAATGAAACACCAGCTATTAAATCTTCTAAACAGTCTGGCTTTAGTTCTTTCATGAAGTTTGTCATTCCTTGTGATTCAAATTGAAATATTCCAGATGTATTGCCTTCTTGCCATAGTTTATAGGCTTTAGGGTCTGACATATCTTCATCAAATTTTACATCTATTCCTTTATCTTTTTTGACTAGATTAATTGTATCTTTTATAACAGTTAAAGTTCTGAGTCCTAGAAAGTCCATCTTTAAAAGTCCAAGTTCTTCTAGTGTTGTCATTATGTATTGTGTTGAAATTTGACCATCTCTAACATATAATGGCACATAAGTATCAACAGGATCTTTTGTTATTACAACACCACAAGCATGTGTTGAAGCTTGTCTTGGCATTCCTTCTAATGCCATTGCTATATCTAATAACTTATGTACCTGTTCATCAGTTTCATATAAATCTTTTAGCTCTTTGTTTTGTTCTAATGCCTTTGGAATTGTTATATGTATTTCATTTGGAATCATTTTTGCAAGTCTATCTGCTTCTGAATATGGATAATCCAAAACTCTTGCAACATCTCTTATTACCATTTTTGCTGCCATAGTTCCAAATGTGATTATCTGTGAAACATGGTCATGCCCATATTTTTCTGAAACATAATCTATTACTCTTTGTCTATCAACATCTGAAAAATCGACATCAAAGTCTGGCATGCTTATTCTTTCTGGATTTAAAAATCTTTCAAATAGTAATCCATATTTCATTGGGTCTATATCTGTTATTTCGATAGCATATGCTAAAATAGAACCTGCTCCTGACCCTCTTCCTGGTCCAACAGGAATCCCATGACTTTTGGCATAATGTATAAAATCCCAAACAATTAAATAATAGTCAACATATCCCATCTTTTTAATAATGCCTATTTCATATTCTGCTCTTTTTAAAACTTCTTCTGATGGGTTTTCACCATATCTTTTCTTTATTCCATCATCACAAAGTTTTTTCAAAAAATCATAGTGTGTTGGATATTCTGGTGGTACATCATAATTAGGTAATATTGTATGGCCAAATTCAAATTCCACATTACATTTATCTGCAATTTTAACCGTATTTTCTATTGCATCAGGAAATGCAGAAAAATACTCACTCATCTCTTCTGGTGACTTAACATATAATTCATCAGTATCAAATCTCATTCTGTCTTCATCACTCATACGTTTTCCTGTTTGAATACAAAGTAATATTTCATGATTATAAGCATCTTCTCTTTTCAAATAATGTGCGTCATTTGTTGCAACTAGCGGAATATCTAATTTTCTTGCAAGTTGCACCAATTTCTGGTTTGCAAGTACTTGTTCTTTTATTCCATTGTTTTGAATTTCTATATAATAATCTTCTCCAAAAACCTTTTTATGCCATAATGCAATTTCTTCAGCTTTTTCAGTTTGTCCATTTAGTAGGGCTTGATTTACAGCTCCAGCTAGACATGCACTTAAACAAATAAGCCCTTCATGATATTTTTCTAATACTTCTAAATCTATACGTGGTTTATAATAATATCCTTCTGTAAAGCCTATTGAAACTAATTTACTTAAATTTTTATATCCTTGCTGATTTTTAGCTAATAAAATTAAATGATTATATTTATTGTCTATATTAGGTTCTTTGTTATATCTTGAGCGTGGCGCAACATAAACCTCACATCCAATTATAGGCTTTATTCCTTCTTTTTTGCATGCTTTATAAAAGTCAATAGCACCATACATTACTCCATGGTCTGTTATAGCCATTGCTTTCATACCAAGTTCTTTTGCCCTTACTGGCAAATCTTTTATTCTATTTGCACCGTCTAGTAAGCTAAATTCGCTGTGTATATGTAAATGCACAAAATCTGCCATATTATTTCCTCCTTTAAGCCTTTTTATCTTTTAATGTGCTTATTATAACAAGAATCGAACTAATAATTATAAGCAAATAAAAGTTTACTCCTCTGCTCAAAAGCATTGCACTACTTATAATTGTTTCTGGGAATGCATTTTTAAATATACCTAAAAATCCCCCTTCACTCACTCCTACAGAGCCTGGTGATGGTATTCCTGATACAGTTGCATATAATACTGCTTGCAATGATAATACTTGCATTATATTGTAAGTACTTAGGCTAAATGCTTTATATACCCAATATGGAACACTATAATATGCTAACATTTGAATTAGAGTAGTTAAAATAGTTTTTAGCATTAATTTTTTATGTTCTTTTATGTATAAAGCACTTTCTTGATATGAAGCTAATTCTTTTTCTATTTTTTCTTGCTTTTCATCTACATTTTTTATCTTTAAGAATTTTAATATTTTTACTGTTATATTTATTAGTCCTGTTGATAATTTTTTAGAAAATATTCCTATTATTAATAATGTTAATGCACTCGAATTTAGTACTATTCCTATTATAAATAAATATATTAATCCTGATTTTAACACATCAAAATGAAAAAATGCACTTATTATTCCCATTGTAATTGTTATAATTTGAAAACTCCAAAGATGCATTAAAAGAGCTACTGTAGAATGTGCAACAGATACATTATCTTTGTGCATATAATATATCTCCATTGGTTGACCACCACTTGCAGCTGGTGTTATTGAACTAAAAAAGAATCCTATTAAAGTATATTTTACATTGCTAATAAATTTAGTTTTTTCTCCTAATTCTTTTAGTATTCTTCCTATATTTATTGATTCAGCTATTATATATACTGACATTGCAAGTATTGCAACAAGTATATATTGACCTTTTACTTTTGTAGCTATATCTAATACTTGTGTTATATCTTGATCTTTAAATATTAATACGAATGTTAGCATTATAAGTAATATAAATATTATTAGATTTACAATTGTTTTTTTTATTTTTTTCATTCTTTCCATTATATTAAATATACTCTCCTATATAATTTTTATCTAATAAAACAAAAAAAACAATCCCCGCCTTAGCCGTAAGTTGTCTGAATTTTTAAGGACCTGTCTTCGACAGGTGGGTGCCTACTCAGATACTCATGGGCTTCTTACTACTCGAGAGTGTAAGCTTGCACGCCATATCCAAAGATTTTGGCCCCTCTTTTAACTTGTAGGTTCTAAAAATTCTATGCTACACGCACTATGCAGGGTATTGTTATTTCAAATTTGTTATATTTATATTAGCATATTTTTAACAAAATGGCAAATATCAAATTTCCCAATTTTGTTAAAAATCATGCTCTAAATATATTATATCTCTTTTTTTTTAATTTATACTCTCTATCTTACTTTTTATTTTATATTTGTGCTAGTAGCTCTTTAAATGCCTTGTCTCTATGATTATGTGCTTTTTCATATTCTTCCGCGCTTAGTTCTGACATCGGAACACTGTATCCGTTAGGAATAAATACTGGTGAATATGTTAATCCGCCTAATTTTTTTGCCTCTTTTGCTATTTTACCAATACATTCTCCTCTAGAAACTATTTTTCTTCCGTTTTTTAAAAAGCTTGTTAGTACACATACAAATTTTGCTGTTTTTTCTTGATTTCCTGTTTTCTCAATATTACTTAATAATTTTCCTAAATTCTCTTCTTGTGTTGCATGTTCTCCTGCGTATCTTGCTGAATATACTCCAGGTTCACCATTTAAGCAGTCTACACACAAACCAGCATCATCTGTTGTAATAATATCATACTCTATATTATTCTCATCACAAAATTGTTTTACAGCTTTTGCTTTTATTTCTGAATTTTCTTCAAATGTTTGCCCATCTTCTACTATTTCTCCTGTAAATCCTATATCTTTTAAAGATATTACTTCTATTTCTGCACCAGCTGCTTTTATTATTGCTTTTATGTCTTTTACCTTATTTACATTTGAAGATCCATATACCATTTTCATTTTTATTTACGTTCCTTTCTACTTCTATAATCCCATTATTTCTTTAGCTACTTCATTTATTGTTTTTCCATCAGCTGAAGCTCCCATTTTTGCTTTTGCTTCTTTCATTATTGCTCCCATGTCTTTCATTGATGTTGCTCCAATTTTATTTATTATTTTTTCTAGTTCTACTTTTATTTCTTCTCTACTTAATTGCTTTGGTAAATATTCTTGTAATATTTCTATTTCTTTATTAGTTTGATCTATTAAATCTTGTCTTTGAGCTCTTTCAAAGTCTTTTAATGCATCTCTTTTTGTTTTTACTTCTTTTGCTATTATTTCAAGTATTTTATCATCTTCAACTTGTATTCCTTTATCTTTTTCTATTTGTAGTATTGCTGCTCTTACCATTTGAACAGTATTTTTTCTTATTTCATCTTTGTTTTTCATTGCATTTTTTAATTCTTCCATTAATTTTTCTTTTAACATTTTCTATTCCCCCTTACTTCATGTATAATATCACAGTTAAAAATGTTTTTCAATATTAAATAGCATCTCCTGCATCTAATTTTTTTGCCTTTTTATAAATTTCCTTATCTTTTTTAGAATATATTTTTTCTTCAATTCCATTTTGAGTACATAGTTTTACTTTAACATAGCCTGTAGCAATTTGCGGATGTCTTAATAATATCGCATTCTCTTGTTGAACTAGTGTTTTAGAAACTGCTATATATGAAAACTTCTCATCTTCATATCCTAATTCACCTTTTTTAGCCTGTCTTTGGATTCCGCTTCTTGTAACTCTGACATAAAAACCGCACCAATCGTCTTTACTAATTTCACATTTTTTATTATGAGTACATGGTGCAACTATGTTTGCTCCTTGCTCTAACAATATATTTCTTGCTTCGAGAATATGTTTAAAACCTTCTGGAGTACCAGGTTCTATTATCAATAACATTCCTGTTGTAGCATCCCACAATTTTGTTATTGCATCTTTTCTATCATCTTCAGTTAGTTCATTTATAATATATGAAGCAATTACTAAGTCTGCCTTGTCTTGTATTTCATCTTTTGTTAAATCAAAAGATTTCCATTCAGCATTTAATATGTTATCTTTCATTAGTTGTATTCCTAATTTTCTCATCTCATTTTCACGTTCTAAACATGTTATTTTATCAACATCTATCAGATTATTTACTGCCCATGTTGCTGTTCCTGTTCCAGCGCCAACATCTAACACAGATTTTATATTTTTATCATATCTTTTTAATGATTGTGAAAGTGCTAGATGTACTGCACAATATGTCGCTGGCATTCGTGAAATTGCATAAGCTAATGCCTCTGACGATTTTGTTACTAACTTTTTTCCTTCTCCTTGATTTTCTCTGTATTTTTTACTTATTAATTGAGCATCTTCTATTATTTTGCTTTGTTTTTGACCTATAGTAATTTTTTCAATTTCTTCTTTTAATTCTTGTGGTATGTCCATTTTATTTCATTCCTTTTAAAACATTATAATTGTTCCATTAATTTTTAACCATTTATCAATTTCTTTATAATTTGGTATATATCTTGCTACCAAATTATAGAATTCCTTATTATGATATTTATTCCTTATGTGGCATAATTCATGCACTATTATTGCATCAACCTTGTCTTGAGGTAAAATTATTAATCTTGATGAAAAATATAAGTTTTTCTTGTTAGGCATGCAACTTCCATATCTTGTTATTGCATCTCTTACTTTCACTTCATTATACTCAATTTTCATAATTTGGCTCCAATATGGTAGTCTTTCTGCAATTAGTTTTTCTGTATTAATCTTTAATAACTTTTTTATTAATTTATCTACATTAATTTTTATTTGGTCTTGTTCAATATTTTTAGGCAAAATTATTATTATTTGTTTTTGTTCTAGCACCAAATTTATTTTTATTTTGTTTGTGTCTTTATATTCTCTAATTATTTCAAATTCTTCTCCTTTATAATAGAATTCTTCTCCTGTTTCCCACTGTTTTATTGTAGAAACCTTTGACTCTAATATCTTTTTATATTTTTTATAAAGTCCATCTTCCTCTTCCTTTAAAAATTTCATTAATGATTTAGTTGATAACATTTTAGGTTTTGTTATTTCTAAAGTATTTCCTTTAAAATATATCTTTATTGATTTAGAATTTTTATAACTTTTTATCTGTATTGGTATTTGCAGTTCATTTATTTGTAAATAATTCATTTTTATATTTCTATTATTCCTCCATAATCAATTACATCTATTCCTTCAAATTGGACTATATTTACATTTTTGTTTTCTATAAAATTTTTGATTTGATTATTTTTATCTATTTTACTTAATTCACCAAAAACAATTACATTTTTTCCTATTCTTGAAATTGCCCCACCTATAAAACCTTTTCTATTACTATAACCTTTCACATTTAATAATTTTATATCTGGTTCATAATTTAAATATAAAACATCTATATTGTGTTTTTTTAATATTTTGTATAACCCTTTGTCTGTAACAATTGCACTATTGTCATTAATAACTGCAATTGAACAATTCGTATATCCTTGTGTTGTATTTATCATTTCATATTTTTGATTATTTAACTCTTCTTTTATTCTCGAATCTGTGTAATCGAAATTGTGAAGAGCCTTTTTCCCTATTATACATACATTATATTTAATATCATAAGGATATTGGCTTTCTATTTCTTCATTTCCTTGTTGTATTATTACATTTTGAGCTTGAAATTTTATATTTCTATATTGACTTGGCTCTATGATTATTTTTTCTCCAATTTTACAAGCAAATATGTCTACATGTGATGATATTTCTGAATATACTTTTTTATTTTGTTTTATCTCTAATAATTTATAACCAAGTGATTTCAGTTTTTCTTTTTCAAGTTGTCTCATTCTTTCATCTATTATTAATTTTTTATCTTCCATTTTCATTTCTTTAGCCTTCTAATATTTTAATTGCACATTTAATTCCATCAATTGCAGCAGTCATAATTCCACCTGCATATCCTGCACCTTCTCCACAAGGATATAAACCCTGTACATTTACAGAATTTAAATTTTCTTTATTTCTTGTAATTTGAACAGGTGAAGAACTTCTTGTTTCAACTCCAGTTAATATTGCATCTTTATCTGCAAATCCATGTAACTTTTTGTCTAACTCTACAATACCTTCTTTTAAGGTCTCTGAAACAAACTCTGGCAAAATCTCATTTAAGTTAGCTCCTGTTATTCCTGGTTCATAAGTTGGATAAATTTTGCCAAATTCTGTTGTCACCTTTCCTTCCAGAAAATCTCCTACTTTTTGAACAGGTGCATTATAATTACTACCACCTAATATAAAAGCTTTTTTCTCCAAATCCTCTTGAAAATACATTCCATCTAATGGACTATTTTTATAAAAATCATCTATTGTAACATTTACTAATAAAGCACTATTTGCATTTCTACCGTTTCTCGCAAAATTACTCATTCCATTTGTTACTATTGAATTTTGTTCCGAACTTGAAGCCATAACTTGTCCACCTGGACACATACAAAACGTATAACATGTTCTTCCATTTTTAGCATGATAAACCAATTTATAATCTGCTGATGGTAATTTTAGTTTTGGATGTTCTCCAAATTGTGCTTTGTTTATATTTTCTTGTAAATGTTCTATTCTTACACCTATTGCAAAATTTTTAGGTTGTACTTCTACTCCTAATTCATATATCTTTTTAAATGTATCTCTTGCACTATGCCCAATTGCAAGTATAACAGCATCTGTTTCAATTCTTTTTGAACATTTTACTGCTTTAATTTTTTTATCTTCAATTTCAAAATCTGTTACTTGCTCATTAAAAAATACTTGTCCACCTTTAGAAATTATATATTCTCTTATGTTTTTAACAATTTTTCTTAAATTATCTGTTCCAATATGTGGTTTTGCATTATATAATATTTCTTCCGGTGCACCAAATCTCACAAATTCCTCTAAAACTTTTCTTGAAAATACATTCGAAGAATTACCAGTATTTAGTTTTCCATCAGAAAATGTTCCTGCTCCACCTTCTCCAAATTGTATATTTGATGATATATTAAATTTCTTGTTTTTTATAAACTCTTCAACATCTTGGATTCTTTCATCTATTTTTTTGCCTCGCTCTAATATAATTGGTTTTATTCCATTATCAACTAATATTAGCCCTGCAAATAATCCTGCTGGCCCTGCACCTATTATTACAGGTGAAAATTTACTTTTTCGTCCAATATTTATTTTAGGAAAATTATATTCTTCTATTTGCTCATATTTCTTTTCTTTGTTTTTGTCTTTTAGCTCTAAATCTAATGTATAATTATAGTAAATATCTTCTTTTTTTCTTGCATCAATTGACTTTTTATATATATACCAATTTTTTACTTCTTCTGGTTTTATTTTGTTTTTAGATATTGCCTTTTGGAACACTTCTTTTTCTTCTAAATTTTCTCTTATTTTTATATCTTTTAATCTTATCATATATTTTCTCTTTTCTTACTTGTTCTCTTTTAATTAGAATTACTTTGTATATAAGAAATTAGATATTAACTATATAGCTAATATCTAATTTTGTTCTTTTAATCTATACTCAATATATTCAATATTACTATTTTTACTTCTTTCAACCATACAATTATAAACTCGATTTCTCAAATCTTGTTTTTGTTCTTGCATAGTCAACTCTTTATTAGCATAAAATGGTCCATCAATATAAGTAACTATTTTTATTTTATCATTATTTTTTCCATAACTTTGATATGTGTTTGTCATACAAAATGTTGGAACATTATATTGTACTGGATATTTAAATGATACTGCTTTAAATGGTCTTATTTTAGTGTAATATGGCCATATATGGGCTTCTGGATATATTGTAATTGAATGTTTTTTATTTATATGTGTTTCTATTGCATTTACAAAGTTTTTCATTCCATTTTTATTGTTTGGAATTGGTATAGCACCAAGTAATTGAATACTGTTTCCTAAAAATTTCATAGACACATTTTCTGGGTTTACTATAAAATGGTTCCTTTTAGGGTATATTGGAAGGCTTGGTATAAATACATCAGCAAAAACTTGTGTATGATTTGCATATACAAAATATCCATTATTTTTAAATGGTTTTAATTTTTCTTTTCCTATATATTTTATTCTGAATTTAATTTTTCCATATAAAATTTTTATAGGCATACTTAAAACATTCTGTAGTAAAAATGAAGCGAAATTCCAAAAAGGGTTTTTATGTATATATTTGTAATTTTCATCAATAGCTCTTGCTTGAATTTTCGCTCCTGAAAATTCATCATTTAATTCATCTTGATAGTAATAGCATTTTTTAGATTTCATCATTTATTTCCTTTTTTATTGTAGTATATTCAAGTGGAATACCATAAAAATCTTCATATATATTTTTCCAAACTTCAAAGTTTTGTTCTTTCATAAGTTCTACATTTTCTCTTTCTGCTATTTCTTCATCTGGGTAAATTGGTTTTGCTATATGAACATAATATTCTTTTCTTGGAAATCCGTCTTCACCAATTATTTCGCTGTCTTCCATTGTAATGAATATAGGTACAACTGGTACATTATTTTTTGTTGCAAATTTGAAGGCTCCATTTTTTAGTGGCTTTGGTTTCTCATAATTCCACCACATACTTTGTTCTGGATATATTAATACAAAATCTCCTCTTTTTAGTACTGTATCAACTGCTTTCATAAAATTTGCCATTGTTTTCCTATTTGAACTTAATGGTAATGTATCTGCATTTCTAAATAAAAATCCATAAAATCCTGGGAAATTTGTATAGTTTCCTTCTCTTATTACTTTATATAGTTTTTTATTTTTTCTTTGTCCTGACAATGAGAATATTTCTTCTATTGTAAAAGCATCAAATGGATTAAAGTGATTACATGTTATTACTGCACCACTTGTAATTCCACTTAAATTTTCAAGTCCTTGAACATCTTTTATTATTAATTTGTTGCTTTTTATTATACCATCTAAAAATAAAGCTCCTACTTTATTTGCAAATTTGTTTTTTATCTTATTTTTTCTTTTTGTTTTTAAATAATCTACATCTTCTGGCATTAGTTCTATTGTTGGTGGATCATTTTCTGCATCAACATCAAATTTCCCTTCTTTTTCTAATTGTTCTATTCTATCTAAAATTTCTAATCTCTCTTTTGCTTTTTCTGAATATTCAATGTTTCTTATTTTCCTGTCATCTCCAACACAGTCTGATTCCTTTTTTGCCATTGCTCTTAAATTCTTATCTGCTTCTATATCTTGAAATTTCATTTCTTCTGTAAAATTATTTTTTATACTTAAAATATAATCATAAAATTCTGTTTTCTTTGCATTTTCCCAAAAATATTCTCCATATAATGTGTCATCATAGTGCCATGGTTTATATTGATAATTATAGTGGATTAATTTTATGTCTTCTTCTTTTATTTCATTTGTTGCTGTAGGCATAACATTCCAGCCTAAATCTAATAATTTTACTCTACCTTTACATATTCTATTTAGGTAATCTTGATCTTGAACTACAGAATATTTTACATTTGCTAATAAATATAAAAATTTATCTTGAAATTTAAATTTTCTTAACTCATCTAAGTTCATTACTAACATCCCTGCATTAAAATATGTTTTGTAACTTGCCATTCCTACTACTTTTTCTACATACTCTTGGAATACCTCATTCTTTTGGATTATATCATCTGGAACAGCTCCTACTAAACTTGTTCCTATATCAATATTGTATAATTCTGCAATATCTGTTAAAAGCACTATATCACAATCTAAATATATTGCTTTATTATATTGTGGATATAAGTTTGATATAAATAATCTAAAATATGTCGTCATTGAAAAATAGTCTCTTGTATATAATTTATCTTTTATTTCTTCTATATAATAATTTAAATCCACAAATTCTATATTTATATTTTCTCTTGTATATTTATTGATTTGTTCTTTGCTTTCTTCACTTATATTTGTACATAGTATTTTTATTACATAATAATAATCTTCTGTAGAATGATCCACTAAAGATTGTAATGTTACTGCTAAAAATGGTATATACTTATCATCAACAGCAAAAAATATTGGTATTATTTCTTTATACTTCTCCATTTATACTTCCTCTTTCATTTTTGTATTATACTCTTCTTTTAATTTTACGTATTCTTCTAAATCTTTATCAAAATAATAACATTTTAGAACTTTGTGTACTTGTTCTATATTCCATTGTTTATAATTTTCTGTATGTGGATAAGGCCAAAGAAGCAGTCTTTTGCAAAAATGGCAAATTACTGTGTCTTTTTTGTTAAATTTTGATTGTTCATTATATATTCTTGGCAATAATTTTTTCTTTGTTGTTGACCAGAATATTGCATCTTGGTCTGCAAATAGCATTTTTTTTGTTTTAATCTTTTCTCTTGCTTTTTCTAATAATTTTGTTTCTTTTATTTTTTTCATATTTAACAAAAGCATCCCAGCATTTATATAATCTGGTCTAATAAGTTTAGAACCATATTTTTCTCTTACTGCTGCATACTCATAATCTTCAATGTCTGTGTTGTACAATTCTGATATGTCTCCACCTGCCATCATGTCTATATCTAAATATAATAATTTGTCAGGAATGTTTGGAACTAAATCTGCAAGTAATCTTAATAATGTATATGGTGTACAATACGCATCTTCATTTACACAATTTTTAAATTCTTTTTCGTAGATTTCTGTAACATCTACTTTTATTACTCTATTTTCTGAATTTTTGCTTTTTACGACTCTATCTAAAAATTCAATTTGTTCATCTTTTATTTCTGTATATTCTGGTTTTATTCTTGTTAAATTTGCCGTAAATATATAACAAGTTATTGGCTCTTTTGTTCTATTTGTTATTGATATTAATTCTGTTAGTGCTCCATCAAATACTTTTTCATTTCCACATAATAATAGCTCTATCATAGTTCTCCTCTTTTATTATTTTTTCAATATTATTATTTTAACATTTTATTTAAATTTTATCAATATTTTGTTTTGATTTTTCTTCCAAGTTCAAAAAACATGATTTAACAGTTGGAACTACACATATATATTGAAAACATTTCAAATTTTGGACAAGCTAAACTTTCGTATAAAATCTAAAAATACAACCCGAGCCTCTCTCACTCAGGCTCAACTTTATCAATATGTATAATTTGAATAAATTACGAATGTGACTGGAATAGTGTTATAAATTCTTAAACAAAAGTCATAAAGGGTCCTGTCTTCGGGTATAGTTGTGACTTTTGTTTTAGAATTTGTTAACGTTATGCAAGGTAGCCGAGTAATTTATGAAAAGTATACATATTGATAAAGTTGCCCGTGAGCATTCCTCGGATATGTACTTTAAGATTTTCTATACTCAAGTTTAGATGCACAAAATTTTCCATTATTCAATATATATGTGTAGTCTCAACTGTTAAGTTGTATCTTTTGAACCAGTAGTTTCAAATAAAAAAGCAGAGAAAAATTTTTTCTCCACTTATTTATTTTTTATAATATTTTGTTTACATTTCTCATAAAAATAATGCTTTCAATTATATCAAGTATTGAGTAAATTATCATTATAGTTCCTATTGTTACTACTATTGTACCTGGATTTACAACTGTATATAATCCACACGCAAACATTGTTAATGCTAGTATTAGGCTCCAAATCCATGTAGTTCCACCAATTTTCTTTATTTGAATTGATGTATTTATGCTTACAAAAGACGCATATATAATCCAAACACCTATTATAATTCTAAATATAGAACCAATTAAGTTCATATATGCCATTGCTACAATTCCAATAACAATTGCTGTTAAACCATGTATTAATTCAAAATTATAAAAGTCTGTATTATCTTTTCTTACAAAATAATCTATTATTTTATAAAATCCTATGATAATAAATGTTGCTCCTAATACAGTTGCAATTGCTTTTACACTTCCTTCAGGCTTGCAAACTAATACTATTCCTAATATTGCAAATATTATTGATTCAACTATTGATGCAAATCCTGTCTTTTTTAATACTTCTTTTAAATACTCCATTTTGATTTTCCTCCCTTTTCGATATGTATTTTACCATCTAATTATGAAAATTGTGTGAATTTATCTTAATAAATCATAAAAATTTTTAAACTCATACCCTTGTTCTCTAAGATATTTAATTGAAGATTTTAAAACCAATGAACTGTCATTAACAAATTTGGTATCATGCATTAATATAATAAGTGTATTTTTATTTTTTGAAGTTCTTCTTAAATTTGCTAATAATTGTTCATTACTGTACTTCTTTACAGAATCATTATTTAAGCAATTCCAATCAATATATGTATAGTTATTTTTTTCAAGAAGAGCCGCAGCTTCTCTTTTCTGCGCCTTATTAGTAGGTGACATATATCCATTTGGAAACCTAAAAACTTTAGAAGAATAATTTTCTATACCAATTGCATTTCCTATTGCTAAATCTGTTTTTCTTACTTCTTCCATAAAATTCTCAGAGCTTTTATAAAGATTAGTATTATTATGGTCATATCCGTGATTTGCAATATAATGTCCTTCTTCATAAGCTCTTTTTACAATCTCTGGATGTGAATCAACATTTTTTCCAACAACAAAAAAAGTAGCTTTTATATCTTCTTCTTCCAAAATATCTAAAATTTTTGGAGTTACTGTTATAGTAGGTCCATCATCAAATGTCAAATATGCAAATTTTTCTTTGCTTTTGGCGAGTTCTTTGATATTATTTAAAAACTCATCTGAAACTTCACTATTTGAAGTTAATTCTGTCGCTATACATTCTTTTTCTTTATACAAATTCGACAATATGATCATTAGTATAATTGCTATAAGAACAATTATACTTATTATTATTTTTTTCTTTGACACAATTAATACTCTCATTTAAACACCCTATTCAAATATATGCTAAAAATGAATTATCTTGCACTGAGTATTAAAATATCTTGATTTTTTTAATAATTTCTATTCCTGCTACCATTCCTTCATATACAGCTTTTGAAATCTGTAATAATCCACCTGTACAATCCCCAGCTGCATATATATTAGGTACTGTAGTTTCCATTTTTTCATTTACTTTTATATAATTATTTTCTATCACTGCTCCTAATTTTTTAGCAAAATCAACACTTGTAGCAATACCTTGAGCTATAAATATTCCACTTATTTCTTTTGCTGTGTTATCTTCAAACTCTACTTCTTGTATCTTGTTATTGCCTCTAAACTCTTTTATTTTTTTAGTATTAATACTTACATTATCCATATTTATGTGTTTATTGGGTGTCAATCCGTTTGTCAACATTGTCACTGATTTTACCACTGGCAATAGTTCTTTAATTTCTCCTATAGCATAATCTCCATTTCCAAGAACAGCAACATCTTTATCCTTGAAAAATGCTGCATCACATATTGCACAATAACTTATTCCTTTTCCTTCAAATTCTTTTATGCCTTTTATATTAGGCATGTTCCTATTTGTGCCTGTTGCTAATACTATTGTTTTTGCAATATATTTTTCTTCTATTTTTTGATCTGCTACAACTACTTCATAACAATTCTCAAAATATTTTAAAGAAATAACTTCTTTTTCTAAAAATTCTACACCTATTCTTTTAGCTTGTCTTATTCCTGTTTCATTTAAGTCTTTACCCGAAATTGGTTCTTCAAACCCATAATAATTTTCTATTTTCTCTGCTTTGTTTAATGCACTTTGATTTTTGGAAATAATTAAAACTTTTAGTCCCGCTCTTATCATGTATAGACTTGCTGTTATTCCAGCAGGACCACTTCCTATAATTATACTATCATACATATCATTTCACCATTTTTTCTATTTGATTTTTGTCAACTACTCCAACGGTTCTGTTTGTTTCTTTTCCATTTTTGATTACTACAATTGTTGGTATTGACATTACTTGATATTCAATTGCTAAATCTTGTTCATTGTCAACATTTATTTTTACTACTTTTATTTCTTCATTTTCATTTGCAACTGCTTCAATGATTGGTGAAAGCATTTTACATGGTCCACACCAGTCTGCATAAAAATCAATTAATACTGTTTTTTCACTTTTTAAAACTTCTTCTTCAAAGTTTTTACTTGTAACTTTTAAAACTTCCATTATTTTTCCTCCTGTTTTTTTCTTCTAGTATTTGCAATTTTATTAGTAAATATTTATGAAGACATTACATTTATACTTTATACATATTCACTAAAACAAAAAAATTAATATATTACTATGAAATACAGCAAAGCCCCCAGCAAAGACCTTAGCTATGTTTTTGCTATTGAATAATAATATATTAATTTTTTGTAAAGTTTAAAATATTCCTTATATTTTTAATTCTCCATTTTCACAATCAACCTTAACTGTTGTATTAGGTAAAATCTCTTGAGACAAAATCTTTTTAGCAATCAAGGTTTCAAGTTTCTTTTGAACAAATCTCTTCAAAGGTCTAGCTCCATAAGCCTCATCATATCCATTATCAATCAAATAATTTTTAGCTGATTCAGTAAGTTCCAATTTAATATTTTTATCTTCAAGTCTTTTTTCCAAATCTTTAATTAATAATGAAAGAATTTGAGAAACTTCGCTTTTACGTAATGGTTTATAAAATACAATTTCATCCAGACGATTTAAAAACTCTGGTCTAAAGCTTCTCTTTAATAATTCTTCAACTTTCTTTTTAGCATCTTCGGAAATCTCACCATTGTCTTGAATTCCCTCTAATATATAGTCAGAGCCTAAATTTGAAGTCAATATAATTATTGTATTTTTAAAATCTACAGTTCTTCCTTGTGAATCTGTAATACGTCCATCATCAAGCACTTGCAATAGTATATTAAATACATCTGGATGAGCTTTTTCTATTTCATCAAACAATACTACTGAATAAGGTTTTCTTCTTACTGCTTCTGTTAATTGTCCACCTTCTTCATATCCAACATATCCTGGAGGTGCACCAATTAGTCTTGATACTGAATATTTTTCCATGTATTCAGACATATCAATTCTTACCATGTTATGTTCATCATCAAATAATGCGTCTGCAAGTGATTTAGCAAGTTCAGTTTTTCCAACACCTGTTGGTCCAAGGAACATAAATGAGCCTATAGGTCTACGTGGATCACCTATACCAGCTCTTGAACGCATTATAGCTTCAGATACTTTTTCAACTGCTTCATCTTGACCAATTACTCTTTTATGAAGTATTTTATCAAGATTTAGTATTTTTTCTCTTTCACCTTCCATAAGTTTTGCTACTGGTATTCCTGTCCATCTTGAAATTATTTTTGTAATTTCTTCTTCTGTAACTTTATTTCTAAGTAGTCCTTCTTCTTTACTTTTTTCTGCTTCGTGTTCTTCTTGTTCTAATTCTTTTTGCAACTCAGGTAATTTTCCATATCTTAATTCTGCGACTTTATTTAAGTCATAACTTCTTTCTGCTTGTTCAATTTGTGCATTTGTTTGTTCTATTTCTTCACGTAGTTTTTGAACTTTTCCAATAGCTGCCTTCTCATTTTCCCATTTTGCTTTCATTGCATCAAATTTAGTTTTTAATTCTGATTTCTCTTTTTGAATATCTGCTAAACGCTTTTTAGAAATTTCATCTTTTTCTTTGCTTAACGCTGTTTCTTCTATTTCTAATTGCATTATTTTTCTTGAAACTTCGTCAAGTTCTGTTGGCATTGACTCCATTTCTGTTTTAATCATGGCACAAGCTTCATCTATCAAATCTATTGCTTTATCAGGTAAAAATCTATCAGATATATATCTATGTGATAACGTTGCTGCTGCAATTAATGCATTGTCTGAAATCTTAACACCATGATATACTTCATATCTTTCCTTTAATCCTCTTAATATTGAAATTGTATCTTCAACTGTTGGTTCATCTACCATTACAGGTTGAAAACGTCTTTCAAGTGCTTGGTCTTTCTCAATATATTGTCTATATTCATTTAATGTTGTTGCACCTATACAATGTAATTCACCACGTGCTAGCATTGGCTTTAACAAATTGCCTGCATCCATTGCCCCCTCAGTTTTTCCTGCTCCTACTATTGTGTGAATTTCATCAATGAATAAGATTATTTTTCCTTCGCTTTTTTTGACTTCTTGTAATACTGCTTTTAGTCTTTCTTCAAATTCTCCTCTATATTTAGCCCCTGCAACTAATGAACCCATATCTAGTGAAAATATTGTACAGTCTTTTAATCCTTCTGGTACATCTCCTCTAACTATTCTTAGTGCAAGCCCTTCTGCAATTGCTGTTTTACCAACACCTGGTTCGCCAATTAAACATGGATTATTTTTGGTTTTCCTTGATAGAATTCTTATAACATTCCTGATTTCGTCATCTCTTCCTATTACAGGGTCTAATTTTTGTTTTCTTGCCATCTCAACCAAATCTTGTCCATATTTTTTCAGTGCATCATAGGTTTCTTCTGGATTATCTGTTGTTACTCTAGTATTTCCTCTAACTTGTAATAAAGCTTTTAAAAAGTCATTTTTGTTTATATTATATGTTTTTAAGATATCTTTTACTTCTCTGTTTGCATTATCAAAAATTGAAAGCATAATATGTTCAACAGAAACATATTCATCATTCATTTTCTTTGCTATTGTTTCAGCATTTGCCAAGACTCTATCTACATCTTGTGCTACATATATTCCATCATTTGGTCGTGCTCCTCCTGTCATTTTCGGTTTATTATTTACGTTATTTCTTACTGTTTGTTCTAATGCCTCTTCATTAGCCATTTTCTTAATTAATTCTTTTATTAAGCTATTTTCTTGTTCTAATAATGCTAATAATAAATGCTCTTGCTCTACTTGCGTATTTTGATTTTCTGTTGCTATTGTTTGAGCATTTTGTATTGCTTCAATTGATTTTTGTGTAAATTTTTGAATATTCATAATATAACACCTCCATATTCATAAAAAATCGGGGATTGTTCCCCAATTCGTGTCTTATTTTATTTACATATATGATTATACTACATTATTTTAGCACTGTCAATAGTAGAGTGCTAAAATTTTAAAATTTTATTATTTATTTTTCTCATAAAAGCTATAACACTTACGCAGATGCATATATATTAAAGACATTCCAAATTTTGGACAAGCTAAACTTTCGTATAAAATCTAAAAGTACAACCTGAGCCTCTCTCACTTAGTCCAAAAATTAATATATTACTATGAAATAAAGCAAAGACCCCCGACGAATACCCCAGCTATGTTTTTGCTATGGAATAGTAATATATTAATTTTTGACGTGAGCATTCCTCAGTTTGCACTTTAAGATTTTCTATACTCAAGTTTAGATGCACAAAATTTTCCATTATTTAATATATATGCATCTGCTCAAGTGTTATATTTTTTGTGTCAAGCAAACTACTAATTAATATAATAAAATTTTTCATAAAAACACTAAGACCGCACGAAAAATTCGCACGGTCTTGTGTAATTAACCTTTAGAACTCCACAACTTGGAAATCTTCTCCCAAATAGAGTTTTTCTCCTTCTTCTGCACAATGTGCAAATCAGGCTTCTGTTCCTCAAAGGACAATCTGATAACTCTTCTATCTTGGGAAATTTCGTATCGAATGCTCCCTCTGTATGCATTGTCAGAGGATAGCTTTCCCTCTTGAACCTTGCCGAGTAAGTACAGAGCAAACAGCTCAATCGGTTCATTTCCTACCTCGCCTAGAGGTTCACGGTCGTTCCGGAAAAACAAAAACTGATTTTCATTTTCCGTCTCAATGAACGTATATTCTTCGTCGGTTAATTTTTGCAGTTCTTTGGCCATTATTTAATACCTCCAAATATAATAAATAAGTACTGCTAGATATATTTTAACAAATTTTTTACCAATTGTCAAAAAAAGCCAATTTTGAAATTTGTATTACCCTAAAATTTTCTTCATTTCTTCTTGTCTTTTAACCTTTTTTGTTGTTGTTTTAATAAGTTCCTCATCTGTAAAAATCATATTTTTAATATATTTATATGGTGGAAAAGTTTTATTAATTTCCTTTATTTGTTCCCATACAATTTTTCTTAATTCTTCTTCATTACAATCAGGATATTCTTCTTTTGCTATATCTTTATTATATACAACTTTTACAGAAATTTTTATATCATTTTTGTCTTCTTCGTCAGGCATTCCAAAAACCATACATTCTTCAACTAGAGGAAGTCTATTTATTAAAACCTCTAGTTCCTCTGGAAATACTTTTTTACCATTTTTTAATACTATCATGTCTTTTTTTCTTCCTGTTAAAAATAAATATCCATCTTTGTCAAAATATCCTAAATCCCCTGTGTAAAACCATCCATCTTTTAATACTGCATTTGTTGCTTCCTCATTTTCATAATATCCTAGCATTACATTTGGTCCTTTTACTCGTAGTTCTCCGATTCCGTTTTCATCTTTATTTATTATTTCAACTTCTACATTGTCCATTGGAAATCCTACTGAACCGCTTCTCTTTTTGAATGCATTTTCTGCTGCTATTACTGGTGCAGTTTCTGTAAGTCCATATCCTTGAACTAATTCAATTCCTAATTCATTAAAACCTTTTGCAACTTTTTTGTCTAATGGTGCTCCTCCTGAAATTATAAATCTCATTTGTCCACCTAATGCATCTAAAACTTGTTTAAATATTTTCTTTCTTAAGTCAATATGAATCTTTAATAATCCATTACTTATTTTTCTTGCTGTATTAATTAATTTAGTTTTACCTTTTTTCTCTATCTCTTTTTCAATATTTTTATAAATTGCTTCTACAAGAAGTGGAACTCCTACAAATAATGATACTTTATATTCTCTCAAGTTTTGAGCAACATATCTTAATCCATCTGGGAAAGCTGTTGCAACACCAGATGCAAGCATTACTATCATTTCTGTTGAACCAAATATATGATGAAATGGTAAAAATGCTAAATTTACATCTGTTGGTAAAAATCTTTCAACTAGTAACATTGCATATACATTTGATGCAATATTATGTTGTGAAAGCATTACTGCTTTTGATTTTGAAGTTGTTCCAGATGTAAATAATAATATTGCCATTTTATTTTCATCTACTTTTACTTTTGTATATTCTTTTTCACCTTGTTTTAATAGACTTTCACCTTGTTTTTTCAAATTCCAGAAATTTTCGTATCCATCTTGTTCTGACATACATATATATTGTTGTAAAATTGTGTTTCCTCTTTTTTTAATTTCTTCAATATTTTCTATATATTTTTCATCAAATATAACTATATCTGCTTTGCTTCTTACTAAACAACTTTCTAGCTCATCTACTTGTAATTCTTTATCTAATGGTATTGATACAATCTCTCCTAATAAATTTGCTAAATGTGATACAACCCATTCATATCTATTTCTACCTACAATTGCAATTCTTTTGTTTTTTAATCCCATTTCATATAATTTTGTTCCAAATGCATTTACATCTTGTAACAATTTCTCATATGTAATATTTTCATATGTGACTTCTTTATCTTTTTTATGCTTTATTATAAATGCTATGTTTTGGGCATATCTTTTAGCTGAATTGTATAAAATTCCTTTAACATCTTTAAATTCAACTGCTTTAAAATATCTTTCTCTTTCCATTTTTCTATTTCCCTTCAAATATATTTCTATTTCGAAAATATCTAGTTTTCGATACTAGATTATCACATAACAAATATCTTGTCAATAAACTGACCATACTTTCTAATTTATTTCATATATTTTATTTCAAATGTTGTTCCTTCACCAATTTTAGAATCACATATTATATACCCATTGTCTTTCTCTATAATAGTTTTAGCAAGTGCTAACCCAATTCCAATACTGTTTTCTGATGCATTTTTTCCTTTATAAAAACGTTCAAAAATATGTTTTATATCTTGTTTATCTATTCCATCTCCTTCATCTCTAATTACAATTTTAGTATAGAAATTATTCTCTTCACAACTTATATAAATATTTCTGTTTTCAGGAGTATGTTCAATACAATTCTTAACTATATTTGTTAATGCTTCTAATTGCCAATTATAATCTCCTATAAATTTCACATTGTTTTCATTATATATTATATGCTGTTCTTTAATTTCTAATGGTATTGTTAAATTTTTAATTACATCATTTATTAAATTATTTACATCAATATCTCTTTTTATGAATGTTGCTGTTCCTGAATCTAATTTTGCAAGTTTTAATAAAGAAATTACAAGCCATTTAATCCACTCTACTTGTCTACTAATTTCATATATAAATGTTTGTCTAGTTTTTTCATCCATGTTTGGATTTTCTCTAATGTTATCTAACATTATATTTATAGAGGTAAGTGGCGTTTTTATCTGATGAGATATATCTTCAATAGAAGTTTGTAATGCTCTTTTTTCTTTATAAGATGCATCTGCTTGCTGTTTTAGCATAACTGTAATTTTATATAACTCATTGCTTAAACTACTTAATTCATCTTCTGTATTTTCTTGAATTTTTAAATCATAGTTTTTTTGACTAATTTCTTTTGTGTATTTAATTATTGCTTCAATTTTCCTATTCCTCTTCTTGAAATATAATACTAATATTATTATTATAGCTATTGCTAACAAAATTAAGGTTATAACATTAATTTTTATTATAGATTCTTTATAATCAAGTTCATTAATAACCATAGTATTACTTTTTATTCCGTATTTTTCTAAAATATTATATCCAATTTTTAGAGAATCTTCTTTTACATTTAAAATTGATATTATATCTTCTTCTTTTACCTCAGGATATTTTGTTTTTATTTCTCCAACTATATTAGCTATTACTATGTTTATTCTATTTTGTTCTATTTTAATTGCAGTTTTAACTGCAATTATATTAGTTATTATTGCTATCATTATTGAAATTAATATTATAATTATTAATTTTTTATTTACATATCTTTTCATTGAATTATCCTTTTCACTTTTTAATCATTTACTATATATCCAATTCCTCTAACAGTTTGAATTATTTTTCCATCTTTATCATCTATTTTTTCTCTTATTCTTTTTATATACACTGTTAGAGTATTGTCATTGACAAAATTACCTGCCACATCCCAAATTTTGTCTAATATCTGTTCTCTAGTTACTAAAATATTTTTATTATTAAATAATAGTAATAATATTTTATACTCTAGACTTGTGAGAATCACTTCTTCATCATTTTTATATACTTTAGCTGTATTATTATCTATCATTATATCTTTGCATTTAATTTGATTCTCGCTGTTTGTATTTTTTCCATACCTACGTAATACACTATTTATTCTTGAGATTAGTTCTCTAGTTCTAAATGGTTTTACAACATAATCATCTGCTCCCATATCCAGTCCTTGTACAATATCTTTTTCTTCATCTTTTGCTGTTAAAAATATCACTGGTTGTGATTCATTTTCTTTTATTATTTTACAAATCTCACTCCCTTCTCCATCAGGAAGAGTTATATCTAATAAATATAAATTATATTTTTCTTTTTTGATTTTTGTTTTAGCAGTTACTATATTTTTTGCTGTATCTACTTCAAATCCCTCTTGTTCTAAAGAATATTTTAATCCCATTATTATTGTGTCATTATCTTCTACTAATAATATTTTTTGCATTTTACCACATCCCCTTTAGTATTATATTACCATTTTACTATTTGAAAATGACTTTTTACTCACTTTATTATAACAGAAAAATTTAAAACTTGCACTTTTATTTTTTTTAGTATATAATGCAAACATGGGGGTAACTAAAGATGGAACATTGGAGTGTTGAAGACTATAAAAACTTTACTGATAAAAAAATTAAAAGAACAAAATATAGAGCATATAAAACTTCTATTGATGGCCATACTTTTGACAGTAAAAAAGAAGCAGAATATTATTGTGAATTAAAAATGAGATTACAAGCTAAAGAAATTAATGGTTTTTGTCTACAACCTACTTTTATGCTTGCACCTGGATTAAAATATAAAGCTGATTTTGTTATTTTTAATTCTGATAATTCTTATGAAGTTATTGATGTAAAAGGTGTTAAAACAAAAGAATATATAGCAAAAAAGAAAGTTTTTGAAGATAAATATAATATGAAAATAAAAGAAATTTAGATTAAAAGAGTGCACAAATATATAATACTTGTCCACTCTTTTATTTATTGTTCTGAATCTAAAATTTCATCCATTTTATCTTGAGAAATATATTCATATCTTACCATTTTTTCAAGAACTTGTTTTTGACGTTGAGCTGCTAAATCAGGGTTTTTCGTTGGTGCATATACAGATGGTGCATTTGGAACACCTGCTAACATACTACTTTCATATTCATTCATGTCTATCGGTTCTTTACCATAATATCCATTTGCAGCTTTTTTTATTCCAGTATATCCATTTCCGAAATAACTTGTATTTACATACATTTCTAGTATTGTATTTTTATCACAATTTCTTTCAATTTCAAATGCCATAAATACTTCTGCTATTTTTCTTAATGCTGTCTTCTCTTGTGTAAAATATACATTTTTAGCTACTTGTTGTGTTATACTGCTTCCACCTTCTTTTAGTTCAAAGGATTTTACATTTGTCCAAATAGCTCTAGCTATTCCTATGTAGTCTAATGCCCCATGGCCGTAAAATCTCCTATCTTCTACTGCAACAACTGCTTTAGTATAAAATTCTGGTAAGTCATCAATTTTAGTATAATTTTCTCCAGCTTGAAGTTCTGCAACTTTATCTTTTACACTGATTTTGTCTAATGCTTCTTTATAAATTGAATATCCTTTATATGTTAATATTGCTCCTATAAATAGCACTATTAATATTATAAATCCTATTATCTTTTTTACTACTTTCATAACTACCACCTAATTTTACTATACATTTTATATGTGACTATAAAGTGACTTTATAATAGGGATAAAAATTATTATTCCTATTATTGCAGCTCCAATAGCTACCGCAAGAACTGCAGCTGCTGAAATATCTTTTGCAATTTTTGCTTTTTCGTTTTTTTCGGGGCTAATCATGTCTACAACCGTTTCTATTGCAGTATTGAACAATTCGGCACTTATTACTAATACAATTGCTACAACAATTAAACACCATTGTATTGGATTTAATTTAAGCCATATTCCTAATACTATTACAATGAACATTGCTAATGTATGAATTTTCATGTTTTTTTCTGTTTTAAATGCAGAAAAAAAACCTTGTATAGCATATTTAAAACTATTTAATATTTTTTTATATTCTTGTTTTGGATTCATATTCTTTCCTTTCTTGAAAATTCTTTATATGACTGTATTTTAAATCTCTGCTTGAATATTTTTCAATCGTTAATCCTACTTTATCTTTCATATAATGTAAAAGTAATATTAAAATTACAGATGAAATTATTCCTATTATTATAACAGAATTTCCTGCACTCGAAAAACTTAAGAGCCAAGCTCCAAGTAAGCTTATTAATATAGAAAAAATATTATATACTAAATTCCTTACTGTAGCTAATTTTATTCTTATTTTTCTATTTGTAAAATTATTTAAATATCTATATGTTAAAACATTGTGTGCTCCTTTAATTCCACCCATTAACACGAACAAGCTTATAATTAAAATTGTTTTAATTATTTCTATATTTCCATTTGCTAACATTCCTACTAAAATTAAAGGAATTGTAAGATTAATCCCTAACACTGATAATGTTCTATTTCTAAACCTTTTATGTATTTTGCTTTGCATACCTGCAAATGTTGCTGCTGCAATCTGAATTATTGCAAAAACTATTCCAAAGTATTGTTCAGGAAGTTGAATTTGTTTTAAGATTCCACCTCTAAATGTTGTTAAATTGTAATTTAAGCCTGATATTAATCCAAAAAATATTAGCAAACATAACATTCTTTTTGATTTTATAGAAAAGCTTATTGCTTCTTTTAATTGTTTTAAATATTCTTTTGCATCACTATCACTTGTTTTTGATGAACTTTCTTTCGATGGCATTTGAGTATGTTTAAATCTTGTTGATAATATTGTTGCAATTATATTTCCTATCAAACACAATATTAATGGTAAATATGGTTGAATTACAAAAGTAAATCCAGCAATAAGTGATGTTACAGCATCAATTACATAATATCTTGCAGAGCCAACTCCATCAATTGTAGAATATAAATGTCCTCTCTTTTTGCCTCTAGGTAATGAATCATATAAAATGTTTGTTTCGCAAATACCTTTTATTACATATCCAACTGCATCTATGAAAAGAGCAATTAATAATTGTACATAATTTTGAGTTAGCATTAAAATTGTAATAAATATGCACATACATAAATTTGCAAAAACAAGACTGTTTTTCTTTCCAAGTTTATCTACTAATATCCCCATTGGAATTTGCAAAACTAAACACGATGTAGTAAAAAATGCTTCTGACAACAATATTTGAGATGCAGAGAAGTTTTTAACTTGATTTAAAAACAAATATATTATTGAATAATAAAATAACAAATCCCAAGAAAACATTTTATAAATTGGATATAATCTTGCATTTATTTTTTTGTTTTGGATTTCCTTTGTTTTGTTCATATTTCACCTCAATTAAAAAGGGATTGATTCTTTTTATGTAAAATGAGTCAAGTCCCTTTTTATATATTTTCTAGATTAATCTTGCTGTTTCTCTTGCAATCATAAGTTCCTCATTTGTTGGTATTACATAAGCTTTAATTTTAGAATCTGGTGTTGTAATTTCTTTTTCTTCTCCTCTTATATTGTTTGCTTCTACATCTATTTTAACTCCCATAAATTCAAGCTTTTCACAAATTCCTTTTCTAATATTTATTTGATTTTCTCCAACTCCTCCTGTAAATACAATGTAGTCAATTCCATTCATTGCAACAGCATATTTAGCTATAAATCCAGCTATTTCATATTTAAATTTTTCAATTGCAATTGCTGCATCTTCATTATCACCATAAGATGCTGCTTCTATCTCTCTAAAATCTGGAGCCATTCCAGATATTGCTTGAAGTCCTGACTTTTTATTTAATATATTTTCAACTTGGTCTGCTGTTAAGTTTTCTTTTTTCATTATATATGTAACTACAGAAGGGTCTAAATCTCCTGAACGTGTAACCATTGGAATTCCTCCAAGTGGTGTTAATCCCATACTTGTATCAATTGATCTTCCACCTTCAACAGCAGTTATACTAGATCCTTGTCCTAAGTGGCATGTAACTATTTTTAGATTTTTTATATCTTTTCCAACAATTTCTGCTAATCTTCTAGATACATATAAATGTGATGTACCATGTGCTCCATATTTTCTTATTCCATATTTTTTATAATATTCATAAGGAATTGGATATATAAATTTTTCTTTTGGCATTGTTTGGTGGAATGTTGTATCAAATACTCCTACCATTGGTTTCCCTGGCATAACTTTTTTACAAGCTTCTATTCCTATTATTCCAGCAGGATTATGTAATGGTGCTAAATCTATACACTCTCTTAAAACATCTACCACATGTTCATCAATTAATGTAGATTCTTTTATTTTTTCTCCACCATTTAATAATCTATGTCCTATTGCAGAAATTTCGTCTAAGCTATCAATTACCTTATATTCTGGATTTATTAATTGTTTTAATGTAAAATCTACTGCTTCTTCATGTGTTTTTGCAGGATGTTTTATTTCTATTTTTCTTCCATTAACTTTATGTGTTATAAAAGCTTCAGCTTCTCCTATTCTTTCATATTTTCCAGAAGCTAATACTTCTTCATTCTCCATATTTATTAATTGATATTTTAGTGATGAACTACCACAATTTAGTACTAATATTTTCATTTCAAAAATCTTCCCTTCTTTTTATTTATTTACAATTTTCTCTGTTTCTTTCGCAATCATAAGTTCTTCATTTGTTGGTATTACATATACTTTTACTTTTGAATCTGGTGTAGAAATTTCTGTTTCTTCTCCTTTTACAAGATTTAGCTTACCTGAAATTTCAACTCCAAATACTTCTAGTAGATTACAAATTTCTCCTCTTGAATATGGTGATTTTTCTCCTACTCCAGCAGTAAAAGTAAGTACATCTAATCCACCCATTGCAACAGCATATTTAGCAATAAATCCTGCAATTGCATAATGGTATGCATCTAATGCTGTATTTGCTCTTTTTCCGCCTGCTAAAGCTTCTGCTTCAATATCTCTAAAATCTATTGATACTGTTGACATTCCATAAGCACCAGATTCTTTATTTAAAATTCTTTCTATTTCATCTGCACTTAATCCTTCTTTTTTCATTATATATGTAACTACTGATGGATCTAAGTCTCCTGAACGTGTTCCCATTGGTATTCCTCCAAGTGGTGTTAGCCCCATACTTGTTTCTACTGATTCACCATTTTTTATAGCACATAAACTTGCCCCTTGGCCAAGATGACAGTTTACTATTTTTAAGTCTTTCACATCTTTTCCCATAATTTCTGCAACTCTATTTGCAACATATTGATGTGATGTACCATGAAATCCATATTTTCTTATTCCATATTTTTCGTAATATTCTTTTGGAATTGCATATAAATATTTATCTGCTGATATAGTTTGATGAAAAGCTGTATCAAATACTGCTACCATTGGCTTATCTGGCACTACTTTTCGGCATGCCTCAATTCCTAATACTGCTGCCGGATTATGTAAAGGAGCTAATTCTGCTGTATCTTTTATTCCTTGCACAACTTCATCTGTTATTAATACCGCATCTTTAAATTTTTCTCCACCATGTACTACTCTATGTCCAATAGCATCTAGTTCATCTAATGATTTGAATATTCCATAACTATCGCTTACTAATCTTCCCATCACAAATTCAATTGCTTTTTCATGATTTACAGCTGGATGCTCAAATTTGTGTTTTTCTCCATGTACTTTGTGTGTTAGAAAAGCTTGCTCTTGTCCTATTCTTTCATAATTTCCTTTTACTAACATTTCTCCTGTTTCTGTATCTATTACTTGATATTTAAGTGATGAACTACCTGAATTTAATACTAAAATTTTCATAAAATCCTCTCCTACTTTTTAATTTTGTTGTGCTTGAACTGCTGTTATAGCAACAACTCCAGCTATATCTTGACTACTGCATCCTCTAGATAAATCGTTTACAGGTCTTGCTATTCCTTGGCATAATGGTCCATAAGCTTCTGCATTAGCTAATCTTTGAACTAATTTATATCCTATATTTCCAGCACCTAAATCTGGAAATACTAATACATTTGCTTTTCCTTTTAAAGGACTTCCTTTTGCCTTGAATTCTGCTACCTGTGGAATTATAGCAGCATCTAGCTGAAGTTCTCCATCTATTAGTAAATCTGGTTCTTTTTCTCTTGTTATTCTGGTTGCTTCAATCATTTTTTCTGTTGATGCTGAATGTGCACTTCCATAAGTAGAATAAGATAGCATTGCTACTTTAGGTTCATTTCCAACTAATTGCTTAAAGCTTTTGCTTGATGAAATTGCAATTTCTGAAAGTGCTTCTGAATCTGGTTCTTCATTTAATCCACTATCTGCAAATATAAAAGTTCCATTTTCTCCATAATTGCAGTTTGGAACTACCATTATAAAAAATGCTGATACAAGTTTTGTTCCAGGAGCTGTTTTTAATATTTGTAAAGCTGGTCTTAATGTATCTGCTGTTGAATGTGCCGCACCAGATACTAATCCATCTGCTTCATTTAATTTTACCATCATCATTCCAAAATATATTGGTTCTAATACTAGTTTTTTTGCTTGTTCTTCTGTCATTCCTTTTGCTTTTCTTAATTCATACAATGTATTAGCATATTCATCTATTTTCTCAGATTTGGCTGGATCTATTATTTGAGTATCTCCTAATTCTATCTCTTTTTCTTTAGCCATTTGTCGTACTTTTTCTTCTTCTCCAATTAGTACTACTTTTGCATATTTTTCATTTTTAATAATTTCTGCTGCTTGTAGAATTCTTATATCTGTTGCTTCTGGTAATACTATTGTTTTAATTTCTCTTTTTGCTCTTTGTTTAATTTGTTCTATAAATGACATTTTTCCCTCCTTAATATATTATAAGTTCTTAATTTATTTAATGTTCGAGTTTAATATATCATATCAATTCAAAAAACACAATACAAAACAAGAAAAAACCCTATACTATGGTTACAGTATAATGGTTCTGAGGAACAAGAGGGCAAGAGTAGTTGGCAGATAACATCACACAGCTTATCTAATAAAATGAATGAAAGATTTTGTGTATCTAAACTTAACATTAGAAAATCTTATATAATAATATGAGGGATGTTCACGGGGGAAAAGTTAATATATAACTATTCCATAGCAAAAACATAGCTGGGGTCTTCGTCGGGGGTCTTTGCTTTATTTCATAGTTATATATTAACTTTTTCAGCCTGAGTGAAAGAGGCTCATATTATTAAATTAGATTTTCTTTGGGAAGTTTAGCTTATTCAAAATCTGTAATGACATTTTATTAGATAAGCTGTGTGATGTTATCTGCCAACCACTGTTGCCCTCTTTTTGCACTCACTATTTAGTAATTAGGTAACCCTGAATAATATCTATTATTCATATACATTTGGTTTCCCATCATTCCTAAAGGATTACTTGCAGCTATAGTTACAAATTTTATTGAATATATATCACAATAAACAAGATTATCGCTTTCAATAGAACGCAACAAAATGTAACTTGCTCCAACGTCCTCTAAAATTCCTGTTCTATCAGTTAAATTATTAGTTCCTATCAAAAATTCAACTCTTACTAATTTTCCTATTTGTTCTCTTAAAAATGCTGGTGTATAAATTGAATTTGTTAGGATTTCTGGTGAATTTTGATTAATAGTAACATTTCTATCTTCTCTTTTGTCTTGTTTTTCTTCCACATTAGGCATTTATCTCACTTTCCTTTCATTAGGTTTGTGCATATTTATCAGTAGGTCTGTAAAAGCAATGTCCTCCAAGTCTTGTATGAAAAGTTCCTGATCCATTTGATGGAAAAGTTGAACTACAATTAGGTCTAAATGGATTTAAATACCATAAGCATTCACCAATTTCATTTAATCTGTTTCCTGATAATGCCCAGTCTGCAATTTCATAATGAATTTCAGTTGGATTCATATTATATATATTTTGTGAATTATATCTTCCTGCTATGTTTTCTCGTGCACAATCAAACTGTCCTTGTTGAAATATGATATTTCTTATGTTTCCTCCTTGTGAAATCCTTGCGTACTCTCCTTCTGAAACATTAACTCTATTCATTACTACAGACGCAACTGCTCTCATTCCATTGTCTCCCTCTCCACCAGCTTCACATTGGACTATTCTTGCTAATAATTCTCTTTCTGAATATGCCACATCATCCACCCCTTCTTCTATTTTATGCAGTTAAGCAAAAAAATGTACTCTTACTTATGCTATTATATTTTTATTTTGTCAAAAGTTGTCTACTTTTGTTTTTTAGTGCGATGAAAAATTCAATTTGTGTATTTTATTTATTGAATAGCGCTTTCTAAGTTGGTATAATATTTTTATTCTATATTTCAAACTCCTTTGCATCATGAGTTGACAATTATAGAAAATAATTTTTTTGGAGTGATAAGAAATGAGCAAACAAGTTCGGTTGGAGCTTCCATTGTATCATGAAGACAAACCCATTTCAAAAATGTGGCTAAGCATTAATGGCACCAATGTAACTGCTTATACCAATGAAAATCAAGAAATTAACATTCTTGACTCAGATCAAAAATCCTGTATCAAAGTATGTGTTCCTGATGAAACGAAAAAAATCCGGGTTTTTCGCCCAGTTTCGTTCATGCCTGTAGATTACATATCTGCCACTTGGTTTTGGTTTGATTCACAATGTGAATTGAGATTTCCAAAACTGAAAAAACTTTCTGTCGTCTTTGATGACACAGTCCATGATATTCCCGTCGATAACGGAACCCCTGATAGAACAGATTGGGTCTATTACACTGAAGTCAGTTCTGAAGGTAATCGTTTACGTTCGAAGAAGTGGGCTTTAATCATTGCAACACTGGAAGATAAAACAGTTGGCATTTTGTATTTGTCTGATTCAATCGAATAAGTAAGCTAAACAAGGCGGATATACATTTGTAAATCCGCCTTGCTATTTTCCTATTTCTATATTCTTGCTATTAATGCTTTAATTTTTATTCCTTGCTCAGTAAACATTTTTTCATGTTCTGTTTCAATATTGTTTTCCCATATTGGTTCTGAATGTAAATCATAAGTTTTTTTAATAATCTCAAAGCCACATTCTTCGAAATATCCTAAACTACCTTCAAATAATTCATCATCATCTGTTTTAAAATAAATTTCCCCATGTTCTGCTAAAAAAGTTTTATACTTTTCTAATTGTCTTGTATGTGTCAATCTCTTTTTTCTGTGTTTTCCTTTTGGCCATGGATTGCAAAAATTTATATATATTCTTTGGATATTATCTTGCTCTCCTAAAATTAGCATAATTCTCTCTATATCAAATCTAGTTAAAATAATATTGTCTATTTCCTTGTTTTGCTCTTCATATGCTTGTTCAACATTTCTTTTGGCAAGTCCAAGCATTGCATCAACTAAATCAATTGCAATATAATTAATATTAGGATTTTGAACCGCCAATTTTGAAATGAACTGTCCTTTTCCACAACCTAATTCTAAGTGTATGGGATTTTCCTTATTTTTAAATTCTTGTATCCACTTGTTTTTTAATTCTTCTGGATTATCTCTATAAAACTTACTTGCTTCTAATTCCGGTCTTGCCCATGTTTTAAATCTAATTCTCATCTAAATTCTCCATTCTAATACAGTATTTTTCATATAATTTTTTTATATTTTGCTTTGTTAAAGTTTTATCTAAACCATTCTCACTAACTTCTGTGAATATTGCTATCATAAATTTATCCATTTGTGGATGAATTAAATTTTTTTTTTCTTTATTCATATAATAATCTAATTGTGTACGATTTGTCCACTTTTCTCCATTGTACACTATTCCTGCAGCAATTTCATCACATATCATTTCTGCTGCATACTTATATGGCATTATTACTGTTTTTTCAGGCAATGATAAATCTGTCCAATATTGATAATGATGTTTATTTCTTCCTTTATGGTGTAACCATGCTTCTGAATATCCTTTTTCTCTTTTACATACTGTTATCGGACTTATATGACCATCATAATATTTAACACTTTCCCAAAATTCAGTTGGTGAAAATTTGGACCAATCATGCATAAATCCTCTCCAAGGTATTCCTACTTTACAACATAATTTAAATACTACCCATTTATGTGTCATTACTAGTTTTATATGTTTTAATATTTTCATTTTTTCTCCTAACTTGACTATTTTCTGATAAAATTGTATAATTTTTTAGTAAAAATGTCAATCATTAGAGGTAGTTTTATGTTTTTAAAATATATTGTAAAAAATAATAAATATCAAAATATAGACCAAGTTTTAAAACAGGAATTTAGAATTTCTGCCAGATTACTACACAAACTTATTGTTCAAAAACATGTTTTATTAAATAATTGTATTTCAGACACAAGACATCTTATTATTGAACGGGGATGTTATTACTGTTAATTTAGATTTTGAAGAAGAAAGTGATAATATTGTTCCAACTAAAATGGATTTAAATATTATTTATGAAGATGAAGCATTATTAATTTTGAACAAACCGTCAGAAATAGCTGTTCATCCTTCTATTTCACATTATGAAGACAGTCTTTCAAATGGTGTAAAATTTTATTTTGAACAGTGTAATCTAAAACGTAAAATTCGTCCTGTTAACAGACTTGATTTTAATACATCTGGTTTAATTATTTTTGCTAAAAGCGAATATGTCCAAGAATCTTTGATTAAACAAATGAATGAACACACTTTTCAAAAGGAATATATTGCAATTGTTTCTGGTTCTTTCAGTAAAACCTCTGGAACCATTGATTTACCTATTGCACGCAAAAATAATAGTATTATAGAAAGATGTGTTTCTCCTGATGGACAAAAAGCTATTACAGAGTATTGTGTTTTAAAAACTTCTAACAATTATTCTGTTGTAAAGTGCTCTTTAAAAACAGGTCGTACCCATCAAATTCGTGTTCACATGTCTGCTATTGGGCATCCTTTACTTGGAGATACATTATATGGAGTTTCTTCTCCATTAATAAATAGACAAGCATTACATAGTTACAAAATTTGTTTTACTCATCCAATTTCAAATCAGGCCTTAGAATTTATTTGTGATTTACCACAAGATATGAAAAAATTAGAACCAGATATATCTCTGCAATAAAGCAACATATATCTAGTTCTATTTTAGTGTTTAGCGTCCGCCACCGCCGCCTCCGGCCACCGGCCACCGCCTCCTCCGCCAGAGAAGCCACCACCTGCTCCGCTTCCTGATGAAGCTACTGCAGAATATACTGAATTATTTATGCAATCCCCTATATTTACTGAGTCCATTATATGTATATATGAAGATGCATACATTGGTGAATTAATATCTGTAATTTCTGGATAGATCACCTTTAGTTGTTTTAATACTTTTTCTGAAATTCCAAATGATGTTGCAAACACTAAGTATTTTTCCCATAAAGCTAATGCTGGTACTTCCTTGTCTTTTAGCAATGAAAAGTCTTCCATATATTTTTTAAATGCTTCCCATTGTGTTTTTTCATCTATACCTTTTTGTGAAAAAACATTAACTCTAGCTGCCATCATTCCTAATATTATTGCATTTATAATTAATGTAATCATCAATCCAATTGGTATTAGTACTAATGATGCATTCATCTCTACAAAAAATATCAAAAGTGGAAGTGAGAAAAATGTCAATGCAACATACAGTATTGAAATACCTGAATATTTATTCATTTTATTAAAGTTTTCTTTATCATAATTTCCTTTTTGTATTTCTTCTTTTTCTATTATTTTTTCAAGTTTTTGGTTTAGTTTATCTATTTTAGATACATTTTTATTTAAATATTTTGTTATATCTTTTGTTGTTAATTCTTTTCCTTCTCCAGCTACATCTTGTAAAAATTCTAATGTAAGTTTTTCATCTTCTTTCAATCCTGAACTATCTTTATCAAGTATTGTAATTTTTACAAGATTTGATTTTAGTTTTTTTCCTTCTTCAACAGTTTCTAAAGACACATATTTATTCAAACATAAATCAAGAATATTGGCTGAAAAACTTGAAGAAAATGATTTATTTATTCCTCCTGACATTACAAATAAAGCTTCAGCTGGTGTAGCACCTTCATATGGTATTTCTCTAAAATATTCTAATTCTGTTGATGGCTTATATTTCTTTTCCATATTACGTAATTTTAATATATTTCTATATATTTTATATACAAAAAATACTATTCCAAGTACTGTAATTCCAGCAATACAATATACCATATTTTTTTGTCTTTGTCTTCTTGCATTTGCTTCATTTGCCCATTTTGTTTCTTCTTCTAAGACACTATTCAAAACATTATAATTATATTGTCTACCTGTTGAGTTTATCATATTACTTGGAAACAAACTTCTAACTTCTACATAAGTTCCACTTGAGAATTTATTTACTTCAAATTCAATTTTGTCTAGATCAGTTACATAAATTTCTCCATTTAAATATTTAGTATGTCCCCATACCATAATATCTTCTTCACTTTCTGCTTTATATGGTAATTTTATTGTTCCTTTTACTTTTTCAGCACTTACTTCAAAATCTTCTCCAATGAATTGCCAATAAAGTTCTGAATAATCATCATATTTAGCTATTGCATCAATTACCTTATATGATATTTGGTATTGTCTTATGCCTGAATCGTCGTCCATCCCAACTCCCCACGCAATTTCATACATTCCATTTGAATTGTCTAATGCATAATAACAATCTTTTGTTACATGATACATCTCTTGATATATTTGAGTAAAAGTTTTATTAGTTCCATCTGTTATCTCAGTAACTTCTACATCTGTTATTCCAGAATATTTCGTGTCATCTTTTGGAAATGTTTTAAATAATGTGTTTGTTTCTGAAATAGAAATATTCCATGTTTCAGTAACATTCATACTTCCATCTTCATTTATTTGTGCATCAAAATCTAGTTGATTTAATTCTAATGTTGCCTCTGCTTTTATACTACTGAATAATATTAAAACAAAAGCAAAAATAAATGTTAAAAATATTTTTTTATTTTTCATTTTTACCCTCCTATTTCTGTAAAAATTCTATCATACTATTTATTTATTTTCAATAGAAAAAAGACTGAACTAAAGAATTCAGTCTATTTTTTTATTTTGTTTTATAAGTGAACCTGTAAGCCGGGTTCTGTCATCAAAAATAGTCATTTATCTAGGACATATATCACTATATGTCTCAAGCCACGCAATTCAGAAGCGCCGAGCAGACGTTATCCTTCTACTTAGGTGTTGCTCCAGATGGGGTTTACACTGACCCAGTATGTCACCATACCAGCGGTGAGCTCTTACCTCGCCTTTTCATCCTTACCTCCATAAGAGGCGGTTATTTTCTGTTGCACTTTCCTTAAGGTTTCCCTCACTAGACGTTATCTAGCATCTTTGCTCTATGGAGCCCGGACTTTCCTCTCGTAATTCCTTTCGAAATTTACCAGCGACTATTTAATTCACTTGGCATTTATTATAACATTTTTTTGTCTAATTGTAAATATTTATTTAGTCATAATGTGAATGTTTTCAATTTTTGCATCTAACTCTCTAGAAATAATGTTTTGAATTTGTGCTATTTCATCTGTTTTGAGTTCTTTTGCTTCAATTATAACACTGATGCTTTCTGAATTTACAAAAATAACACAATTAGTAAATCCTTTTGTTGAAAGCAAATTTTCACATATTAATATTGCATTTTTTTCTTTATTTAATTTTGATATTTCTTGTGTTACTATTGTCTTTTGTTCTTCTGATACATTTGAATTATTTAAAATTCCTTGATATGTTTCTAATGTTTGTGAATACATTGTATCTCTAGAAAGCTTTGCTTCTTGAAAATAGTCATCCTTTTTTGTCTCTACTGTAGTTGTTACTTCATTATTATTCACAAGCCTAGCATCTCCGAGTGTTTCATCACTTCTATCTTGTTCATCAGTTTCATTTTGTTTTTCTGTATCATTCTGTCCCATGCTAACAGTTTCCAATGTTTTTGATTCATTTGATATGTAATTCCAATATCCTGCTGTTACTAGCATTAATGCTAAAACATAAACTATAACAGAACCTTTTTTTATTTTCAATCTCTTCACCTCCTTATTTTGAGTTCATTTCAAAAACTTGAATTTTATGTACTGCTAATCCTGTAACAGCTTCTACTGCACTTACAATAGATGCTTTAACATTAGCATTTCCGGCTCCTTTCGCTGTCACAATTGCACCTTCTATTACAGGCATAATTACTTTTTCTGTAATTGGCTTATTTTCTCCATTTTCATCAGTGTATGCAATTTCTTTTTTATTTTCTGTTTCCTTTACATCTTTGCTTACACCATCTTTGTCATTTTCTTTTGTTGTACTTTCTGAAACAGTTTCATTATACATTGCAACAACAGTACTACTTTCAGAATATTTAATTAAAACTTTTACTTTTCCAACCCCATTAATACTTGATAAAATATCTTCAAGTCTTTCTTCTAAATTATCTTGTTTGTCTGAAGAAGTTGTTTGTGCAAGCACTTTTGAAGAATCTAATGAATTGTTGTTTTTTTCCTTTTTATCACCTGTCCACATATTGTTTATTATCAATACTGTTACTATTAATATTATAATAAACACAACAATATTCTCAATTTGTTTCTTTTTATCTTTTCCTTCTTCACTCTTTTTAAAAATTTCCTTTAACATATTGCCTCCATATTATTTTATTATTATTTTGCTTTCTTCAATTTCAAAATCTGCTGCAAGTTCTTTTCTTACTTGTATAAGTGAATTTTCATTATTAGCTGGTTTAATTTTAACTGTTATAGAATGAATTCCTGCATTTTTCTTAGTCGTATCTAGAACTGCATTAATATCACATTTCACCACCTCAAAACCATTATCTTTGAATTTTGCTATTACCGTATTTTCTAATTCTTTTAAATATATTTTTTCTAGTCTTTGATCCATAGATGTTTGATCTAATTCATAACTTGTTTTAGTTTCATAATTTTCTATATTATATTTTTCAATTGAAAAAAGTTCTTTGTTTTTTATGACTGGTGAAATTATGTTAAATAATATATATATTCCAACCACCATAAGTATGTATTTTTTATTTTTATTTTGAGGTAATATTAATTCTATAATTGTTGCTATAATTACTGCTAGTACTATTTGTTCAGCCCATGAACTTATAAAATTTATCATCTATACATCATCCCACTATTTGATATTTTTATCACCATTGTTACTCCTATAATAAGTAACACTGATAAACTACACAAAATTGCAAAAAGCAATTTAAATATTCCGTCCCATTTCTTCAAGAAGTTTAACTATTTTTTCATCTGCAACAGGCTGAATCACTGCAGAAGCCAAATTGTAGATTATACTTAATGTTCCAATTTTTATTATCGGCATAACACATATTCCTAGTACAACTATAACTCCTACTAGTCCTACTGCATTTTTTAAGATTACACCACATCCAAGTACACTATCTACAACGTCTCCTAACACTTTTCCAACAACAGGAATAACACTTGAAACTGCTGCTTTGGCTGTTTTAGCAGTTATTCCATCAACACTACTACTTAGTGTTCCTTCTAGTGATACAACACCTACAAATATTGTTAACGAAACTCCTAAAAACCATACAACTCCTGACTTTAAAAATTGAGATAATTTATTTAATTGTATTTTATTCGAAATTTTTGATATTATAGAAAATACTACTATTATCAATACTATTGGTATTAATATATTTACAATTGTGTTTCCTATAAAATTACATATAAATAATATTATTGGCTGCAATAATGTACTTGTAGCTATATTACCTGTATATACCATAAGTGTTAAAAGTAAAGGTATTAGTACATTTATAAAACCTACTAAATCTTCTGCTGTTTTTCTTACAATTCCTATTACTTCTGTAAAATTTGACATTATTAATGTGACTATTAAAATATATTGAACAAAGTAAACTATTTGAGATATATTTGTATTTTCTAAATTGTCTGTTATTGACTTTAATATTCCGTGTATTACTATTATGACTAAAATACTTATTAATATTTTTAAATTTGCTGTTATTTCTTTTCCAAATAATCGTAAAATTTTTTGATATATTGTTTTATTGTTAACTTTTCCTTGAATAGCTTGATTTAAAACTTCACCTAAAGAAATTTCTCCAAAACTATCTCCTACATATCCTTCTGCTTCTTTTATAAATTCTTTTATATTAAACTTTTCTTGTGTTGATGTCATTATTTCTTCTGTTTCTGCATATACATGATAAGGCCATAATAATATTATTAAAATAAATACTAAAATTATTTTTTTCATATTAAACCTTTCTCTGTGGTTATGGCAAAATTTCTATAATAAGTTCTAATAAACTTGAAATTATAGGAATTGACATTGCTATAATAATAACTTTACTACCAATTTCTATTTTAGTTCCAATTGCTTTTTCTCCTGCATCTGTGCATATACTAACAGCAAATTCAGTTATAATTGCTATTCCAGTAATTTTCAATAAAATTCCTAAAAATTGACTATTAATGTATGTTTTATCAGATATTGCTTTAAGCAAGTTTATTATTCCTGAAAATTTTTGTATTGTCAGGCCTAATATCAATGCTCCTGCAATAATTGAAACATATATTGCATATTCAGGCCTATATTGCTTTAAAATAATTGCAATAACTAATGCTATTATTCCTATTCCAACAATTTTGATAATTTCATCCATATAAATCACATTCCTTCATTTATTTTATAAATTGAATAATGTTCTAACCGTTTGGAATAATGAGCTTATTTCTTGTATAACCATTGATAATACTATAACTAGTCCTGCAAGAGTTGTCATCATTGCTTGGTCTTCTCTTCCTGCTCTTACTAAAACTTGATGTAGAACTGCCACTAATATTCCTATTGCTGCAATCTTAAATAATAAATTAATATCCATACACTTTTCCTTTCTTGTTTTATTATTATACTAAAACAAAATGATAACAAAAATTAATCCAATAGTAATTCCTAGAGTTTTATACATTTTTTGTTCTTTCTTTTTGGCTTCTTCTGCCTTTTCTATCTGCATATTAAGAAAATTTTCTGTAACCTCAATTTCACTTATTTGTCCTTCAACATCAGTTTGTCCAAGTAATTTACCTAATTTTTTTAAAATGTCTTTATCTTCTTGATTTATACTAATATCTGCATTTTGTATGCAGTTTTCCCAAACTTCTCTAGTTTGAAAATATGTTATTTGATTTGCCATCTGTCCAAAAATTTTTTCAACATTAGTTTCATTTTTATTAGCTATTTCTTTGAATATCTCTGCTAATGGCTGATATGTAAATTTAATTTTTGTCTTAATTATGTTCAAAATGTTTTTAAACTCTTTTAATTCGACTACTCGGTTTTCATATATTTTAGAAATAGTGAGTCCTATAGCTGTTGAAAGTCCAAAAATCACAGCTAATAAAATATATTTAATTGTTTTCATTATAAAAATATGCATTGAGTTTCACCTCTTTTCTCAGTGTTCAACAAAATAAGTCTTTCAAATATGTGTTTATCTAATAAACTTGAAAGTTCTGTATTTCTGCATATTTCATCAATATCTTTTCCATGTGCAGTAAAAATCCCTTTTACTCCTGAACACATTGCATAATCTATTGCTTTTACATCTTCTATATTTCCTATTTCATCACAAGCAATAACATCTGGGCACATAGAACGTACTAATATTCTCATTGCTTGTGGCTTGGGCATATTATCTATTACATCTGTTCTAATCCCTATATCATTTTGAGGTATTCCTTTATACATAGCTGCAAGTTCTCCTCTTTCATCTGCAACTCCAACTGTCTTTCCTTTAAATCCTATTTCTCCTATTCCATTACTTATATTTCTTATAATATCTCTTAATAATGTTGTTTTCCCTGAACCAGGTGGTGAAACAATTAATGTATTAAATACTTCTCCTTTTGGTAGGTCTATTATATCTCTCATAATTCTGTTGCTACATCCAATCTGTTGCCTTGCTATTCTAAAATTCAAACTTGATATGTAATTTATATTTATAACTTGTCCATTATTTATGACTGCACTTCCCACAATGCCAACTCTATTTCCGCCTCTTATAGTTATATATCCATCACATATTTGTCTTGTATATGAATATACAGAGTTTTCACATATTCTTTCAAAAGCCTGTAAAAGTTCCTGTTGTTTAACTATATAATCAATTTTTATAGTTTCTGTTCCTACTTTTAGCATAAGAGGTTTAGAACTTCTTAATCTTATTTCTTCTATTTGCAGTCTTTGTGTATTAAGTAATTGTTCTATTTGATTTTTTATTGTTATTGGTAAATATTCTAAAACTACTTCTAATCCTGACATCTTATCTCCTTGTGAGTGTTTTTGTGTTTTGTCTTTAAACTTCATGTTTAGAGCTTAAAAAAGAGCATATATTATATATATATGCTCTTTTTATATATTTTAGAACTATTTTTAATTTTATTCTTCCCAGTTATGATATACATCCATTACATCATCTAGTTCTTCAAGTCTTTCAATTAATCTTTCCATTTTTTCTTGTGCAGTTTCATCAAGTGCTACTGTTGTTGTTGGAACCATTTGAACATCTGCTTCTAAGAATGTTAATCCTGCTTCTTCTAATTTTTCTCTTACTGATGTAAATTCTGATGGCTCTGTTGTTATTTCATATATTTCATCTGTTGCCTCAAAGTCTTCTGCTCCTGCTTCTAATGCTAACATCATTAATTCTTCTTCAGGCATTGTTGTTGCTTCTTTTTCAATTACTATAACACCTTTTTTATTGAACATATATGATACACATCCTGTTGTTCCTAGGTTTCCTCCAGCTTTATCAAATACATGTCTTACATCTGATGCTGTTCTGTTTCTATTGTCTGTGTTTGCATTTACTATTACAGCAACTCCGTTTGGTCCATATCCCTCATATACTACTTCTTCATATACTGAAGTACTTCCTTCTCCTGATGCTTTTTTTATTGCATTGTTTATTGTGTCATTTGGCATATTAGCTGCCTTACATTTTGCTATTACATCTTTTAATTTTGAGTTTCCTGATGGATCTGGTCCACCTTGTTTTACTGCTATTAATAATTCTCTTCCTAACTTTGTAAATACTTTTCCTCTTGCTGCATCTGCTTTACCTTTTTTTGCTTGTATGTTATGCCATTTGCTATGTCCTGACATGTTTTCACTCTCCTTTATTTATTAAAAATTTTAACTACTTTTCTATTTTACCACATTTTTTCCATTTTGTGTAGTAGTTTTGGAGATATTTTTTCTCATAATTATTTTATCACAACTTGCTAATATCATTGGCAATAAGAATAGTATTAATAATGCAGAACATAAAGTTCCTTGTGACAATGTTTTACAAATCATTGAAGTAACACCAGAAGTGCATTCTCCAACTATTAAAGTTACTATAACTAATATTGATGCTGATGTTAGTATTGTGTTTATTGACTTATTATAAGAAGCTACAACCGCTTCTTTGGCATCCATAGTTTTTCTATGCTCTAGATAATATGATGTATATAAAATAGCATAATCTATTGTTGCACCCATTAATATACTTTGAACAATTAGTAATGCTATAAAGTAAACTCCTTCGCCTGAGAATGATAATATTCCCATTATAACATATACTGCGCATTGTATTAAAAGCACTAATATAAATGGTATTATTATTGATTTAAAGGTGATTGCTACAACAACAAATATAAATACCATTGTTAATACTGTTATGAAATCTAACTCACTTTGGAATGTTTGACTCATTTCATAAGCCATTGGTGAATCTCCTATTAAGTATACTTCACTTAAATTACTATTGTTTAAATCATCTCTCACACTTTTTACTAAATTAAATGTTTCTTCAGATTCTAAAGGTAATTTTGTGTTAATAACAACTCTTGAATATCCATCACCTATTAACAATTCTCTTGCATCATCTATTGTTTCTTTGCTATCTGTTATATCTTTTCTCATATCATCTTCTATAAATGTATCAAATCTAGTATCTGTTATTATATTTTCATTTAAATAATTAACAAATTTTTCTACTGTTAAAGTCCAATTTGAATCATAAGAATTACTGCTTCCAAAATACATGTATAATAAATCAATCATGTTTTTATCTACATCATTACTTAATTTTGTTAAAATAGCAAATATTTCTTCTTTATTATATTTTGTACCATTTAAACTAGCATTTATTATTCCTTTTACAGTATTTAATTTTGAACTTGAATCTTGTGTAAAGTTATCTAAATATTTTGAATTTTTCATTACATCATCTGTTAAAAATGTTATAAATTCATTCAAAGATATTGTTTGATTTGGATTTATATATTTTGAAATATATAACCCATAAAGTAATTTCATATCTTCCTCATCAATTCCAAGTAATTTACTAAGTTCTGTACTACTATATTTCTTATTATTTAATACACCATCTGTTACACTCTTAATTAATTGTAATTTTGTTATTGTGTCATTATTTAAATTACTTGCAAGTAATTCATCATTTTTATGTTCTAATATAAATGCTATAAAATCTTGTGCTGTCATTTTTATTTCTGTATTTTGAGAAATGTATAATCCGTAAATATTCTTAACTGTGCTAGGCTCAATACCAAGCATTACTCCTAAGTCATTATATGAATATGTTAAATTATTTAGTGAGCTATCCATTATACTAGATATTAATTGTAATTTTCCTAGCATCTCTTGGTCTTTTATAGCTTTTTGTGCTAGTGTAACAAATTCATAAGGTGTCATCTGTAATTGGCTTAAATCTTCTGGCAATGTTTCTGGTTCAACCATACTATATTTTAACATTAATAATTGTTGAACTGTTGATTCTTCAACTCCAAACAAATTTGATAATTGAGCTGAATTCATGTTTTGCCCAATTATATTTTTATTACTAAATGTTGCTAACATTTTTATACTGTTTATTGTTTCTTCATTAAACATATTTTTATATTGGTCATTTGTTAATACATTTGACAACACATATTCAGAAAACTCATTTATACTCATTTGTTTTTCTATTTCATTTACAGTTATATAATATGTATATAATGAATTTATAGTTGCTTCTGGCATTTCAAATAATTTTGCCATTTCTGCACTTGTTCTTTGCTCTGTAATTGCTTTTTTTGTTGTGAATTTTGACAATGTACTTAAATCGCCTTTATTGCTTTCACTGATACTTTCTTCTTTATTCATAAAGTTTATGAATTCATTTATTCCAAGTTTTAAAGAATTATGTTTTGAATTATAGTAAATTAACAAATCTTTAATTTGTTCCTCATCTACTTCTTCCAATATATTAGCAATTTCTGATACAGTTCTCTTTTTATTAATTGAACTTGCATTTGTAAAGTTCTCTAATCTAGCAATATCTTTTCTCATCTGAGAAGTTATTTCTTTGCTCATTTTTTCATTACTATATACTTGTTCATTTATAAATTTTACAAACTCATCAAAAGTCATTGTATTATCTTCGTTTTGATTATAATATTTGTAATATAAGATTTTTATTAGATATTCTTCGATTTCTACATCTGAGCCTAAATCACTTAATTGTTGATTTAGTTGTTCTGCAGTAACTTCCTCATTTATTGTATTTCCATATCCTAATACTTCATCTATTCCTTCAATATTTTCTAATTTTTTTAGATATTCTGATACTTTTTTCTCATCTTCATTTTTATATATAATTGCAAGTTGGTTATTTTCTTTAAACACTTTAGATACTTCATCTGATTGTGAATCTGTATATAAAATACCTAAATTTCCTTTTAATAAATAGCTTCCTACAAATGCTACTATAAATAAAATAACTGATATATGTCTAGCTTTATAACTTATTCTTCCTAGTAAATTTAATTTAATATTTGGTGCTTTCTTTTTTGTTTTATCAATTAATTTATCACACATTAATATAAGTGCTGGTAATACAAAGAATATACAAATTAAACTAAATAATACACCTTTAGCTAGTACAAGACCTAAATCACGTCCTATTGTAAAACTCATAAATACTAATGCTAAAAGTCCTACTACTGTTGTTACTGAGCTACTTGATATAGCTGTAAATGCATGATATAGTGCATTTTTCATAGCTTCTACAGAGTTTGATTCTTTTTCTTTTTCTTGTCTATACCTATCCATTAGCATTATTGAATAATCCATAGATAATGCCATTTGTAATATTGCTGTGATTGAATCTGTAATGTTTGATACACTACTAAATATTATATTTGAACCTTTATTTAGTAATACTGCCATTAATATTGATATCAAAAATAGAATTGGTTCTACATAAGATTCACACATTATTGTTAAAATTACAAGAGCACATCCAACTGCTAATACTACTATACTAATTGGTAATACTGATTTATTTCTATCTGAGATGCTTCCACTTGTATAAATTTTATAGTCTTTGAACTGTTGATTAATCTCATTATAGACTTCACTTGCAGACTCTGAATCTTCTTTGTCTGCCACATTTATTACATACAAAGTATAATTATCTTTGTTATACTCTTCTGTATCATCATAATCTACACTATCTACCCCTTTTATTTGTGTAAGTTGTTCATATATTTCTGTTTTCTTTTCTTGTTGTAAATCTTCAAACATCAAATTTAAGGAACTTGATTTTATCTCTTTGAATTTTTCTTCCATGATGTCCATTCCTTTTCTAGTTTCTGATGTACTTGGTAAGTATTTACTAATATCATAATTTATATTTACTTTTTGGGATGTAAATACCGCAAAAATAGAAATTATGATAAAGAAAACTAATACGAAATATCTTTTGTTGACAATAAAATTTGTAAGTTTTTTCATTTTCAAATCTTCCTTTCTTTTTGGCATAAAATGTATTTTAGTCTCTTTTTCAAATTTTTACAAGTATAATATTATAAAAAGTGTCTAAATTTAGACATTTTTTATAATATTGTCTTTTTTAAGATTTTATGATATAATATTCAAAAATATTAAAAGGAGATTAATTATGAAAGTACAAGGATTGAATTCATCTTCTGCTAAAACAAGAAGCTTAATAAAGAAAACCTTTGCCGAACTTATAAATGAAAGAAAAGAATTAAATAAAGTCACAGTAACAGAGCTTGTTAAAAGAGCTAATATAACAAGAAGCACATTTTATACTCATTATGATGATATTTATGATGTTGTTAATGATTATCAAATGGAAACAATAGAATTATTAATAAGAGATGATAAAATTTTAAATTCTATTCAAGATATTTATGATTATTTTGCTCAAATATTCGAATGTTTAAAGAAAAATGAGGAAATATATAAAATGCTTTTATCTTCAAATGCTTCTATAGTTTTTCTTGATGAATTAAAAGAACTTGCTAATGAAAAAATTTACAGTGCTTTAAAAAATATAATAACAACAAATCCATATTTAAAATTAGATTTAGATTTTTATTTGGATGGAATGTTTAGTGAAATAATAAGATATTTTAGAGGGCAAAGTAATTATTCACCTTCTGAATTATATGAAAATAGTAAAAAATGGTTTGAGAAATTGTTTAAATAGGTTTCTCAAACCATTTTATTTTTAAAATAATGTTTTTATTTTTTTAATTAAATAATGACTTCCACCAAGTTCTCTTCCGTTTTCAACCATGCTTATTACTAATAATTGATTTTTAGAGTCATCTGCTGTAAAGCAATCAAACCAACCTAAAATATCTGCACTACCATCTTTTGAGCCTTTTAATTCTGCAGTTCCAGTCTTACCAGCAATAGTTCTTCCTGATACTTTCATATCTGTAGCAGTTCCTTGTTCCACTACTTGAATTAAATCTTCTTTTATTATGTTTGCAGCTTCTTTTGAAAATGCTCCTTCTACCAAATATTCTTTCTCATTATTTTCTTTAACTTCTAAATAAGGTTTTAGCATATTTCCTTCATTTGCAAATGCTGAATATATTGAAGCCATTAATACTGGGTTAACTAAAATTTCGCCTTGCCCATATCCACTATCTGCAAGTAATTTTTCGTTAGAAATGTCTTCTTTGTTTGAATATTGTGATTTAGATAATGCTAATGGAAATTCTACATTTTCCCCAAATTTTAACTTTTTAAGTCCATCTGTAAAATTTTGTTTTCCTATTTTTAGTGCTGCTTGAGCAAAATATATGTTATCTGAATATATTAAAGCATTTTTTAAGTTTTTAGGGCCATTATATGCTGTAAGTGTTGTTATATCATATTGTCCCCAATTATCTTTTTTCCAGCTTAATCCACTATATGAAAATGTATCTTCTGTACTTAAAGATTCTGTGGTTAATCCAATTGCTCCTGTTATCGGCTTAAATGTAGAACCAGGAATATAACTTTGCAAGTATCTTGCAAGCATTGGTTTTCTTGAATCATTTTTTATTGAATTCCATTTTTCTGAACTCATTCCTAGCACAAAATCATTTGGATTATAAGAAGGCGTACTTACAAGTGCTAACATTGCACCAGTATTAGGTTCCATTACTACGAAAAAACCTTCATTTTCTTTTAATTGCTCATATAGTTTTTCTTGTATATTTGTGTCTATTGTTAATTTTATATTTTCTCCATTTTGAACATCTATTTTAGCAAGAGTTGATTTCTTCTTTCCTTCTGAATCCTCTATATAGATTTCTATTCCATCTTTTCCTTTAAGTCTTTCTTCATATACTTTTTCTAATCCCGCTTTTCCTATAACACTATTACTTGTATATCCTTTGTCTTTATTTGCTTCAAGTTCTTCTGCTGTTATGTTTTGAACATATCCTACTAAATGTGCAGCAGCTTCTCCTAATGGATATACTCTAGATTTTGTTGTTGTTATTTTAATTCCTTGAATTTGAATTAATTTTGCTTTTAATTCTGTTGCATCTTTTGATACTTTTTTTATAGGTACAAATGTATCATCTTTTACCCATGATGCTGATAAGTTCTTATTTATAACTTCTGTTGTAGTTTCAAGCAGTTCTGCTATTTGTCCAATTGCTTCATCTTTATTTTCTGGAAGTTTACCTGGGACAATTCCTACTGTTGAAACTTCTCCCTGACCTGCTAGCATTTTTCCGTTTTGGTCTAATATTTCTCCTCTTTGAGATGATATTGTTTTAACTTTTACTTTGTCTGTACTGCTTAATTGCGGAAATATTAAACTTGAACTCCAATTAATTAAATATCCTTTTTCTTTGTCTTTTGTAAGTCTTACTTCACCATCAAACTTTATATCTCCAGCATCTGTATTCATTGCCAAATTAAAAGATATTTTATTTATTGAAGAACTTTCTTCTTCTACTGCTAATATCTCTGTTTTCATATCATTCATGCCAATTCCACCATAAATGTTTTTGTGTCTTTTAAAAAAATCTTCTTTTGCTATTTGCTCTTTAGATTCCTGTGTTAACATTTCATACATTTCTTCATATTTTTGTTCATTTATCAATGATACATATTTTTGCCAAAATGTTTCTGGCTCTATTTTAGGTCTATTTAATATGTATATTGCCACACTTCCCCCTGCTATAACAATTAATACTACTGCAATAATAATTCCTATAAGTATTTTTTTATTCATTTATTAAATCCCCTTTCTATTATAATTTATATGTCTTTTAATTTAATTTTCTCCTCTGAATGTAATTTTCCTGCTCTTGTAATGCTATTATAACCATATTTTTCTTTTAGGTTATCTATGACTTTATCTATTTTTTCTTGTTTTTGTTCATCTTCTTTTTCAAATAATGATAACTGTAATTCATTTTTTTCTACTAAGTTATCTACTCTCATTCCAATCAACCTTATTGGTGTTCCAACAACATACATTTCATGTAATAGTTCTTTTGCTTCTAAATATATATCTTTTGTACTTGAAGTTGCAACTTGTAGTTTTCTTTGATGAGTTTTATCTTCAAAATCTTTGTTTCTGAGTTGAACATTTACTACAGTAGCTAATAAATTATACTTTCTTAGTCTATATGTTACCTGTTCTGCTAGTGCTAGCAATGCTTCTTCTAATTCTTCAATATTACTTATATCTACTGGTAATGTTGTTGAATTTCCTATTCCTTTTGGTTTTTCATATTTATATTGTACTTCTGAATTGTCTATGCCATTTGCATATTCCCACATCATTACTCCATGTTTTCCAAATTTTTTCATAAGTAATTGTTTACTTGTTTGTGCTAATTGACCTATTGTTTTTATTTTCATATTATATAATTTAGGTATTGTTTTTCTTCCTAGCATAAATAATTCTGAAACTGGTAATGGCCACATTTTTGATGGTATCTCTTCTTCAAACAGAGTATGTACTCTATCTGGTTTTGTAAAGTCTGATGCCATTTTTGCTAGTAATTTATTATGTGCTACTCCTACATTTACTGTAAATCCAAATTCGTTTTTAACTCTTCTATTTATTTCATAAGCTTTGTTTAGTAATGTATCTCCTAATAAGCAATCTGTCATATCTAAGAAACATTCATCTATACTAAATCTTTCTATTTTATCTGTATATTGTAATAATAGTTGATATAATTTATTTGATTGTTCTTTATATAGTTTGTAATTCATTGGATATACTTGCAATCCAGCACACTTCATTCTTGCTTGATACAAAGTTTCTCCTGTTGATATTCCAAATATTTTTGCTTTTGGACTTTTAGCTAATACTATTCCAGCTCTTCTACTTTCATCTCCTCCAATAACTGATGGAATTTCTCTTATGTCTAATTTGTTTCCTTTTTTTAACATATCAACTGCTGTCCAACTTAAAAATGCATTATTAACATCAACATGTAAAATTTGTTTTTCCATAATATCACCTAACTATTGCAATAGTATCAAACAATTGTTCTTTTGTCAAGCAAAAATTGCATTTTTTGTAAATTTGTGTTATAATATATTTATGTTAAGCTTATATGGCTTACAAATTTATTAATAGAGAGGAAAATATCATCATGTTGAATCACAACTCTAACAGCATTTTACAGGATCTTCTACAAGGATCATTGGAGCGGAAAGTGAGAGTCATTTTCACAAATGGATTCCAGTTACGTGGGATCCTGAAGAAGTTTGACAGTACCCACCTGATGTTGGATTGCAGCAGGTATGCTGAATACAACACCGCTGTAATCGCTATTAACGCGATTGCAACTTTCGTCCCCGAAGAAACCAAATAATCTCTATGTCCCCCCTCAGAAAATTCTGAGGGGGATTTCTTTTTAGCAAGAAGAACAAAGCGACGTAGTCGCCCTTTGTTCTTGCCCGATTTGAGTTTTCGACTATAAGGAGAAAATCTCAAAGGGCTAGCGATTGTAGCTTTTATATACTAGGAAGTCCAGAGGACTTTCCTAGTATATAAAAAGAGACAAGCAAATGCTTGTCTCTTTATTATTTTGCATAATCAACAACTCTTGTTTCTCTTATTATATTAACTTTAATTTGTCCTGGATAATCCATTTCATCTTCAATTCTCTTAGATACATCTCTTGCAAGTAATGTCATTTGATCATCTGTAATTTTTTCAGGTTTTACTATTATTCTAACTTCACGACCTGCTTGTATTGCAAATGATTTTTCTACTCCATCAAATGAGTCTGCAATTGCCTCTAAGTTTTCTAATCTTTTTATGTATGCTTCTAATGTTTCTCTTCTAGCACCTGGTCTTGATGCAGATATTGCATCTGCTGCTTGTACTAAAACAGCTTCTAATGTTTGTGGTTCTACATCACCATGATGTGCTTCAACCGCATTTATTACAAGTGGATTTTCTTTAAACTTTTTAAGTATGTCTACTCCTATTTCAACATGCGTTCCTTCCATGTCATGGTCTAATGCTTTTCCAATATCATGTAATAATCCTGCTCTACGTGCTAATTTTTCATCTAATCCTAGCTCTTCTGCCATGATTCTTGCTAAATTTGAAACTTCTATAGAATGGTTTAATACATTTTGTCCATAACTTGTTCTGTATTTTAGTTTTCCTAATAATTTTATAAGTTCTGGATTTAGTCCAATTACTCCTGTTTCAAGTGCTGCTCTTTCTCCTTCAGATTTAATAGTTTCTAGTAATTCTTCTTTTGCTTTTTCTACCATTTCTTCTATTTTTGCTGGATGAATTCTTCCATCATCAATTAATTTTTCAAGTGCAATTCTTGCAACTTCTCTTCTTAATGGGTCAAATCCTGATAAGATTACAGCTTCTGGAGTATCATCTATTATTAAATCAATTCCAGTTAGTGTCTCTAATGCTTTTATGTTTCTTCCTTCTCTACCTATTATTCTTCCTTTAATATCATCTGATGGAAGTGGCACTATTGAAACTGTAGTTTCTGCTGAATGGTCTGCTGCACATTTTTGTATAGCATAACTTATTGTTTCTCTTGCATTTTTTGCAGCTTCTTCTTTTGCTTTTTGGTCTAATTCTCTAATTAATGCTGCTTTTTCTGCTGATATGTCTTGCTCTACTTTTTGTAACAATTGTACTTTTGCTTCTTCTTGACTTAGATTTGCAATTTTTTGAAGAACTGCCATTTGCTCCGCTTTTATTCCTTCTACTTCATCTTCTTTTTCTTGTAAAAGTTGTTCTTCATGTTCTAATTGTCTTTCCTTTTTTTCAAAATTATCTGCTCTTTTTTCTAAGTTTTCTTCTTTTTGGATAATTCTGCTTTCTTGTTTTTGAATTTCGCCTCTTCTTTCTTTAATCTCTTTGTCTAATTCATTTCTAGCACTCATAATTTCTTCTTTGGCTTTGAAAATTTCTTCCTTTTTTAAATTTTCTGCGTCTATTTTTGCTAGTTCTACTAATCTTTTAGCTTCTTGTTCTGCACCTTCAATTTTAGATTCAGCAATTTTTTTTCTAATTATCATACCAAGTACGATTCCTATTGCTAATGAGATTAAGACAGCGGCGATTGTGATTATAGTTTCCATAATCATGCACCTCTTTCTTATTTATTTTTCAATGTTCGAATAAATATATCTTTTTTTATTTTTATTTTTATATATATTTTTTCAACCTATTATATTTTATAATTATTATTGTAAACTGTCAAGTAGTTTTGCTTATATTTTTACTCTTTAACATTTTATTATCAAATTCATTTAGCATTTTAGCACATCTAATTAACTCATTTGAAGCTTTTGAACTTATATCTTGTTCTGACTTGTATTTTACTTTATGTTCAAAGCTAGCCCAAAAATCCATTGCAAGTGTTCTTATTTGTACTTCACACTTTACATAAACAATTTCTTGTGATAGTCTTACTGGTACTTCAACTATTAAGTGATAACTAGAATATCCACTTTTTTTAGGTTTTGTAACATAATCTTTTTCATTTAATATATGAACATCAGGTATTTGTTTTATTAAATCTTTTATAAAAAATATGTCATCTTTTAATGTACATATTACTCTCATTCCTGCTATATCATTTATTTTTCTAATTAAATTTATATATGTTTTTTCATAATTTTTCTTTTCCATTTTCTTTATTATGCTTTTAGGTTCTTTAATCCTTGTATCTATATGATCAATTAAGTCATAATTATACATTATTTTGAATTCATCTTTTATAATATTCATTTGTGTATTTAATTGAATTAATGCTGATTTATAAAAAAACATGAGTTTATCAAATAATTCCTCTTTTACATCTAATGTTTGTTCTTTATTTGTCAAGAAATTTTCTACTATTGTTAAAGAATTTTCTTCCATATCAAATTTCCTTTCTATTTTTTCTTCATTTTATATATACTTTGTTACCAAAATATTCTTTTTTTATGTTTTTTGTGTGAACATTACCAATTAATCCTGTAAATACAACACCGCACAAATGCTATGATAGACTCCTTGGGTCTGCATATATATATTAAAATAATGAAAAATTTTGTGCATCTAAACTTGAGTATAGAAAATCTTAAGTACCAAAAGAGGGATGTTCACGTCAAAAATGAATATATTACTATTCCATGGCAAAAACATAGCTAGGGTCTTCGTCGGGGGTCTTTGCCTTATTCCATAGTAATATATTCATTTTGGGACTAAGTGAAAGAGGCTCGGGTTGTACTTTTAGATTTTATGCGAAAGTTTAGCTTGTCCAAAATTTGAAATGTTTTTAATATATATGTGCAGACCCAAGGAGGCTATTATAGCGTTTGTGCAGTGTTGTATTCACAGGATTATTAACAAGTAATAAATAAAGAAAATAAGTATAAAATAAATTGAATTTTGAATATTAATTTGATATAATCAAATTATATTTTATTAAGGAGGTATTTTTATGTCTACACCACATAATGAAGCAAATTTAGGAGAAATTGCAAAAACAGTCATTATGCCCGGAGATCCACTTCGTGCAAAATATATTGCTGAAAACTTTTTAGAAGATTATAAATTAGTTAATTCTGTCAGAGGAATGTATGCTTACACAGGTACTTACAAAGGAAAAACAATTACTATAATGGCATCTGGAATGGGAATGCCTAGTATGGGAATTTATTCTTATGAACTATACAAATTTTACAATGTTGAAAATATTATTCGTATTGGATCTTGTGGTTCTTACAAGCCTGAACTAAAATTATTTGATATTGTGCTTTCTGAAAATGTCTTTTCTGAAAGTAATTTTGCCTTAACATTAAATAATGAAAATTGTCACACAGTAGAATCTAGTTCTTTATTAAATAATATAATTGTAAATACGGCAAAATCAACAAATACTAATATTTTTGTTGGAAACACAGTTTGTACTGATTGTTTTGATGTTTACATGAGTGATGTTGAACAATTTTTAAACAGAGTTCCTGAAGGATTTAATCCTGCAGCAGCTGAAATGGAAGCTTTTGCATTATTCTATGTTGCTAAATTTCTAAACAAAAAAGCTGCATGTTTAATGAGCGTTGTAGATTCTAAATTCATTAAAGAAATTGCCACTCCTGAAGAACGTCAAACTGGTTTAAATAATATGATTAAATTAGCTCTTGATAGTAGCTTGAATATATAAAAAAAGAAGGTGTACTTTTGAAGTACATCTTCTTCTTTTACATTTTGTCTGGCATATCTATTCCAAGTAATTTTGCACCTATTTTTAAGACTTTGCCAGTAGCATAAGTTAAATAAATACGTGCATTTTGAATGTCTTTATCATCAACAATAATTTTATTTTCATTGTAAAAATTACTATATGCTTTTGCAATATCTATTAAATATCTTGATAATATTGAAGGTTCATTTTGGTTTGTAACTTGAATCAAAACATTTTCGAAATTGTAAATTAATTTTAAAACTCTCCAAGCAGAATCATCTAATAGTAAATCAGGTTTTACATCTTTTATTTCAGGTATATATCCTGCTTTTTCAATTACACTTTTGGTTCGTACATATGTGTATTGTATATATGGTCCTGTTTCTCCTTGGAAGTTTAAAATTGTATCCCAATCAAATATTTCATCTTTAACTCTAGATTGAGCTAAATCATTAAATATAACTGCTCCAATTCCAACTTTTTTTGCTATATTATCTTTGTCATCTAAGCTTTGATTTTTTTCTTCTATAATTTTTTTAGCTCTTGAAATAGCTTCATTTAGTAGATCTTCTAATTTAATCATGTTTCCTTCACGAGTTGACATTTTTCCTGTTTTTAATAAAACCATTCCAAATGCAACATGTTCTAAACCATTTGTATATTTTTCATCTAATCCTAAAAGTTTAGCTGTTTCAAATACTTGTTTAAAGTGTAGTACTTGCTCATATGAAGTAACATATAAAGCTTTCTCAAAATCATAAGTACGTGCTCTATACATAATTGCTGCTAAATCTCTAGTTGCATATGTTGATGAACCATTTGATTTTTCTATAATACATGGAGCCATTCCTTTATCTTCTAAGTCTATTATTCTAGCTCCTTGTGATTTTATTAATTTTCCGCTCTTTTCTAACAATTGGATTATCTCACCCATTTTATCAGAATAAAATGCTTCTCCATTCCAAGAATCAAACTTACTTCCTAATAAATCATATACTTTTTGGAATTCTTTTAAACTTAAATCTTTGAATTTAGTCCAAAGCTCTACATAGTATGGGTCTCCATCTTCTAATTTTTTGAAATTGTTTCTACATTCTTCTAATATATTTTCATCCTCTTTACAAGCTTGATTAATTCTAATATAAATTTTAGTCAATTCATCTATTGGTGACTCATCTATTTTATATTCAGACCCCCATCTTTTATATCCTTCAATCAATTTTCCAAATTGAGTTCCATAATCTCCTAAATGATTTATTCCTGTTACATTATACCCTAAGTATTTATATATATTGTATAAAGCTCCTCCAATTACTGTTGAACGTAAATGGCCAATATGAAATGGTTTTGCAATATTTGGTGCAGAATAATCTATAACTATGTTTTTTCCTTTTCCAAGTTCTGATTTTCCATATTCTTCACTATTAGAAATTCCTTCAAGTACTTGCATACCAAGTGTTTCTTTATTTACGAAAAAGTTTATATAACCACCTATTACTTCAATTTTTGTTATTACATTCTCATCAATGATTAACTTACTTTTGATTTCTTCTGCTATAAGCTGTGGAGCCTTTTTTAATGTTTTTGCTAATCTAAAACAAGGAAATGAATAATCTCCATTTTCTGTTCCTTTTGGTTCTTCTATACTTTTTTCCACTTCAGTTTCATTTATTTCTAAAGCTACTGATATTCTTTTTGCTATATATTCTTTAAAATCTATCATATTAATCTCTTTCCTAAAATTAGTTTAGAGGAGAATTGTACCCAATTCTCCTTCTAATTTGTTTTATGTGTTTATGTGTTAGTTGTATTATTATTTGTTGTGTTATTTCCTGTATTGTTTTGGTTATCATTTGAACCTGTTGAAGTATTCTCGTTTCCTCCACTTGGTTTATTTGTAGTTGTATTTCCACTACTTGGCTTATCTGTTGTTGTATTTCCGCCATTTGGCTTATCTGTTGTTGTATTATTTCCATCATTTGGTTTGTCTGTAGTTGTATTTCCGCTATTTGGCTTATCTGTTGTTGTATTTTCATTATTTGGCTTCTCTACTGGTTTTACAACTTCTACTTTTTTATGTATTGTACAATATTCTGTAGGTGCTGATGTATTAAGATTTTTAATATATGGTGTGTTCCATAGTCCTGATCTTTCTTTTTCAGGTATATATTTAGGACTTTGAAGTTCTTTCTTATCTTCAGGACAAAATTCATTCGCTAATTTTCCTGACTCTGTACATATTGTATATTGACTTGTATGTGCATCACATGTACCAGGTAATTTTCCTTTTACAAAAACTTCTGTATATGTATTTGTACATTTATCTGCTGCAAGTAATCCACTAGTTCCACAAACTCTTGCACGAACTATATTTTCTGGTTCTTTAAAAGTTGATCCCTCTAAGTCCTTATGGAATTCTTTCATTATTGTTGAGAAGATTAATCCTGAACTTCTACTACTTGCTGTTCTTACTCTTTCTGGTGTATCATATCCATACCAAACAGCAGTTGCATAATAATTTGTGAATCCACATAACCATCTGTCCTTAGTTCCATTAGTTGTTCCTGTTTTTGCTGCTACATCCATTCCTTTTATATTACAATATGTTGCTGTTCCACCTGAATCTTTTACTACTGAAGTTAATAAGTTTTTAACTATATATGCAGTTTGAGGTGAACAAACTGTTTCTGTCTTTTGTTGTGGCTCTAATACAACTTTTCCAGAAGAATCTTCTACTTTTGAATAAAATGTTGGTTGTATATATACTCCATCATTTGCAATCATAGCATATGCTGCTGCCATTTCTAGTGGACTTACTCCTTTATATAATCCTCCAATTGCTAATGGTAATGTTGAATCACCTTCATCATCAAGTGTTGAAAATCCCATTTTTCTTAAATATTCTAAAGATTTTTGAGTTCCAAGTTCTGCCATGACTTTAATAAATGGTATATTTTGTGATGTTGTTAATGCTCTTCTAATTGACCTATATGGGTCACTTTCTTTGGCATAATCATTATAGTTTTGAGGATCATAATCTTTTCCAAACACTGTGTATAAATCTGCATATAGTGTTGATGGTGTAATTATTCCTTCTTCTATTCCTGGTAATACATCTGCTAATGGTTTAAATGATGAACCAGTTTGTCTTAATGATAGTGCTCTATTTAATCCTCTTGATGTAGTTTTTTCTCCAAGTTGTCCAACACATCCAACAACATATCCTGTTGAAGGTTCTATTACAGCTATACCTGTTTGCGTTGTTTTTGGTGTTCCATCTTCATTATAATTTTCTTTTGATTTTTCTATATATTTTTCTTTTTTTACTTCTTCTTCAATTATTTCTTGCATTGAAGATACTTGTGTTGAGTATATTTTTAATCCACCACTATACAAATATGTTGTTGCTGCATCTTTTGATATTTGTTTTTCTTCCATTATTTGATTTATTAATTGTGTAATTAATGCATCAGTATGTGCTGAATATATATTTCCTCTAACACCATTTTCAAACTTAAATCCTTCTTCTACTTCTGATATTGCTATATCATATTCTTCTTGATTTATATACCCAAGTTTTTTCATTTGTGATAGTACTGTTTTAGTTCTTTTAGCAATCTTTTCTGTATTATCATTTCCTGTATATGGGTTATATCTATTTGGTGAATGATTTATTCCAGCTATAAATGCACATTGTGCTATACTTAGCTCACTGGCTGCTCTATTAAAGTAATATTCTGATGCAATTTCTACACCTCTATTGTCTTGATTTCCACCAACAAATATTAGATTTAAATATAATTCAAGTATTTGATCTTTTGATAATACATCTTCAATTTGATATGCTCTATACCATTCTTTTAATTTTCTTGTAATTCCTTCTAATCCTGTACTGTCTTTCTCTTGAGTTATATTTTTTACTAATTGTTGTGTTATCGTACTTCCTCCACCAGCTGTTGATTTTCCTTTATGAGTAACAAATGATAATATTGCTGCTCCAGTTCTTTTTATATCTACTCCATGATGTGTTTCAAATCTTTCGTCTTCTATTGCAATATATGCTTTTGGTAAATATGGTGACATTTCTTGTAATGTTATTATTTTTCTATTTTCATCTCCACTTAGTTCTGCTATAACAGTTCCTTCTGAATCTAATATAACTGAATTTTCTGCTAAAACTAAATCTTTTAAATTAATATTTAGGTCATCACCCCATAATCCAAACACAAGTCCTGCAATTACTCCAGCCCCTACAACAACTACTAATAGTAATGTAATAAAAATTATTTTTAAGGCTAATGCTATTTTAGGATGTTTATACTTAAATTTCATTTTTACATCTTTTTTTCTAACTAGTGTATTTGTATTATTGTTTTTTTGAGATTTTTTTAATTTTTTTTCTCTCTTCTCTTTCTTTTCTTTATTTCTTCTTTTCTTATTCCCCATCTTCTTTCCTCCCTTTTTACTATGGATAAAATGGATAATTACTAGTATTTTCTAAACTTCTACACCATTATAATACATTTTATAAAAAAAGAAAAGCATTTTAAAAAAATCTTTCTATTTTTCCGTTTATGCCATATAATTCCTTTATTGAGACATTACATTTTTTTATCTTGCTGCAAATGCTTTCAAAAGTATCTTTCATATATAAATTTGCTTCTAGTAAATCTTTTGTTCTAAAATTTTGCATATTAGTTCTCCATATTACTTCTTCTCTCCCAACCTCTATTTCATAATCATTAATATTTATCCCATTAAAACGTTTTTCTTCAATTTTCATATATCCTTCAAGATTTATTATTGTTGCAGTTTCATTTATTCTATATCTATTTAACACCTCTTTATTGAAATCCATATTTAGTATAATTTGAGCTTTTAACAAGCTTTTTTTCTGATTATTTGAAATTATTATTAATATTCCATCTTTATCATATATTTCTTGTTCTACTTTTTGCAATTTTTCAATATGTTCTGTTACAATTGTTAATTTTTTATATTGCTTAGCTAATATTTTTATTATTGATATACTCAAATCTGTTATCTGATTTAATGTGACTGCTATTTCTGTTTCTTCTTTTTTAATGTTTTTTTGAATTATTACAAAATCTAAAATTTGAAGAGCTAAATATTTTTCCAACCATCTTCCGTCAAATATATTTATATTGTATGCATTTAAAGCATTAATAAGTTTTTTCTCATTATAAAGTTCTTTACTTAAGACCACATTTGATACTTCATCTTTTACTAATTTTTTAATAAGTTTTTTTATATTTTTTTCTTTCTGAAAATCAATATATGTTCTATAACTATCTTTTTCAATTTTTATTTTTCTTATAGAAAATCTAGGCTTATCCACTTTTTCAATATACACAGTTTTCATTTTAGTTCCATTCCTTTCTCAAGGTACATGCTTGATTAGAAAATAATTAATAAACTAATATTTTTTTCAATCTTAGTACCTCAGTGAATTCTATGCAAATTAAATAACATATATTACAATATATTTCTGATTTTCGTCAAAAAAACTGAGATATGAAAGTTCAAAATTTTCATATCTCAGTTTAATATTTTTATTTTTCTAATTCTTCTCTAATTATTGTCCATATATTAGATGTTTCCATGTCTTTTCTCCAACATGAAGTTCCACCTAAGTTATATTTTGTTACTAAAGAAACTTTTTCTTTTATTGATGTTCCATCTTCAATCCACATTTTAATTGTGTTTTTGCCTGATTTATATTCAATATAATATTGTTTTAATTCGTCATCCCATTGTTTTTCAACATTATTAGGAATCTTAGTATTTACCATAGATATAACAGATCTACTTTTAATTGTTCCATCTTGTGCTATTGTCCATTGTCTTGTATAAAATGGCATTCCTAAGATGATTTTTTCTGGACTAACTTCATCATATTGAATTATTTTTTGTAAACTTTTTTCAACCCAATTAAACCCTGCTGTTGTTCCTGGCTTTGTGCTTGATGCACCATATTGGTCATATCCCATAAATACTAAATAATCTGCTACATCTCCAATTACATTTCTATCATAACATAAAGACCAATTAGGGTCTCCATCAGGAGCTGTTACATCTACTGATACAACTATTTTCATTTCTTGCATTCTTGGTACAAGTTCAATTATAAATCTAGAAAATTTGTCTTTATCTGCTTCATATATGTTTTCAAAATCAACATTTATTCCATCAATACTATATTGTGCACATTTTTCTACAATGCTTTGTATTAATTCTTGTCTTTTTGTATAACTATTTAATATATTTGATGTTATTTTTATTCCAGCTTCTGCATTAGAAATTATTGGCCAAACTTTGTATCCATTAGAGTGTGCCCATTCTATATAATTTTTTCCTGCTTCTCCTATGTTTTCTTTTAGAGTTCCATCACTTTTGTCTAAATAAAAAAATGATGGGGATACTACATTTACACCTTCAATTACTTGTCCTGTTCTATCTGTTGTTTTAACATATTGTGAATAATAATCCCAGAACATATTTACTTTTCCTGATATTTGTTTTTCTTTTGTTTGTTTTTCTCTTACTGTTTCTATATTTTCTAATTTGCTTACTTTTACATAACCAATTTTTCCGTTTTCCGCTCTAACTTTTACCCATTTTTTTCCTTCTGTTTTATCTATTAAAATAACTTCTGTACCTTTTTGAGCTTTGCTTACTGTTTTAGAAAATATCTTTCCTTGACTTTTTAAAGAAACTGTTCCTTTTAAAGTTGCTTTTATTTGTTCTCTATCTAAAGAGTCTAGTGTTATTATTTTGGTTTCTTCTATATTTTTTAGTTCTATATTATATACTTCTAACATTTCTGAAATAGGTATATATATAGTCTCTTCACTCTTTATTGCTGAAGCATTAATTTTCTTAACAGCTCCATTCAAAAGCATTTTATTTGAATCAAAGCCAATACTTGCAACTTTGTTATCATAAGTAGTAATTACCTCATTTGTTTCTTCTTCTAAATAAATATATTTATCAAAAAAGTTTTGCATATCTTCCATAGAAATATAAAGTATTCCATTTTCAAATTTTAATTCATTTTTTAATCTTTCTGTTACATTTCTATTATTTATTATTAAACTTACTTTATCATTGTTTTTTTCTTTAAACCAATTTTCGGCAAGAACTACTAAAAGTACTATTAGAACTAATATTCCTACTATTATTCCTATTTTTTTCAATAAACTTATATTTAATTTTTTCATTTTTATCACATTCCTTCGTATATAACTTTTTCTATCATTTTTCCATTTCATTATATTATACTATATAAAAAATAGCAAGAATTTTCTTGCCATTTTTTGTTTTTATTTGATATGAAAAATCGAAAATTTTTTATAGCTTACATTTTTCTAAATACTCCAGCAACTTTTCCAAGAATTTTACAATCTGGAACTATGATTGGATCCATTGTATGATTTTCTGGTTGTAAACGTATATGATCTTTTTCTTTGTAGAATGTTTTAACAGTTGCTTCTTCTCCAATTAATGCAACTACTATTTCGCCATTTCTTGCATCATTTTGTTTTTTCACAAGTATATAGTCTCCATCCAAAATTCCAGCTTCTATCATACTTTCTCCTCTTACTGTTAACATGAAACTTTCACTATTTCCTACAAAGTCTATTGGAATTGGAAATGTGTCTGTTACATTCTCAACAGCTAATATTGGTTGTCCTGCTGTAATTTTTCCTATTATCGGAACATCCACTAATTCTTTTTGTGTGTAAAAGTTTTTATTAGATTTTTTGATTGTTTTTCCGTCTGAACCTTTAACTACTTTTAGTGTTCTTCCTTTTTTGTCTTCTTTTTTTATGAATCCTTGTTTTTCTAGTTTTGCTAAATATGCATGTACTGTGGCTGTTGAACTTAATCCTATTGCTTTTCCAATCTCTCTTACAGATGGTGGATACCCTTTATCCATAACTTGTTCTTCAATAAATTTTAATATTGCTTTTTCTTTTCTTGTTGTTTCAGCTCTTGTTCCCATTTACATCACTTCTCCTTTTAAACTGTTATTATAATATCATATAAAAAAAGAAATGTCAAACAAATTTTTGACATTTCTTTTTTTTATTTTGTGATTTTTCTAATTTCATATTTAATTATTCCAGCAGGTGCATCAACTTCTACTATAGCTCCTTTTTGGGCTCCTAAAAGTGCTTTACCCATTGGAGATTCATTTGATATTTTGTTTTCTGCTAGATTTACTTCTGTTGATCCAACAATTGTATATTCTATTTCTTCATCAAATTCAATATCATATAATGTTACTGTATTTCCTATTTGTACTGTTTTTGTGTCAATTTCTTTTTCATCTATGATTTTAGCATATCTCACTTTATTTTCTAATTCTGCTATTTTTGCTTCATTTTCAGCTTGTGCATTTTTGGCTTCATCATATTCTGAATTCTCTGATAAATCACCAAAACCTAAAGCAACTTTTATTCTTTCAGCTATTTCAGCTCTTTTTTCTGTTCTTAAATATTCTAATTCTTTTTCTATATTGTCAAAACCTTCTTGTGTTAATATTACTTCTTTTTCTTCCATAATCAATACCATTCCTTTCTGCTGTAAAGTATACACATGCAAATAGCGACATTTAGTCGCTTTTACATTAACATTTAGTATGATACTTCACTTTTTGGATTTTGTCAAGTATTTTTTAATCTTTAAATAGATTTTTTCCTTTTTTTAGATAATCCACACCTGAAAATATTGTTGCAATAACTGCTATAATTAGCATTATTGTCGATACTATATTTATAATAAATTGTCCTGTTGTCATATATATTCCTGCTGAATTAGTAAACATTTCGACTTCTGTTGAAACTCTAAAAATGAATTGTCCAAAGTTAAATTTATCTAAAAAGCAACAAATTATAGCAATCATTTGTGTAACTGTTTTTAATTTTCCCCATATTGATGCAGCTATTATTTTTCCACCTTTTTCTACTGCAATAAGTCTATATCCAGATACTATAAATTCTCTAGCTAATATTATAATTGGTATCCAAGATGGGATTTTAGCATATTCTACCAAAATTATTAGTGCAGATATTACTAATATCTTATCTGCAAGTGGGTCTAAAAATTTTCCAAATGTTGTTACTTCATTTCTACTTCTAGCAATATATCCATCCAATTTATCTGTTATTGATGCTATAATAAATATTATATTCATTAGCCAAAATGCTGTAGGAATTCCTAAAAATGTTCCTGGAATCCCACATAATCTATCTATTATAGGTATAAGCATTATTACTGGCACTAGTATTATTCTAAATATTGTTAATTTGTTTGCTAAATTTAATTTCATAGTTATTCTCCTTTTAAAGTACTATTTTTTTAATAATTCTATTGCTTTTTGTAATTGAGTATCTTGATCTTCACTTACATTTAAAATATTAGTACCTTTTGGTAATTCTACAATTTCATTTGGTTCTATTCCTACTCCATTAATTTTATTTCTATTTGGTGTGTAGTATTCATGTGTTGTTACTTTTAAGCCACTTCCATCTCTAAGTTTGAAAAGTTGTTGAATTACTCCTTTTCCATAAGTTGTAGTTCCTACTATTGTAGCTTCATTTAAATCTTTTAATGCTCCTGATAAAATTTCTGATGAACTTGCTGTATATTCATTAACAAGCACAACTATTGGCATATCTATTAATACATCTTCTTTTGTTTTTTCGATTTTTTCTTTTTGATCTTTATCAACAGTTATTAATACTTCTTTTCCTTTTGGAACGATATAGTCTGCTATCTCTAATGCTTCATCAACTAATCCTCCGCCGTTATTTCTTAAATCTATTATTAATGAAGTTATTTTTTGTTCTTGTAAAGTTTCAAATTTGTTCTTAAAATCTTTAGCTGTTTCCTCATCAAAACTTGTTATTTGTATATATCCTATATTATTTTCTAATTTTTTAGCTTCTACAGGATTTGTAATAACTTTTTTCCTTGTTATTTCAAAAGTTTTGGTTTCTTCTCCTCTTAGTATTTCAATTTTTACTGTAGTTCCTTCTTCTCCTTTTATTGCATCTGAAGCAGAACTCATATCATCTCCTGTATATTTTACCCCATCTACACTTAATATAATATCTCCACTAAGTATTCCGCTTTCTTCTGCAGGGCTACCTTTTATAGGTGTTAAAACTTGTATTACATTTTTCTGTGTATTAACAGCCATATATATTCCAATTCCAACATAATTTCCTAACAAGTTTGAAGTATAATCTTCCATATCTTCTTTAGGAATATACTCTGTGTATGGATCTCCTAAACCTGCAACATATCCTTCAATTGCTGCTTCATTTAGTTTTTCTTCATCAATATCTTTTAAATAATATTTCTTTAGCATTGTTTTGATATTACTTATTGAATTTATTATATTATTTGAAGATGAATTTCCTAATAATGATGTTGCTTTGTCTCCATCTAAGTTGTATTTATTAGTAATATATATTGTTGTTACTATAAATGTTAGAAATATTGTTAAAATTACCAACATTATAGTTTTATATGTTCTTTGTTTTCTAAAATATTTTTCTTCTTCCATGTTTTAGCCTTTCTTTTAACTAAACTTTACATATAATTCAAAGGATTTACTCTTGAATCTTGACCATAATTCTTAGCACTATAACTATAATGATAAGGTGCTTTTCTTACTTCAAAATGCATATGTGGTCCTGTTGAATTTCCTGTATTTCCACTTAGCATTATTTTTTGACCTTTTTTTACTGTTGTTCCAGGAGTAACAACAATAGAGCCTCTAGTTCCATGTGCATAATATGATTGTAATCCATTTGCATGTCTTATTACTACATAAGTTCCATAACTTCTTGATAAATTAGCTGTTGTCATAACAACACCATCAGCAGCTGCCACAACAGTTGTTCCTACTGGTACTGCATAATCAATTCCACCATGGAATTTACCTGTTGAATAATGTGATCTTGTTGATATAGTTCCACCTGAAACAGGTCTCATGAAAAATCCCGAACCTGCTGTACTATTTGAACCTGAATTTTTTTCCAATTCCTCTAATTGTCTTCTATATTTTTCTTCTGCTTCTTTTATATCTCTTTCTATTTTTCTGTTAGCTTCTTCTAATTCATCAATTTCTTTTTGGACTTTTTTCTCTTCTTCTGTAAGTTGTGCTGCATAATTTTGTTTTTCTTTTTGTAATGCTTCTAATTCTTTTTGTTTTTGTTCTTGTTCTTTTAACGCATTATTAGCACTTTCTTTATCATTTTCTAATTCCGTTTTTTCTGCTTCTATTTGAGCCTTTTGGTCTTTAGTGTCTTGTATTAGTTGTTTGTCATACTCTAGTAATTTTGATGCATAATAATATTTTGATAAAAAATCAGACATATCACTAGAATCCAGCAACATTTCTAAATATGATGTATTTCCTTTTTTATAAATAGTAATAATTCTTTTGTCTAATAAATCTTCTTGTTTAGTATATTCCTCTTCTTTTTGCTTTATGTCTTCTGTTTTGTTTTCAATTTGTGTTTGCAATGAACTTATTTGATCTTTTAATGAATCAATTTCTCTTTGAGAATTTGATATTTGACTAATTACATTTTCCACAGCTTTCATTGCTGTTGATTTTTGTTTTTCTAGTTGTTCCTGTTTCTTTTCTGCTTCTTTAATCTGACTATCAATTTCAGATTTTTCTTTTTCTAGTTCTTCTTTTTCTGTTAATGCATATAGCGAATTTTGTAAAATTAAGACAATTATTATAGTAATTCCAATTATTTTAGCTATTGTTTTTTTCATATTTATCTTCCTTTCTTTTTACAATTAAACCCCTTTGTATTTTTAATTTTCTTCTGTTTGTGTTTTTTCTTGTAATACATTAATTTTTGTTAAGAATTCAATTGGATTTACTGTTTGACCATTAATTCTTATTTCGAAATGTGCATGTGGCCCTGTCGAATAACCTGTTGATCCAACTTTTAACACTTCATCTCCTCTTGCTACTGTTTGCCCTACTTGTGCTATTATTTCATCTCCATGTGCATATAGTGTTTGTACACCACCTCCATGGTCTATTATAACCATATTTCCATAAGCAGGGTTATATGTTGCTTTTGATACTATTCCATTTGCAGCAGCTACAAAACTTGTTCCTATTGGTGCTCCTATATCTACACCTGTATGTAATTTATATGCTCCTGTTATTGGATGTACTCTCATTCCGTATTCTGATGTAATACTTGTATATCCAGGTACTGGCCAATGCATTGCTCCTCCAATGTAATCTTTGCTTATGCTATTTAATGCCAAAAGCTTAATTTCTGCTTCTATTTCTGAGACTTGTGAATTATATTCATCTATTTGAGCTTGTAATTCCAACTCTTCTGTTGTAAGTTTGCTTAAATAATATTCTCTCATTGTCTTAGTATTAGCTAATATTTGTGACTTTTTTTGTTGTGTTTGTTTATCTATTACTACCTGTTTTTTCTTTTCTAAAAGTATTTGTTTTGTTGTTTCTATCTCGGTTTTTCGTTCTTTAGCCTCTGTTAATAGTTTATTATCATATTCTGTTAATTTTTTTATTGCATAATAATTTCCTAAAAATTCTGTTATACTTTTTGACTTTAATAATATATCTAAGTTTCGTAGTTTTGGTGCTTTGTATAAAGCTATTATTCTTTTATCTAACAATTCTTGCATATCATCTTGTTCTTTTTGAATTTTTTGTAGTTTTTCTTCATTTTTTTTTATCTCTTCAATCACTTCATCAATTTGTACATTTACCACATCTAGAGCTTCTTGTGATTGTGAAATTTGATTATCGACTTCTTGTAACTGTTGCATATTTTGTGATATTTCGTCTTGCACTGCTTGTAATCTATTGTTAGTTTCATTTAGTTGTTTTGATAATTCACCTGATTGTTCTTGTAGTCCTGTGAGATCTTCTGCATAAACGCAAACACATAGACTACATATTATTAATGAAATTATTACTATACATTTACTTTTATACATTTTTTCTCCTTGTTTAAAATTTTAAACATCTAGATATTTTTTCATTGATATACTACTTCCTATAATTCCGATTCCAATTCCTAATCCCATATAAACTAATAAAATTAAGCTAAACATGTCCTTAAATTGTATTAGTTTCCAATCTATTAATATCATTAATGGTATAGTTGCTAGTTTATTTGCTATAAGTGTATATGCAATTCCTATTATTGCTACTGATAATAGTCCTGAAATAATTCCAAGTATTATACCTTCCACTATAAATGGCCACCTAATAAAACTATTAGTTGCACCTACATATTTCATTATTGAAATTTCTTTTCTTCTTGCATGTACTGCCAATTTTATAGTGTTTGAAATTATTGCAGTTGAAATAATAATAAGTAATATTAATATCACTCCTGTTACCATTCTTACGCCTTTAGCAATATTAATTACTAATGATATTGACTCATTACTTGATTCAATATCTTCAACTTTGTCTATTTGCATTATATTTTTTTGCACTTCTTCATTTAATTCCAAATCTGTTAATGTTACATCATAAGATGCAGAAAGTATATTTCTTTCTTTGTATCCTTCTATTAACTCAGGGCCTAGCCATGATTCCATTGACTCTACTGCTTCTTCTTTTGATACATATTCTGCATTTCTAACGCCTTCTATGTCTAAAATTTGCTTTCCTATTTGGTCTATTTCTTCATCTGTTGCTGTATTTTCAATAAAAACTCTTAATCCTTGTTCATCCGCAATCTTTTTTACAAAATTGTTTATGTTTTCTCCTATTACAAAAAATAGTCCAAATATAAACATTGTTGCACACATTATCATTAATGATGACATAGTCGACTTTTTATTTTTGAATAGGTTTCTTACACCTTCTCCTATCAAATAACTTATTATATTAAATCTCACAATCATACCCACCTTTTTTATCATCTTTAACTATTACGCCTTTATTTATATGTATTACTCTTTTTTTCATTTGGTCTACTATTTCTTTAGCGTGTGTTGCCACAACTACAGTTGTTCCTCTTAAATTTATTTCATTTAGTAAGTTCATTATATCCCATGCAGTATCTGGATCTAAGTTTCCTGTTGGCTCATCTGCTATAAGCATAGATGGGTTATTTACTAGTGCTCTTGCTAATGCTACTCTTTGTTGTTCCCCTCCTGATAATTCATTTGGATACATTTTAGCCTTTCCACTTAGTCCTACTAAAGATAATACCATTGGTACTTGTCTACGTATATGTTTTGGAGTTGCTTTTACTATATACATTGCAAATGCAACATTTTCGTATACCGTTTTATCTGGTAATAATCTAAAATCTTGAAATACTATTCCCATGCTTCTACGTAAGTAAGGAACTCTATTTTGTTTTAAAAATGTTGTATCTTTTCCATTTATGATTATATTTCCTGATGTTGGTTCTTCTTCTTTCAATATTAATTTTATTAATGTTGATTTTCCACTTCCTGACGTTCCTACTAAAAATGCAAATTCTCCTTTTTCAATTTTAAAACTTGCATTTTTCACAGCTTCTGTGCCTGTTCCATATTTTTTACATACATTCTTAAATTCTATCATTTTCTACCTTTTCCTTTTAAAATTTTTCATAATTTTCATTCTCTTTTATCATATCAATAATGTTCTTTTTTTGCAATAGCTTTAGTGCAAAAAAATGATAGAAAAAAGTTACTTTTTCTTTTTTTCTATCATTTTTCTTGTTTTTTCTTCCTATTTTATTTTTTATCAAACTAATTAATTATTATCTATAAATTCTTCGACTATTTTTATTATATTTCCTGTATTTTTTACATATTTTTTTGGAGTAAATTCTTTAATTTTATTAATAGCTTGACCTAATTCTTCAACAGAATTCAATCCTATTATATATCCTGCTTCATCAAAAGATTTAACAATATCTAATTGATGGTCATTAACATGTTCACTATATTTCTTTAATCTTGGCACTGCAATAACTTTTTTATTTTCTTCCAATGCTGTAACAATAGATCCAACTCCTCCATGTGTTATTACTAAATCTGCTTCATCTATTAATTTTTTTATTTCATCTATTGGAAGTTGTGTGTACATTCTCATATCTTTACTTTCAAATTTGGTATAACCTCTTTGTACTACAACTTCTTCTTTTATATCTCCATTATCAATATTTTTTTGTATTTCTTCTAATAGTCTATGAAAACTATTATTTTGTGTTCCTAATAATACTAATATCATTAATATATTGCACCTCCATATATTGCTTTAGGATACAATTTAAGCATTTCCTCCCATTGTACTATAAATAAATCTGCTATTGGATATATTAGCTTTCCTGTTGCTGTTTTTCTATTTCTATTTGCAAATGTTTCTATATATATTATTTTGCTTCCAAACAACTTACCTATATAACACATTGGACCTGCTGTATGTGTTCCTGTCGTAACTATATATCTAGGTCTAATTTTAAAATATAAATATATTGTTTTAAAACACAAATATGTATATACAAATATATATCTAAAAAACTTTTTTCTAGTTCCATAAGGCAAATATGATATTCTTTTCCCATACTTTTCTTTTAGTCCCTTAGTAACTCCATCTTTTTCTGTTATTATATGATAATCGTATTTTTCAAATAAAGGACTTAATTGTTGTAATTCATTAAAATGTCCACCTGTACTAGATATAAATAATACTTTTTTCTTTTCCATCTAATTTATATTTCCTTTCATCTATTATATAAATGTGCAAAGTATTTATATTATAGGAAGTTCGGAGAACTTTCCTATAATGTAAAATAGAAGTATAATTCTTGATTACACTCCTATTATACTTCTGTTTTTTATTTATTGTCAAGAAATTTAAATTTAGATATAAAACCATAAGCATTTTGTTTTTAATTAGCCATTTTTAGCTTTTTCTGTAATATTATTATTTTTTGTTTATTATCTTGATATAAGTTTTCAACTGTTTTTTCATAAGAATCAAAAACTCTAAGTGTATCTCGATAATTTCTTTCTATTTTTTTATTATTTTGTTCCCAGCGTTTATCATTTTCATTCCAACGTTTCTCGTTTTCTTCCCAACGCTTCTCATTTTGCTCCCAGCGTTTATCATTTTCATTCCAACGTTTCTCGTTTTCTTCCCAACGCTTCTCATTTTGCTCCCAGCGTTTATC
>CAKOXV010000007.1 GCA_934130355.1 uncultured Clostridia bacterium
TATTGAGAAATGTTTTTAAGACATGTAAAAAGTATTTGGTACATATTCAGAATTCTGTTTTTGAAGGAGAATTATTAGAATCACAGGCTATTAAGTTGAAAGCTGAATTGGATAAGTATATCAGAGAGAGTAAGGATAGTGTAATTTTGTTTAAGAGTAGAAATCAACGTTGGATGGAAAAAGAGTTTCTTGGTATGATTGAAGATGATAAAACAGATAATTTTTTATAAATTTGAAAAAAATCTGTCGACCTATAATATTGAAAAATCATATGGCCTTTGACAGATTCTGAAAGTCGGAAAAATAAAGGGCTTTGAAGGACACAAATAGATTTTCGATGAAATTTGTGTTATTATGATATGAGATGGACAGAGTTTTAATATGAAACGTTGTAATTTTAGCGCTTCAATAAAGCCGTGTGTATTAATTTAAATATATTAGAATGTAATAGGCATATCACTACACATGAAAATAGGTTCACTATGTGTATTAATTTAAATATATTAGAATGTAAATGCTATTGTATTTTTATTTGATTATTTTTTGACTTGGTATTAATTTAAATATATTAGAATGTAAATCTAATTGAACTATCTGATTTTGATATTAGATTATTATGTATTAATTTAAATATATTAGAATGTAAATTTAAACCACCTCAAGTGATACTGGCGTTACTTTAGCGTATTAATTTAAATATATTAGAATGTAAATACGGTATTTGAAAAAGCAACGGGATTTGAAAAAATAAGTATTAATTTAAATATATTAGAATGTAAATAACTCCAGAGCTTTCAAGTGAAATAGATTTACCAGGTATTAATTTAAATATATTAGAATGTAAATCGACAAAGAGTTAGTGCAATGAAATCAATTTCAAGTATTAATTTAAATATATTAGAATGTAAATTTTACAGTTTCTGCAGCTGCTTCAATGACTCAAAGTATTAATTTAAATATATTAGAATGTAAATTTTATTTGTAGTGTAGGTATTTTATTTTTCTTAAGGGTATTAATTTAAATATATTAGAATGTAAATAAAGACGTAGTTGGAGTTATAATGGATAGAAAGTGGGTATTAATTTAAATATATTAGAATGTAAATACATGTGCATGGTCAAGTGATGCTTTCACAAATTGGGTATTAATTTAAATATATTAGAATGTAAATTTTTACAATAATTTTATGTTTTATCCATTTTTACCTCGTATTAATTTAAATATATTAGAATGTAAATTCTCCCTGTTTTCCCGTATACGTATATAAACCAAAGTATTAATTTAAATATATTAGAATGTAAATTCATTTATTTTATTAAGTAAAAAAGCTTTATTCAGGTATTAATTTAAATATATTAGAATGTAAATCGTCAAAGAGTTTCTAAATTAAAAAATGTATCAAAGTATTAATTTAAATATATTAGAATGTAAATGTATGATTTTGTACTGAATAAAGATTGTAAGGTTTATGTATTAATTTAAATATATTAGAATGTAAATTAAGGACAAGTTCCACCTACCCATTCACCATTCTTGGTATTAATTTAAATATATTAGAATGTAAATGTAACTCGCTGCGCTCGTTGCTAACGCGTTCGTAAGGTATTAATTTAAATATATTAGAATGTAAATGAACATCTGTATTAATGTTTTTACAAATCCCAAATCGTATTAATTTAAATATATTAGAATGTAAATAAAATAGTATGTGGTTATATAATATTAATGGAAGCTGGTATTAATTTAAATATATTAGAATGTAAATATTTACAATAAAATGTTTGACGCATTAGAAAATTGGTATTAATTTAAATATATTAGAATGTAAATGAAATCGTTGCTTTTGATATTAAATGATTATTAGGTATTAATTTAAATATATTAGAATGTAAATTAATTATTATCAAAATTTTGTAAATTTAAAGTTCGTATTAATTTAAATATATTAGAATGTAAATGAATTTAATAGTTATGTAATTAGAGTTGATTATTAGGTATTAATTTAAATATATTAGAATGTAAATTTTTGAACTGCAAATAATATTGCAAACATTGTTTTGTATTAATTTAAATATATTAGAATGTAAATATATAAAAACTTTAAATTTTTATGTGAATATCTTTCGTATTAATTTAAATATATTAGAATGTAAATGCATAAACATTTGCAGTATTTATAATAAAAGATTTGTATTAATTTAAATATATTAGAATGTAAATACAGTATTCGAAAAAGCAATTGGATTTGAAAAAATAAGTATTAATTTAAATATATTAGAATGTAAATGAAACAGATACAGCTAAAAAAGCAACAGTTGATTTGGTATTAATTTAAATATATTAGAATGTAAATTATATTAAAACGTTTTCTTTATTTGTTAGTGGTATGTATTAATTTAAATATATTAGAATGTAAATACGCTGCAGACTAATTTTAGTAAGGGTAATTTGCGAAGTATTAATTTAAATATATTAGAATGTAAATATCTAAATTATATTGCTTATAATCACAATCACCCAAGTATTAATTTAAATATATTAGAATGTAAATTTTATAAATCATATATTTTATGTAACAAGTGTTTTCGGTATTAATTTAAATATATTAGAATGTAAATAAGATTTAGTTATAGCTATACCTTTTACTAACAGAGTATTAATTTAAATATATTAGAATGTAAATTTAATCTTAAAATCTTATTACGAAATTTAGTATAAGTATTAATTTAAATATATTAGAATGTAAATACATTTGTTGAACGTGAACACGTTAATGATGATACAGTATTAATTTAAATATATTAGAATGTAAATTTTACTAACAAATCTTTTATTATTAATTCTTCAAAGTATTAATTTAAATATATTAGAATGTAAATTAAATTGGCTGCAGATAATGCAGTTGTAATTGAAGTGTATTAATTTAAATATATTAGAATGTAAATCAGTATTTGAAAAAGCGACTGGATTTGAAAAAATAAGTATTAATTTAAATATATTAGAATGTAAATCTTTGCATTATAACCGTCATTTATTTTATTTAGCAAGTATTAATTTAAATATATTAGAATGTAAATGCATAAAGATGGTCTTGTCTATCTGCACCAATTGGTATTAATTTAAATATATTAGAATGTAAATACAACAGAATATTCTGAACAAGCAAGTTGATAAGGTATTAATTTAAATATATTAGAATGTAAATATGACAACCGAAGTTTGGATAAGAAGAATGCAAACAGGTATTAATTTAAATACATTAGAATGTAAATGTTTTATAGGAGCAAATAAAAGTCGCAAATCATAGGGTATTAATTTAAGTATATTAGAATGTAAAAGCTGCAATTTGTTATGACAAAGTACCATCATTAAAGTATTAATTAAATATATTAGAATGTAAATTTATTTTCTAATATCACAGCCATTATTGCTGTTTGCCTTAATTTAATAATATATGAAAAATATTAATTTAAATATACTAGAATGTAAATATATATTTCCAAACTTGTGTTACTGCCGCAGCAATATTAATCTAAATATATTAGAACCAAAATTCAAAAATTTAATCAACATCAAACTTTAACTCCAATACTATGCAATCACAAAAATCCAACTAATGTAATTTCACAAAACCACAGCAAAAATAAACAATATAGCAGGAATAAAAGCAAAAAAAGTGAATAAAAATAAACGAACAAGAAAAGGAAAAAAGGAGAAAAAATGATAAACATAGATAGTAAAACTGTAGCAGTAGAAAGCTCAGAAGAATTAAAAGAAACATTAGAAGGAAACAACGAAATAGAAACAATTTATCTAGCTGAAGACATAACACTAGCAAGGGGAATCAGTATATTAGCATCAAAGAAAACAATAACAATAGATGGGTTATATCCAACAGACGGAACAGGAAAAATACACACATATACAGACATGAACAGTGCAGGAAACGGTGACACTATAGGAGTAAGAACAGCGAGTTCAATAAACATAACAGTACAAAATTTAAATGTAATAGGAAGAAATTATTATGGGCTCATTTATGTAGCAGAAGGAACAGCATTTCAAAATGTAGTTGTTACATATAAAAATTTAACATACAAAGGGCCACAAATAACATATCATCCAAGTGGTTTATCAATTTATCAAGACTTAGACATTACAATTGAAAACTCAACTGCAGCTGTGGCAAATGAAGTGGCAGAAACATATCAGCTTCAAATAGGTGGAAAAACAAAAATCAATCATAATTCAACAGGAAATTCTACATTTTGGTTTAGAGGCTCAGCAAACTTGCCATATTTAGAAATTTTGGAAGGGGCTGAAGTATCAATCACAACAACAAGAGATGTAATATATACCACAAATTATGTGAAAATATTGGTTGATAAGAAAGCTAATTTCACAATAGACACTAAATATGGATTTTTCCGAGATAATGGACATCAAGCTTCTAGCATATTAGTAGATGAAGAAAGTCTGTTTTCTGTTACTCAAACACAAACAAATGGTGGGTATGCAATGATATCTTGTAGAGAAAACTTTACAGTAAATGAAAAAGCAACACTTTTACTAAAAGCTGATTTTTTTACAACATCACCATTAATTAGATTCACCACAAGTTCGGCAAAATTTGATATTACAAATCCTCAAAGTGTAATTTTGTATAATAAAACAGGTTTATGCTTTACCTTTCAAAACACAACAACAGTTAATATAACAACAGGAAGAATTGATTACTGGCTAACATCTCCGGCATTGAGTGATACTGGAGAGATAACTGAAGATGCATTATATTCTTGGAGTAAATCAACACAAAATAATATTGCTATTAATGCAACAGTAACAAATTCAAATACAACAATAAATTCAAATAATTTGACTAGTGAGGAAATTGCTAAATTACCAAGCCTTGATTTATTAAAACTTCAGACTGTTAAAACATTAAGATTGATGCCATTTGGAAATTTAGAGTTGCAAAATGCACCAACTAAAATCGAATTTCAAAGACAAATTCTTCAAACAGATCCAGTAATCTTAGGGAGAAAAGATGAAATAATGACAGTAACAGTGCTAGATTCGAGGGTTTTAAATAGTGAATGGTATTTGTATGCTTATGTAGATACACCTTTAATGACAAGTGATGAGAGATATTCTTTGCCAGAATCTCTGATTTTTATAGGTGATGACAATAATATTGAAACATTAAGCAAAGAACTAACATTAGTATATACGGGAGAACGGAAATGGAGGCAAAACAAAAACAACTACAATAACATGGCAACAGAATAAAGGGATATTGTTTAAAGTTATTGAACCATTATATAATGGTGAAACATATATAACAAAAATCCAGTGGATTTTATCAACAGAAAAATTATAAAATAAAAGCTCAATTAGAATATTTTAAATTCTAATTGGGCTTTTGCTTTTAACAACAACAGCAATCGTGAAAATGCTTGCATTTGTTATAAGTGACAACAGTGTTACTTAAAAAATAACAGTTGCAAATTCGAAGAATTGCTGTATTTTCTAATTTATACCAATAATTATGATTTTTTCTGCACTTGAAACGTAATTTCAACACTTTCACCAACTGGAATTGTTTCTAATTTAACACTTAAAACTCCTGTTGTAGGATCATAAGTGTATTCCTTAGTAGTTTCGCCTTCTTTTACAGAATCGGCTACTAAAGTTATTAGACTTGGTTCTAGAGTATCTGTTATTGTTGGAGCTTCAAAAGGTTTTTCTGCATTGTTTGTAACAGTAATTGTATACGTTAAATATCCACTTGCCCAGTTTTGTTTGTCAGCAGTTTTAACAATTGTTAATCCAGAGATTAATGAAGTTATAACAGCTTCTGAACTAAGAGCTGTAGCAATAGAATCATAAGTTCCAGTTATAGTAGCAATATTACTTAATTTAATGTCTGCCATACTTAACTGCACCTCCTTACTTTAAGATATGAAAATTGTTGAAAAATGTAATATCTTATTTTTATAAAATTAAGATATTAAGAATTATAATACATACCTTGCCATAAGTTTTGTTCACAAAGCAATTTGTCTAATCCATTAATAAACCACTTTTTATGAGAATTCCAATCAGGAGCAACAAGTAAATCTTTGGGAGCATCACCTGAAATTCTATGAATAATAATATTTGGACTAATATGTGTCAAAACGTAAGCAACACAATCTAAATAGTAATCTAAATCAATAGGAACATATTTTCCATCACGGAACATTTTAGCTAAAACGGTATTTTCTACAACATAAGTAGAATGAATTTTAAGACCTTGAATATTATGCAAATTTATAAACTTTACAGTATTCGTAAGATCTTCGAAACTTTCGTCCGGTAATCCTATCATGATATGAACAACAGTATCTATATTGTATTTGTTAAGTAAAGAAACAGCAGACGAAAATTGTTCATTTGAATAGCCTCTGTTTATAAGTTTACCAGTAGTGGGATTAGAAGTTTGGAGACCAAGTTCAACCCAAACATAATATTTTTCAGTATAAGTTTTTAATAATTTGCAAACTTCTTCATTAATGCAATCAGGACGAGTTGCAACAGCTAATGCAACAATTCTATCATCAATTAAAGCTGAGTCATATTTTTTCTTTAATACATCAATTGGAGCGTAAGTGTTAGTGTAATTCTGAAAATAAGCAATAAATTTATTTGCACGTTCAGCTTTATAACTTTTAAAATAATTTTTTACTTGTGTTGAAATATCTGGGACACAATTAATATGGTCACCAGACCCACGCTCACTGCAAAAAATACAACCATTTTTACCAATTGAGCCATCTCTGTTGGGACAAGTAAAACCTCCATCAATGCAGATTTTTAGAGTTCGCTCGCCAAATTTATCTTTCAAATATTTATTTAAATGTTTATATCTTTCTATATTTTCCATAATAGTATAATTATAGCATAAAATCTTGAAAATTAAAACAAAATATAATATAGTTATTATCAGAAGAAAAAATTGTAAATTAAGAAAGGAATGAGATTATATATGAAAATATTAATAATATCAGACATACATGGTTCAAGTTATTATGCTCAAAAAATAAAAGAAATTGAAGAAAGGGAGAAACCTGAACAAATAATATTGCTAGGAGATTTATATTATCATGGACCAAGAAATGAATTAACACAAGAATATGCTCCGATGAAAGTGGCAGGAATACTAAATGATTATGTGGGAAAAATTAGAACAGTTAGAGGAAACTGTGATGCAGAAGTAGATGAAATGATTTCAGATTTCAAATTTGAACAAAATATTGAAATGCAAGTGAATGGAAAAAATGTATTTTTTACACATGGTCATGTTTATAATAAAGACAACTTGCCAAATAAAAAAATTGATATAATGTTTTATGGACATTATCATACAGGATTTATAGAAGAAGAAAATGGAATAATATTTGCTAATCCAGGTTCAATATCATTACCAAAAAATAATACAGAACATAGTTATATAATTTTTGATGAAAATAAAATTGTCTTAAAAGATGTTGATGGAAAAATTTTGCAAGAAAAAAATATAAACTAATATCCTTTTAAATTTATAAGTTTAATGTTATAATTTGCTTAAATGGAAATGGAGATAAAAGTATGAAAAATTATTATGAAATATTAGAGGTAGATAAAAATGCATCACAAGAAGTAATTGAAAAAGCATATAAAGCACTTGCAAAAAAATATCACCCAGACTTGCAGCAAGGAACTCAAAAACAAGAATATGCAGAAAAAATGAAAATAATAAATCAAGCATATGATGTTTTATCAGATTCACTTAAAAGAGAAAAATACAATCAAGAATTAGAATATGAGCAACAAAAAGAACAAACAATAAGCCAAGAAGAACGTGATAGAATAATGCAAGAAAATTATGTTTTGAAGCAACAAATAAATAAGATGAATAATAATTTTACAAACAAAAATAATCGACAACTAGATGAAGGAACAATAATAAATATGAGCAGAATTCTAGAACAACAAATAAGAAATGCCCAAGAACGAGCATATCATGACGCATATGTTGAAGACATGAGAAGTAGAGGATATAAAATAAAGTATAAACATGATATGAAATATTACTTGAAATTACTTTTAATTATAGTAATAACAATTTTTGTATTTTTTCTAATCTATCAAATTCCAGTAGTAAAGAAGTTTTTTACGAATTTGTATAACGAAAATATTATATTTCAAGCAATTGTAAATGTTTTTAAAAATACATTTTCAAAAACTCTATAAAATAGTGAGGTGAATTAAAAAATGAAAGCACTAATTACAGGAGCATCTTCAGGAATTGGAAGAGATATGGCAAGAGAACTAAGTAAAAAAGGATTTGATTTAGTTCTTGTTGCAAGAGCTGAAGATAAGTTAAATGAAGTTAAAGCAGAATTAAAAACAAATGTGGAGACTTTATGTATGGATGTATCTAATGTGGAAAATTGCAAGAAAATACATGAACAATACAAAGATATAGATATACTTATAAATAATGCAGGATTTGGAGATTGTGGATATTTTACAGAGACAAATTTAGATAAAGAAATTTCAATGATAAACACTAATATAGTAGCATATCACACATTGACAAAATTATATTTGCAAGACATGAAACAGAAAAATAAAGGAATAATTTTAAATGTAGCATCAATTGCAGGATTTATGCCAGGACCTTTAATGGCAACATATTATGCAACTAAAAATTATGTAGTAAGACTTTCAGAAGCAATAAGGGAAGAACTAAGAAGAAAAAAATCAAAGGTACAAATAAGTATTTTGTGTCCTGGACCAGTTGATACGAATTTCAATAAAGTTGCAGATGTAGAATTTTCACTAAAAGGCTTATCAAGTGAATATGTAGCAAAATATGCAATAGACCAAATGCTAAAAGGAAAATTCTATATAGTACCAGGATGGAAAATAAAATTAGCTAAAATAGGCGCAAAAATTGCACCAACAAATCTAGTAGCCAAAATTAGTTATAACATGCAAAAAAGAAAAATCAGATAAATTTTTAGAATTTTGTAAAGGGGAAAAAATGAAAAGTAAAAAAATAATGATAGCATGTATATCTTTTATTTTAATTGGAATTATTATTATAGGAATAATTGTTGTAAAGGAAGTATCAAAAAAAGACATAGACCTTAATAGTAGTAATTATTTTATTTTGTATGATGGAATTGAGATTTTACCAACTCCAGGAGTACAAAGTTTATCTGCAATGGAATTAACAAAAGAAAATATAAATAAATATAGTACAACATATTATAATTATGAAAATGGAAAAGAACAGGGAGTTACCCAAGGAAAATTTGAAAATGAAACTTATGAGGGAACAGCACAAGTAGAAAATGTAAAGAAAATAGCAACATCCAAAGAATATAATATAATTCCAAGGAAATATGAAAATATAATGGAAATACCAGAAGAAATAAAGAAAAGCTTAAAATATACTTCACTAGAGATGCAAGCAATAGATTTAGACGGAGATGGAAAAAAAGAATATGTAGTTTGCTATAATTTAAATTATACTTCAGGAGAAACAGAAGATAGGCAACCAGTTGCTTCATCAGGAATCATACTATTAGATTCTAATTATCAAAAAATTGCAGATTTGATAACATTAGAAGAGGGATTTTGGTCAGGAAGAAAAAAAGAAAACAATAAAATCTTTTTGAAAACAAGTGATGTTGAATATTTAGATATTGATAAAGATGGAATCATGGAAATAGTTATAAATATACCACAATATGAAGGAACATCAATAAGTATTGTAAAATATAATAATGGAAAAATAGATGGTGAAACAGGAATTAAAGCAAGTGTTTTACCATAAGAGAATTCATACCAATTTTGGTATGAATTTTTTTGCACAAATATATTGACAGCTGAATATAATAATGTTATCATGAATATATGAGCAAGTATTCATATAATAAAGGAGAAAATATGGAAGAAATTAATATTGAAAAAGTAAAAAAAATAAAGAAAACAATGCCAAGTGATGACTTGCTATTTGATATAGCAGAAGTATTTAAAGTTTTTGGAGATACAACAAGAATGAAAATAATAAGTGCATTACTAGAAACAGAATTATGTGTAGGAGATATTGCAGAAATCACAAATTCTACGCAATCAGCAATTTCACATCAATTAAGAGTTTTAAAACAAGCTAAATTAGTAAATTTTAGAAAAGATGGTAAAACAGTTTATTATTCACTAGATGATGACCATATTGTAGAACTTTATGAAATAGCTAAAAAACATATAGAGGAGGGATATATTAGATGAAAAAATATGAATTTATATTAAAGAACTTAGATTGTGCAGCATGTGCAAACGAAATTCAAGAAAAGCTAGAAAAAAATGATAAATTATATAATGTAAATGTAAATTTTGCAAAACTAAAGTTATCTTATGAAACAGAAGAAGTTAGTGTAGAAGAAGTAGAAAAAGCAGTAAAAGAGCAAGAACCAGAAGTAGAAATGATAGATGCTTCAAAATTTGAAAACAAAGAAGAAACAACAATTTCAAAACAAATTTTAAGATTAGTTATAGGAATTGCAATCGCATTAATAGGATTATATGCAAAATTGCCAGAAGCAATTTCAAAAGTTCTTGTAATAACAAGTTATGTTATTTTATTATATAGAACAACTAAAAATGCAATAAAAATGTTAATAAGCAGTAAGAAAATAAACGAAAACTTCTTAATAACAGTATCTTGCATAGGAGCATATTTAGTTGGAGAACTAATGGAAGGTTTAATGGTAATAATTCTATATGAAATAGGAAAAATTCTAGAAGAAAAAGCTGTAAGCAAAAGTAGAAAATCAATAAAAGATTTAATGAATATTAAACCAGAATATGCAAACATAAAAAATGAAAGTGAAATAAAAAGAGTTTCACCTGAAGAAGTAAAAATAGGAGATACAATTTTAGTAAAAGAAGGTGAAAGAATACCTTTAGACGGAATTGTAACAAGTGGAACAGCAGACTTAAATACAGCATCACTTACAGGAGAAAGTAAATTATCTCAAGTAAAGCAAGGAGAAAAGGTACTTTCAGGAAGTATAGTAGTAGATGGATTATTAGAAATCAAAGTAACAGAAGAATATCAAAACTCTACAGTAAGCAGAATTTTAGATTTAGTAGAAAACGCAACAGATAAAAAGGCAAAAACAGAAACATTTGTAAACAAAGCATCATCAATTTATACACCACTAGTTATAGGATGTGCAATCCTTGTAGCAATATTTTTACCAATGTTTACAGATATAACATATACAGGAAACAATGGAAGTATATACAGAGCACTTATCTTTTTAGTAATATCATGCCCATGTTCAATTGCAATATCAGTACCACTTAGTTATTTTTCTGGAATAGGAAAGGCATCAAAAGAAGGAATTTTGATAAAAGGTAGTGATTATATTGATGCAATAAAAGACATTAAAGAAATAGTATTTGATAAAACAGGAACACTTACTAAAGGTGAATTTGAAATACAAAAAATACAAACTTATGAAGGACACACAGAACAAGAAGTTTTAAAATATGCAGCAATAGGAGAAAGATATTCAAACCACCCAATAGCAAAATCAATAGTAAAAGCTTATGATGGTGAATTAGAAGATGTGCAAGAATTGAAAGAAATTGCAGGAAAAGGACTAAGTTATAGATATAATGAAAAAACTATCTTACTTGGAAATGCACAACTTGTAGGAATTGAACAAAATGCAGATGATAATTTAACAAAAATATATGTAAAAGTAGAAGACAAATTAATAGGTGAAATATCTCTTGGAGATACAATAAAAGATGGAACAAAACAAACAATTAAAGAATTAAAAAATCTTGGAATAAAGACAAATATGTTTACAGGAGACAATAAAAACATAGCTGAACAAATAGGAAAAGAAATTGGAATAGAAAACATAAAATCAGAAATGTTACCACAAGATAAATATACAGAACTAGAGAAAATTCTTGATACAAATAAAAAAGTTGCATTTGTTGGAGATGGAATAAATGATTCACCAGTTTTAGCAAGAGCAGATGTTGGAATATCAATGGGTGGAGTTGGTTCAGAATCAGCAATAGAAGCATCAGATGTTGTTATCATGACAGACAATGTTTCAAAAATTATAGATGCAATTAAAATTTCACAAAAAACATGTGGTATTATCAAACAAAATCTAGTATTTTCAATAACTATAAAATTACTTATACTAATACTTAGTGTTTTAGGTATTGGAGGAATGTGGCAAGCTGTATTTGCAGATGTTGGTGTAACAATTATCACAATTTTCAACACTCTTAGAATACTTAAATAAAAAGATATTGCTATTTTTAAGCTAATCTGTTAAAATATTCACATAAGGAAGTGTGAATATGCAAGAAATAGACCAAGAAATGATAATGAAAATTCATATACCAAGATGGAATGAGCTACCAGAAATAGATTTGTATTTAGACCAAGTAGTAGGATATTTAGAAAAATATTTAGGACAGTATAATGTAAACAAAGAAGATAAAATAATAACAAAAACAATGATAAATAACTATGTTAAAATTGGAATAATGCCAGCACCTGAAAAGAAAAAATATAGTAGGCAACATATTGCATATTTAATAGTAATATGTGTACTAAAACAAGTTTATAGCATAAGTGATATAGGAAAATTGATATCATTAACAATACAATATTTTGAAATAAGTAAAGCATACAACAGGTTTTGTGCTAATTTAGAAATCTCAGTAAAAAATGTATTTTCGAGAAAAGAATTTCCACATGTTGAAAAAATGACAGAAGAACAATACCTTTTGAAAAATGTAGTACAATCAATCGCAGATAAGTTATATGTTGAATTAAAATTTTTAAATACTAAATAACAAAAAGACCGCCATTTAAAAAATGAGCGGTCTTAAATATTATCTATTTTTCTAAGTCTTGATCTTTATTTTCTTTTTTATTTTGTTTTTGTTGAGAACTTAATCCTTGTTTACGAGAAAAATCTACAACTGCTGATAAATCTTGAGTATCAAACTCTAATGCATATTTTGGAGAAACTTGATATTTATAAAAACCATAAATATTTTTTGATTCTTCTCCAACAGAAAGAGGTTGATTACTACCAGAAGTATTAACGATACTACCAATATATCCATGAACATTAGAAAGTTCTATATTGTTTTCTGATAATAGTTCATTTAACACAGCATCACGATATTCTTTATTTTTTTCAAATTCATTTAAATCTATATAAGAGAAAACATCATATTCTTGAGATTCTGACTCTGAAAGTTGCCTAATAATTCTATATTTTTGTATAGATTCATTAGATACAGATAAAGTTGCATAAGTAAGTGAACCAGTATGAGTTATTTGAATCTGAGTTCCTGAAATGTCAGATGCTGATTTGCTTAGACCATCATTAACACTTCTAAAAACTAATGAATCACTATTTATTTGACCTTCTGAATATAATTTAGCCATATCATATTGTCTTTTTCTATCACTTAAAATTCTCTCAGAAACTGCTTTTGTAATTGCAGTTGCAAGTGCTTGAATTTGTGGATTATATTGCTCTTTAGTAGTTTTTACACGTTCAAAAAATGCAGGATTATTAAATAAATCAAAACATTTTTCTAATATTTTTATTTTTTCCTGATTTTGCTCTTTATTCCTAGCATTTGTACTATTATGTATAAGTTTAAGATAACCATCAAAAAGTGTTTTACGACTTGCGTAAGTAGGCTTATTTATAAACTCAGTTATAACTTTTTGCAAAAAGGCCATTCTATTAAAATTATTTTGGGTATTATCTTCCATTTTATCCACCTCATTTGTATAAAATCATTATAAAATAAATAATTCATATTGTCAAACTTTATTTAAATTTTATTAAAATTTATAAAAGAGTTGAAAAATTTTTAAAAAAAGAGTAAAATATAAGCATAAAATATAAGAGGAGGAATAAAAATGGAAGAAAATCAAGAAACAGTAAATACTGAAAACGAAGTTAAAGAAGAAGCAGTAAATACTGAAAATGAAGTTAAAGAAGAAACAGTAAATGCTGAAAGTGAACAAAAAGAAGAAACAGCCAAAAATGAAAGCGAAATAAAAAAAGAAACAGTAAACACAATTAATAAAGCAAAAGAACAAATGAAAAATATCAACTTAAAATCTGAAGCTGAAACTGGAAAAGGATTAATCAAAAAATTATGGAAAAATCCTGTAGAAGCAATAAAAGAAATATCACAAGATGGAGAAAATAAATTTTTTAAAACAGCTATACTTTTAATAGCACTTTGGACAATTTGCGTATTAATAAGACAAATTATTTATTATGCATCATCTAAATACATAAGCTTTAACCTTTTAGCAACAATAAAAACAGTTATAGCTCCAATATTAAGCATTATAGGAATAACATTAGCAATCTTTTTAGTAAATAAAAAATCAAAAAAATCTTTTATAAGTATAATAACAACAGTATCTGTTGCTAAAATACCAACAATAATATCTGTATTATTAGGATTTTTAACATATATAGGATCAGGAGTATCTTATATAACAACACCTATCTCAAAATTGTTAAGTGTAATATCTTTATTGTTACTATATGTATCAGTAAAATCTTTAACAGAAGAAGATGATGAAGTAGAAGCATTTAAAACATTTGTAAAAGTAGAAGCAGTATTTTATGTAATATATCTTGCATTAAGTTTCTTAGGAATATATATTGGATAATAATTAATAATTAAAAGGAGGTCTAGTTTAAGACCTCCTTTTTGTATATTTATTCTATTTAGAATCAGCTTTCAATTCTATGTTTCCATTTTCCAAATTTATTACAACATAAAATAATTTTCCATTTGAATCAAAACCATTTGTAATTAATGTATTATCTTTTTTCTGTATAGTATAAGATCCATAGCTGTTTGTAACTGAAGCTGTCCATAAAATATTTCCTTGTAAATCTGTTTTCATTATATTATCTGCATTACCAGCAGAGAATAGTAATATGCTATCTTGTAATTTTCTAACAAGAACTTTTTCACCTACATATCTTTTAGCAAAAGTGTCTTTACCAGTAGAAGTATTTATTGTATATAAATAATTATTTGCAACTAAATATATATTATTTTCTGTATAATCATAAGTACCTGATAATGTATCTTCAAAATCTCTACTCCAAATTCTTTTGAAATCTTTGTCATAATATTCAATAGTTAAATATTTATTGTTTTCATCATAAATAAACATAAAGAAATGTTCAAAATCAGGAGCAAATTCTATGTATCTATTAATTCCTGTACCATCTCCATCAGCAAAAACATATTCATCTTGATTTCTTGTATCAGAAATATGAGCATAATTTACATTAAAGAAGTATTTTCCAAATTTAGAATTTGATTGATTATCTAATTCACAAATATAAACAGGATTGTTCATAAATGAATTAGAAGTTATTACAGCTTCATCTGATGTAGGTTGTCTAACTATTACACCATTATTAAATATAGCTTTTGCAACTTTTCTTATAAAAGATAAAGAAAATCTATCAGGTGTTCCATCAGGTCTTGCACTTTCACTATCATTTTGATAATTATAAATATTTACTGTAGGAATAGTATAAGAAGTTCCATCTATTGTATATTGATCTATACTTATATATCTTCCATATAAAGTAATCCAATCACCTTGTATTAATCTAGAATCACCTTGAGTACCTTTTATAACAATATAATTATTTTTATTTTTTTCAACATATTCGCTATAAGGAGTTGTACTTCCACCTCTGTACATAGTCCAGTAAGAATAATATGCTTCACTTTCACCAACCCAAAGAAGTAATTCATAAGAATCATTATCAGATTTTATAATCTTTTCAACTTTACCATGAGTTGTTATTTGCATTTTTTCGTATATTTGAGGATATCTAACTAAAAATTGATAGTCATTAGCATCAAAATAGTCATTATCAAAATATTGAATTACAGTTTTTTGCTCATCAGTTAAATTTTGTGAAGAACTATCTATTTTAATAAAATTTAAACCTAAAGCAGTGTCATTTTCTGCAGTTCCTTTGTTATTTTCTGACTTATTATTAGTATTGGTATTTGAATTGTTAGATATTTGTTGATTATTACCATTACCATTTTCAGTTGTTCCATTAATTGAAGTATTATTCAATTTTAATAGTAGAATAGCAACAACAGCTATTAGTATTACTATAATTATTCCAAAAATTACAACAACTGTCTTATTGCTTTTTCTTTTGTTTTCATTATTTTCTTCCATGATTAATCTCTCCATTTCTCTATTTTATAATAAAGTAAAAAAACTACAATAATTTTTTATTTCATTTCAAAATCCGAAATTGTATATCCCAATTTATTTAAATTTGAGTATAATTTATTGACAGGCATTCCCAATATATTATAATAATCACCTATAATCTTATCAACAAAAATGGAAGCCTTTCCACACAAAGAGTAACCAGCTCTATTTAATAAATTTTTCTCATTTTCTACATACCAAGAAATGTCTTTTTCTAAAATGTTTTTAAAATGAACTTCAGTAACATCACTAAAAGAAATCTCTTTATTTTGGTATAAATCTTTTATTGTAACTCCAGTAAATGCATAATTAGTTTTACCACTCATTTTGTGGATATTTTCGAAAGCTTCTTCTTTACTTTTTGGCTTTTCAAATTTTTTACCATCCATATATATTATTGAATCAGCAGCAATAATTAATGCATCATTTTTTACCTGAGAGGCTACTGAATTTGCTTTATTTTTAGACAAATCAATTACATATTGGTTCGGGTCTGTACTGGTACTTTTTTCTTCAACATTGCTTGTTAGTATTTCATATTTCCAACCAATCATATCGAAAATATCTTTTCTAGCTGTTGAATTAGATGCTAAAATTAATTTCATTTTTTTACTCCTTTCATCCTTTAAATTATACCATTTTAGGTATAATAGTCAATACTGAAAATTAAAATTTAGTTGATAAAAGTCGAATTTTATGATATAAAAAATATATAAAAAATAGGAGAAATAAATGAAAAGTAAGAGAATATTTATTTTATTATTAATGCTAGCAATTTTAATAATTTGTATTAGTATAATTTTTTACAAACTAAATATAATTACACACAAAAAATATGATAATAGTTATTTTAATATAGAAACATATATTAGCAAAGTTGATAAAGACAATGATGGAATAGATGACCAAACAGATATATTAAATAATGTTAGAAAATATATTGAAACAAAACCTAAATATAAAAGCAAGTATTATGAAACAGGTTATTCAAATGATGAATATGGTGTTTGCACAGATGTTGTTGCATTTGGACTAAAAGGTGCAGGATATGATTTAATGGAATTGGTAAATGAAGATATTCTAAATAATAGAGAAAGATACAACATTGATGTTGTAGATAAAAAAATAGATTTTAGAAGAGTTAGAAATTTAGATGTTTATTTTAAGAATAATCATATTGTACTAACAACAGATTTGTCACAAATACAAGAATGGCAAGGTGGAGATATAATTGTGTTTAAAAACCATATTGGTATTGTGTCAGATAAAAGAAATAAAAATGGTGTTCCTTTTTTAATTCACCATGCAAATCCATTGCAAATTAATTATGAGGAAGATGTTTTGCAGTTGTATGATAGTGATTCTATTATTGGACATTATAGAGTTAGTTAAAAGGAAATTGATATGAATAAAAATAGAGGAATAGTTCCTTAATTATAACATAAAAAAGAACTTAACTATTTTAGTTAAGTTCTTTTTCTATGGTCGAGGTGAGGAGAATTTGTAGTTCAAATTTATTTACTTTCCGGGGCTTTAGGATTTTTTGAATGTAGTTTGAATGCAGTTAGATTTCTTTTTTGTTTTTCTTATTAACTTTCCATAAAAAATACAGTTCATTTTCTTCAATGGATTCTTTACTAGATAATTGAGCTATATCTTTTATTCCTGTACTTATTCCTAATAAAGACATTAAACCAGTTATTCCTTCAAAAGAAAAATGATTATACATACCAATTGAACATACTATAAAAGTCAATCCTACATCTATTCCAATTTTTTTTATTAAGTGATTTCTATTTTTATGCAATATATTGTTCATTTTATTTATCTCTGGTTGAATTAAGTCACTATAAGCATCTTGATAATCTTTTTCTGTTTTTAAATTATTAATTTGAATGATTTCTCGTAGTTTATCCCTATATACAAGGAAAGAATCATAATCATTGTCTCTTATCTTTAACAAATTTTCTATATTTACATTTTCAATTAATGGCAAAATGGGTTTTATATAATTTAAGGTATTTTGTGTTGCAAAATCATTTTGCTCTAAACTTTTCATTATCAAAGTATCTATAGGCCTATTAGTTAAATATGTTGTTTTATCATGTTCTCTCCAAATACTATGTAATAAAAAATCATCAATTATTGGATCTATAAGGTAATCTACATATCCTATTTTTTCGAAATCCTCGAAGGATACAGTTGTATCTGGAATATCAATATACTTTTTAAAAACTTTTGACTTTCTTTTTGCTCCACAAACAATACTTCCTGGTAATATTAAATCAGATTTTGGATCAACATAGATGTATAAATCTTTTTTTTCATGTTTTGTATATATTGTGAAATCTAATTTCATTTCTTTTTTTATATATTCTTTTATATTTTCGGCCTGTTTTAGTAATTTTTCTTCTTTTTTTAATTGCTCATGTAGGCAATCTTTACAAATATTTATTCTAAGAGTATAAAAACCTATTATTCTTCTTAAAACTAAAGGTTTTATATATAGTAATAATAATATATCTTCAATCAATCTTCTTCTATCTATTGGTAGTTTATAATGTGTATATTGTTGGTGATGATAATCTATTGGTGAAGGAATTATTACTCTTTCGGCATATAATGTCGCAAAAAATGCAAGATTACTTAAATTTTTCATTTTGCATTCAAAACATGCACAAGGATAAACACTCCCTGAAATACTTGCATTAGTAGAAAAATTAAACAACGGGTCTCCTTTCACATATGCATTTGGAATACATTCGTATATAAATTCTACAAAACTCTGTAATTCCTTTTCTGGTAATTTATTTATTGTATCAAAAATATTGTCTATATTGCTAAATTTTAAATCATCGAAATGGTTGTACATATCTTCTACATCTAACATATCTTATTATCCTTTATACCCAAATTTATCCATTCTTTCTTCTTCTCTAGTAGATAATTCTTTTAGCCATTCAGCTAAACCATTACTATCATTATTTCTTAAAAATTCAAAATACTTTACCCTATCTTCTTTAGCTATAACAACAGGTGTCAAGTCATTTTTTAATAATTCATAATTTATAAGTAATCTACCTGTTCTTCCATTTCCATCTTCAAAAGGATGTATTTTTTCAAAATCAATATGATATTTAGCAATTTTAGTAAAAATATCCTGTTCATCGTGATTATAATTATATATATAATACATCATTAAATTTGGAACTTTTTCAGGCTCTGGTGGGATATGTTCACTACCTTGAATAAATACTTGCACAGTTCTATAACCTTCAGTATCTTTAATATCTCTATTTATAGTTTCATTTAATTTTTTTATAAATCTCTCATCAAATTCTTCATTATTTTGTAAATTCTTAAAAACTAATTCTAAAGCTTTTTTATGGTTTATAGCCTCATATATTTCCCTTGGCTCTTTCCCTTCGATTTTAAAGCTATTGTCGTTGTAAAGAATAGCATAAGTTTCAGCATAAGTAAGGGTACTTCCTTCAATAGCATTTGAATGATAAGTACTTCTTGTAATTAAATCTTCTAAATAATCTTTATTATTTAAAATAAATTCTAAAATTTTCATAAACGTTTCCTCTTTCTTATAATCTACTCATTATATCAATATACTCTTCAGCAGTTAATACTGTTTTAGGCAAATGTAATTGGGTATAATAAGTATCTTTATTTTTTTGATATATAGCATCAATAATTTTACAATTTTCATCTTTATCAATTGTCATTACTAAACCAAGCACATTATATTTTTGTGATAATTTTGTAGTATATAAAGCAATTCTATCAGTGGCATCAAGTGGCATTTCTTCATCATCAAAAGAATCAATTTCAACAATTATAATACTATTTTCTAAATCTTTAATTTTCATCATGATTTGTGGTTTAGGATCCTTACTATTTACAAAATCATTAAATATATTATCTATTTCTAACATCGAAATATTAGTATTTGTTATAGTTTCTCCAAAAGTAGTTTTTCCTACACCACAACATAATTCGTTTATTGCTATGCTTAGTGTAGTATCATTTTTATAGATTTCTTTTACTTTATCCATTCTCTTTTTTGTAAAGTTATATTTATCTTTAATAGCAGATATATCTAGTGTATCTCTATCTGTTTCATCTACAAATACATCTGGTGTTCTTCCAAGTAAATAATCTATTGAAACATTAAAAATTGTGGCTAACTTTTTTATTGCTTCTATATTTGGCTCTCTCATATCTAATTCATATTTTGATATTGCTGCAGGTTCTACTCCTAATCTTGTTGCAATATCTTTTTGAGTAAATCCATTTTTTTCTCTTAAATACTTTATTCTTTCGCCATTTGTCATAATATTTTCTCCTTCTTAATTTATGTTTAAATTTTATCATATCCATTTTGGAAAGTCAATAATTGCTGAAAATTAAATATTTTTACTATAAAAGTTTTAGATAGTTTAAAAAATTTTGAAAAAGGTATTGACAATATATCCATTTTGGATTATTATATAAATATCCAAAACGGATATAGACAAATTTGAAAGGAGGCATACTATAAAAGTAAAATATGAATAGAGATTTATTTTTTTACTTTTCAAGTATCCAAAATGGATTTATAAAATTTTAAAGGAGGACAAAGTTATGAATGAAAATTTTAGTGAAGAACTTAAGAAAGAATTAGTAAAACAAGCTATAAAAAGCTTAGATGACCCATTTAAAATGCTAACTGTAAAAGATGTAGCAAAAGATTTATATATGGGAGAAAACAAAACAAACGAAATATTTAATCGTGCAGATTTTCCATCTGTGAATATTGGTAAAACAAGAAAAATACAAAAAATTGCTTATATTCTTTGGAAGATGGAAAAAAGGATTGATGTTATATGAAAAATTTAAAAAGCATTTATACAAAAGTACACTTTGGCGAGCAGACTTTTGCACAAATGCCACATAAAGATATTCGCAATCTTTATATAAATAGTATATCATTTTTCCTTATTTTTAACAATAGAAAATTAAGTAGAAATACTGGAAAGTGAGTAAATTATGGAAAAAACAAAAAGATATTATTGGATAAAATTGAAAACTGATTTCTTTAATTTAGCTGAAATAGATTTCTTATTATCACAAAAAGATGGTTGTCAGTATATAGTTTTATATCAAATGCTATGCTTACAAACTGCTAACAATAATGGAGAATTAGCATCACGAGTTGGAGAAATGATTATTCCATACGATCCAGATAAAATAGCAAGAGATACTAAATATTTTAGTAAAGATACTGTTATTGTTGCTATGGAACTATTTAAAAAACTAAATTTAATTTATACAGATGATGGAATTTGCCTAAAAATAGCTGGATTTGAAAATATGGTGGGTAGTGAAACTGGTTGGGCAAAACAAAAAAGAGAACAAAGAGAAAAGCAGAAATTATTAAGTGGACAATGTCCACCAAATAGTCCACCAGAGATAGATATAGATAAAGAGTTAGATATAGAGATAGATGAAGATATAGAAAATAATGGATTGAATGATGGATTAGATTTAATTAATTTAAAATTAAATAAAACAAATTTAGTGCAAAAAGAAACAACAAAATATAATGCAATTTTTATACAAAAGAAGATATATTTTGAAAATTTGGAGTATTTACCGGAGAGTGTACTAACTCAAATAAAACTATATCAATTGGCAGTAAAAAGATTATATGACAATAAACAAGGTGAATTATTGGAAAAAGTGACTTTACCTATACTAGAAAAAGTATTTGGTAATATCTTAAAAAATAAAAATATTGAAAACATAATAGAATATTATATTTCAAGTTTGATAAATGAACTTGCAAAATAGGAGGTCAAGATTATGAAGAAGAAAAGAAGAAGAGGAAATGGCGAAGGCACAATATTTGAAGATAAGAAAAATAAAAGATGGATTGGGCAATATATATCAGGAACATCTGCAGAAGGAAAAGCCATTAGAAAATCAGTATATGGAAAAACTCAAAAAGAGGTTTTAAATAAATTAAATGAGATTAAATATAAAATGAATAATGACATGTACGTTGAAAAAAATGGAATTGAATTAGTAAAAATTATGGAAGATATTAGAGAAGAAAAACTGGCATCTAATACAATTTCAGGTGGTCAATATGCTAGATTAAAATGGACTATCAATAAAATTAAAAATAGCAAAATTGGAAATATGAAAATACAAGATATAACCAAAGATGATATTCAAGAATTTTTAAACTCTATTAAAGATTTAAGTGATTCGTATATCAAGAAAATTTATGAACAATTTGTACAAGCATATCGTAGAGCAGAAATTAAAAAATACATTTCATATAACCCAATGTATGAAGTTATAAAGCCTAAAAGCAATAAGCAAACAAAAGTAGTTGAAGCATTAAATATCAATGTGCAAAAAGAATTTACACAATATTTGGATAAAGTTTCAATAGAAAATGAACCATATAAAAATATATTTTTAATACAAATTTATATGGGATTAAGAATAGGCGAGGTACTTGCATTAAGCAAAGAAAATGTTGATTTAGAAAATAAAGTTTTATATGTTAAGAGAACACTAACAAATGACAAAGAATTTGACATTATTTTAGGAAATAAGACAAAAACATATTCAGGTAATAGAACTTTACCTATTCCAGATTTTTTAGTACCAATTTTTGAAGAACAATTAAAATATACAAATGAAAATTTACACAATTTAATATTTACAAATAATGATAGTTATATAAGAACATCTGCAATTAATAAAGAACTAAAAAGAATTTTCAAAGAAGAATTAAATTTAGATCCTAAAAATATAAGTACACATTGTTTAAGACATACCTATGGTACAAGATGTATTGAAGCAGGAATGACAGCAGTTGTTTTGCAAAGATTAATGGGACACAAAGATGTAACTGTAACTTTAAATACATACACATCTGTGTTCAATAAATTTAAAGAAGATGAACTTGAAAAAGTAAATACTTATTTGAATAATAACCAATTAAATTTTGTAAATAACAGCAATTAAATACCAAATATATAGTATTGCAAGCTTCCTATTTGTAAGTACAACTACTACAAATAGAGCTTGCAAAAATTGGGAGAACCCAACCCCCTTTAATTTGTTTTAGGGAAAACAAGGAGGAATAGAATGCCTAAAGATAAAAAAATAAATATACGATTATCTGAAAAAGAAAAAAGCATAATTGAATCAAAGGCAAAGAAATGTAATATGACAATTACAAAATTTATTGTAAGTTCATGTTTAAAAGATAAAATTATTATTGTAAATGGATTAGATAAAATTGATAGTGAACTTAGAAGAATAGGAAATAATATTAATCAATTAACAAGACTTGCAAATGAAAAATTAATTACAGTAGTTGACTTGAAAGAACTGAGAATGGAAGTGAATAACATATGGCAATTATTGAAGCAATTAGTTCAAAAGCAAACTTAAAAACAATTATAAATTATGTTACACAAGACAAGAAAACAAATGATAATTTGATAACAGGAAAAGATTGTTTAGCAGAAAGTAGTTTAGAAGAAATGTTATATACAAAAGAATTATACAACAAAAATAATGGTAGACAGTATATACACATTATTCAATCATTTGACCCAAATGATAATTTATCTGCAGAACAAGTTCATAATACAGGTATTAAATTAGCAGAAAAATTCAATGGATACCAGGTATTAGTTGCAACACATATTGATAAAAATCATTTGCATAATCATCTAGTTGTAAATTCAGTTTCATTTGAAAATGGATATAAAATTCAAATGAGTAAAAAGGATTTGCAAGATTTAAAAGATTATTCGGACAAGTTGTGTTTAGAGATAGGAGCTTCAGTAATTCCTAAAAGAGAAAATACACAATATATAAAAAGAAATGAATATAGAGTTGCTGAACAAGGTAAGAGTTGGAAATTTAAACTAATAAATGCAATTGATTTATCTCTAGCAGAAAGTAGTAACAAAGAGCAATTTATAAAATCAATGAATAAGTTAGGTTATGAAGTGAATTGGACTGATACTAGAAAATATATTACATATACAACACCTGAAGGATATAAATGCAGAGATAATAAATTATATAAAGAAAAATATACAAAAGGAGTAATGGAAAATGAATTTAGAAGAATTAAAGAAGAACAATCAAATAGTACAAGAAAGTCAATTAATTCCATCAGTAGTAAAGATGGACTATTATCTAATAGAGCCAATAATTCTACAAGATTTGTACCAATGGAATATGAAAATGAAAGAAGATATAGCACAGATGAGAAAGAAACTTATAGATACACAGGAAAGCATATCAAGGGACAATATTCAAATAAACGAGCAAATGAAAAAATTGGTAGAGGAGAAAATCAAAGATCAGTTTTATTATCTGAAGCGAGATTTGAAACAAACGGAAGAAGAACAGAAAGAGAAAATTACAGAGGCAAAATGGAAAACGGGATTTGTAACATTCTTGGTGGGATTGTTGCTATCAGCAATATGGTTTCTAACTCACAAGTAAATCATAGACCTAAAAGAAGAATTAGAAGATATAGAACTTTGTCTAAACAGGCTATGAAAGAATATGCAATGAAAAAAGCTAATTCTAGTAGTTTTTATTGTGAAGAAGATGAAGAGGAAATGTAGAAAATCACTATATAATCTAGTTTTTATTATAATAAATGAAAAAAATTTATAAAAATAATGACAAAAAAATGTCAATATGATACAATTAATTTGTATTATAAAATTTTGAGGTGATATTATGGATAAGCAAGAATTAGATAGATTAGAACAAGAAGAATATTTAGAAAGATTAGGTAAATATATAGCAGAGAAAAGAGAAATAATACAAAACTGTACAACTAGAATTGAAGAGATTGATGAAAGACTAGCTGAAATAAATGAAGAATTTGAATATGATGGAATGCCTGAAACGGACGAAGTTGGAGAACTTTATGCTGAACGATTTGACCTTAGTCAACAATTAACAGAAGCTACTGAAAGAGAGAGCTTTTATAGAATGCAATTATTTAGAGAAGAATTAAAAGAAAAATCTCCTTCAGAAATAATGGATCTTTTTGATAGAATATCTAAAGATAGAATATATTTTATGAAACGAGATATGGAACAAGGCACAAATCAACAAACACTTAAAGAAATAAAAGAACAATATCAAATAATTGAAGACCATATATTATCTTCTGATGAATTGTCTAATTTATTATCACAAAGAACTAAATCTTCTAAACCAGAAGTAAGTCAAGAAGTTATGGATTGGTTAGAAGGAAGAACAGAATCAATTACAGTACAACCCAAAAGAACAGAAAAAGTAAGTTTAGAGTGGTACGAAACAATAAAACAAATGAACCTAGAAGGAAAAAAATTATCAGATATACCAGATGAAGAAAAGGCTTTATACCAAGAGCAATTTGGAGAATTAAAATATAATTGGGATGCTATATATTATGCAATATTCCAAGATAAAGCCAAAGGATATGAAGATGCTAAAGAAGATATGGAAATACCTACTTGTGCAATTCCTAGTGGAATGAAAGAGTTTTTTGAAATAGACGAAAGTGGTAATCCAACAGGAAAATATAATTGGGAATATATTAAACAATTAGTAAAGGAATCTTCTGGTCATGATATAACAGAGTATAACAATATGAATATTGCAAATGACAATGGTATAACTTGCTATATGCCAACTCATGCTGCTCTTGTTTTAGAAAACCTAGATAATCCAAGCAAATTATACGATAATCTTATTTCTGGAGGTTTAGATACAAATTGCCCTAATGATGTTAGAGAAAATCAAGAAACAATGTTAGGAATATTTGAAAATGCAGAATGGGATGAGATTTCATATTGTTGGGACTTAATGAGTGAAGATTTGAAAAAAGATAAAGATTTCTTATTACAACTTATGGATTTAGCATCTGTAAGAGAAAGTACTGATATAATTTCTCAAATAGATCCTGCATTATATGAAAATGATGAAGAATTTAAAAAGGCTATGATAAATTGTTGGGGACTTAGTACATTATTTCATACTTGGGATAAGACAGAAGAACTTTGGGAATATGCGATGGAACAATTAGGAGATGAAGAATTTTTTGAATCAGCTTCAAATTTTGATTTAGAGCTAATTGAAAGTCATAATCCTAAATTTGCTAAGTTAGTTGAATTAGAAATTGCTAAAAGAGAAGGTCAAGAACTAGAACAAGAAGAACAATCTATTTCAGAAACAGAACATTTAATTGAACAAAAAGAAAATCAAGGACAAAGTATCGATGAATAACAAAGGAGAATTGTATGAAAGAAAATGCAGAAGTGAAATCTTTAATTAAAGTAAACGAAAAAAGTCTATTTTATAGAATAAAAAACTTTTTCAAGAACTTACTAAAAAGAGAGCCAAAAGAATCTCTATTGCAAACTGAAAATACAGTAGCTGTTTCTGAAAAAGATAATGAAAAAAGAAATGCTTTTATGGAATCTATTACTAATATTGAAAATGAGGAAACTAAATTATTAAAATTGCAAAAACAATATAAAGAAAGAAAAATAAAAGCTAAAGACTTAACATTAGAACAAATAAATTCATTATGTGCATTATATAAAAATCAAAATGAAGAATTAAAAAAATCTAATAAAATAAGAAAACAAAAACTTTTAGAATATAGAAAAAGATTACAAACAGAAAATTAAATTTTTAGAGTATAGATTTGAAGTCTATGCTCTATTTTTATATCTACAAAACTTGAATGTAATAATTGCATTCAAAAAAATAAATCTGAATGTAAAATTGAATGCAATAACACAAATATAGAGAGATTTTGAAAAAGTTAGAGAAATAAAAAAAGGCTTAAAATAGCCTTAAACAAAAAAATAGAGACTGTAAAAGTCTCTAAATATGGTCGAGGCGACAGGGATCGAACCTGCGACCTCATGGTCCCAAACCACGCGCGCTACCAACTGCGCTACGCCTCGATAAAAAATATATATACTAAACGCTTATATATAATAGCATAAAACAAAATTAAAATCAATACTTTTTTGAAAAAATTTTTAAAAACACTTGAAAAAACTTATAAATGACAGTATAATAATAAAGTAATGCGCTCGTAGTTTAGCTGGATAGAATGCGAGGCTACGAACTTCGAGATCGGGGGTTCGAATCCCTCCGGGCGCACCAGATTAAAGAATAAAGTTAATTGTAACTTTATTCTTTTTTTGTTTAAATGAATAAAAAGTAACATTTTGACAGAATTATGTTAATATGCTATAATAATAGTGTGATGTAACATTTGAAAACTCCATTGCAACAATAGTTATATCAACATAAGTATGGGTAATTTACCTAAGGAGGAAAAAACATGGCGAAAACAATCAAGACTTGTGATCTGAGTGGTAATATTGCAGCCTTTCTTTTTCAAAAACTGAATGGAGACAATGTTAAGCTCAAAACCTATGCGGGGTATAATGTGTTGGTAATTGTTACTGACATTGAGCCTCAAAATCTTGTATATCCTGAAGGTTGGTATTATGCCAAGGGATGCTTCCGAAATAAGGGAAACACCACTAGTGGTGTTTATGAAGAGGTCATAATGATTGATTCGAAGGGGAATGATTGGGCAGACATGGCTAAATATTCCACTCGAAACTAAAAGCCATAAAAAAGAAATATCTTTCTCTCTGTAAAAGGGAGAAGGATATTTCTTTTTTATTTCTTAGTCAAAACAACATCAAATGTTCTAGTAACATAACCTCTGCTAATATTGATAGAAACAGTATCACCAGGATTTTTAGAATAAACATACTCTCTAAGTTCAATCATGTTATTAATAGAAACATTATCAACAGAAGTAATAATATCTCCAGTTTGAATACCAGAAGAAATAGCAGGGCTATTATCAGTAATATGAACAACATAAATACCAGAAGAAAAATTTGGAGTTGAAACCACATAAGGAATAACATCTTTATCATAAGCGTAAATTCCAAGAAATGCCTCATCAAACTTATTATCTTTAACAAATTTTTCGATAACAGGTTTTACAACATTAATAGGAACAGCAAAACCAATACCTTCAGCAGACGTAATTTTTACAGTATTCACTCCAATAACTTCTCCAGAAGGAGTCACTAAAGGACCACCACTATTCCCGGGATTTATAGAAGCATCTGTTTGAAGCAAATCAGTCATATAAGAAACAGAGTTATTTTCTTCAATTCGAACAGTACGGTTTGTTGCACTAATAATTCCAGAAGTGATAGTTTTTCTAAATTCAAAACCTATTGGATTTCCAATTGCAAAAACGGTTTGACCAGTTCTAATATTAGAAGAATTTCCAATTGTAGCATAAGGAAGGTTAGAAGCATTAATTTTAGTTATTGACAAATCCAAATCTGGTGAGCACCAAACTACAGAACCTTCATAAGTATAGCCGTTCTCTAAAGTTATATAACATGTAGAAAGTTTTTCACCTGTAACGTGGCAATTACTTAAAATATATCCATTACTAGAAACTATAATTCCTGTACCTAATCCAAGTTCATTATAAGAATTTTTAGAAGAAAAAATAGAATTAGAATGGGTCTTAATTTTAGAAATTCCGACAACACTCTGAGAGGTATTTTCAAGAACAGTTGCAACATTTTGACTTTCTTGCTCAACGTTTTCCACAGTTTGTGCTTGAACTGTGGATTCAGTTCTTGTAATTTCATATTGAGGAGTAACAGGAATTTTGGAATAAGTACTATAAACATAGTACACAACACCAACAATAGCACCAATTAATAAATTAACAATAAAAAAATTTCTAATTTTTTTCCACATAAAAACATCTCCAAAACATTTTTATTAGTATGAAACAGTTTAATAAAAAATAAACAAAAATAAATCAAGAAAATTCGCTAAAAAATTTGCAAAATATGTAAATTGATGGTACAATAATAAAGTGAAAATTTACACGAAAAAAGGATGTAGGAAAAATGGGGAATTTAACAAACTCACAGAAATCAATTTGGGTTACAGAACAATACTATAAAGGAAGTAGTATAAACAATATTTGCGGCTCAGCAACAATAGAAGAGCAAATAGATTTTGAAAAATTAAGAGAAGCAATAGAAATTGTGTGCCTAAAACACGACAATTTCAGGCTACAACTAGAAATAAAAGATGGGAAACCACAACAAAAATTAACAGAAAAAAAAGAAGTAGAAATTAATTTTTTAAATATATCAAATCAAGAACAATTAAAAGAAGAAACAAACAAAATAGTTAGAAAATCATTCGAATTAGAAAATTCAAAATTATATAAATTTTATATCTATAAATTTCAAAATGGAGAAGGGGGCTTTATGCTCAATATTCACCATTTGATTGCTGACGCGTGGACTCTTGCGTTTATTTGCAATGAAATCATAAAAACATACTCCAATTTAAAACAAAATAAAGAAATTGAAAGAAAGGCTATATATTCATATATAGACTATATTAAAGCTGAACAAGAATATCTAGAAAGTGAAAAATATCAAAAAGATAAAGAGTACTGGAATGCAAAATTTGAAAAAATTCCTGAAGTTGCAACAATACCAGGAAGTAAAAAAGAACCAAATGAAAATGAAGCAGCAGGCGAAAGAAAGCAATTCAATTTGGCTAAAAGTGAAGTTGAAAAAATAAAACAATATTGTAAAGAAAATAAAATATCATTATACAATTTCTTTATGGCAATTTATGCAATATATATTGGAGAAATTTCTAATTTAGATGAATTTGTAATAGGAACCCCAATTTTGAATAGAACAAATTTCAAAGAAAAAAATGCAGCTGGAATGTTTATAAATATGGCTCCATTTAAAATTAATATAAGTGAAGAAGAGGAATTTAAGGAATTCACAAAACAAATTGCAATAGATTCTATGGGAATGTTAAAACATCAAAAATATTCATATCAATGTTTGTTAGAAGACTTAAGAAAGAAAAATAATAAAATACCAAATTTATATAATATTTTGTTATCATATCAAATAACAAATGCACACCAAAGCGGTGGAGATATGACTTATAAAACAGAATGGACATTTAATGGATGTTGTGCAGAAAACATGGATATACAAATTTATGATTTAAATGATACAGGAAGTTTGAACATATCTTATGATTATAAGACTAGTATTTATGATGTAAAAGACATTGATAACTTACATAAAAGAATTCTAAATCTTATTGAACAAATAGTTAATAAAGAAAATGTAAAAATAAAAGAACTTGAAATTGTTACACCAAAAGAAAAGGAAAAACTGCTTGTAGAATTCAATAAAACAGAAATGGAATATGACAAAACAGGAACTGTAATTAAATTATTTGAAAAACAAGTTGAACAAACTCCAGAAAAAACAGCAATAATAAGCAATGGACAACATTTAACATATAAAGAATTAAATGAAAAAGCAAATATGTTGGCAAGAGAAATGATGGCAAAAGGTGTGAAACAACAAGATATTGTTGGAATAATGTTAAATCGTTCACCAGAAATGATAATTGGATTAATAGCAATATTAAAATGTGGTGCAACATATTTACCAATAGACCCAGAATACCCAGCAGAGCGTATTTCATATATGCTAGATAATAGTGAAACAAAAATTATTTTAGTAAATTCTAATACAGAAAAATATACTCCTAATAATTGCGAAGCAATAGATGTAGAGAAGATAAGTGCTCAAAGTAATGAGAATCTAAATTTAAATATATCAGAAAAATCTTTAGCATATTTAATATATACATCAGGTTCAACAGGAAAACCTAAAGGAGTAATGGTAACAAACCAAAATTTAAATAACTTTGTAAATGGAATAAAAAAAGTAGTAGAATTCAACTCGGATAAAACAATGCTATCTGTTACAACAATTTGTTTTGATATATTTGGATTAGAAATGTGGTGTACATTAACATCTGGAATGACTTTGGTTGTTGCAAATGAAGAAGAACAAAATATGCCGACATTATTAAATAAATTATGTTTAGAAAACAAAGTAAATATGATTCAAACAACACCATCAAGATATTCAGTAATATTCGCAGAAAAAAGCAATTTACAATTTTTAGATAATATAACTGAAATACTAGTTGGAGGAGAACCATTAAATAATAAAATTCTTACGAAAATGAGAGAAAACTCAAAAGCAAAAATATTCAACTTGTATGGACCAACAGAAACAACAATTTGGTCAACAGTTAAAGAAATGACACAAAAACAAGAAATAACGGTAGGAAAACCAATAGCTAATACTCAATGTTATATATTAAATAAAAATCATAAAATATTACCATTAAATGTACCGGGAGAACTATATATAGGAGGAGATGGTGTAACAAATGGATATTTAAAAAGAGAAGATTTAAATAATGAAAAATTTATAAAAACTCAATTTGCTCCCAATAAGGTTATATATAACACAAATGATTTAGCATATTATAAAGAAAATGGAGAAATAGTACATTTAGGCAGAACAGACTCACAAGTAAAAATGCGTGGATACAGAATAGAGCTAGGAGAAATAGAAAATATAATAGAAAAAAATAAAAATGTAAATCAAGCAGTTGTAATCAAGCAAACTATAGGAAATAATCGTGAAGTACTAATTGCACACTATACAGTTACAAAACCAAATACAGATATCATTGAAGAATTAAAAGAGAGTTTAAATAAAGAATTACCACAATACATGGTTCCACAATATTTTTCAGAAATAGAAAAAATGCCTTATACACCAAATGGTAAAATTGATAGGAAAGCATTGGCAAAAATCGAATTACAAGAAATAAACAAAACTATTGTAAAACCAAGAAATGAATTAGATAAAGAACTAATAAATATTCTATCAAAGATGTTAAGAGTAGAAAACATAAGTATAACAGACACATTATTAGATTTAGGAGGAGATTCATTAACAGCAATAACTTTATCTACAAAAATCTTATCTAAATATAATGTACAAGTAAATATAAAAGAATTACTATCAAGTTATACAATAAAGGATTTATCAGACTATATTAAAGAAAATAAAAACGAAGGAACTATAAAAGCAAAAATAGAAAAGGCTCCAGAACAAGAAGCATATCCACTATCATCAGCACAAACAAGAATTTATTATAATTCAAAAATGATAGGAGATCAAAATCTTGTATATAATATGCCTGGTGCAATAATGGTAAACAAAATATTAGATAAAGAAAAAGTAGAAGAATCAATAAATAAAATAATAGAAAGACATAGTACATTAAGAACAAAATTTGTTTTAGAAAATAATAATGTTGTTCAAAAAATAGAACCTGAAGTAAAATTAAGTGTACCAGTATATCACAACTCAGAAGATGAAGTAAAAGAAATTATAAATAATTTTTCAAAACCATTTGAATTGGAAAAGACACCTTTATTAAGAGTAGAATTGCATTATATAAACAATGAAAAAACACTGTTATTAGTTGATTCACATCATATAGTAATGGATGGAACATCATTAAACAACTTAATAATAGAGTTTGAAAGACTATACAATGGTGAAAATTTGAAAAAAATACCTATTCAATACAAAGATTACGCTGTTTGGGAGGAAAAATTCAATAAGGGTGAAGAACTTAAAAAAATAGAAAATTATTGGGTAAATAAATTTAAAAATTCAGAATTTGAACAATTAAATTTACCATATGACTACAAAATAACTGGAACAAGGAGTTACAATGGAAATAGAGTTACAAATGTTATTGATGAAAAGAAGTTCAGAAAAATAGAGAGATATGCGAAGAAAATAGGGGCTTCTCCATATATGTTCTTTATATCAGCATTTTATATATTACTATATAAATATACTGGACAAAATGAAATTATTTTAGGTAGTCCTATAGCTAATAGAGACAGAAATGAAATGAAAAGAATGATAGGAATGTTTGTAAACAATATTGTAACAAAAGCAAATATTAACCCAGAAGAAACATTCCAAAACTTTTTAAATGAAATGAGAGAACAAATTTTAGATGATCTTTCAAATCAACCATATCCTTTTGATATGTTAGTAAAAAAACTCGGAATAAAAGCAGATAATTCAAGGAACCCATTATTTGATGTAATGTTTACATATCAAAGTAAAGAAGAAAATACATTAAAATTAGATGAAAACGAGACTAAAATAGTTGAGTTGAATAACAAAATTGCTAAATTTAATCTATCTATGGAAATAAAACCTAAAAGTCATGCAATTAATATTGAATATTCTACAGACTTATTTAAAGAACAGACAATTTATAGATTATTTGAACACTATTTTAATGTGATAGATTGTATTATGGAAAATGCTAATGTTTTGATAAAAGATATTGAAATAATTTCTAAAGAAGAAAAAAACAAGATTTTAAATGAATTTAATAATACAAAAACAGATTATCCGCGAAATAAAACTGTTATTCAGTTATTTGAGGAACAAGTGAAAAAAAATGCTGGTCAAATAGCGGTAGAATGTGGAATAGAAAAGATAACTTATAAAGAACTTGATGAAAAATCTAATTATTTAGCTAACAAATTATCTAAACATGGAATTGAAGTCGGAGACGTAATAGGAATAAACATAAATAGGTCAATAGAACTTATAATTGCGATGATTGCAACACTAAAATTGGGAGCAATATATATGCCAATGTATATAGGGTATCCTAATGAGAGATTAGAATATATGTTACAAAATAGTGGGGCAAAAGTATTAATATATAAAGATGAAAAAAATCTAAAATTTAATGGAATAAGAGAAAAAATAGATTCATATATGACGATGAACACAAGTGAAAAATTAGAAAATTGTAATAAGTTTAGTTCAGATGAAACTGCATATATAATATATACTTCAGGTTCAACAGGAAAACCTAAAGGTGTGCAGATACGACACAGAAATTTAATAAATTTTGTGGAGGCATTTACCCAATATTACAATAATGATATAACAACAAAAGATAGATTTTTGGCATCTACAAATATTTCGTTTGATGTAAGTATTTGGGAAATATTTTTACCATTATTAAATGGAGCAACTCTTGTATTGCATGAAGAAGAAATTATACAAAATATATTAACATATGTTGATTCAATTGAAAAAAATAACATAACAGGATTGTATATTCCACCAAATATATTAGAAGATGTGTATACTCTTTTAAAAGAAAGAGAGAACATAAAAATCAATAAAATATTAGTTGGAGTTGAACCAATAAGAAAAAATATATTAAACAAATATTATAACTTAGGACATGACATAGTAATAATAAATGGATATGGACCAACAGAAACAACTATATGTTGTACGGCATTAAAATATTTTAGAGATGAGCAGGATGGAATCGTTCCAATTGGAAGACCTCTAAAAAATGATAATATATATATATTAAGTCAAGACCGAAATATACAACCTATAGGCGTGCTTGGCGAAATATATGTAACAGGTGCAGGAGTAGGAAAAGGATACATCAACAAAGATGAAGAAACAAATAAAAACTTTTTACCAAACATATTTGACAATAAAAGCGAAAAGATGTATAAAACAGGAGATATTGCAAAATGGAATGAGGATGGAACTATAAATTTTGTTGGAAGAAATGATTCGCAAATAAAAATATCAGGACATAGAATCGAGTTAAGTGAAATTAATCAGACTATTATGAAATATCCAAGCATAATAAAAGCACATACAATGACTTGCAAAAAAGGAGATAAAAATTATATTGTTAGCTACTATATTGCTGAAAAGGAAATAGCTGTAACAGACATAGAAATATTTTTAAAAGAAAAACTTGCAGATTATATGATACCAAATTTCATACTTCAATTACCGGAATTTCCGTTAACACCAAATGGGAAAATTGATAAAGAAAAATTACCAACAAATTTTGGAATAAGAGCTAAATTTGTTGAACCAAGAAATGAATTTGAGGAAAAGATTGCAGAAATATTCAAAAAGTTATTTTTGCTAAAAAAAGTAGGAATAGATGATAATTTCTTTGATTTAGGAGGGGATTCTTTAACTGCAATAAAGTTTCAAGTTGAGGCCTTAAACTTAGGATTAAAAATTACATATTCTGATATATTTTCAAATCCAACAATAAGAATGTTATCAGAAAAAAGCAATAACAAAGTAATTTATAAAGCAAATGAAGGCTATGATTATAGCAATATAAATAGAATAATAGCTAAAAATAATATTAATGAGTTAAAAGAAAACATTAATAAGCATAAAATTAATAATGTGTTATTAATCGGAGCCACAGGATTTCTTGGAGTACACATATTAGAACAATTAATTTTAGCAGACACAAATAAAATTTACTGTATAGTAAGAGCAAAGTCATCTATGGAACCAGAAACTAGACTTAAAAAGAATTTGGAATTTTATTTTGGAGACAAATATAATTATTTGTTTGGAGATAAAATTATTGTTATAGATGGTGATATTACAGATAAAAAATTGGGTCAGAATGATGAATCATTTGATTTGCTTGCTCAAAAAGTAGATGTTGTAATACACACTGCTGCAATAGTAAAACATTATGGAAATTTCAAGAACTTTAATGATACGAATGTTGTAGGAACAATGAATGTGGCAGAATTTTGCAAAAAATTTAATAAAAAAATGTATTATATTTCTACGCTAAGTGTTTCTGGTAATATGATGAAAGAAAATGATGACGGCGAAACCATTGAATTTAGAGAAAATGAATTTTATATAGGTCAAGACTTAAATAATGTATACATATATACAAAATTTGAAGCTGAAATGAAAATCTTTGAAGAAATTCAAAAAGGATTGGATGCATGCATATTAAGAATTGGAAATATTACAAATAGATATTCAGATGGAAAATTTCAAATAAATGTATCTGAAAATGCTTTTATTAATAGAATAAAAGCTATACTTAAATTAGGAGTAATACCAGAAAACTTTTTAAAGCATAAATTAGAATTTACACCAGTGGACTGTTGTGCAGAAGCTATAGTTAAAATAGTTGAAAACGATCCAGAATTTACAGTGTTACATCTATTTAACAATAACTTTATAGGAATAGACGAAATATTAAAAACTTTAAAAGATATAGAAAAAGAGGTAAATCCAGTATCTAATGAAGAATTTAAAGAAAAAATTGATTTAGCATTGAAAGATATTAAAACTAAAAATGAAATAAATGGAATAATAACTGACCTAGATGAAAATAAAACCTTAAATTTAATAAATTATGTTATTCCGAATTGCGATATGACATGTAGTTATTTAGAAAAAATAGGATATAAATGGCCAATAATTGATAATGAATACATAAAAAAGTATATACAATACTTTGAAAAGATAAAATATATATAAAATATAGGAGATAAAAATGATAAGAAATAATCCAACACTAATATTATTAGAAATATCAACACTTGCTGATATAATACTTTTATTAATAATATCAAAATCTGTAAACAAAAACCAGATAAAGAAAGTATTTTCTTGCAATTTAATTTGTCTTATGATTTGTACGATTGGACAAATTGCTCAAATTTTATTTGCAGATAAATGGGGAGTACCACCTATATATTTTGATTATTTCGTATATATAGGAACTTGTTTTTTACCGGTAAGTGTATTCTTCACGGGTTTAGTATTTGCTAATACAAAAATAAAGTTTAAGAAAAAATACTTATTGTTATTTTTGATACCAATACTGTCATTATTAGTACTGTGGACAAATGACTACCATCATTTATTTTATAAAAATTATTCGGTAGACTTTCAGGTAAATGAATATGGACCTTATGCAATTGTACATAACATATATTCTTATGCTCTATTATTTGTAGGAATTGTGTATCTGTTGAAATTTTCAGTTAGAAATGCGGGTTTCTTCTCAAAACAATCAATATTAATTATTTTGGGAATAAGTATACCAGTAATAGTAAATATATTAGGAACGTTTCAAATTATTCCAATGTCAATATATATAACACCAATAACATTTACTATAACAATAATATTTTGTGCAATTGCAATATTGAAATTTCAATTTTTAGGAGTGGCACCAATAGCGCTTCAGAAAATTGTAGACAGAATATCTGATAGTTATGTGGTATTAGATGAAAATAACATAATAATAGATTTTAACAAAACTTTTTTAAACACTTTTAAACTAAAACCAGAAGAAATAAGAAGTAAAAATTTAATAGAATTTATAAATGCAAGAGAAAAATATAAAGTAAATGTGAATAAAATTGCAAATGCAATAGAAAAAGCCCAACACTCAGAAAAAACAATATCTTATGAGCAAAAATTTGAAGGAATAAACAAATATTTCACAATAGAAATAGCATCAATAAGTTCAGACAATTCAGCGCTAGGGACATTAGTAATGTTCAAAGACATAACACAACATAAAGAAGACATGGAAACAATAAAAAATAACCAAGATATATTAATGGAAAGAGAACGTTTAGCATCACTAGGACAATTAATAGGTGGAATTGCACACAACCTAAAAACACCAATAATGTCAATAGCAGGAGCAACAGAAGGGCTAGAACAATTAATAAAAGAATATGATGAATCAATAGATGACCCACTTGTAAATTCACAAGACCATCATGAGATAGCAAGAGACATGGAAGCATGGATACCCAAAATAAGAGCACATACAGAATATATGTCAGACATTATAACAACAGTAAAAGGACAAGCAGTAGCATTATCACAAGATGAAAAAGAGGCATTTTCAGTAGGTGAACTAGTAAAAAGAGTAAATATATTGATGAAACATGAATTGAAAAATGCATACATATATTTAAATGTAATAATGAAAACAGATGAAAATCTTGAACTAAATGGTGATGTAAACAGTCTTGTTCAGGTTGTAAACAATATGATTTCAAATTCAATTCAAGCATATAATGGTGAACGTGATAAAAACATAGAATTAGAAGTAAGCCAAAAAGGAAATGATGTTATATTTGCAGTTAGAGACTTTGCAGGTGGTTTACCAGAAGAAGTGCAAAACAAATTATTTAAAGAAATGGTTACAACAAAAGGAAAAAACGGAACTGGATTAGGATTATATATGTCATATTCTAATGTTAAAGCTAGATTTGGAGGAGATATTACATTTACAGTTGATAAAGGCAAAGGAACTACATTTAATATAATAATACCAATAAGTAAATAACAATAAACAAATAAGGCAGGAAACAAAAAGTTTTCTGCCTTAATAATTTTTTTACATAAACAAATGAATGACGGTAAGAACAATAGCTGAAAAAAAAGCTTTAATAGAATATCTTATACCACGTCTAATAAATACTTCAGTATTTGTTAAACGATTTTCACTAATAATACTTAAAGCAACACAAGGCTCTTCCATCTCTTTATATTCAATCATAGAAGTTTCTGAATCAGAAGTTGTAGTTTCTGTTTCTGATTTTGTTTCTCCTTCTGTTTGTGTTTCTGGATCAGAATTAGAAACAGAATTTTCATCATTTTCGGTTGTAGCAATAGAAGAAACTTCTTCGATAAATTCTTCATTATTTTCTAAAATTTCCATCTAATCCTCCCATTATTTTTAGTATAACAAGTAAAGCGTCAAAAATCAACAAAAATAGAAAATGTAACGAAAAAGAAATATATGTGTAACAAAAATGAAACAAAATTAAAGTTGATAGTATACTTAACAAGAGCATTAAAAAAACATATAGTGATAAAATTCACTTGTAGTAAGAAATTTAGAAAAAAACTTGATTTTTAAATTTTAAACTAATATAATATGAATAAATTAATATATAGAGGTGAATTGGATGAGAAAAGCGCTTCAAGAAAGATTAAATAATGGAACAAATGAAAAGTACAAAATAATTGCAGTTGATGATGAAGATGGAATATTAGAGTCACTATCTGTATTTTTAAAAGGAACAGGATATGAATTTGTAGGAATAACAGACCCACTAGAAGCAATAGAGAGGGTAAGAAATGAACACTTTGATTTGATGCTTTTAGACTTTATGATGACACCGCTACATGGAGATGAAGTAGTAGAAGAAATAAGAAAATTCAATAAAGAACTATATATATTACTACTAACAGGGCATAAGGATTTAGCCCCACCACTAGAAACAATAAAAAGATTAGATATACAAGGTTATTGCGAAAAAAGTGATAAATTTGACCAATTACTTTTATTAGTTGAGTCTGGAATAAAATCTGTAAAACAGATGTATGAAATAAAAAAAATAAATGAAGAATTAGCTGAATCTAATGAGAAATTAGAAAAAGCATATTTAGATATGGTTGAAACTTTGAGATATACAGTAGAAGCAAAAGATTCTTATACAAGAGGACATTCAGATAGAGTTTCAGAATATTCTGTATTAATAGGACAAAAAGTTGGACTACCAGAAGATCAAATAAAAACACTAAGAATAGGTGGATTATTCCATGACATTGGTAAAATAGGAATTCCTGATAGTATATTATTAAAACCAGATAAACTTACAGATGAAGAATACTCAGAAATAAAAAATCATCCATCAATAGGAGCACACATTTTAGGTTCTGCAGAAATATTTAAAGATATTATTCCTATTGTAAAATATCATCATGAAAAATATGATGGAAGAGGATATCCATCTGGATTAAAAGGAGAAGAAATTCCTTATTTAGCGAGAATAGCAGCAATTGCAGATACATTTGATGCAATGACAAGTAGAAGAAGCTATAGAGGTGCTTTAGATTTAGATTATGTAAAACAAGAAATTAAAAGATGTGAGGGAACACAATTTGACCCACAATTAGCAGAGGTATTCTTAGAAATATTAGATAAAGATTTTGACAAAATTAAAGAAATACAAGAAAAATATATATAAAAGAAAAAGACCCAATTAAGGGTCTTTTTCTTTTGGAGTTATCAGCGAATTTCTCGTACGTCTCCATAGAAATTGATGAGGAGTGCATACGATCTTTGAGGAAGTCCTACATCTCGTAGCACAAACCCATCTTTTTTAAGGAAATAGGTCGAATAGATTGCTGCTTTGCTCTCAACCATTGAGAGCAAGCCATATTCCATCAGTTTGGTTAATCCTTCATCAGAATCAACCAAATAGTTCTGCCATACTTTTGCAGCATGATAGATATTCTCTATCGCCTGGCTGTAGAAAGACAGCTGAGTACCACTTTTCACGGCAGATTGAAGTTTCTCTCCAAAACTCTCATCCAGTTGGATGTTATACATCCGGTCGATGTGGTCAGAGATTTTGTCCCAACCACAAATACGCTTGGACTGGCTAATACGCCAGTTGAATGCTTCCTGCATATGCAGAGACGGGACAGCTTCTTTTTGGAACATTGTTTTTTCCTCCAATTTTTGTAAAGATTTACAAATTAATTATACCACATTTAATACTTTATGTCAAATTGGACAATTAAATTTTCATTGAAAGTCCTACTTTTTTACGTTCTTGATCTATCTTAATAACTTTGACTTTTACAATATCTCCAACAGAAACAATTTCAGAAGGAGTTTTAATATATTTATCACTCATTTCAGAAAGATGAACTAATCCATCATATTTTACACCAATATCAACGAAAGCTCCAAAATCTATAACATTACGAACAGTTCCTGTTAATATCATGCCAATAGTTAAATCCTCAAATTTTAAAACATCACTGCGAAGAACAGGCTTTGGCATATCCTCTCTTGGATCACGCCCTGGCTTTGACAATTCTAATATTATATCAGCTAAAGTCATTTCACCAATACCAAGTTTTTGAGCAGTTTCTGCAACATTAACAGATTTCAATTTTTCTCTTAAAGAATTTAAAATTTCTTTATCTTTTAAATCATTAACTTTAAAACCTAATAATTCTAATAATTTTTCTGTTTGTTCATAGCTTTCAGGATGAACAGCTGTATTTTCTAATGGATTTTTTCCATCTGGGATTCTAATAAATCCAGCACATTGTTCATAAGCTACTTTTCCTAATTTAGGAACTTTTAATAGTTCTTTTCTTTCTTTTAATTTTCCATTTTCATCTCTATATTTAACAATATTTTTAGCAATAGCACTATTAATACCAGAAACATAAGAAAGTAGAGAAGGAGTAGCAGTATTTACATCAACACCAACTTTATTTACGCTATCTTCTACAACACCTGTTAAACTTTCAGATAATTTCTTTTGATTAACATCATGTTGATATTGACCAACACCAATTGCTTTAGGGTCAATTTTTACTAGTTCAGCAAGAGGGTCTTGCAATCTACGAGCTATTGATATAGCTCCTCTTATTGAAACATTTATATCAGGATACTCTTCTGTTGCGAGTTTTGAGGCTGAATATACAGAAGCACCAGCTTCACTTACAATTACATAACAAATATCATGTTTTACTTCTTTTATAATATCAGAAACAAAAATTTCAGATTCACGTGATGCAGTACCATTTCCAATTGCAATCATATCAACATGATCTTTATTTATTAAATCTAGCAAAGTTTTCTTTGCACCTTCAACATCATTTTGAGGTGCTGTAGGATATACTGTTGCAGTATCTAAGACCTTTCCTGTTTCATCAATAACAGCAATTTTACAACCAGTTCTATAAGCCGGGTCAAATCCCATAACAGTTTTTCCTTTTATAGGAGCGCCTAATAACAATTGTTTTGCATTTTGCCCAAATACTTTAATAGCTTTTTCCTCGGCCTTTTCAGTTAAATCTGAACGAATTTCTCTATCAATAGATGGTTCAATTAATCTTGTAAATGCATCTTCAATTGTATTTGTTAGCATTTCAGTAAACTGTGTTTTACCTTTTATTATATCTTTTTGAATATAATATAAAATTTTATCAATAGGCTTATCAATAGACACTTTTAAGAAATCTTCTGATTCACCTCTATTAATAGCTAGAATTCTATGACTTGGAAGTTTATGCACTAATTCAGCAAAATCATAATACATTTCATAATTAGATTTTTCGTCAGGTTTTGTAGCTTTTGTCACAATAGTTCCTTCTCGATAACATATTTTTTTGATGTATTTTCTATATTTTGCATTATCTGAAATATTTTCAGCAATAATATCTAAAGCACCCTGAATTGCTTCTTCAGCAGTTGCAACAACTTTATCTTTATTTTTTTTATCTTCATCAGATAATTTATCAATATTTACAAATTCTTGAGCTATTTCATTAATATCCTTTTTCTCTTCTTGAGCAATGATAATATCTGCTAATGGTTCTAATCCTTTAGCTTTAGCAACAGTTGATCTTGTTTTTTTCTTTTGTTTAAAAGGTCTATATAAATCTTCAACTTCTGCAAGAGTTTCTGCTGATGCAATTGCAATTGTTAATTCATCAGTTAATTTTCCTTGTTCATCAATAGATTTAACAACTTCACTTTTTCTTGTTTCTAAATTTCTAAGATATGTAAGTCTTTCACCTAAATCTCTTAAAATTTCATCACTTAGTCCACCTGTTGCTTCTTTTCTATAACGTGCAATAAAAGGAATTGTATTTCCTTCATCTATCAGCTTTACAGCATTTTCTACCTGTGTATTTTTTACATTCAATTCTTCTGCAATTTTGTTAATAATTTTATCCATTTTTATGTCCTTTCTACGATTTTCATTTTTTGATTATATCGTTCTTTTCACTAAAAAGCAATAGAGCAAAATTAAAAAAATCTTATGTTTTTCGTTTATAAATATTATTGACAAAATATGACACAATAAGTATAATACTTTAGGATAAATTGAAACAACTTGGTAAATAATAAAGTAAATGCAAAAAATTTTGCATTACAAGGAAGGAACGTGGTTTGAAAATGGAATTTGAACAATGGAAAGATTTCGAAAAAGGTGAGTGGAAGAGGAAAATAGACGTAAGAAATTTTATTCAAAAAAATTACACACCTTATGAAGGAGACAGTAGTTTCCTAACAGGAACAACAGAAAAAACAAAACAATTATGGAATGAAGTATTAGAATTATATAAAAGAGAGCAAAGTGCACCAGGAGGAGTGCTAGATATAGATACAAAAACAATATCAACAGTATCAGCACATGAAGCAGGATATATAAACAGAGATTTAGAGGAAATAGTAGGGCTACAAACAGATGCACCACTAAAGAGAGCAATAATGCCATTTGGTGGAATAAGAATTGTAGAAAAGTCATGTGAAGCTTATGGAAGACAAGTTGACCCAGAAACAGATATGATTTTCCATACAGCAAGAAAAACACATAATGACGGTGTATTTGATGTATACACACCAGATATAAGAGCTGCAAGAAGTTCACACTTAATTACAGGACTTCCAGATGGATATGGAAGAGGAAGAATAATTGGAGATTATAGAAGGGTTGCACTATATGGCGTAGACACATTAATTGAAGAGAAAAAAGAAGAATTAGAAATATTAAATGTTGATGATTTCACAGAAAAAGTAATAAGAGAAAGAGAAGAAATCTCTGAACAAATAAAAGCTCTTAATGAATTAAAAGTAATGGCAGGAAAATACGGATTTGACATATCAAGACCAGCTGGAAATGCAAAAGAAGCAATTCAATGGTTATATTTCGGATATTTAGGTTCAGTAAAAGACCAAAATGGTGCTGCAATGAGCATTGGTAGAACATCAACATTCTTAGACATATATATAGAAAGAGATTTAAAAAATGGAACATTGACAGAAGAGCAAGCACAAGAATTAATGGACCATTTTGTAATGAAATTAAGACTAGTAAGATTTTTAAGAACACCAGAATACAATGAATTATTTAGTGGAGATCCAGTATGGGTAACTGAAAGTATTGGTGGAATGGGAATAGATGGTAGAACATTAGTAACTAAAAACTCATTCAGAGTATTACACACACTAGAAAACTTAGGACCAGCTCCAGAACCAAACCTAACAGTATTATGGTCAACAAGATTACCAGAAGGATTTAAAAAATATACAGCAAACTTATCAATAAAAACATCATCAATACAATATGAAAATGATGATGTAATGAGAGCAACACTTGGAGATGACTATGGAATAGCATGTTGTGTATCACCTATGAAAATAGGAAAACAAATGCAATTCTTTGGAGCAAGAGCAAACTTAGCAAAAACATTATTATATGCAATAAATGGCGGTAGAGATGAAAAAAGTGGAAAACAAGTAACACCAAAATTTGCACCAATCACATCAGAATATTTAAATTATGATGAAGTAATAGAAAAATTTGATCAAATGATGGATTATGTTGCAAAAATATATATCAAAGCATTAAATGCAATTCATTATATGCATGATAAATACTCTTATGAAGCAATAGAAATGGCATTACATGACAAAGACATAATAAGAACAATGGCATGTGGTGTTGCTGGATTATCAGTAGTTGCAGACTCATTATCAGCAATCAAATATGCAAGAGTAAAAGTAATAAGAGATGAAACAGGACTAGCAGTAGACTATCAAGTAGAAGGAGAATATCCTCAATTTGGTAATGATGATGACAGAGTTGATACAATAGCAGTTGAAGTAGTTAGAAGATTTTTAAACAAATTAAAGAAACATCCAACATATAGAGATTCAAAACACACATTATCAATATTAACAATAACATCAAATGTAGTATATGGAAAAGCAACAGGAAATACACCTGATGGAAGACGTGCAGGAGCACCATTTGGACCAGGAGCAAACCCACTACATGGAAGAGATGTAAATGGAGCATTATCAGTAATGAATTCAATTGCAAAACTACCATTTGAAGATTCAGAAGATGGAATATCTTATACATTTGCAATAACACCAGGAACATTAGGACAAGATGAAGAAACAAAAGTAAATAATTTAGTTAGTATGTTAGATGGATATTTCGCACAAACAGGACATCATATAAATGTTAATGTATTTGATAGATCATTACTTGAAGATGCAATGGAACATCCAGAAAAATATCCTCAACTTACAATAAGAGTTTCTGGATATGCAGTTCACTTTACAAAACTTACAAGAGAACAACAGCTAGATGTAATTAATAGAACAATTCATGAAAGAATTTAAAAAATAATAATTGTCTTGCATCATTAAATTTTAAATTATAAAGAAAGAAGAGAACATGGAAAAAGATTTACAGTATTATGCAAAAGTACATTCAGAAGAGAGCTTTGGAACAGTTGATGGACCAGGAATAAGATTTGTATTATTTCTACAAGGCTGTCATTTGCAATGTAAATATTGTCACAATAGAGATACTTGGGATATGAAAGGCGGAGAATACAAAACACTAGATGAAATTTTTGAAAAAATAAAAAGGTACAAAAATTATATGCTATTATCAGGTGGCGGAGTAACAGCTACAGGAGGAGAACCACTTTTACAAGTAAAATTTTTAATACAATTATTTAAAAAATTAAAAGAAGAAGGAATTCATACTTGTATTGATACTTCAGGAGTTGTAGCTATTACAGATGATATTAAAGAAGTACTAAAATATACTGATTTAGTATTACTTGATATTAAACACATTGATGATGAAAAATGCAAAAAACTAGTTGGGGTTTCAAACAAAAGGGAACTCGAATTTGCAAGATATCTAAGTGACAATAATATTAAAATTTGGATAAGACAAGTCCTTGTCCCTGGATATACAGATGATGAACAAGATCTATTAAAATTGAAAGAATTTTTAAAATCACTTAAAACAGTTGAAAAAGTTCAAATACTTCCATACCATGATATGGGAAAATATAAATGGGAACAGCTTGGCGTAAAATATGAACTTGAGGGTGTAAGACCTGCTAATCAAGATGATGTTGATAGAGCTAAAAAAATTCTTGAAATATAACAGCTACAAAATAAGTAGCTGTTTTTTTATTTATAAGAAAAAGTCATTTTTCTTAATGCAAATTCATAAAAATTTCAAAAAACACTACTAATTTCAAAAAAAGTATGATAGAATAACAAAAAAATATGACAAAATCAAAATGAAAGGATGATAAGTAAATGTCAGAAGCCAAATATAATAGAATACTATTAAAATTGAGTGGTGAAGCCTTAGCAGGTGAACAAAAGACAGGAGTGAATGCAGAAATAGTAGGCAAAATATGTGACAAAATAAAAGAAGTAGTAGACATGGGAGTACAAGTGGCAATAGTAGTTGGAGGAGGAAACTTCTGGAGAGGAAGACAAGGACATCAAATGGAAAGAACAACAGCAGACTATATGGGAATGTTAGCAACAGCAATGAATGGATTAGCATTACAAGATGCTCTAGAAGCAAGAGGAATACATTCAAGAGTTCAAACAGCAATTGAAATGAGAGAAATAGCAGAACCATTTATACAAAGAAAAGCAGAAAAACATTTAAACAGAGGAAGAGTAGTAATATTTGCATGTGGAACTGGACACCCATATTTTACAACAGATACAGCAGCAGTGTTAAGAGCAACAGAAATAAAAGCAGATATTATATTATTAGGAAAAGCAATAGATGCAGTATATTCTGCAGACCCTAAAATGCAACCAGATGCAATAAAATTCGAAGAAATATCTTATCTAGATGTATTAAATAAAGATTTAAAAGTTATGGATTCAACAGCAACTGCAATGTGTAGAGATAATAATATTCCATTACTAGTATTTGGAATATCAGATCCAGAAAATATAATTAGAGCAGTAAAAGGCGAGAAAATAGGAACTATTGTATCATAATTAAAATAGTTATTATATTTTAAATTAATAAAAAGGACTGTCCCAAAATTCGCGAAAAAAAGGACCGTCCCCAAATTATCAAAGGAGAGAAAATTATGGATTATACAAATTTAAAACAAAGAATGGAAAAAACAATAGGAGCATTCCAAGAAAAATTATCAGAAGTAAGAGCTGGAAGAGCAAATCCAGCAATATTAAACAAAGTTAAGGTAGATTATTATGGAGTACCAACACCAATAAATCAAATGGCTGGAATATCAGTACCAGAAGCAAGATTAATAGTAATACAACCTTGGGATATGAGTGTATTAAAAGATATTGAAAAAGCAATATTAGCATCAGACATTGGAATTAATCCAAATAATGATGGAAAAGTAATAAGACTAGCTTTCCCTGAATTAAATGAAGAGAGAAGAAAAGAATTAGTAAAAGATGTAAGAAAAATTGCAGAAGAAGCAAAAGTATCAGTAAGAGCAATAAGAAGAGACGGAATAGATGAAGCAAAAGCAAAACAAAAAAATAGTGAAATAACAGAAGATGAATTAAAAGTTGCAGAAACAGAAATTCAAAAAATTACAGATAAAAATATAGAAGAAATCGATAAGATACTAGAAAATAAAGAAAATGAAATAATGTCAGTTTAGGAGTAAATAATGAGTTTTAATAAAGAAAATATGCCAAAACATATAGCTATAATAATGGATGGAAATAGAAGATGGGCGAGAACACAAGGAAAAACGGCCAGTTTTGGACATAAGGCAGGAGCTAAAACACTAGAAAAAATAGTAAGATATGCAAATAAAATTGGACTAGAATATATAACTGTATATGCATTTTCAACAGAAAATTGGAAAAGAGCAGAAGATGAAGTAAAAGCCCTTATGATGTTATTACAAAGCTATTTAGATGATTATGGAAAAAGAGCAGATTCAGAAAACATCAAAGTAAAAATTCTAGGAGATATCACAGCACTTTCACAAGGTATGCAAAAAAGTATAATAAATTGTATGGAAAGAACTAAAAATAACACTGGGGTTACATTTAATATAGCGATAAATTATGGCGGAAGAGATGAAATTATACATGCAATAAAAAAGATTGCAGAACAAGTAAAAAATAATGAAATAAAAATAGAAAATATAAATGAAGAAATAGTATCTAGTAATTTATATACAGCAGGGGAGCCAGATCCAGATTTACTAATAAGAACTAGTGGTGAAATACGTTTAAGCAACTTTTTACCATGGCAATTAGTATATTCAGAGTTTTTATTTATAGACAAAAATTGGCCAGATTTTACAGAAGAAGATTTGGACAATGCAATAATAGAATATCAAAAGAGAACAAGAAAATTCGGTGCAAATTAAATTACTAGAACAAAAAGAGGAGAATAGATGGATATAAAGAGAATAACATCAGCATTATTAGGGTTTCCTTTGGTTGTAATAATATTAACTTTTGGAAATAAATATGTAGTAGATATATTTTTATCTGCAATTGCAATGCTAGGAATGCAAGAATATTTTAACGCAATATCTAAAGATTCGAAACCAGTTAGATGGATTGGATATTTAGCATGTTTGCTTATAGCAGTAATACATCTAATACAAGAATATTTACCAATGAGTCAATTGTTGCTAATATTAGGACCTGTCATATTATTAATATTGTTTGCACAAGTAATATTAACAGGAATGAAGACAAATTTTAAAGATATAGCATACACATTCTTTGGAATGTTTTATGTAATAGGTTCTATATCATTTATAGCTTTATTGAGAGGAGTTGATAAAGGTAGAATACTTGTATGGTATGCAATAATTGCAGCATGGGGAACAGATACTTTTGCATATTTAATTGGAAGAAAATTTGGAAGACATAAATTAAGTAAAATAAGTCCTAAAAAATCAGTAGAAGGTGCAATTGCCGGGACAGTAGGAGCTACAATAATTTCAGTAATATATACAATAGTTATGAATAACATATACAACCTAGGATATTCATATTTATTTATAATTTTAATAACAGTTTTATTAAGTATAATTGGTCAAATAGGAGATTTTGCGGCTTCTTGTATAAAAAGATATGTAAATGTTAAAGATTATAGTAATTTAATACCAGGGCATGGTGGAATGTTAGATCGAATAGATAGTTTAATGTTTTTAGCACCTTTTGCATATATATTGTTATGCTTAATATAAAGGTTAAAAAATAATGCTTGTAAAATCTTATACAGGAGGAAAAAGTTTTGATAAGTTTTTTAATAAATGCTATAAAAATAATATTTTTATTAGGATTTTTAATTATAATTCATGAAGGAGGACATTTTTTTGTTGCAAAATTATGCAAAGTAAAAGTAAAGGAATTTTCGATAGGATTTGGAAAAATAATTTGGCAAAAACAAAAAAAGGAAACTAAATATACAATTAGACTTATACCACTTGGTGGATTTTGCAGTATGGAAGGAGAAGATGAAGAATCTTCAGAAGAAGGATCTTTTTCGAAAGCAAGTGTAGGAAAAAGAATGGCAATAGTACTTGCAGGTGCAGCTGTGAATATACTATTTGGAATATTAGTATATTTTATATTAATATCAACTGTTGCAATTCAATTTGCAGATCCAGCTAAAGATACTATATTAAATAGAATTATTTACGGAGCTAAAAATACATGGTCATTTATAGTATCAATATTATCAAGTGTGAAATCAATATTCACAGGAGGGCTTGTAGCAGACCAAATGGTTGGAATAGTAGGAATTTCTGAGGTTGTAGTAAAAACAACTGGATTAGTAAACTATATATATTTATTAGCAATAATATCTGTATCTTTAGGTGTTACGAACTTATTTCCAATTCCAGCTTTAGATGGTGGAAAAATATTAATATTATTAATTGAAATAATTAGAGGAAAACCTATGAAGGTAGAAACTGAAGCAAAGATTCAACTAATTGGTTTTTCATTATTATTTGCACTGTTTTTATTTGTAACTTATAATGATATATTAAGAATTAGTACACGGAGCTTAAATTGTTATAGCTTGATGCATAATATATGACAATAATGTGGAGCTATACATATATATTAAAAACATTTCAAATTTTGAACAAGCTGAACTTTCGTATAAAATCTAAAAGTACAACCCGAGCCTCTCTCACTTAGTCTAAAAATGAATATGTTACTATGGAATAAGGCAAAGACCCACTATGGGGATGACCCCAGCTATGTTTTTGCCATGGAATAGTAACATATTCATTTTTGACGTGAGCATTCCTCGTATTGTACTTTAAGATTTTCTATACTCAAGTTTAGATGCACAAAATTTTCCATTATTTAATATATATGTATAGTTCCACATTCTTGTCATATCTTTTGCATTAGAATAAAAATAAAAACTATTAATTAGAATCTTAAATTGAAGAAAAATAGCGAGAAATCTTGCTATTTTCTTTATTTTGTAGTAGAATGTGATAGATAATTGAAAAGTTTAATATATAACTATTTTATAGCAAAGACATATTTGGAGTTTTTGTCCAAATGTTTTGACACTATTTGATAGTTATATATTAGACTTTCCAATTAAGCTATAAGGAGGAACTAATATGTATAGAACACATAATTTAGGAGAATTAAATATAAAAAATGTAGGAGAAGAAGTTGAACTATCAGGGTGGATACAAAAAATCCGTAATTTAGGTGGAATGGTATTTATAGATTTAAGAGACCAATTTGGGATTACACAAATAGTAGTAAATGATGAAAAATTACAAGAACAAGCAAAAGAGTTTACAACAGAAAGCTGTATTCACATTTGTGGTAAAGTTGTGGAAAGAAGTAATAAAAATCCTAAAATGGCTACAGGAGAAATAGAAGTAGTAGCAAACAAAATGGAGGTTTTAGGAAAATGTAAAAATGTACTTCCATTTGAGATAAATACAGACCAAGAAGTAAGAGAAGACCTAAGACTTGAATATAGATTTTTAGATTTAAGAAATGAAAGATTACACAACATAATTTTATTACGTTCAAAAATCTTAAAGGCATTAAGAGACAAAATGGATGAATTAGGATTTGCAGAAATTCAAACTCCAATACTTGCCAATTCATCACCAGAAGGTGCAAGAGACTATTTAGTTCCAAGCAGATTACATCCAGGAGAATTTTATGCATTACCACAAGCACCTCAACAATTTAAACAATTATTAATGGTAAGCGGATTTGATAAATATTTTCAAATAGCACCATGCTTTAGAGATGAAGATCCGCGTGCAGATAGAGCACCAGGAGAATTTTATCAATTAGATTTTGAAATGAGTTTTGCAACACAAGAAGATGTATTTAAGGTTATAGAAGATGTTGTTCCATATACATTTAAAAAGTTTACAAACTGGAAAGTTGATGAAGGACCATTTATACGTATTCCATATAAAGAGGCAATGGAAAAATACGGAATAGATAAACCAGATTTAAGAAATCCATTAATTATTCAAGATGTAACAAAAGTATTTGAAAACATAGAATTTAATGCATTTAAAGATAAAACAGTAAAAGCAATAGTAGTTCCAAATGGTGCAGAACAAGGAAGAAAATTCTTTGACAAAATGACAGAATTTGCAACAACAGAAGAGGTTGGGGCAAAAGGACTAGCTTGGACAAAATTTGAAAAAGATGGAACAGTACAAGGTGGAATAGCCAAATTTATAACAGATGAAGCTAAATCTAAATTAGAGAGTGAATATGGAGTAAAAGCAGGAGATAGCATATTCTTTATAGCTGATGAATTCCATAAAGCACAAAAAATTGCAGGACTTGTAAGAATAGAACTTGGAAAGAAATTAGATTTACTAGAAAAAGATGTATATAGATTCTGTTTCATAGTAGATTTCCCAATGTATGAATTATCTGATGAAGGAACAATAGATTTCTGCCATAATCCATTTTCAATGCCACAAGGCGGATTAGAAGCATTAGAAAATAAAGATCCATTAGATGTATTAGCATATCAATATGATTTAGTATGTAATGGTTATGAAATGGCTTCAGGAGCAGTAAGAAATCATGACCCAGAAATAATGGTTAAAGCATTTGAAATTGCAGGATATACAGAAGAAGATGTAAAAAATAGATTTGGAGCATTATATAATGCCTTCCAATATGGTACACCACCACATGCTGGTGCTGCACCAGGTTTAGACAGAATGGTAATGCTTATAGCAGACTCTACAAATATAAGAGAAGTTATAGCATTCCCTAAAAATAAAAAAGCTAGAGATTTATTGATGAGAGCACCATCAATTGTAAGTAAACAACAATTAGATGATGTACATATTCAAATAAAAGAGTAAAACACTTTACAAATATTGCAAATCATGCTATAATATGCAATATCAATTAGATAAAACCTGTGAAAAAGCAAAGTAGATATGTTGTAAAACATTACAGAGAGAATAGCAAAGCTGAGAGCTATTTATGCAAGCATATTGAAAATTCACTTTTGAGGTCTTGCTTTGAAAACTAGTAGAAGCAAGCGGTAGAACCGTTAAAACTATAATAAGGTTAATTAAGCTAACAAAGCTATTAATAAAATTAGGTGGTACCACGAAAGAGCCATTCGTCCTAATAACATAGGAAGATGGTTCTTTTTGTTTGCCAAAGAACAATGGAAAGGAGAAAAAATGAAAGAGCAAATCAATGAAATTAACAAAAATGCGTTAGAAGAAATTTTAAATGCACAAGAATTAAAACAATTAAATGACGTTAGAGTAAAATACTTAGGAAAAAAAGGTGAATTAACAAGTGTATTAAGAGGAATGGGAGCATTATCTCCTGAAGAAAGACCAATCATAGGAAGTCTTGTAAATGAAGTAAGAGAAGAAATTGAAAAAGCAATAAATGAAAAAGAAGAAAAATTCAAAGAACAAGAAATGCAAGAAAAACTAGAAAAAGAAACAATAGATATAACATTACCAGGAACAAAAATAAAAAGAGGAAGTAAGCACCCAGTAAATAGAGTAATAGAAGAGATAGAAGATTTATTTGTATCAATGGGATATGATGTTGTGCAAGGACCAGAATTAGAAACAGATGAATTTTGTTTTGAGAGATTAAATTTACCTAAAGGACACCCAGCTAGAGATATGCAAGATAGTTTTTACATTACAAATGAATATCTATTAAGAACTCAAACATCAGCAGTTCAAGCAAGAACAATGTTAGCAAATACAGAAAAAACACCAATAAGAATAATTTGTGCAGGTAAAACGTATCGTAGAGAAGATGATGCAACACATTCACATCAATTTGGTCAAGTAGAAGGATTGGTAATAGACAAAAAAGAAAGAAATGTATCATTAGCAGATTTAAAAGGTACACTAGAAGTTTTTGTAAAAACATTAATAGGAAAAAATTGCGAATTACGTTTTAGACCAAGTTATTTTCCATTCACAGAACCATCTTATGAAGTTGATGTAAGTTGCTTCAAATGTGGTGGAAAAGGGTGTAGCTTATGCAAACAAACAGGATGGATAGAAGTACTTGGAGCAGGAATTGTACATCCAAATGTTTTAAGAATGAATGGATATTCTCCAGAAGAATATTCAGGATTTGCATTTGGAACAGGGCTAGATAGACTAGCAATGTTTAAATATGGAATTCCAGACATGAGATACTTATATGCAAATGATATACGTTTCTTATCACAATTTGATAGAAAAGATGAAGAATGATAAAAAAAGGACCGTCCCCAAATTCGCGAAAAAAAGGACCGTCCCCAAATTAGCAGGGAGGATATATAAATGAAATTAAGTACAAATTTTGTTAAAGATTATGTAGATATTGATGTAGATGTAAAACAATTAGCAGAAGATATGACAAAAGTAGGAAATGAGTATGATTCAGCAGGAAAATTGATAAATGCTACTAAGTTAGTAATTGGTGAAATTGTAGAATGTGTAGATCATCCAGATTCAGACCATTTACATCTTTGTAAAGTAGATATTGGAACAGAAGTATTAAATATAGTGTGTGGTGCACCAAATGCGAGAAAAGGATTAAAAGTTATTGTTGCGCAAGTAGGAGCAGAATTACCAGAAATTACTATAAAGAAAGGAACAATAAGAGGGCAAGAGTCAAATGGAATGCTTTGTTCATTAGCTGAGTTAGGAATAGAGCATAAATTTTTAAGACCAGAAGATAAAGAAGGAATTGCAGAATTAGGAGAAGATGCTGTTATTGGAGAAGATCCAATTAAATATCTTGGATTAGATGATAGTGTTATAGACTTCGAATTAACTGCAAACAGAGGAGACTTACTAAGTATTTTAGGAATGGCTTATGAAATAGGGGCAATTTATGACAAACCTGTGAAAGAAGTAGATTTAAAACATAATGAACAAGGTAAAGATTTAAATACAAGTTTTGAAACAGAAGTAAAAACAGATAACTGCAAATTACTTTTGGTAAAAAAAGTAGAAAATGTACAAATAAAAGAAAGTCCAGCATTTATAAAAAATAGGCTAATAGCTTCTGGAATAAGACCAATAAATAATGTTGTAGATATAAGCAATTATGTCATGTTAGAATTAGGTCAACCTTTGCATTTTTATGATGCAGACAGATTAGGAAATAAGCTTATAGTAAGAATGGCTGAAAAAGGAGAAAAATTAACAACACTTGATAATGTAGAAAGAACACTAGATGATACAGACATAGTAATTGCAAATTCAACAAGTGGAGTTGGACTTGCAGGAGTAATGGGTGGACTAGATACAGAAGTAGAAGAAAATACAAAAAATGTAATCATAGAATCTGCAATTTTTGATTCTGTAAAAGTAAGATTAACATCAAATAAAATTTTAAGAAGTGAAGCAAGTAACAGATTTGAAAAAGGATTAGATCCAAACAGAACATATATGGCAATAGAAAGAGCTTGTACACTATTAGAAAAATATGCAAATGGAAAAGTTGTTACAGGAACAGTAAAATATGATAAAACAGAAAACAAAGAAAAAGAAATAGATATTGAATTTCAAAATATAAATGATGTGCTAGGAACAGAAATTTCAGATGAAGACATTTTAGATGTATTCAGAAGACTAGGATTTACATCTACAGTAAAAGGTAAAAAAGTGACTGTAAAAGTGCCAACAAGAAGGTTAGACATATCAATTAAAGAGGATTTAATAGAAGAAGTTAGCCGTATATATGGAGTTGACAATATAAAAGGAAAATTACCAATAGTTCAAATGAAAAAAGGAAATTATGACAAAACACAAAGAGAAATTAGAAACAAAATGATAGCACTTGGTTTAAATGAAACATTATCATATATATTAATAAATGATAAGGAAGTTCATAAATTTACAACAGACGAATTTGAAGAATTGCGTTTATTGGCACCTATAACCGAAGATAGAAATACTTTAAGATATACAATGATACCATCATTATATAAAATTTATGAATATAATAATGCACGTGGACAGAAAGATGTTTCTATATTTGAAATAGGTAAAGGATTTTATAAAAAAGGTGAAATTTATGGAGAAAATACAAAACTATGTAGTTTAATGACAGGAAAATATTCATTAGGATTAAATAATACAAGAAATGTTGATTTCTATACAATAAAAGGAGTTGTAGAAGAAGTACTTGATTATCTTGGTTATGCAGGAAGATATAGTTTTATAAAGAAAGAATTACCAAAAGAATTCCATCCAGGTCAGACTGCATATATAAATGTAAATGGATCAGATGTTGGAATTATAGGAAAACTACATCCAAGTGTAACAAAAGAAGATGTATATGTATTTGAAATCAATTTAGATGAATTGCTTCAAAAGAAAGTTGGAAAAATGAAATATAAAGAAATTTCAAAATTTCCAAGCATAAAAAAAGATATCGCATTTGTAGTTGATAAAAATATTATATCAAAAGATATTGAGAAAATCATAAAAAGTGCGGGTGGAAGCTTACTTGCAGATATTGAAGTTTTTGATGTTTACACAGGTGTAAATGTACCAGATGATAAAAAATCTATTGCATATTCATTAATATTCACAGACAATAAAAAAACATTAACAGATGAAGAAGTTAATGCATTAATGGAAAAAGTAATAAACAATGTTTGCAATAAATTTGGAGCAGAAATAAGAAAATAGAAAAGAGGGTGTCCTATTATAGGGCACCCTCAAAATTTTGTCTACTTTAAGTAAAAAACTTTAAGCAGACGGAGGAAATTATGCGAATGGATAATCCGCAAGCTTCCCAATCACTTTTCTGGTAAGCTCATCACATACCATATACTCGTCAAAACGCTCATCATCTGCAGAGATGATAGTTGCGTTCGGAATGCCGTTTTCACGGCTCATTCCGTAACTTATCAGCCAGTCCTTGCCGACACGACCAGTTAAGTTTTTATCACCGGTTGTTACTGTGGCGAGTTGACCATCCTCATTATATACCAGCTTGCAACGCTGTACCCACAAGGGCAATGCAATATGGTCGTTAGGACCAGGGATAAGCATACCGTAAGCTACATAAGGGTTCCGGTAGAGAAGTCCGTCGATCCTGATAAGATCAGACCCCAAGCAACCGATAGGCCAGCAGTTATAGCCACTGTAAGTCTTTTCAGACTTTTCATATCCGATAACAGATCCTAAAGGGGCCGAAATCAGCCCATCTTCGCTTTCCATCCAGACTTTGTAATCCTTCAGGTACAAAGCCGCTTTCAAGAATTTCGGCACGGAAAGCACGGTGTGAATAGTCACAGTGTTTTCCTGATGCTCAACCGGGGGAGTGTGGATTAAAATCAAATTGTCGTACATGTTGTGTTTCCTCCTAAATTTATTATGTTAATATAATAATTAACAATATTATTATACCATATATAGTCTTAAAATGCAAATCATGTAAAAATTTGTCGATTTTTATTTATATATTAATTTGGAGATTAAGTGAACTTCACATAACTATTGCAAACACTTCTAAAACATGCTATAATATAATACAATATTTTTTAGAACATAAATTTTGAAAAAGAAAAGGAGAAGGTGTATGATAGACAAATTTTATTTAGACAAAGAAAAAGATATAATAGTAAATTTATATAAAACAGGTGAAGAATTAAGATATGTATTAGAAACACCAAACCATAATACAGGAAATTTGATAACAAATTTAGCTAAAATATGTGGATTAGAAACAGTTAAAAATGAACAAGGTTTAAAAACTATTGTTGGAACAATTCCATCAAGTATAAACTGTGATAATGAAGAAGTATATATTTTTAGGCTAGGAGGAGTAAAAATAGCTAATATATACGAAAACAGAATAGAAATAAAAGCAAAAATTCCGGCAATAAATAAAACTCTAATGTCACAAACAAAAAATTATAAATTACCTATAAATAAAACAATAGTAAAAACATATATAATAAAAAAATCAAAATTTAGAACAGATTTACACACGCACATGAATGCAAATTTATCCCCAGACTGCTTAATAGCATTAGGAATAACTCATCAAGTAAGATATCCATTGTATTATATTAAAAAATTAAATTTAAAATTAAGCAAAGAACAAGAAGAAAAAATCTATAAACAAAGAGAAAAAGTTGAAGAACAATTTGCAGACAGTCAGTTACAAGGAAAATATTTAACAAGAAAAATAGATGACAATACATTTATAAATTTTGCGGATTTTATTTTGAATAACTTAGAAAATGCTCAATATAATATAGAAAAAATAAGAACAAGTTTAGCAATATTAAAAGATGGGCAGGCGGTATTCACAAACCTAGAAAAATGCTATATATATAGATATGTATTTGCTAAAGGAATATCATCAACAGAAAAAATTAAATTAACAGAAAAAATAGTACAGAAAATTCCAGAAAAAGATATAGTTCGAATAGTATTAAAAATGATGGATGATAAAAAGGAAAATAGTCCATACAAAAATAATACATTAAGACAAGACAAATTTTTATGGATTGCAAGAGAATATCAAAAACAAGGCGTTCAATATGTGGAAATAGCAGACACAGATTTAGCAAAAATAGGGGAGCCTGCTGTTGCATTATTACAAGAAGTTCATGATATTTTTCCTGAAATAGAAAGAGAAACAGGAGTTAAAATAAGATTATTATTAGCAATAAGAAGAATTGCATTAACAATAATAAAAGACCGAAAAACAAGTAATACATATTTAAAAGATACAATAAATGTGTTAAAGGCAGTAGCAAAAAGTCCATATGTTGTGGGAAGTGACTTTATAGGAGAAGAAATAAATGATATATCAGATTTACAGCCAGCAATAGAACAAATTGTTAAATATGTTAGAGAAGAAGATCCAGAATTTACAATTAGAATACATGCAGGAGAAAATGACAGTTTAAGGGATAATGTTAGAAAATCAATTTTGTGTGTAAAAAATTCATTAGCACCTGGGCAAAAAATGCCTAGATGCAGACTTGGACACGGACTTTATTCAGAAGACTTAGATAGTGAAGCTGGAAAAGAATTGATAGAATTAATGAAAGAAACTGGTGTTGTAGTAGAATTCCAGCTTACATCAAATGTCAGACTAAATAATTTGAGTGATTTAACAAATCATCCAATTAAGAAGTTTTTACAAAAAGATGTAAAATGTGTTCAAGGAACAGATGGATGTGGATTTTATGGCTCAGATACATTTGATGAACAACTTGCTCTACAAAATTTGTTAGGACTAACTGATGATGATTTTGCCAAAATGAGAAAAGTAGAAGATGAAATTATTGAACATAGTGATAAATATTTTAAAGAAAAAAGTGCAAAATTCAAAAAATTCTTAGATGGAAGAACAATAAAAGAAGCAGTTCTTCAATTAGAGGAAAAAAATATAGAAGAAACTAAAAACCAAGATGAATTAAGATATTCAAATAATTTAGACACAGAAACAGAATTAAAACAAAAAATTACAACACTTCCAACAGATAAAGTTCCAGTTGTAATCGCAGGAGGAAGTTTTAATACTAAAGGAAGAGAAACATTTTTATCTGAAAACGGATTAAAAATATTAAGAGAATTTATAAAAAATGTAGATAACAATAATGTTTATTTTGTAATTGGCCATAAAATGCAAGGATATGAAAAAGCAATTATTGATATTTCAAAAGAACTAAACAAAAAATTTGAGATAGATGCAATTGTTCCTAAAATGGTAACACAAAATGTAAGAGATAGACTTCTTGATGAAAGTATTAATGGTGTTTGTGTTTCTACAGAAGCGGAAGAACTTGGAATTTATAAGAGTTTTAATTATGAAATTTTTGAGAGAAGAAAATCAATAGTTATTGTTTTTGATGGAAATTCACCTGTGTTAAATCTTGTACAAGAAGCAAAAAATGGAAAAGGAAAATCAAAAATATATGTTAATCAAGAAAATCAATTACTTAGAGAAAAAGCTAATACATTAGAAGGGTATGTTGTACCATTTGAGATGCAAGATAATATTGTTAGTAGGATATTTGAAGATAACCCAGAAATATATAGTAAGTAAGAACAAAGCGACGTAGTCGCCCTTTGTTCTTGCCCGATTTGAGTTTTCGACTATAAGGAGAAAATCTCAAAGGGCTAGCGATTGTAGCTTTTATATACTAGGAAGTCCAGAGGACTTTCCTAGTATATAAAAAAGAGCGAATCTTATAAAAGTTAAGATTCTGCTCTTTTTCTTAATAGTCAAATAAATTGTTTAAAATTTGTTTGTATCTTTTGAAAATAGGATGATTTTTATCAACCCCTTCAATACAGCTTTCATAAACACTAGTATAATACCATTTTTGCTTAGATTTGTCTCTCTTTAGTGAACCCCAAGCCTTTTCAGGACCATAAAGATCTATACAATCAGATAAATCTTCTAGATTACTTATTTTATCACAAGCTACAATTAATTTTGAACCTAATGGTGCAGTTTTTATGTGCTCAATTGTATGTTTTTTTCTATCTTCCCACTCCAAAGATTTGTCAGGTTCTGAAGCATCATATACATATTTCATAACTTCTGTTCCAAAATCATTATCAATATCTTCAAAAGAGTATGGAGTATCTTCAACAACGTCATGTAAAATACCTGCAGTGACAACTTTATCATCACAACCGTTTCGTTGTAAAATCATACCAACTGTAAATGGATGAAAAATCATATTAACATCTTCAACTTTTCTTTTTTGATTTTTATGTGCTCTAGTAGCATAATAAATAGCATATTCTATAATATCTTTTCCTCTATACATAATGAATAACCTCCTGTTTTGAGAAAATTATATAATAAAAAAATATATTATTCAACATTTTTTGACATTATTATTGATTTTTAAAATTAGTATGTTATAATGTGGGTAAATTTTATAAAGGGAGGGGCATGTATGATTATACGGCCTTATGTTATTGAACTATTAGGCACACCAGAAGCAGGTAAAACAACCGTTTCCAAAAGGCTGCAAGATTCTTTAACACAAAAAGGATATACTGTAAGCTACATTCGCGAATCTGCCGAAATCGTCCCCAAAGAATTTCTAAAAGGAAGTATAGAAGCACACATTTGGATGAGATTAAATACAGCCAAAGAAGTTTTGCATTCTTTGAGTTGTAACGCAGATATTGTCTTAGTTGATAGAGGGATTTTTGACACATTGTTTTGGGATACATTATTCTTTAAAAGAGGACAGCTAACTAGTGAAGAATTAGATATCTGTCAGGAATTTTTTAAAGCATTAAAATTGTATCCGGACTTTGTAATTCTTTTATCAACATCACCTGACGAAGCAATCAAACGACGTGGAGGAGAAGGAAGAATAGTAACCAAACAATTTGTTGAACATTATAATAAAATGCTTTTGGATTTCTTTGATGAAATTCATAGCCCCAAATATTCACTTGATACTACATTTCTGTCACGTGATGATGTTCAAAGAATTTGTGAAAAGATTATTGAAGACAACTACAATCGTGCAATTTAAATTCAGTAAATCAATATAAAAAAGTGATATTTAGAATATGTCTAAGTATCACTTTTTTGATAATTATATGTTACATATAATATTGTACAAGAACCATGCCAGAACCATTGGGCATTACATATATATTTGAAACATTTCAAATTTTGGACAAGCTAAACTTTCATAAAAAATCTAAAGGTACAATCCGAGCCTCTTTCACTTAGTCCAAAAATGAATATGTTACTATGGAATAAGGCAAAGACCCACTATGGGGATGACCCTAGCTACGTTTTTGCCATGGAATAGTAATATATTCATTTTTGACGTGAGCATTCCTCGTATTATACTTTAAGATTTTCTATATTCAAGTTTAGATGCACAAAATTTTCCATTATTAAAAATATATATGTAATGCCAAATGGTTCTTGTACAATATTAGTGTTAAAAGTATTAATTTGTAGCTAAATATTTAACAAATTTACTCAAAAGCCTTGACAAATGGACAAAAAAGGTGTAAAGTATATTAGCATTACACTTTTTGTATATTAGAATATAAAAGAAAACAAAATGCAAACACTTAAGAGGTGATAGTAGAAATGGAAAAGAAAGTTGAAATAAGCATGTTATGGCAGATATATGGAAAGCTCTTAACTGAAAAACAATATGAATACATAGACTACTATTACAACCAAGACTTATCTTTATCAGAAATCGCGGAAAATGATGCCATTACAAGACAAGCGGTAAGAGATATCATCAAAAAGGGGGAAAGAAAACTTTTCGAATACGAAGAAAAGCTATTGTTTATGAAAAAGACAATTAATCAAGAACAAAAAATCCAACAAGTTTTATTCAATCTAACAAAAATACAAAAAGACTCTTCAGATAAACAAATAAGTAGTATTTTAGAAGAAATCAAAAAAGAATTAAATTGTTTAGTGTAAGCAAAAGATAGGAGGAAAGCATGGCATTTGAAGGATTATCATCAAGATTACAAGAAATAACAAGAAAAATTAGAGGAAAAGCAAGAATATCAGAATCAGACTTAAAAGAAATGTTAAGAGAAGTAAAACTTGCTTTACTTGAAGCTGATGTAAACTATAAAATAGTAAAAGAATTTATAGCAAGCATACAAGAAAAAGCATTAGGGCAAGATGTAATGAAATCATTAACACCAGGCCAACAAGTTATAAAAATTGTAAAAGATGAAATGGTAGAATTATTAGGAGGAGTAGAAAGTAAAATTAATTTTACATCAAATCCACCAACAATAATAATGCTAGTAGGACTCCAAGGATCAGGAAAAACAACAACAGCTGGAAAACTTGCAAACATTCTACGTAAACAAGGTAAAAAGCCATTATTAGTAGCTTGTGACGTTTATAGACCAGCAGCAATTAAACAATTACAAGTAGTAGGAGCACAACTAAATATTCCTGTTTACGCAAATGAAACAACAAAAGATGTTGTCCGCATTGCAAAACAAGGAATAGAAGTTGCAATATCAAAATTAAATGATGTAGTAATATTAGATACAGCAGGTAGACTACATATTGATGAACAACTAATGGAAGAATTGAAAAGTTTAAAATCAAACATAAAACCACACGAAATTTTATTAGTAGTTGATTCAATGACAGGTCAAGATGCAGTTAATATAGCTCAAAGTTTTAGTGAAACGGTTGGAATTGATGGAGTTGTACTAACCAAATTAGATGGTGATACACGTGGTGGAGCAGCACTTTCAGTCAAAAAAGTTACAGGAAAACCAATAAAATTTGCAGCAACAGGTGAAAAATTAAGTGATATAGAAGTATTTAACCCAGAAAGAATGACATCAAGAATACTTGGAATGGGTGATGTATTATCAATAATTGAAAAAGCAGAAGAAGCAATAAGTGAAGAAGAGGCTGAAAAACTAGAAAAACAACTTCGAAAAGATGAATTAGACTTAGATGATTATTTAGCGCAAATTAGGCAAGTAAAGAAAATGGGTTCATTTTCATCAATACTAAAAATGCTTCCAGGAGCAAATAAATTTAAAGATTTAAATATTGATGATAAAGAATTTGACAAAGTTGAAGCAATTATTTGCTCAATGACAAAACAAGAAAAAAGAAATACAAAGTTATTAAATGGAAGTAGAAGATTACGTATAGCAAAAGGTAGTGGAACAACAGTACAAGATGTTAATAAGTTTATGAAATCTTATGAGATGACACAAAAAATGATGAAACAAATTAAGAATAACAAAGGTGGCATGAATAAAATGTTGAAAAACATGAACATAGATGACCTAAAAAACTTTAAAATATAGTTATTAACTTTTAAAATATATAGATTTTCAGGAGGTGAATTACAATGGTAAAAATAAGATTACAAAGAGAAGGAAAGAAAAAAGCTCCATTTTATCATATAGTTGTAGCAGATTCTAAATCTTCAAGAGATGGAAAAATCATTGAACAAATTGGAACTTATAATCCAATGACAGAACCATCAACAATAGTTTTAGACAAAGAAAAACTAGAAAAATGGATCAAAAATGGTGCACAACCAACAGATACAGTTAAAGCATTAATAAAAAATGCATAATTTTAAAAAATTAGTTTTTTAAAATTAGTATTGGAGGCAGGCATGAAAGAAGTTTTAGAAACAATAATCAAAAACTTAGTAGATAGCCCAGAAGCTATTGAAATTAAAGAAGTTGAAAATGAAAAAACAATAGTTTTCGAAGTAAAAGTTGCTAAAGAAGACTTTGGAAAAATCATTGGTAGACAAGGAAAAATTGCTCAATCTATAAGAACTGTAATAAGAGCAGTAGCAAATAGAAAAGATAAAAAAGTTACTGTAGAGTTTATAGATTAATCAATAAAAGCAAAAGTTATACCATGAAAGGAATGGTACAAACATGCAAAAAAAATTAGAAGTAGGTCAAATTGTAAATACACACGGGATAAAAGGAGAAATAAAAGTAGTTCCTTTTACTGATGATATAAGCAGATTTGACAAATTGAAAAAAGTATATGTTAAAACCAAAAAAGAAAGTAAACTATACCAAATAGAAGGTGTCAGATATCATAAAAATATGGTATTACTAAAACTTCAAGGAATAGATAATCCAGAACAAGCAGAACTGTTAAAAAATTCATTTCTCGAAATAGATAGAGAAGATGCAGTTCCTCTTAAAGAAGGAACATATTTTATAGCAGATTTAATTGGACTAGAAGTATATACTGATGAAGGAAAACTACTAGGTAAAGTTGATGATATTTATAATACAGGTGCAAATGACATATATGTAGTAAAAGATCAACTTGGAAAAACTATTTTATTACCGGGAATAAAAGATGTAATAAAACAAGTTATTCTAGATGAAAAAATTATAGTTCATCTTATACCTGGGTTGCTTTAAAGCTATATAAAAATCAATATGGAGGTAAAAATGCGATTTGATGTGTTAACATTATTTCCTGAAATGTTTGAATCACTAAGACAAAGCATTATAGGAAAAGCTGAAGAAAAAAAACTAATAGATATTAATTTAATAAACATTAGAGATTTTTCAAAAGATAAACACAAAAAAGTAGATGATACTCCATATCGGTGGTGGTGCTGGGATGGTTATTCAACCAGATGTAGTATATGATGCATATAAATCAATAAAAGATAAAAATGCAAAAGTAATATATTTGTCACCACAAGGAAAAGTACTAAAGCAACAAAAGGTAGAAGAATTAAGCAAAGAAGAGCATCTTATTCTACTTTGTGGACATTATGAAGGAATAGACCAAAGAGTAATAGATAAAATTGTAGATGAGGAAATTTCTATTGGAGATTATGTGCTAACAGGTGGAGAAATTCCAGCAATGGTACTAATAGATTCAGTAAGTAGGTATGTGGAAGGAGTTTTAAGTAATGATTCCACAGAAGAAGAATCATTTTCACAAGGAATTTTAGAATATCCTCAATATACAAGACCAGAAACTTTTGAAGAAACTAAAGTGCCAGAAATATTATTATCAGGTCATCATCAAAATATAAGCAAATGGAGAAGAGAACAAGCTTTAAAAAATACATATTTAAAAAGACCAGAGCTTTTAAAAGATGTACAATTGTCTGAAGAAGACAAAAAATATTTAAAAAACATCCAAGTTTTAAACACAAGTAATGACAAATAAAAAAATGTAATGTGCTAAACTGCAATTCAAGGCACCGCTTACATGAAGAAAGAAGGAGGTAAATACGATGGATATCATAAAATCAATAGAACATGAACAATTAAAAAACTCTATTCCAGAAATTAAAGTTGGAAATACAGTTAGAGTACATGTTAAAATAAAAGAAGGAAACAAAGAAAGAATCCAAGTATTTGAAGGAATTGTAATTAAAAAACAAGGTGGAGGAGTTAACGAAACATTTACAGTAAGAAAAATATCTTACGGTGTAGGTGTTGAAAAAACATTTTTAATCCACTCACCATTAGTTGAAAAGGTAGAAGTAGTAAGAGTTGGTAAAGCAAGACGTGCTAAACTTTACTATTTAAGAGAAAGAACAGGAAAAGCTTCTAAAACTAAAGAAATGGTTGGAGCTAGAATCGAAAATAAAGAAATTGTTCTTAAAGAAGAAGTAGCTAATGAAGCAGTTGCTGAAGATACAGAAAAAGCAGCTGAATAATATTAAAATACATCTCAGAAATGAGGTGTATTTTTTGTCAAAAATTTCAATAAAAAATTTGTCGAAATAACTTTACAAAAAAACACAACTAATATAAAATAAAATAGATGAAATAGGACAAACTAAGAAAAGTACGGAGGAAAAAATGAAAGAGAAAAATGAATTAAGTTATAGAGACTTAAAAATGATATGTAATCAAAATATGTTCCATTTTGAAACAACACAAGAGTTAGAACCAATAAATGACGGAATAGGCCAAGAAAGAGGAATTAAAGCATTACAATTTGGAATAAATGTAGATGTAAAAGGTTACAACATATATATAGAAGGACCAAGTGGCGTTGGAAAAACAATGTATGCCAAAAATTACCTAGATAGTATTTCAAGTAAAAAGAAAACACCATCAGACTGGTGTTATATATATAATTTTCAAAATCCTAATGAACCAATAGCAGTGTCATTGCCTGCAGGACAAGGAAAAGAGTTCCAAGAAAGTATGGATGGATTTATAAAAGAAGTAAAAAAAGACATAAAGAAAACATTCAATGCAGATGACTTTGAAAAGGAAAAAGCATTAATAAAAAAGGAATTTGAAGATAAAAGAGAAGTCGTAATGACAAGACTTAATGAAGAATCTCAAAAACATGGATTCCAAGTAAAATCTGCACAAAATGGCATATACATGATGCCAATAATTGATGGCAAAGTCATAGAAGAAGAGGAATTTAACAAACTAGAAGAAGAAATAAAACAAGAATATGAAACAAAATCATTAATTGTTCAAGAACATATAATGGATGCAATAAGCACAATAAAACAAATTGAAAGACAATCAGATAAAAAAGTATCTGAATGGCAATCAAATGTTGCACTTTTAACTGTAAATGCACACATAAACTATATAAAATCAAAATACAAAAGAAACAAAAAAATCAATCAATTTTTAAATGATGTAAAACAAGATGTATTGAAAAATGTATCATATTTCTTAGAAGAAGATAAACAAAACAATAATCAAGCAATACCACAAAACCCAATGCAAAAGAAAGCAGATCCTTGCTTAAATTACAGAGTAAATTTATTTATAGATAATAGTGATAAAGAAGGCGCTCCAGTAATTATGGACTCAAACTATTCTTTCCAAAATTTATTTGGAAAACTTGAATATGAAAACTATTATGGAACATTAAAAACAGATTATACAATGTTAAAACCGGGCTTAATGCATAAAGCAAATGGTGGATATATTATTTTTCAGGCAAAAGATTTGTTAGCAAATGGAATATGTTATGAAGAATTAAAAAGAGTTTTAAGAATAAAAGAGCTAAGTATAGATAATGTAAATGAACAACGTTCATCAATGGCTATGATTTCATTAAAACCAGAGCCAATTCCACTAGACTTAAAAGTAATACTTATAGGTGATTCTAACATATATCATACATTATTATCAGTTGACAGTGATTTTAGAAAATTATTTAAAATCAAAGTCGAGTTTGAAGAAACTGCACCAATTAATGAACAAAATATAAACAAGTTAGCAAGATTTGTTCATACATTTTGTGAGCAAGAAGAGCTACCACCATTAAATAAATCAGCAATGGCAAGAATTGTAGAATATGCATCTAGAGTTGCAGGAGACAAGGATAAAATTTCAAATAAATTTACTGAATTAGCAGAAATTGTTGGAGAAGCTGGAACTTGGGCAAAACTTGCAAAAGAAAAAGTTGTAACAGAGGAATTTGTAGAAAAAGCTCTTAAAGAAAGAACAGAGAGAATAAAAAAATATGATTCTAGATATGCAGAAATGATAAAAGAAAATACACTATTAATTAATACTAAAGGTTCATTAGTAGGCGAATTAAATGGTTTAACTATAATGACAATAGGTGATTATTCATTTGGAAAGCCAACTAAAATTACAGTTAATACTTATACTGGAAAAGGCGGAGTTGTAAATATCGAAAGAGAAGTAGAACTTTCTGGATCAACACATACAAAAGGAGTATATATTCTTTCAGGATATTTAGGAGAAATGTTTGCACAAGATATGCAGTTATGCTTAACAGCAAGTATATGTTTTGAACAATTATATAATGGTGTAGATGGAGATAGTGCATCAAGCACAGAATTATATGGATTATTATCAAGTCTTTCAGGAATACCTATTAAACAATCGATAGCAGTAACAGGCTCTGTAAATCAAAAAGGACAAATTCAACCAATTGGTGGAGTTAATGAAAAAATTGAAGGATTTTTCCAAATTTGCCAAATGCGTGGATTAGATGGAAGTCATGGAGTAATGATTCCTGTTCAAAATGTTAATAACTTACAACTTTCAGATGAAGTTGTAGATGCTGTTAAAAATAATAAATTTCATATTTATGCAGTTTCTACAATTGAAGAAGGAATAGAAGTTTTAACAGGTGTTCCAGCAGGTAAAAAAGATAAAGAGGGAAAATTTCCAGCAGGTACAGTTAATTATTTGGTTTATGAAAAATTACAAAAATATGCTAAAGTTTGTGGAAAATAAAGAACACTAATCAGGAACAGTCAGGAGGAAAAATGCAAGAACAAGAATACAAAATAGAAAATATAAAATCATTTGAATTAGCAGATATATTTGATTGTGGACAATGTTTTAGATGGAATAAACAAGAAGATGGTAGTTATACAGGGATATTTAAAGAAAATGTAATGAATGTACAAAAAGAAGGAAGTACTGTAACATTTAAAGGAATATGTAATAGAGATATTAAAGAAATAGTTGAAGATTATTTTGATTTAGACCGTGATTATGAAGAAATAAAAGAAAAACTTTCAAAAATTGATGAATATGTAAAAACAAGCATAGAATATGGACAAGGAATAAGGATATTAAATCAAGATTTATGGGAAATGATAATTTCATATATAATATCTGCAAACAATAATATTCCAAGAATAAAAGGAATAATTGAAAGAATATCTAAAAAATATGGAAAAGAAATTGAATGGAATGACAAAAAATATTATACATTTCCAACACCAGAAGAATTAAAAGATGTAAGTGTAGAAGATTACAGAGAATTAGGAACAGGCTTTAGAGATATTCGCTTGTATGAAACAGTACATGCAGTTCTAGATAAAAAAGTAGATTTAGACCAAATGAAAAATAACCCTAACACACTAGAAGTAAGAGAACAACTTTTAACTTTATCAGGTGTAGGCCCTAAAGTTGCTGATTGTATATTATTATTTTCTACATTGAAAAGATTTGAGGTTTTTCCTATTGATGTATGGGTAAGACGTGTTATGAATGAACTTTATATTAAAAATGAAGATGAAACAAAAGTTAATAAAAAAGAACTTGAAAAACTTGCACACCAAAAGTTTGGAAATCTTGCAGGTATTGCTCAGCAATATTTATTTTATTGGAAGAGAGAAGCATAAAAAGATTGGCGAATGCCAATCTTTTTATTATTTTACAACTACATTATAAATTTTGTTTTTAACATAAATTTCTTTAACAATAGATTTTCCATCAATTTTTCCTTCAAGAGCTAGATGAACTTTTTCTTTAACAGAAGATTCATCTTCATCTAATGTAATAATAACTGTTGTTTTTAATTTACCATTAACTTGAACAGGGATTTCCTTTTCATCATCAATAGTTTTGGCTTCATCATAAGTTGGCCAAGGCTCATAAGCGATTGAGTCATTATGACCAAGAACCCTCCACAGTTCTTCTGTGATATGTGGTGCTATAGGGTTTAACAATTTTAAGAAACCTTCAGCATATTCTTTTGGAAGAATATCTTCCTTACTAACACTATTTATAAAAATCATCATTTGAGAAATTGCTGTATTGAAATTCATTGTTTCATAATCATTTGTTACTTTTTTTACTGTAAAATGATATATTTTCTCTAAGTTTTTATTTGATTCATCTTTGATTTTTTCAGATTCTGCAAATAATCTCCAAACTCTATCTAAGAATTTCTTTGAACCATCAATTCCGTTAGGATCCCAAGGCTTAGCACTATCAATAGGTCCCATAAACATCTCATAAAGTCTTAAACTATCTGCTCCATATTCTTTTACCATATCATCTGGATTAATAACATTTCCTTTTGACTTGCTCATTTTTTCTCCATTAGGACCTAAAATCATACCTTGATGGCGAAGTTTAGCAAATGGTTCTTTAACAGGAACAAGTCCTTTATTATATAAGTAATTATTCCAAAATCGTGAATATAGTAAGTGTCCAACAGCATGTTCTGGGCCACCTACATATAAATCTACAGGCATCCAATGTTCAAGTAATTCTTTATTTGCAAATTCTTTATTATTGTTAGGGTCTATATATCTTAAGAAATACCAGCTTGAACCAGCTGAACCAGGCATTGTACTTGTTTCTCTTTTTGCAGGTCTACCATCATAAGTTGTATTAACCCAATCAGTAGCTTTATCTAATGGAGATGCTCCAGATTTTGAAGGGGCATAATCTTTTAGTTCTGGTAAAACTAAAGGAAGTTCATCATCATTTAATGCTACTATATCATCATCTACATAAACAACAGGAATTGGTTCTCCCCAATAACGTTGTCTTGCAAATATCCATTCACGTAATTTATAATTAACTTTTTTAGTTCCGATTTTGTTTTCTTCAAGCCATTTAATAATTTTTGAAATTGCATCTTGTTTATTAAGACCATTTAAGAAATCAGAATTAATATGTAATCCATCACCTGTAAATGCTTCTTTTGAAATATCTCCACCTTCAAGAACAGGAATTATTTCAAGACCAAATTTTGTCGCAAATTCATAATCTCTTGTATCATGTGCAGGAACAGCCATAATACAGCCTGTACCATAAGTAGATAATACATAATCAGAAATCCAGATAGGTATATTTTTTCCGTTAACAGGATTTATTGCGTAACTTCCAGTAAATACACCAGTTTTTTCTTTACTAAGTTCAGTTCTTTCTAAGTCTGATTTTGCAGCAGCTGTTTTTTTGTATTCTTCAATTGCAGCTTTTTGTTCAGGAGTAGTGATTTTTTCAATTAATTCAAGTTCTGGGGCTAATACACAATAACTTGCTCCGAAAAGTGTATCAGGTCTTGTTGTAAAAACAGTAAATTCTAAGTCATCATTATTTGCAACTTTGAATTTAACTTCAGCTCCTTCACTACGACCAATCCAATTTCTTTGAATTTCTTTTGTTGATTCTGGCCAATCAATATTTTCAAGACCATCTAACAATATATCAGCATATTTTGGAATATCTAATATCCATTGTTTCATGTTTTTACGAATAACAGGGAATCCACCTCTTTCACTTTTTCCGTCAATAACTTCATCATTAGAAAGTACACAGCCAAGCTCTTCACACCAGTTAACAGGCATTTCAACTAATTTAGCCAAACCATCATTGAATAATTGCTTAAATATCCATTGTGTCCACTTATAGTAATTAGGGTCAGCTGTTGAAATTTGTTTATCCCAATCAAATGAAAAACCTAACATTTTTAATTGTTTAGTAAATGTCTTTATATTTGTTTCTGTGAAACCTGCTGGGTGATTTCCTGTTTTTATTGCATATTGTTCGGCAGGTAATCCAAATGAGTCAAAACCCATTGGATGTAATACATTATATCCTTGCATTCTTTTCATTCTTGCTAAAATATCAGTAGCAGTGTATCCTTCTGGATGTCCTACATGTAGACCTTGACCTGATGGATATGGAAACATATCAAGTGCATAAAATTTAGGTTTTGAAAAATCCCATACATCTGTATGAAAAGTCTTATGTTCATCCCAATATTTTTGCCATTTTTGTTCTATTTCTCTAAAATTGTATGACATATTATATCTCCTCTCAGTAATCTGTTTTAATATATCGATTATACTAGCAAAACGCTGAAAAGTCAATGAAAATTAATATATTACTATGAAATAAAGTAAAGATTCTTTTCGAAGACAATAGCTATGTTTGTGATATTGAATAGCAATATATTATTTTGTAACTATACTTAAGTAAAAGTTTGTTAATCTATTGCAAAAATTTTAAAAAGTTAGTATAATAAAAGACGCATAGAACCTTGAATCATTTGATTTAAGGTTCATATCTAGTTGAAAAGGTGATTAAAAATGAGTATAGATTTGGAAAAAGCCAAAAGAGAATTTATTAAATATACTGAAAATTACGATTTAACTAACAAACATATTAAAGGAAAGCAATTACACTCTTTAAGAGTAATGGAAGTTTCAAGAAAAATAGCCGAAGGAATAGGTTTACCACAGGAAGAAATTAAATTAGCAGAAATAATAGGACTATTGCACGATATAGCAAGATTTGAGCAATACACTAAGTATGGCACATTCAAAGATTTAGAAAGTATAGATCATGGGGATTTAGGATGTGAAATATTAAAAAAAGATATAAGAAAATATATAAGTGATGACAAATATGATGATATTATATTTAAAAGTGTAAAAAATCACAATAAATATCAAATAGAAAAAGGACTTACAGAAAAAGAAGAGTTTTTTGCGAAATTAATAAGAGATGCAGATAAAATAGATATACTTTATGAATCTGTTACAATGTTTTGGAAAGACAAAGAAGAAAAAGTAGAGCAATCAACAATTTCTGATGGAATAATAGAGCAATTCAAAACTTGCAAACAGACAAGAACTCAAAAAGATGAAACAGAAGTAGATAATATAATAAAAGTAATAGCATTTATTTTTGATATAAATTTTAAGCCAAGCTTTCAAAACTTGAAAGAAGAAGATTATATAAATAAAATTTTAAATAGATATGATTTTAAAGATGAATATACTAAACAAAAAATTGAAGAAGTAAGAAAAATAGCTAATAATTATATAGAAAATAATGTTTAAAGGTCTGTCCCTAAATTCGCGAAAAAAAGGACCGTCCCCAAATTTACAGAAAGGAGCAACTAAATGTCCAAAAAGCTAATAATAACAGAAAAGCCATCAGTAGCAATGGAATTTGCAAAAGTTTTAAAAATAAATGCAAATAGAAAAGATGGATATATAGAATCAGAACAATGGATAATAACGTGGTGTGTTGGACATTTAGTAACAATGAGCTACCCAGAAGTTTATGATGAAAAGTTAAAATTTTGGAGACTTGACACATTGCCATTTATTCCAACAGATTGGAAATATGAAATAATACCAGCAGTGGAGAAACAGTTTAATATAGTAAAAGGACTTTTACAAAGAGAAGATGTAGAAGAAATATATAATGCAGGTGACTCTGGAAGAGAAGGAGAATACATACAAAGGCTAGTGTTTATGATGGCAAAGCCTAATCCAAATGCTAAAATAAAAAGAGTATGGATAGATTCACAAACAGAAGAAGAAATTCAAAGAGGAATAAGAGAAGCTAAAGACCAATCTGAATATGATAGTTTATCAGATTCTGCATATTTAAGAGCAAAAGAAGATTATTTAATAGGAATTAATTTTTCAAGACTTTTATCAATAATATATGGAAGAAAAGTAGCAAGCCAAATTCAAGAAGACAAAGCTTCAATATCAGTAGGAAGAGTAATGACATGTGTGCTTGGAATGGTAGTATCAAGGGAAAGAGAAATAAGAAATTTTAAAAAGACAAAATATTATAAAATAATAGGAGAATTTGGTCAACAAGAAGGAACATTTAAAGCAGAATGGAAAGTAAATGAAAAATCTAAAATGTATGAAAGCCCTAAATTGTATAATGAAAGTGGATTTAAAAAAGAAGAAGAAGCTAAGCAATTCATCTCAAGTTTAATAGGAAAAAAAGCAATTATAACAGAACTAAAAAAATCAAAACAAAAGGAAAATGCCCCCTTATTATTTAACTTAGCAGAACTTCAAAATGAGTGTACAAGAAGATTTAAAATAAAACCAGATGAAACATTAGAAATAATACAAAATTTATACGAAAAAAAGTTAGTAACATATCCTAGAACAGATGCAAGAGTTTTATCAAGTGCGGTAGCAAAAGAAATAACAAAAAATCTAAATGGTTTAGTAAAAGGATATAAAAATGAAGAAGTTCAAATGTTATTAAACAAAATAGTAACAGAAAAATATTCAACTAATTTACTAAAAACTAAATATGTAAATGACAGTAAAATCACAGACCACTATGCAATAATACCAACAGGACAAGGATATGAAAACTTTGAAAAATTGCCAGACTTGCAAAAAAACATATATAATGTAATTGTAAAAAGATTTATAGCAATATTTTATCCACCAGCAGAATATAATAAAGTAACTTTAACAGTTCAAGTTGAAAATGAGACTTTTAATGCAAGTGGAAAAGTATGTATTGAACAAGGATATTTAAATGTATTAAAAAATAAAAATTCAAATAAACAATCCACAGATTCGGAACAAACTGTGGAAAACAAAGATGATTTAAGTGAAGAAAACAACTTAGAAGTATTTAAAAATTTAAAAAAAGGACAAGAAGTAGAAACAAAAAATTATGAAATAAAAGATGCAGAAACTTCACCACCATCAAGATATAATTCTGGTTCAATTATTCTAGCAATGGAGAACGCAGGCAAACTAATAGAAGATGAAGAACTTAGAGAACAAATAAAAGGTGCTGGAATAGGAACGAGTGCTACAAGAGGAGAAATAATAAAAAAACTTGAGAAAATTAAATATATAGAAATAAATTCAAAAACACAGATTGTAACACCTACTAAAAAAGGGGAAACAATTTATGATGTTATAAATTATTCTATGCCAGACATGCTTAATCCTAAATTAACTGCAAGTTGGGAAAAGGGATTAGACATGGTTGCTAAAAAAGAGATTGAACCAAATGAGTTCATGACAAAACTAGTAAATTATATAAATTCAAAATTTAATAAGTTAGTAGTTAAGATGTAGCATTAATAATTAAATCTGCTTGAAAAATTTATATATGACTATTTCATAGCCAAAACATATCATGGGCCTTCGTCGGAGGTCTTGGCTTTATTCAATAGTAATATATAAATTTTCAAGCAAATGTATATTAAGAAAGGAATAAATATGAACACTATATTAGGAGAATTAGGCAAAAGCCCTAAATTCTGTGAATATATAAAAAGTATAGAAGAACAAAAAAGTCCGATAGCTATATCGGGCTTAACAGACGTTGGAATGGTGCAAATGCTTGCGGCAACAAAAGAATTTGTCAAAAAACCAATTTGCATAATAACATATAATGAAATTCAAGCTAAAAAAATAGTTGAAGATTTAAAGTATTTCACAGACAAAGTAATATTTTTGCCTAAAAAAGAAATAGTAGTTTATGATTATGTTGCAGAAAGCAAAGACTTATCTTATGAAAGAATAGAAGCATTAAGCAAAATAAAAGAAATGAAAACAGGTATAGTTGTAACAACAGCAGAAGCGGTTATTCAAAAAAATATTAGTCAAAAATCTTTATATAACAATATTCTAAAATTTAAAATTGGACAAGAGTGTAATTTAGAAGAAATAAAACAAAAATTGATAGATTTAGGATATGCAAGATATGACTTAATAGATGGAAGAGGACAATTCAGTGTAAGAGGTGGAATTGTTGATATATCTGTTACTGATAAAATGGGAATAAGAATTGAATTCTGGGGAGATGAAGTTGATTCAATAAGATATTTTAATATAATAAGTCAAAGGTCAACTGAAAATGTAGAAGAAATTACAGTATATCCTGCAAGTGAATATATATTAGAAGATAACATAGATGTAGTAATTAGTAGAATTAAAAATACAATATATGCTGACGAACTTCAAGAACAAGTAAACCAAGACATAGAAAGTATCAAAAATGGAAACTATATAAGTAAAATAGATAGATATTTAAATGCATTTTATGAAAAACAAGAAACTATTTTAGAATATTTATCTTCAAATTTCATAATAGCATTAGACGAAATTAATAAAATATCTCAAAGAATTCAAAATGTAAATTTAGACACTCAAAATGTAATAAAACTTTTAATAGAAAAGGGAAAAGTAGTACCTGATGCATTAAAGAATATTTCTAATGTAAAAGAATTTGAAGAAAAAATTTCAGACAGGCAAAAAATATATTTAGAGAAATATGATACTCAAGTAAAAATACAAGCAGAAAAATACAATTGGGTATATAAAGAAAAAAATTTTTATAAAAGTGAAATAGAAATATTATTTAAAGAATTATTAAAAGCTCAAGAAGAGAAAAAGAAAATTTATATATTAGCAGAAACTAAGGAAAAAGCCAAAAAGATTTGTACATTATTAAATGAAAATGAAATAATAAACAAATATGAAGAAAAACTTGACCAAACTATAATTATAAAAAATAATGAAAGCTTAGTTACAGTATCTGTTGGAAAATTATCTGCCGGATTTGAATGTTTTGATTTAAACCAATTAGTAATAACATCACAAGAATTAATAGAAGGAGAAAAAAGAAAAACTTATAAAACATCAGCATTTAAAGAAGGAGAAAAAATAGTATTTGCAGATTTAAAAGTAGGAGATTATGTAGTACACAAAAATTATGGAATAGGAATTTTCATAGGAGTAAATACTATAAAAGCAGATGGAACTACAAAAGATTATATAAAAATAAAATATTATGGTGATGATGTTTTATATGTTCCTACAAATCAGCTTGATTGTATAAGAAAATACATTGGTGGAGATGAAGGCGGACTGAAAATAAACAAATTAGGAACAAAAGAATGGTTGAAAACCAAAGCAAGAGTAAAGAACAACCTAAGAGAAGTAGCAAAAGAATTAATAGAACTTTATGCTAAAAGGAATAAAGCCAAAGGATATGCTTTTTCAAAAGATACACCATGGCAATTACAATTTGAAGATAGTTTTCCATATCAAGAAACAGATGACCAATTAAGATGTATAGATGAAGTAAAAAAAGATATGGAAACAGATAAGCCAATGGACAGATTATTGTGTGGTGATGTTGGATATGGAAAAACAGAAGTTGCGATAAGAGCAGCATTTAAAGCAGTAATGGATGGTAAGCAAGTAGCATATTTGGCACCAACAACAGTATTAGCAGAGCAACAGTACAAAGAATTTAGAGACAGAATGTGTAGTTTTGGAATAAGAGTAGAAGTTTTAAACAGATTTAAAACTAAGAAAGAACAAGCAGAAATAATAAAGAAAATTAAAGTCGGAGAAATAGATGTAATTGTTGGAACTCATAGAATTTTAAGTGAAGACGTAGAATTCAAAGATTTAGGTTTATTAATAATAGATGAAGAGCATCGATTTGGAGTAAAAGCAAAGGAAAAGATTAAACAATATAAAACAAATATTGATGTATTAACAATGACAGCAACTCCAATTCCACGTACATTACACATGTCAATTGTTGGAGTAAGAGACATGTCAGTAATATATGAACCACCATATAATAGGAAGCCTGTACAGACTTATGTACTAGAATATGATAAAGAAGTAATTAGAGAAGCAATTACAAAAGAATTAGAAAGAAAAGGTCAAGTATTTTACTTATTTAATAATGTGGAAAAAATAATGCAAAAAGCAGACGAGATTGCGGGACTTGTACCAGAAGCTAAAGTTGTATATGCACATGGACAAATGACAGGTAATGAAATTGAAAACATTATGGAAGAGTTTATAGAAGGAAAAACAGACATATTAGTGTGTACAACAATATTAGAATCAGGTATAGACATTCCAAATGCAAATACAATCATAGTAGAAAATGCAGATAGAATGGGATTAGCTCAGCTATATCAAATAAGAGGAAGAGTTGGTAGATCAGATAGACAAGGATATGCTTATATAACATATAAAAGAGATAAATTATTATCAGAAATTGCAGATAAAAGATTAAAAGCTATTAAAGAATTTACAGAATTCGGTTCAGGATTTAAAATAGCAATGAGAGACTTAGAGATAAGAGGAGCTGGAAGTTTACTAGGAGAAATTCAACATGGACACTTAGAACAAGTTGGATATGATACATATTGTAATTTACTAGATGAAGTAGTAAAAGAAATGCAAGGAGAAGTAATTACTCCAGACATAGATGTACAAATAGACTTAGATGCGACTTGTTATATTCCAGATACATATATTTCAGATTCTAGTCAAAAAATTGAATTTTATCAAAATATTGCATTGTGTAAAAATGAAGAAGACATACAAAATGTAATAGATGAAATGATAGATAGATTTGGAAACATGCCAAAAGAAATTGAGAACTTAATTGAAATTGCAAGAATCAAGAATTTATGTAATAAATTAAGAATAAGCAAACTTCAAGGAAAGAAAAATTTTGTTGTAGCTATTTTTGAACCAGGAAATATAAATATAAACATAAATGAACTAGTAAAAATATATAGAAATAGAATAAAATTTACACAAGGAATAAAACCACAAATAACATTAGCATTAGAAAGTACTACTGAAATAAAAATGCTTAAAGAAGTAGAAGAATTTTTAAAACAAATTTGTTTGTCTGCAAAAGGAGGAGAAGATGCAAATAGTATCAAGTAAAGATAATGAACTAGTAAAACATATAAAAAAGTTAAAAGACAAAAAATATAGAGATGAAAATAATGAGTACATTATAGAAGGTGTAAAACTAATTGAAGAAGCTGTTAAGGAAAATGCTAAAATAAAGAAAATAATTATATGTGAAGATACTACTAGAACTTATGAAATTCCAACAAATATAATGTTAGAAATTGCAAAATATGAATGTATATATGTAACTGATAAGATTTTTGCATCAATTACACAAGTAACAAATCCACAAGGAATTATGGCAATAATTGAAAAAGATACACATAATAATGAAATAGACTTTGCTCAAGATATAATTGTAATATTAGATGATGTTCAAGATCCTGGTAATCTTGGAACGATTTTAAGAACAGTTGATAGTATAGGATTAAATCAAATCATAGTATCAAAAGGAACGGCAGATGCTTTTAATTCTAAAGTTGTTCGCTCAACAATGGGGGCAATTTTCAGAATTAAAATTATTGAATCAGAAGATTTAAAAGAAACAATAAAAGCAATAAAAAAACATCATTTTAAATTAGTTGTAACATCATTACAAACAGATAATAGTATATATGATATTGAATTTGATAAAAAAATACTTGTTATAGGAAATGAATCAAATGGTGTTTCTCAAGAAATACAGGATATGGCTGATGAAAAAGCTAAAATTCCTATGTTAGGAAAAACAGAAAGTTTAAACGCTTCTGTTGCAGCAGGAATTGTAATGTATGAATATGTAAGACAAAAGTTAAATAAATAGAAAAAAGCACATCTGAAAAAATGATGTGCTTTTTTAGTATTGATAATCAGAATGAAAAATAGAATTACCAATACTATTGAAAAAAATCCGGACTAATTTATTAATACAATTATATCATAAATGTAAAAAGAGAAAATGTAGAAGAGTGTCGAGAAGCCGGAAAATATTCAAAAATTAAGACAAAAAGCCCTTGCAATTTCCAAAATAAAGTAATATAGTTAATTGAAAGTTGCAAAAGAAAAGAAGGGGTGAAAATATTGAAAAACTTTTTTGGAAGCATTTTTATAAACCGAGACAGATTAGCAGAAGCGGGAATAAATTATCCAATAAAAGTAGAATATTATAAAATAACAAACGAAGAAGAAAAAATAAAGGAAAACAAATTAATATATGGGGTACAAGTAATAAAAACAGAATATAGAGATAAAATTGGAGTTGAGCAAGAAAAGATTGAACATATTACAAACAGTGAAAAAGAAATAACAGAGATTTTAGATGTAATTAAAGAAAATGAAGTTACACCAGTGTGTCTTGAGGATGTGATTTTAGAAATAAAAAATATGCAGGCTATTGCCAAAAAGAAAAAAATGAGCTACAATACATAAGAATATAACAAGATTTGTGCCTTGAGAAAGGAATGATATTAAATATGACAGATAAATTAATAATAGTAGAATCACCAGCAAAAGCAAACACAATAAAAAAATTTCTTGGTGGAAACACAAAAGTAACAGCTTCTATGGGACACATTAGAGATTTACCAAAATCAAAGCTAGGAATTAATGTAGAAAAAAATTTCGAACCAGAATATATTAACATCAGAGGAAAGGGCGATTTAATAAAAGAATTAAAAAAAGAAGCAAAAGATGCGAAAAAAGTATATCTTGCAACTGACCCTGACCGTGAAGGAGAAGCAATTGCATGGCACTTGTCAAAGATTTTAGATGTGGATGCATCAAAAGTCACAAGAGTAACATTTAATGAAATAACAAAAACAGCAGTACAAAAAGCAATTAAAGAACCAAGAGATATAGATATTAATTTAGTTGATGCACAACAAGCAAGAAGAGTTTTAGACAGAATAGTAGGATACAAAATAAGTCCTGTATTGTGGAAAAAAGTAAGAAGAGGACTATCAGCAGGAAGAGTACAATCAGTTGCAGTAAAACTAATTGTAGACAGAGAAGAGGAAATTGAAAACTTTATTCCAGAAGAATATTGGAATATATATGCTAAATTATTAGAAGAAAAAACAAAGAAAACATTTGAAGCTAAGTTCTATGGAAAAGGAAATAAAAAAATAGAACTACATAATAAAGAAGAAGTTGATAAAATACTTGAAGAAATTGAAAAAGCAAAATATATAGTTGAAGACATAAAAAGAGGAGAAAAGAAAAGGACACCAGCACCACCATTTACAACAAGTACAATGCAACAAGAGGCTTCAAGAAAATTAGGATTCACCTTAAAAAAGACAATGTCAATTGCTCAAGGATTATATGAAGGCGTAAAGATTCCTGAAAAAGGAACAGTAGGATTAATAACATATATGAGAACAGACTCTACAAGAATTTCTGAAGAAGCACGAGCTGCAGCAAAATCTTACATATTAAAAGAATATGGTGAAAACTATTATGAAAATAGATATTACAGGACAAATAAAGAAGCACAAGATGCGCATGAAGGCATAAGACCAACTTATGCAGATTTAGAGCCAGATAAAATTAAAGATTCATTAACAAAGGATCAATACAAATTATATAAACTAATATACAATAGATTTATGGCAAGCCAAATGGCAGCAGCAGTATATGACACAATGGCTGTAACAATAGATGCTAATAATTATAAGTTTAAGGCAAATGGGCAAAATCTAAAATTTAAAGGTTTTATGACATTATATGTAGAAGGAACAGATGATAAACAGGAAGATGAAGAAGGCGTGCTTCCGGAATTAGAAATAAATCAAGAAGTAAAAAAACAAAGTATTGAGCCAAAGCAAAGCTTTACAGAACCACCAGCAAGATATACAGAAGCAAGTCTTGTAAAAGCACTAGAAGAAAAAGGAATAGGAAGACCAAGTACATATTCACCAACAATAACAACAATATTGGAAAGAAGATATATAGAAAAACAACAAAAACAATTAGTACCAACTGAGCTTGGAAAAATAACAAACAAATTATTAACAGAAAACTTTACAAATATAATAAATGTAGAATTTACTGCTAATATAGAAAATCAATTTGACAGTATAGCAGAAGGAAAAGAAAACTGGAGAAAAGTAATATCAGATTTCTATACACCTTTTGAAGAAAATGTAGAAAGAGTCGAAAAAGAACTAGAACATGTAGAATTGGTTGAAGAAGTTTCAGATGTTAAATGCGATAAATGTGGAAGGATGATGGTATATAAATATGGTAAGTTTGGTAAGTTCTTAGCATGTCCTGGATATCCAGAGTGTAAAAATACTAAACCTATTGTAGAAACAATTGATGTACCATGTCCAAAATGTGGAGCTACAGTACAAGTTAGAAAAGCAAAAAACAAAAAGAAATATTATATATGTGAAAATAATCCTAAATCATGTGATTATATTTCTTGGAATAAACCAAAAAAATAAAAAAATGAAAAACCTTTCTTATTATAATATAAAGAATATAATGAGAGAGGTTTAATTTATATAACAATATAATAATATGTAAAACACATATGCAGAAATAAAAATATTAAAAAAAGTTTAAAAATGTATTGACAAAAAACGACAAGAGTGTTAAGATAATAAATGTACCAAGCAACAGACAAAAAATATAAAAATA